>NZ_JANADO010000001.1:7200000-7800000 GCF_024199845.1 Bradyrhizobium sp. CCGB12 | reverse complement strand
GGAACGACCATGGAATACACGATCCGATCCGCGCTTGAGAATGACGCCGACGAAATAAGTGCGGTCATTTTGCGTGCACTGCGCGAGACCAACGCGAAAGACTATACCGACGAGATCATCGAAAGGGTCGAACGCAGCTTCAGTCCGGACGCCGTGCGGGAGCTGATCGGGAAACGCACCGTTTTCGTCGCCACCGTGGGCGGCCGCGTCGTCGGAACGGCAAGCCTCGACGGAGGCGTGGTCCGTACCGTCTTCGTGGCTCCCGATGTTCAGACCCGAGGTATCGGCAAGCTGCTGATGGCAGAGATCGAGCGCACGGCGCGCGAGCGAAGCGTTCCCTCGCTGACCGTTCCTTCTTCGGTCACCGCTGAAGCCTTCTACGCGCGACTCGGATTCAATCTCGTGCGTGACAGCTATTACGGTGACGAACGCACGATCATCATGGAGCGAGTGTTCGATGACCCCAGCCGGTCCGCGCCCTAGTACCTAGATTGCGAGATTTTAGATTGATGTCGGCGGGCCGAGTGGCGTGATCTTGATCTTCCCGGCCATATGGACGACCATCACACTCCTTAACCGCTCACGGCAGAATGGGCGAGGACGCGCGCATGAACGCAGCTCCCAGGGTTGGTCTGGTCGAACTTGCCCGGGCGATCGCGCCGCTGATTGCGCGCGAGGCCGATGCGATCGAGCGGACGCGGCGGCTGACGCCTGATGTCGTCAATGCGTTGATCGAGAACGGGCTCTATCGGGCGCTATTGCCGCACGGCCTGGGCGGCGCAGAAGCCCCCATTGAAGTCTTCATGCAGATGCTGGAGGAGATCGCGAAGGCGGATGCCTCCACCGCCTGGTGCCTCGGCCAATGCAGCGTCTGCGCGATGATCGCGGCCTCGCTCGACCATGATACGGCGGACGAAATCTTCAACACGCCGCCCGGCATCCTCGCCTGGGGCGCGATCGCGCATGAGGCACGCGCCGTGGAAGGCGGCTATCGGGTCACGGCGCGCTGGGATTTCGCCTCGGGCTCGCGGCAGGCGAGCTGGCTCGGGGCACACGTGCGCATCGTCAATGGTGACGGCACGCCGCGGAAAAATGCCGACGGATCGCCGGAGGTACGTACCATACTGTTTCCGGCCGCGAGCGCCGTGCTGCACGACGTCTGGCAGGCGATCGGGCTCGCCGGCACCGGCACGGACTCTTATGAAGTGAGCGACATCTTCGTCCCCGAGCGCTTCACGGCGTTCCGCGACGTGCCGGCTGCGCTGCGCGAGACGGGACCGCTCTACAGGATCGGCACCGGCTCGACCTTCAGCCTCGGCTTTGCCGCGGTCTCGCTTGGCATCGCGCGCGCCACGCTCGATGCCGCCATCGCCTTGGCGCGCGGCAAGCACCAGTCGCTCGCCGCCAGCGCAATGCGCGACAACGGGGCGGTCCAGGGCCTGATCGGCCGCACCGAGGGCGACCTTCGCGCTGCACGCGCCTATCTCTATGCGACCGCGCATGCGATGTGGGACGATCTCTCCGTCACCGGCGCGTTCAGTGCGGCGCATCGCAGCGCGGTTCGCCTGGCCGCGACCTGGACCATTCATCAATCGGCCAAGGTGGTCGACGCCGCCTATCACATGGCGGGCGCGACCGCGGTGTTCCGCAGCAACCCGTTCGAGCGCCGATTTCGCGACATGCATGCGATCGCGCAGCAGATCCAGGCGCGCGACACGCATTACCAGGACGTGGGGAAGGCGATCCTGTCGACGCCCGAGCCGTAATCCGCTTGTCCGCTCAAGCCCAGCGCCGGCGCCTCGCGGCTGTAAAGACGCCGTGAGGCGGCACCCTCATAACAAGCCTCATTCTTAACCCTGACGCAGTGTTGGGTTATAACGAATCAGCATGAGTCCCCGCCGCCTCACCCCTCTCCTGCTTCTAGCGACATTCCTGACTGCCGGCGTCGCGCTGGCTCAGGACAAGGGCAGCGTCACGCCGAAGCCGCTGCCGCCGCTCGCCAATCCCGGCGATCCCGCGCTCGGCGCCAAGGAGCTGTTCGCGCGCAAGCTGCTGCCGTCGAAGGGGCCGGCGCATGTCATCGGCTCCTACGCCAAGGGCTGCATCGGAGGCGCCGCGCAGATGCCGGTGAACGGCGACAATTGGCAGGTGATGCGGCTGTCGCGCAACCGCAGCTACGGCCATCCCGACATGATCGCGCTGATCAAGCGGCTCGCGGCCAAGGCGCACAAGGACGCCGGCTGGCCCGGCATCCTGGTCGGCGACATCGGTCAGCCGCGCGGCGGACCGGCGCTGTCAGGCCATGCCAGCCATCAGATCGGTCTCGATGCCGACATCTGGTTGACGCCGATGCCGGACCGTCGCCTCTCGCGCGAGGAGCGCGAGGAGATGTCGGCGGTGATGATGGTGCGCCCCGACCGGCTCGACGTCGATCCGAAGGTGTTCACGCCAGGCCACGTGCTGGTGCTGCGCGATGCGGCGCGGGAGCCAGCCGTGCAGCGCATCTTCGTCAATGCCGCGATCAAGAAGGCGCTGTGCCGCGAGGCCAAGGGCGACCGCGCCTGGCTGTCGAAGATCCGCCCGTGGTGGGGCCACGACTACCACTTCCACATTCGCATGCGCTGCCCCGCGGGCGCGGGCGAATGCGAAGGCCAGCCGTCGCAATCCGACGACGAAGGCTGCAAGCCCGCCGATCTCGCCTACTGGTTCTCGGACGCCGTGCTGCACCCGAAGCCTCCGCCGGAGCCGCCGAAACCAAAGCCGCCGATGACGCTGGCGCAGATGCCAGCGGCGTGCAAGGCGGTGCTCCATGCAGGCGACGCGAAGCCGTAGCCTTAGGCTGCAGCCGCACCTTCAGCCGTCGTCCTGGCGAAAGCCAGGACCCATTACCCCAGCGAAAAATTGTTGGCGAGCTGGTAACCGCGAATCCTCGCCAAACTGCTCCCTGGGGTAATGGGTCCTGGATCGGCGCTCCGCTTGTCCAGGACGACGAGTGGAGAGATTGCGCCGTTTCGCTCATCCGGGATGACGGAGTCCTGACTGGTCCGCTTCCCCCCAAATGCGCTAGGATCGTCTCGCCGTGTGGCCGTAAGCCCGCGGCATCCCGGGATGCGCATCCCGTTCTCTGGCGAAGCCTGACTTCAAGCCCGCATCCCTCGCGTGGCCAACGATGAGATTTGACATGCGCGTCTTCACCTTCCTTGCCGCACTCTCGCTTGGTGCAACCTCCGCCCTGGCCGCCGAGGAGCCCTCAGGCTGCGATAAGTTCAAATGGCCAATAGAGCGCGAGCGCGCCGCGCTCACCGCGCCGGACCGGGCCAAGCTCGCATCGGGCAGCGAACAGGCGGCATTGCCGTCAGCGGCCATCACGCTGGGGCTGGTTGCTCCCGCGGACGCAAAACTCCCCTCGCCACCGGAGCGGGCGCCGAAGGATGGCACCTTTGCCGGCTTCACCAGCATCAAGGCGCCGAAGGCGGGGCTCTATACGGTCAGCCTGTCAGCCGGGGCCTGGATTGACGTGGTCCAGGACGGCCATTTCCTCAAGCCGGTGGCCTTCAGCGGCGCGACCGATTGCGAGGGCATCCGCAAGACCGTGAAATACGAGCTGTCGGCACAGCCTTTCGTGGTCCAGATCAGCGGTGCCAAGGACAATTCGCTGTCGATCGCGATCTTGCCAGCGCAATAGACCAAACGGTCGCCTTTGACCTGAGGCCCCAGCCTGCTATCTTCGCACGTGCGATATCCCTGCCGGCCGTAAGCCGCTGCGGGGCCCCGTGGAACAGCGCTTCCACCCGTCGCATCCGACCCACACAACGCCAGAATTGCGCACGCATTTGCGCGCGAGCTCGGACGGAGCGCTATCCCATGATTCGTATTGCCGGACTATTCACCGCCTTCGTGATCCTCGCGGGCGCGAGCCTTTCGCCTGCTGCCGCCGAGGACAAGACCCTCACCGTGTTCGCCGCGGCGTCGATGAAGAACGCGCTCGATGAGGTCGACGCCGCCTACACCGCCAAGACCGGTGTCAAGATCACCGCGAGCTACGCCGCGAGCTCAGCCCTCGCAAAGCAGATCGAGCAGGGCGCGCCGGCCGACGTGTTCGTCTCCGCCGACACCGACTGGATGGACTATGCGGTCTCCAAGAAGACCATCAACGAGTCGACCCGGGTCAACCTGCTCGGCAACAGCATCGTGCTGATCGCGCCGAAGGATTCCAAGATCGACAACGTCACCATCGCGCAGGGGTTTGACCTCGCAAAACTTGCCGGCGACGGCAGGATCGCGACGGGGGACGTCAAGTCCGTTCCGGTCGGCAAATACGCCAAGGCGGCGCTGGAGAAGCTCGGCGCTTGGCAGGTCGCCGAGCCGAAATTCGCCATGGCCGAGAGCGTGCGCGCGGCGCTGACGCTGGTGGCCCGCGGCGAGGCCAACCTCGGCATCGTCTATTCCACCGACGCCAAGGTCGAGCCCGGCGTCAAGGTCGTCGGCACCTTCCCGGCGGATTCGCATCCCGCGATCATCTATCCTGTTGCTGCGACCACGACCGCAAAGGGCGAGACAAAAGACTATCTCGCTTTCCTACGCTCCACGACGGCCAAGACCATTCTGGAGAAATACGGTTTCAAGTTTCTGGTGAGCCCGACCACCTGATACCACCGCGTTGATGTTCGACATCTCTCCCGCCGAATGGACGGCGATCCTGCTCTCGCTCAGGGTCGCCGTCGTTGCGACGCTGGTGGCAACCCCGTTCGGCATTGCGCTGGCGTGGCTGCTCGCCCGCAAGGATTTCTGGGGCAAGTCCGTTCTCGATGCCGTCGTGCATCTGCCGTTGGTCTTGCCGCCGGTTGTGACCGGTTATCTCTTGCTTCTGACTTTCGGCCGCCGCGGCCTCGTCGGCGGCTTCCTCGCCGATTATCTCGGCATCGTCTTCGCCTTCCGCTGGACCGGCGCGGCGCTCGCCTGCGGCCTGATGTCGTTTCCGCTGCTGGTGCGGCCGATGCGGCTGTCGATCGAGGCGATCGACCGCCGGCTCGAGCAGGCGGCGGAGACACTCGGCGCAGCGCCGTGGAAGGTGTTCTTCACGGTGACACTGCCGCTGGCGCTGCCCGGCGTGCTCGCCGGTATGGTGCTGGGCTTTGCCAAGGCGATCGGCGAGTTCGGCGCCACCATCACCTTCGTCTCCAACATTCCCGGCGAGACCCAGACGATTTCCTCCGCGATCTATTCGCTGATCCAGACGCCGGACGGCGACGCGGCCGCCGGACGGCTGGTCATCGTCTCGATCGTACTCGCGATCGGCGCGCTGATCGCCGCCGAATGGTTCGCGCGCCGCGCCACGCAACGCCTGCACGGAAACTGACGATGCTGCGCGTCGACATCGAAAAACAGCTCGGCGAATTCTCGCTCCAGGCAGCCTTCACCGGCGAAGGCCGCGTCATCGGCCTGTTCGGCGCGTCGGGCGCCGGCAAGAGCTCGCTGGTCAACATGATCGCGGGCCTCTTGCGGCCCGACCGCGGCACCATCGTGATCGATGGCGAGACCGTGGACGACACTGCGGCCGGCATCCACGTGCCGACCTGGCGCCGCCGCATCGGCTATGTGTTCCAGGATGCGCGGCTGTTTCCGCATCTCAACGTCGCGCAGAATCTCGACTACGGCCGGCGGATGAACCGCTTGGCCGCCGACCCTGCCCAGCACAAGCGCATCATCGACCTGCTCGACATCGGCGCGCTGCTTGATCGTCGTCCCGGAAAGCTCTCCGGCGGCGAACGCCAACGCGTCGCGCTCGGCCGCGCGCTGCTGTCAAAGCCGCGCCTGCTGCTGCTCGACGAGCCGCTCGGCGCGCTCGACGAGGGCCGCAAGCTCGAGATCCTGCCCTATCTGGTACGGCTGCGGGATGAGGCTAACGTGCCGATGGTCTATGTCAGCCACGACGTCGCCGAACTGCGCCAGCTCGCCACGCAGATCGTGATGCTGAAGCAGGGAAGGGTGACGAGTTTTGGCGGGGTGAAGGTGCTGACGTAGAACGAGGCGGATCGCGTCTCCGACCTGCCTCGCTCTAACTTGCGACCGTGAGCTACCAGCCGCGATCGACGTTGCGCACTTCGCCGGTTCGGGCGTCGACGTCGACCTCCATCCAGCGGCCGGTGCGATCGCGGCCTTCGATCTGCCATTCGTCGCCGGCGAACTCGGTGTGCGAAATGGTCATGACGCCGATATCGGTCGCGACGTCGAGCGCGGCCTGCATCGAGATCTGATCGCCGGTGTCATACGCCATGGCCGGCGCCGCCGATCCCAAGCTGATTCCCAAGCCAATTGCGACGATGGCCGGAATGATGAATTTTTGCATGGACTGCTCCTGTCAGGTGCATTGACCGTTACGCGGAGAACGAGCGGCGTCGCAGAGCGTTCCGCATGCAGAGGTCACGAAGCCGCGCAAATCTTCGGCGGTTGCGGCGATTTGGTGGCGGCTATCGGGCGACCGATGTTCCCGCGGGCTGCGATGTCGCGGTTGAGGCAGGGCCCTTCAACAAACACCGTCATTGCGAGCGCAGCGAAGCAATCCAGATTCTCTCCGCGGGACAGATCCTGGATTGCTTCGTCGCAAGAGCTCCTCGCAATGACGCGTTCTTGGTTGGCTTCGTCCAACCAAACTACAGTCGGTGGCTATGGCTTTCGCCAGGACAACGGCCGAGCCTAAACCCCCGCAACCGAGCTCCACACGTCGGCCAGCTTACGCCGCAGCGCCTGCGCGCGGGTCAGCGGCAGGGGTGTTTCGTCGTCTTCCGGCAGGCGCAAGCCGACGACGTTGATGCGGCCGCCGGAGATCGAGCGTGCGACGAGCACGATCGTGTCCAGCGCGAGCTCGGCGCCCTCTTTCGGCGCGTGGTCGAGATGGACGTCGAAATAATCGGCCAAGGTCAGCTTGCCGTCGTCCTCGCCGACCTTCACGCCGTAGATCTCCGCGAGCTCGGCGAGCGTGTGCTCGCCGGAGACCATGAAGTCGCCGAGCAGATGCGGATCCGGCGCCGAGCTCGGCTGCATGTCGACGAAGAAGCGGTCGAGCGCCTCGGCCTTCTCCGGCGGCGCCAGCAGGTAGATATAATCGCCGGGCGCGATCGGATCGGCCTCCACCGGCGTCAAAATGTTCTCGTTGCGGATCACCAGCGTCGGCTTGGACCAGGACGGGATCAGGCCGCGGCGGAAATACAGGCTCTTCGGCCGCACCGGATAGCCGACCAGCTGCTGCTCGAGCTGGCCGGGCAGGTCGAGCTCGACGCGGCGCGGGCCGCGCTCGGCGCGCGGCAGCGCCACGTGCAGCTTGCGCGCAGCCGGCGCCAGCGTCCAGCCCTGCAGCAGCAGCGAGATGATGACGACGACGAAAGCGACGTCGAAGTAGAGATAGGCCTTCGACAGCCCTACTAGCATCGGGATCGATGCCAGGAAGATCGCGACCGCGCCGCGCAGGCCGGTCCAGGCGATGAATACCTTCTCGCGCCAGTTGAAGCGGAATGGCGCCAGGCACGCGAACACCGCGATCGGCCGCGCGACAAGCATCAGGACGAGCGCGACGCCGACCGCCGGCAGCACGCTGGCCCCTAACCGGCTCGGGGAGACCAGCAGGCCGAGCAGCACGAACATCACGATCTGCGCCAGCCAGGTCGCGGCGTCCAGGAAGGCCACCACGGAATTATGCGCGCGCGTCGGCCGGTTACCGATGATGATGCCGGCGAGATAGACGGCGAGGAAGCCCGAAGCGTGCATGATCTGCGAACCGCCGAAGATCACGAGGGCGCCCGTCGTCACGAACGGCGCATGCAGGCCCTGCGGCAGCGCCACCTGGTTGAGCGCGATGACGACGAGGCGTCCGCCGATGACGCCGACGATGGCGCCCAGCACCGCCTCCTGGACGAACTCCATCAGCACATGGCCGGGCGAGCTCGATCCCAGCGAGATGTATTCGACCAGCATGAGCGTCAGGAAGATCGCGAACGGGTCGTTGGTGCCGGATTCCGCCTCCAGCGTCGCGCCGACGCGCGGACGCAGGCGCAGGCCCTGGGTGTGCACCAGCAGGAACACGGCGGCCGCGTCGGTCGAGGCGACCACGGCCCCGACCAGCAGCGATTCCGACCAGTTGAGATCGAGCGCATATTTTGCAAACGGCGCCGTGATCAGTGCGGTCAGGAGCACGCCGACCGTCGCCAGCACCACGGAGGGCGCGAGCACGGTGCGGATGCTGGCAAAGCGTGTCCTGAGGCCGCCGTCGAACAGGATCAGCGCGAGCGCGACCGAGCCCACCAGATAGGTGGTGCGGACGTCGTCGAACTGGAGCTGGCCGGGGCCGGAATCGCCGGCGAGCATGCCGATGACAAGGAAGACGAGCAGCAGGGGCGCGCCGAAGCGCAGCGCAAGCAAGCTGGACAAGATGCCGGCCATGACGAGGACGGCGCCGAGCAATATGGCGAGGCTGACAGAGTCGAGGGAAGCCATCCACCTTCCGGGTATAATTCGCTGGAATTGCATCCTTATCGTCGGCACTCTCCCGCGCCAACCCATTTTCTCCCGCTCGCGGCAATCTGCCCGCATTTTGCGGCCTTAACGCGCTTCACTTGGCGGTGTATCGATGGTCCGGCCGCGCCCTTTGTGGGATTCTGCGGCTCCCTCGAATCAAATCCTCCCGCCCGCTTCCCGACGAGACCGACGGACATGGACCTCAAAGACTTCGTGGAGTTCGTGCAGACCACCGCGCGCAGCGTCGGGGCGGAAATCTCCTCACCCTGGTTCTACCTGCAATTCGGTCTCATCCTGGCTGCGGCCGGCATCGCCTATGCCGCGGAGGCCGCGATTCGCAGCCGCGTCGACATGACGTCGCTCGCCATGCGCTGGCCGCTGCCGCTCCGGCACTCCGCCCGGGTGATGGTCTCCAGCGCCTCGACGGCGGTATTCACCCTGCTCGTAATCATCGAGCGCGTGGTGATGTATCATGCGACCTGGCCGAGCCGCAGCTATCTGCTGATGGTCGCCGCCAAGCTGGGCCTCGCCTGGCTCGTGATCCGGCTGGTAACGTCGGTCTTGCAAAACGCCTTCATCGTCAAGCTGGTGTCGATCACGGCGTGGTTCGTCGCGGCGCTCTCCATCATCGGCCAGCTCGATGCGACGATCGAGCTGCTCGATTCCTTCGCCATCGTGCTCGGCGGCCTGCGGCTGACCCCGCTCCTGGTGATCAAGGCCGGCGCGCTGCTGCTGATTGCGCTCTGGCTGACCAATATCGCGAGCAATTTCGCCGAGAGCCGGATCAATTCGGCGACCGATTTGACGCCGTCGGTGCAGGTGCTGCTGGTCAAGATCATCCGCATCGGGCTTCTTGCCATCGCAATTGTCATTGCGCTCGGCGCGGTCGGCATCGACCTGTCGGCGCTCGCGGTATTCTCCGGCGCGGTCGGCGTCGGCATCGGTATCGGCCTGCAGAAGATCGTCGCCAATTTCATCTCCGGCATCATCCTGCTGGCCGACAAATCGGTGAAGCCCGGCGACCTCGTCACCATCGGCGACAATACCGGGCGGATCAGCGCAATGAAGACGCGCTATATTTCCGTCGCCGCCGGCGACGGCCGCGAGTTTCTGGTGCCGAACGAGGATCTGGTGACGCAGAAGGTCGTCAACTGGACCTACACCGACAAGAACACGCTGGTGAAGATCGCCTTCGGCACCAATTACGACGCCGATCCGAAGCTGGTCTGCAAGCTCGCCGCCGAGACCGCCGCCGCCCATCCCCGCGCGCAGAAAGGCAAGCCGCCGAACTGCATTCTGACCGAGTTTGCGGAAGCCGGGATGAAATTCTCGCTGACCCTGTGGCTCGCCGATCCCGACGGCATGGACACCGTCAAGAGCGACGTCATGCTGGCGCTGTGGGACGCCTTCAAGCGCGAGGGCATCCGGGTTCCCTACCCCGTCCGCGAAATCCGCGTGCGTGGCGGCGCCCTGCCGGTGGAAACCACCGTCGAAGTCCCGAATTAGGCCCACTTTCGGGCGCAGGGAGCAGGCTTGGCTTGCATGAAGGCCCGCAATCATTAAATTGGGGTGTGAAATCAAGCCTTTCCGCCCACATCGAAATCAGACCGAGCCCGGAAGACAGTTCCCGCATGAGCTACGTCGAAGCCACCGATACCTCCCTGCGCAAGACCGGACAGATCAAGCTGCATGGACCGGCCGCCTTCGCCGGCATGCGCAAGGCGGGCGCGCTGGTGGCGAAGTGCCTCGACGAGCTCACCGACATCGTCGGGCCGGGCGTGCCGACCTCGCACATCGACGAATTCGTCCGCGACTTCGCCTTCAGCAACGGCGCCTATCCGGCAACGCTGATGTATCGCGGCTACCGCTACTCGACCTGCACCTCGCTCAACCACGTCGTCTGCCACGGCATGCCCGGCGACCGCCCGCTGAAGGAAGGCGACATCGTCAACATCGATGTCACCTTCATCGTCGACGGCTGGTATGGCGATTCCAGCCGGATGTATGCAGTCGGCCCGATCGCCCGCAAGGCCGAGCGGCTGATCGAAGTCACCTATGAGGCGATGATGCGCGGCATCGCGGCCGTCAAACCCGGCGCCACCACGGGCGACATCGGCCACGCCATCCAGAGCTTCGTCGAGCCGCAGGGCATGAGCGTGGTGCGCGATTTCTGCGGCCATGGCCTGGGTCGCATGTTCCACGACGAGCCGAACATCATCCATATCGGCCGGCCCGGCGAGGGCGTGCAGCTCAAGCCCGGCATGTTCTTCACCATCGAGCCGATGATCAATCTCGGCAAGCCGCACGTAAAGATCCTCTCCGACGGCTGGACCGCCGTCACCCGCGACCGCTCGCTGTCGGCGCAGTTCGAGCACTCCGTCGGCGTCACAGCTGATGGCGTCGAGATTTTCACGCTGTCGGAGCGGCACCGCGAGAAGCCGCTCGGCTGATCACCGCACGGGCTCCGCCGCACCCTGTCGCGGGCGCCGGAATGACGAGGGCGGCCGTTTGTAGGTCGCAGCGAATGCGTCGTTGAAACGGCGGACGCTGCCGAAGCCTGCCGCGAAGGCAATCTCCGCGAAATTCATGCTGGTCTGGTCGATCAGTCGCTTGGCTTCCTGCACGCGCCGGGTCGCCGCGATCTCGCTCGGGCTCGCGCCGGCGTGGCGCATGAACAGGCGGAGCAGATGGCGCGGGCCGACCCCCAGGGCCTCCGCAAGCTCCGCCATCGATGCGCGATCCAGGAATCCGTCATTGATCAGCCGCATCCCGCGGGCGACGGTGGTCGCCGTTCCCATCCAGGCCGGAGACCCCGGCGCGGCCTCCGGCCGGCAGCGCAGACACGGGCGGAAGCCGGCCCGCTCGGCGGCGGCCGCGGTCGCATAGAAGGTGACGTTCTCGGAGCGAGCGGGACGAACGGGACAGACCGGCCGGCAATAGATCCGCGTCGAGCGAACGCCGGAGAAGAACAGACCGTCGAAAGCACGGGCACGCGCGAGGCGCGCCCGATCGCACGTCTCCCAATCGAGATGCGGTGGCAGCATCTGCCGATGCGTCGAGCCTGTCGCCATGGCCCGACAATAAGTCCGGCGCGGCCTCGCAGATAGCTGGAATCGGACTCGGTCGGGTGATGAGGTCCGAATTCGGCCAGCCTTCGCTGCTGGCAGGGACCATGGTGCCGGTCGATCCCCGGAGCAGATCATCGCATGAGCATGCAGGCACCACAGGCAAGATCAGGGCATACCTCCCTCGCATCCGAGATCACGCTGTTGCTGCTGCTCTCATTGATCTGGGGCGGCTCGTTCACGCTGATCAAGATCGCCGTCCCGACAATTCCGCCATTCACGATGGTTGCCGTACGGGTCGCGATCGCGGCAATTCTCCTGACATCGATCGCGGCTGCGCAAGGACACTCCCAGCCCCGGCAGCGCTCGGTCTGGGCGGCCTTTTTCGTGCAAGGGCTGCTGCAAAGTGCGCTGCCCTTCACCCTGATCAGTTGGGGCGAGATGCATATTTCGAGCGGGCTCGCCGGTGTCCTCAACGCAACGCCGCCGATGTTCGTGCTTGCGATCGCGATGATGAGCGGCCGTGGGCGGCGGACGATCAGCGGTCAGAAGATCGCCGGTATCGGACTTGGGCTTGCCGGGGTCGCCCTGACGATGGGCATCGATGCGCTCTCCGGCTTCGCCACGGCGGCGCCGTTGGCGCAGGTGGCCGTGCTCGGCGCGAGCCTGTGCTATGCGCTCGCGCCGATATGGGGGCAGCGGTTCGCCAAATTTCCCGCGATCGTGACGGCAGCGGGGGCGATGAGTTGCGCTGCAATTCTGATGCTCCCCGCGGCCGCAATCGTCGAGCGCCCCTGGACGCTGGCGCCGACGGCGCAGGCGATCGCGGCGGTCCTTGGCCTTGCGGTCATCTGCACGGCGCTCGCAATGGTGATCTATTTCCGCCTGATCCGCACGCTCGGCCCGCTCGGGACGACAAGCGGGAGCTACCTGCGCGCGGGCTTTGCGGTGGCGCTCGGCACCGGACTGCTCGGCGAGCGCTTGACCTGGTCGATCCTTGCCGGGATGGCGCTCATCGTCGCCGGAGTAATCGCGGTCACGGTTCCCTCAGGCGCCGGAAACGGCAAGACACGTCCGGGCTGATTGCCGCCATCATCGCAGCCCGATCTTGCCATCGTCCCTGCCGATCACGATCTCCCGGAAGACGGACAGGAGAAATGAAGTGGGTACGTCGACGCGTCGCGGATTCCTCGGTTTCGTATCGGCCAGTGCCGCCGGCCTGTTGCCGGGCCGCGCAGAAGCTGCGCCCGGCGCTGCGGATGGCGAGCCCGCCTGCATCCTGACGCCGCAGGCCGAGGAAGGGCCGTTCTATTCCGCCCCTGAACTCGTCAGGTCCGACATCGCCGAAGGCAAGCCCGGCGTGCCCCTGACCTTGCGGCTGCGCGTGATCGAGGCGGGGCCCTGCACCGCCATCCCCGGTGCGCGGGTCGACATCTGGCATTGCGACGCCAAGGGGCTTTATTCGGCGTTTCCCGGCCAGGGCGACGCGCACAACATCGATGCGACCAGCAAGACCTTTTTGCGCGGCACGCAAAGGACAGACGAGGCCGGCTGGGTCAACTTCAACACCATCTATCCCGGCTGGTATGACGGCCGCACCACGCACATCCATTTCAAGGTGTTTCTCGACGAGCGCACGGTGCTGACCGGGCAAACCTTCCTGCCCGACGCGCTCAACGAGTTCATCTACACCAACGTGCCCGATTATCGCGACCGTGCGCGGCAGCGCGTGGTGATCAACGCCAACGATCACGTCATCGAAAGGTCCGATCCCGAGCATCGCGCCTTCTGCGCGGTGAAGGAGGAGCGTGACCGCTATGTCGCGACACTGACACTCGGCGCCGACCGCCGGGCGCAGGCGACAGTGGGGCGCGCTGGCCCTCCACCACCCGGCATGCGCGGTGGACCGCCGCCGGGCCCGCCGCCCGCGGACATGGGCGCGCCGATGTTCGGCCGTCCGATCAGGGATCGGCTGGCTGCGCTGGTGCCCGGATTGAAGCCGAGCCGCTAGCATGCCGCCGCAATTGACGGTTGCAAAAGCGCAGGTCCCCGGCAATGCTGGCGGTTGATGCCCGCCAAACCAGACCACGACAAGAGCAAGCCTGAGGAAACGCCGCACTATCACGGCCATCGCGAGCGGCTGCGCGAGCGCTTCTATAGCGCGGGTGCGGACGCGCTCAGCGACTACGAGCTTTTGGAGATGGCGCTGTTTCCGGCGCTGCCGCGGCGCGACACCAAGCCGCTGGCGAAGACGCTGATCAAGATTTTCGGCTCGTTCGCCGAGGTCGTGCATGCGCCGGTCGCGCGCCTGCGCGAGGTCGACGGCATCGGCGAATCCGCGGTCCACCAGCTCAAGCTGATTGCCGCCGCGGCGCACCGCGTCGCCAAGGGCGAGGTCAACAGCCGCAATGCGCTGTCGTCGTGGAACGAGGTGATCGCCTATTGCCGCACCAGCATGGCCTTCGCGGACAAGGAGCAGTTTCGCCTGCTCTTCCTCGACAAGCGCAACCAGCTCATCGCCGACGAGGTGCAGCAGACCGGCACGGTCGACCACACGCCGGTCTATCCGCGCGAGGTGATCAAGCGCGCGCTGGAGCTGTCCGCGACCGCGCTGATCCTGGTGCACAACCATCCCTCGGGCGATCCCTCGCCCTCGCAGGCCGACATCCAGATGACCAAAGCCATCATCGAGATCGCGAAGCCGCTGGGAATTGCAGTGCATGACCACATCATCGTCGGCAAGAGCGGCCACGCCAGCCTGCGCGGGATGCGGTTGATCTAGAGCCTCAAATCAGATGACAAGGAAGCGATGAACAACTGGCTGCACAATCTGCCGGTGCCCTTGATGGCGCTGGTGATCTTCGGATTCACCTATCTTCTGGCCGCAGCGATCTTCGCAGGCATCGCGCTTGTCGCGACAGGAGAGCGCGCAAAATCGCTCAAAGCGATCTCGCCGGGCATGCTGCCCGTGCTCGGCATCATCTTCGGCCTGTTCGTCGCCTTCACCGCGGCGCAGGTCTGGGGCGACAGCGACCGCGCCAGCGCCGCGGTGAGCCGCGAGGCCAGCTCACTGCGGAGCGCCGTGCTGCTGGCCGCCGGCCTGCCGGCTGAGCAAGAGACAAAACTGCGCGCCCTTGTGCGCGACTATGTCGGGCAGGCCGTCAAGGTGGAATGGCCGATGATGGCGCATCGGGAGGTGTCCCTGAGGGCCACGCCGCCTGCGCTTGCCGAAGCCCTGCAATTCGTCGTCGCGATGACGCCACAAGGTCCGGGTCCGGCGACGGTGCAGCGCGAACTCATCGCCACGCTGGAGCAGGCGCTGGACGCGCGGCGGCAGCGGATCATCGTCAGCCTCGCCGCGGTCAATCCAGTCAAATGGTGGTGCCTCTACCTCCAGGCCACCTGCGCATTGCTGGTGATCGGCCTCGTTCATTGCGACAATCGGCTGGGATCGGCGATCGCGATGGGCCTGTTCGCAACGGGGGTGGCCACCTCGGTCCTGCTGATCGCCGCGCACGACCGGCCGTTCGCCGGTCAGATCTCGATCCAGCCAGAGCCGCTGCTCCAGATCATGCCGGAAGCAGCGGCGAAGACCTAGAGCGCGATGAGATCGGGATAAATCGCCATCGCGCTTTAGGTTGTTGTTTGAGCATGTTCTCCGCGCAAACGCGTTCCGCGCTTGTCGCGAGGGAAAACCGCTGCACCCTTTTCCGGATCATGCTCTGGAGCGCGGCCGCTCGCGTCAGCTCAGTAGCAATATCTGTGATCGACCCGGACATAGTAGCCGTCGGGGCGCTGCATGTAGCAGCCGCGCTGATAGGCGTAATAGCCGGAGCGGCGGCGCTCGCCCTCGGAGGCGATCGCGGCGCCCGTGCCGGCGCCGACCACGGCGCCGATTGCAGCTCCACGGCCTCCGCCGAGCGCGCCACCGAGGATCGCCCCACCGACGCCGCCAATGATCGCGCCGCCAAGAGCATCCTGGGCCGCAGCTTCACGGACCGGCATCGCCATCGCAACCGTCAGGCACGCCGCTACTCCCAAACTTCCAATGCGCAGACCTCGAAGCATGCTCGCCCTCCCTGTGGTGAGGCGAGTTCTAGCGCCGGAAGCGGATTCGGGCCAGATCAAATCGCCTTCCGTCCGTCCCAAAGCGGTGGGATGTCGCCGTGGTCCCCGCCCCGCGTGGGATGCCGGTCGCGTCGGCCTCACTTGGCGACCGCGAAGGCGAGCACGATCCTTTCGGGTGTCTGCTTGAAATCCTTGGTGACAGCGTCGCGAACGAGTCCCGCGAGTTCGTTCAGCGGCCTGTCTTCATAGGGACGCGGGAATTGAACCGTCACCGACACCAGCCTCCCATTGTGCCAATTGAAGCCGACCGCCGGCTTGACCCCGGTCGATTGTTCAAGGTCAGCCTCCACCGCCTTCGCCTGCTTGAATCCATCCGTCACCGTGCTTATGGCATCGCAGCCCGCAAGCGTCGCCACGCAGACGAGCAGCAAAACAAGTCTGAACATGAAGATTCCCACCCCTGATAACGCGTGCATGATTGCGCCACAAAACCGAAGGCGTCAACGGTTGGTTGCGCTGACGAACTGATGCACGCGATCTCGCGACAAGCGCGAGCGCGTCCTCTCAGGGATCGATCCAGCGCTGCACGGCCTCGGCGGTGTCGGCGGGCGTGGTGTTGAAGCAGATCGCGGCCTCCGGCGCGAGGCGGTGGACGAGGTTGAGCACCTTCTCGAACAGCAGCAGACGTTCCTTCGGCTCGCGCAGCCCTGCGCCGATCACGATGCAGTCGAAGCGCTCGTCGCGCAACGCCGCCGTCACGGCGGCCTCGGCGGCTGCATCGAGATCGATCAGGCAGCTCGTGACCTCAAAGCCGAGACCGCGCAGGCGCAGGAGCTGGGCCTCGATGTAGCTGCGGACATGATCGGGCGTGAGCTGCGGGAATGCGCTGTAATCCGCATTGCCGGGTTCGATGCCGATCGCGAGGACGCGCTTGGCCATGCCGGATCTCCCAACGGGATTGCCCCTTCCGTCAACGGGATGCCCTGTCGGCAGGTTCCGCATTCGCTTGCCGTCAACCGGCAGCGGTGGGCTGCCTACTGACGCAGCATGATCAGGGGATCGGCGGTGTCGGGGACACGCCGCCACTGCGCGTTGTCGTCGGCCTCGAACTGCCAGGCATCTCCTGATTTCGACATCAGGATGATCTGGCCGCGCTCGAGCCGCCATTGCGTCGGGTTGAACTGGGCGATTGCCGCGTCGCATCTCGGCTTGAGGAAGACCTGGAAATTGTCGGGACCCGCCTCGGTGTTGGTCAGCGTCAGCCCGCACACCGGCTGGCCATTGCCGCGCACCATCGACCAATCGCCGATCATCTGGTCCATCGACTTGGCCATCGAGCGGGCGGCGGCGAGATCCTGCAGGATGTAGACGCCCTCGCCCTGGCGCAGGCCCTCGAAGATGCCGGCCTCGACCTCGGTGAAGTCGATCACGGCTTCACCGGTTGCGTCCTGCAAGCGGACGATGTCGAGCCCCCTGACGCTCCAGGCGACGATGTCCTTGGTGAAGGGTAGCGCGGTCTTGCAGGCGGGTTCGAGCTCCAGCTTGAAGCCCTGGCCTGTGGCGTCGCCCTTGAGGGTGACGACGCAGGTCTTGCTGCGCTCGGTGGTCGAGAGCTCCCATTGCCCGGGCATCGACTTCTTCAGGGTCGTCGCATCCTGCGCATGCGCGATGCCGATCGCAGCCAAGCAGGCCGCGACGGCGAATGCAACGCCCCGAAGAGCTCTCATCAGCGCCCCCTGAACGGCGTTTCCACAACCGGCGTCAGCGGCGCCTTGCCTGAGAACCATGACTTGAGATTGTCGACCACGAGCTGGTCCATCGCGTTGCGCGTCACCACCGAGGCCGAGCCGATATGCGGCAGCAGCACGACGTTCTGCATGGTCTTGAGCTCGTCCGGCACGGTCGGTTCGGCCGCGAACACGTCGAGGCCGGCAGCGAGGATGGTGCCCGACTTCAGCGCCTGGATCAGCGCCGGCTCGTCCACCACCGAGCCGCGCGCCACGTTGACCAGCACGCCGCGCGGACCAAGCGCCTTGAGCACCTCGGCATTGATCATCTTGTTCGTGCTGGCGCCGCCGGGCACGATCACCATCAGCGTGTCCACCGCCTTCGCCATCTCGATCAGGTCGGGATAGTGCTTGTAGGAGACGTCCTTGGACGGATTACGCGAGTGATAGACCACCGGCACCAGCGAGGCATCGAGCCGGCGCGCGATGGCCTGGCCGATCCGGCCCATGCCGACGATGCCGACCTTGCGGTCGCGCAGCGAGCCGACGCTGAGCGGATAGTTCTGCGTCTGCCAGAGCCCGGAGCGGACGTAGCGGTCGGCCTTGATGAACTCGCGCAAGGTGGAGATCAACAGGCCCATGGCGACGTCGGCGACCTCCTCGGTCAGCACGTCGGGCGTGTTGGTGACGATGATGTTGTGCTCGGCCGCGTATTTGGCGTCGATGTGGTCGTAGCCGACGCCGAAGCTCGCCACCATCTCGATCTTGGGCAGCTGCGACAGCGAATCCTTGTCGGCCCGCACGGTGTGATAGGTCACCGCGACGCCGCGGATCCTCTCGCGGATCGCCGGCGTCAACCGCTCGAGGTCACCAAGCGTCTCGGCCTTGTGCACGACGAAATGATCGGAAAACCCGTTGTCGAGGATCGGCCGGACCGGTCCATAAATCAGAAGATCGATCTTTTCGGACGAAATCGAACCGGTAGACATCAGCTTTCCTTTCCAAGCGCGCTCTCATGCCAGCGCCGTAAAACGAGGTGGGAAACTAGCGCCAGCACCCCATAGATGACAATCCCGGCGAGCGACAACAAAAGCAGCGCCGCGAACATGCGGGGTATGTTCAATCGGTAGCCGGATTCGGCGATCCGATAGGCAAGCCCGGAGCCGGCGCCCGCCGTTCCCGCCGCAATCTCGGCCACGACCGCGCCGATCAGCGACAGGCCGCCGGCGATGCGCAGGCCGCCGAGGATGTAGGGCAGCGCCGCGGGCAGCTTCAGGAAACGCAGGGTTTGCGGCGGCGACGCACCATAGAGCTGGAACAGGCCTGAGAGGTTGCGGTCGACCGAATTGAGCCCGAGCGTGGTGTTGGAGAGCACCGGGAAGAAGGCGACGATGAAGGCGCAGACCACGACCGCGGTCTGCTGCTCCAGATAGATCAGCAGCAGCGGTGCAATCGCGATCACAGGCGTCACCTGGAGCACGACGGCATAGGGGAACAGCGAATATTCCACCCATTTCGACTGGTTGAACAGGAGCGCCAGCGCAATGCCGCCGATGCTGGCAGCGACGAAACCTTCCAGCGTGGTCAGCAGCGTGGTGGCCAGCGATTGTGACAGCACCGCCCAGTCCTTGATCAATGTCAGAAAGATGACGGAGGGCGCCGGCAGCACGTAAGGCGGGATGTCCTTGATGCGGACCACCAGCTCCCAGGCCAGGAGGCCGGCCGCGAACACGATGACGGGAAGCACGAAGCGCATCGCACGTTGCACACCTTGCGGTTTTGCGGGGACGGCGGCTTGCGCGTTCATAGCGTCGACTGCCCCGAATAGGACGGCGCCAGCGCGGCCGACACTCTTCGGCAATAATCGGAATAGGCGGCGGAGGTACGAAACTCCTCTCCGCGCGGCTCGACCGTCTCGATGCGGAGGTCGGCCTGGATGCGGCCGGGCCGCGCCGTCATCACCACCACGCGCTGCGACAGATAGACGGATTCGAACACCGAATGGGTGACGAAGATGACGGTCTTGCCAAGGCTGCGCCACAGCGTGAGCAGATCGTTGTTGAGGCGGAAGCGCGTGATCTCGTCGAGCGCCGCGAACGGCTCGTCCATCAGCAGGATATCGGGATCGGTGACGAGCGCGCGAGCCAGCGACACCCGCATCTTCATGCCGCCGGACAGCTCGCGCGGAAAGGCGTCGGCGAAATCGGCAAGGCCGACACTGGCCAGCGCCTCATCGGTACGCGCGCGCCCTTCCACCTTCGCGACGCCGCCAAGCTTGAGCGGCAGCCGCACGTTCTCGCGCACGCTGGTCCAGGGCATCAGGGTCGGCTCCTGGAACACGAAGCCGATGCCGTGGCCCGGCTGCGGAACGCCCTCGGGGCGCGCCACCCGCACGATTCCGGACGAGGGCGTGCTGAGCCCCGCGATCAGCCGCAGCGCGGTCGACTTGCCGCAACCGGACGGGCCCAGCAGCGAGATGAATTCGCCCTTGCGCACCGCGAGGTCGAGCGGGCCGAGTGCCATGACGCCGTTGTCATACACTTTCGTCACGTCGCGCAGGCTGACGGCGAGATGCGTCAGCCCGGCCTCGACCCCGGACGAGGTTTTGACAGCGGACATGGACCTTGCGTTACGGCTTGCTCGGGCGCAGCTCGACGCCGACGCCCTTGTTGACGAAGCGCAGCGTATAGGATTTGCGGAAGTCGAGATCGGGCTTGACCACGCCGGCCTTGACCATCTTGTTGAAGAAGGAGGCGTAGCGCTCGTCGCTCATCGCGCCGATGCCGTTCTTGAGGGAATCGCCGGAATCGACGATGCCGTGTTCCTTCATCTTGGCGACGGAATAGGCGAGCAGGTCGTCGGTCATTTCAGGATTGAGCTTCTTGATCATGGCATTGCCGGCGGAATTGTCGCGGTAGATGTAATTGTACCAGCCGACCATGGAGGCATCGACGAAGCGCTGGACGAGATCGGGCTTCTTCTCGACCACGTCGCGGCGGGTCTCGATCAGCGTCGAATAGGTGTTGAAGCCGTAGTCGGCGAGCAGCAGCACGTTGGGCTTGAAGCCGGCCGCCTTCTCGACCGCGAAGGGCTCCGACGTCACGTAGCCCTGCATCGCGCTCTTGGGGTTTGCGATGAAGGGCTGCGGATTGAAATTATAGGGGCGGACGTTCTTCTCGCTGAAGCCGTATTCGGATTTCAGCCACTGGAAGTAGCTGGTCATGCCCTCCTTGGAGACGAACAGGGTCAGCGGCTTGAGATCCTCGATCTTGGCGACCTTGGCGTCGGGATGCGTCAGCATCACCTGCGGATCCTTCTGGAAGATCGCGGCGATCGTGATCACGGGGACGTTGCTCGCGACCGCATCAAACGACATCAGCGTGTTGGCGGCCATGAAGAAATCGATCTTGCCGGCGATCAGGAGCATCCGGTTGTTCTCGTTGGGACCGCCGGGGACGATGGTGACGTCGAGGCCGTATTTCTTGTAGGTGCCATCGGCGACGGCCTGGAAGAAGCCGCCATGCTCGGCCTCGGCGACCCAGTTGGTGCCGAAGGTGACCTTGTCGAGCGTCTCGGCGCTTACAGCGGCGCTTCCGGCCAAAGCGGCCATCAAGCCCGCAATGAACGCTCGCCGCAGATGAGAGGGGGTCATGATGGCACTCCGTCGATCGCTTCCAGCCCAATCGCGTCTAGCTCATGTCGAACCAACGCGATAGAACCGCATGAAGTTCGGGGACGCGAGCCGGCCAGGCCCGCATCCCCTCAGGGACCCAAATTACGTGACAAATTCGGGCAAAGAAACCTCCAAAGAAAACTCAATGATGCCGTCCCGCGACTGGACCGAGATCCGCTGGGCCGATGCGGCCTCCGCAGACGTGTCGCGCTGGATTGCGGTGCTGCCGCTGGCGGCGACCGAGCAGCACGGGCCGCATCTGCCTGTTGCAACCGACGTGCTGATCGCGGACGCTTATCTGGCCCGTGCGCGCGAGCTGTTGTCCGGGAGCGTTCCGGCCAGCTTTCTGCCAGTTGAACCGGTCGGGATTTCCACCGAGCATATCGACTATCCGGGCACGCAGACGCTGCCGACCGAGGTCGCGCTGAAGAAATGGACCGCAATCGGCGAGGAGGTCGCGCGTCGCGGCGTGAAGAAGCTCGTCATCATCACCAGCCATGGCGGCAACAGCGCGGCCATGATGCTGGTGGCGCAGGATCTTCGCGCGCATCACAAGCTGTTCGTGGTGACGACGTCGTGGTCGCGGCTATCAGGCGCGGACACATTGTTCCCGGCCGATGAGGTGCGCCACGGTATTCATGGCGGTGCTGTCGAGACCTCGATCATGCTGGCGCGCTATCCGGATCAGGTGCGCAAGGATGCGATCGCAAATTTTCCGGCGAGCAGCATCGCGCTGGAGCAGCAATATCGCTGGCTGTCGACGCAGCGGCCCGCGCCGTTCGCCTGGCAGGCGCAGGATCTCAACGCCAGCGGCGCGGTCGGCAACGCGACATTGGCGCTCCCTGGGAAGGGCGAGCAGCTGCTCGATCAGGGCGCGGCGGCCTTCTGCGAGCTGCTGGCTGAGGTCGATAACTTCGACGTGAACAGGCTCGCCAAGGGCCCCCTCGGCTAGCTTGCATCCTACTGGAATTATTCAGGAAAAAGCTGAGCTCCCGTACCGGATCTGCCGCCTTCGAACCGGACGCGAAGAGCCTCCGTCCAATTGGGCACGCGGGCCACAACGGACCGCCTCAACCCGGATGGAGTTTCACATGTCGATCAAGACCAAGATTGCCGCCGCAGCTCTCGCTGCTCTCGCCGTCACCGGCACCATGGTGTCCACCACCTCGCAGGCCCAAGCCAAGCCGCCCGGCTGGGTCTGGGGTGTGGGTGCCGGCATCGCCACCGCCGCCGTCGTCGGCTCCGCGATCGCCGCCAGCAACGACCCCTATTATCACGGCTATCACCGCTGCGGCTGGGTCGCCCAGTACAACGCCTTCGGCCAGTACGTCGGCCGCGTTCGTACCTGCTACTGATTTGACTACCTGAGGCCGATCTTAAGTGGATCCCGCGTCCGACACGGGCGCCTCATCCACCCCGTGTCGTGCCCCCGACCCCGCCCGGCTGTCCCCCCGGGCGGGGTCATCTGTTTTGGGCCCCTGCGGATTTGTTGCAGTCCCGTCACACAGCGGTGCGAACTATCCTGGGCGGCAACGCGCGTCAGTTGCTACTGCGAATTACTCGCAATAAGGTTCGCAGCGGGCCCAGGCACTTGGGACGACATCGCATCGGATCGAGATCATCTCGCCCGACCGCGTGCCAACCAAGAACTGATGACAGGAGCGCTGCGAATCGGCAGGGATGCGAGTCGCGGCGGGTGGGACATAGTCGCGTTTGGGGGCGTGCGTTTTGACGTTGAGAGGTCACAGACACCGGTGCTTGCGAACGGCTGCGGCGATCGCCACGGGCGTACTTGCTTTTCCCGCCGCCGGCCTCGCGGCTGATCTGTCGCTGAAGGCGCCGTTGCTGAGGTCCGTCTACGACTGGACCGGCTTCTATGTCGGCGGTCATTTCGGCTATGGCGATGCCAGCTTCGGTCCCGGCACCAATTCACTGCCGCTGCAAGGTGTGATCCTGCCGCCCAGCGCCACCGGGTTCAACGGCGGCTATCAGCTCGGCTATAATCGCCAGCTCGCGAACCGTGTCGTGCTCGGGATCGAGGCGGACGCCACATTCACAGGCGCGCGCGACATCGTCGCGCATGAACGGTCACCGGTGCCGTTCAACACCACGCTCGACTATGTCGGCACCGTGCGCGGCCGCATCGGCTATGCTTTCGACCGCTTCATGCCTTTCGTCACAGGCGGTTTCGCCTGGGGCCACACCCATATCAACGTCAACGATGCCGACGGCGTCTCCGAGCTGTTTCCGGTCGGAAAATATCAGACCGGGTGGACCGCGGGACTCGGCCTGGAATTCGCCGTCAGCGGGAATTGGACCGCGAAGGCCGAATATGACTACGTCGCGCTGTCGCGGCGAACCTACGACCTCAGCGGGTTTGGCCTTGCCAATGTCGATGTCGAGCCGCGCGTTCACCTGTTCAAGCTCGGCCTCAACTACCAGTTCGGCGACACGCCCTGGATGGCGCCGATCAACGGCAAGACCAAGCTGCCGGAGTCCAGCGACTGGAACGTTCACGCGCAGACGACAGTGCTGCCACAGGGCTACGGGCCGATCCACTCGCCCTATGCCAGTCCGCAAAGCCTGCCCGGCAGCGGCCAGTTTCAGGCGACATGGACCACGACGGCTTTCCTGGGAGCGCGCCTGTGGGACGGCGGCGAGTTCTATTTCAATCCCGAGCTGGCGCAGGGTTTTGGCCTCAACGGCACGCTCGGACTGGCCGGCTTCTCCAACGGCGAGGCGCAGAAGGCCGGCGCGCCGTTCCCGAAAATCCGTGCGCAGCGCTACTACATCAAGCAGACTTTTGGTCTCGGCGGCGAACAGGAAGAGGTGCCCGACGCACCGAACCAGCTCACCGGCAAGCGCGATATCGACCGTGTCACCTTGATCGTCGGCCGCTTCGCCGTCGGCGACTTCTTCGACGGCAATTCCTACGCCAAGGATCCGCGCGCCGACTTCATGAACTGGGCGATGTGGGCCTCGGGCGCCTATGATTTCCCCGCCGACCTGCCCGGCTATACGCGCGGCGCCGTGGTCGAGCTCAATCGCAAGGACTGGGCCGTGCGCGGCGGACTGTTCCAGGTCCCCGATGCGCCCAACAGCGACACATTGGTCTACAAGACCGGCGGCGCCGTCGTCGAGTTCGAGGAGCGTCATTCGATCTTCGAGCAACCCGGCAAGCTGCGCGTCGGCGTCTTCGCCAACGAAGGCAATACCGCGAACTATCGCCAAGTCGTGGCACTGGCGGCCGCAAACCCCGGGGTCGACATCAACGACATCGCGATCGCGAACCAGCGCCAACGCTCCAAATACGGCTTCTACGTCAACCTCGAGCAGCAGCTCGTCACCGACGTCGGACTGTTCGCCCGGGCCAGCTGGAATGACGGCCAGAACCAGATCCTCTCCTTCACCGACATCGACCGCAGCATCTCCGGCGGCCTGTCGATCAAGGGCAGCCGCTGGGGACGCCCGGACGACACGATCGGCATCGGCGGCGCGATCAACGGCCTGTCGGCCGCGCACCGCGATTTCCTTGCCGCCGGCGGCATCGGCCTCCTGATCGGCGATGGCCGGCTCAACTACAACAACGAACGCATCCTCGAGGCCTACTACGCCTATTCGGTGCTCAAGGGCGTCACGCTGACCGCGGACTATCAATTGATCGCAAACCCGGCCTATAACGCCGACCGCGGGCCGGTCTCGATCTTCTCGGGCCGCCTGCACGCCGAGTTCTAAAGCGCGAGGACGAATCGTCATCGCGCTTTAGGTTATTGTTTGAGCATGATCTCGTCGGAAAACCGCTGCACACTTTTCCGGATCATGCTCTAGCCCCGAGGACGGGCCGCATGAAGCTGAGAGAAATCCGCACGGCCGCGATCGGCCGGGCGTTGCGACCCAATGTCTGGGATGTCGTGGCTCTGATCCTCGTGATCGGAACCATGGTGCTGATCGTCTACGGTGGCGAGCAGACCGTAGCACCACTGTCCGATCTGGAGCACACGCCAGTCTCGCTCGATCCGGCAAATCTGCCGCTCTACGCGCTCCGCACCGTCCTGCGGATGCTGCTGGCGATCGTTTGCTCGACGGTCTTCACTTTCATCTACGCGGCGATTGCCGCCAAGAGCCGGCGCGCGGAGATGGTGATGATCCCGATGCTGGACATCCTCCAGTCGGTGCCGATCCTCGGCTTTCTCACCTTCACCGTCGTCTTCTTCATGAACCTGTTTCCGGGGAAGGTGCTGGGCGCCGAGCTCGCCTCCGTGTTTGCGATCTTCACCAGCCAGGCCTGGAACATGACGTTCAGCATGTACCAGTCGATGCGCAATGTGCCGAAGGACCTGGAGGAGGCCACGCAGAGCTTCCATTTGTCCGGCTGGCAGCGCTTCTGGCGCCTCGACGTGCCGTTCGCGATGCCGGGACTGATCTGGAACGCGATGATGTCCATGTCGGGCGGCTGGTTCTTCGTGGTCGCCTCGGAAGCGATCACGGTCGGCAACACCACGGTGACCCTGCCGGGTGTCGGCTCCTATGTCGCGCTCGCTATCCAGCAGCAGGACTTGCCGGCGATCTTCTACGCCATGCTGGCCATGCTGCTCGTCATCATCGCCTATGATCAGTTGCTGTTCCGACCCATCATCGCCTGGGCCGACAAATTTCGCTTCGAACAGACGGCGTCCGGCGAAGTACCCACGTCGTGGATGCTCGATCTGTTTCGTCGAACCCGGGCTCTGCGTGCCATTACGCTTCCGTTCTCTGCCGTCAATCGGGCGATCTCGAATTTGCGCATCTCGCTGCCGAAATTACTCCCGCCAACGAAGAGCAAGAGCCAGCCGTCGCGACTGATCGACGGGGGGTGGGTTGCCTTCGTCCTTGCCGGCACAATCTATGCCGCCTGGCTAACGTATCGCTATTTGTCGGCCAGTCTCGGTCTGCCCGATGTCCTCATCGTGATGCGCGACGGGTTGATCACGCTACTGCGCGTCGCAGTTCTGATCAGCCTCGCCACCCTGATCTGGGTGCCAATCGGCGTGTGGATCGGGCTGCGGCCGAAGCTGGCCGAGCGCATCCAGCCGCTGGCACAGTTTCTCGCCGCCTTTCCCGCAAATCTTGCCTTTCCGGTCTTCGTCGTCGCTATCGTCAGCTTCAGGCTCGATCCGGATGTCTGGCTGAGCCCGCTGATGATCCTCGGCACTCAATGGTACATCCTGTTCAATGTCATCGCCGGCGCCAGCGCCTTTCCCAGCGATCTGCGCGAGGCGGCAAGCAGCTTCCATCTCAGCGGATGGCGATGGTGGTTCAAGGTCATCCTACCCGGCATCTTCCCCTACTACGTCACCGGCGCGATCACGGCATCCGGCGGCTCCTGGAACGCGTCGATCGTCGCCGAGGTCGCAAGCTGGGGCGACACACATTTGAACGCCACCGGGCTCGGCGCCTATATCGCGTCGGCGACGGAAGCCGGTGATTTCCCACGCGTCGTTCTCGGGATCGCCGCGATGTGCATTCTGGTAACGCTTTTCAATCGTCTGGTCTGGCGGCCACTCTATGCGTTTGGCGAACGTCGCTTGCGGCTCGGCTGACGAGGAGACAATGATGCTCGATCACCCCTCTGCGCTCATCGATATTCGCGGCGTCTGCCGGTCGTTTCCGAAGGGCAGCGGCGAGGAACTATTGGTTCTCGATAAGGTCGATCTGACGATCCGCTCGGGCGAAATCGTCGGCCTGCTCGGCCGCTCCGGTTCCGGAAAGTCGACGCTCTTGCGGATCATTGCCGGCCTTGTGACGCCTTCGTCGGGAAGCGCAACCTGCCGCGGCGAAACCATCGTCGGACCGCCGAACGGTGTTGCCATGGTGTTTCAATCATTCGCCCTGTTTCCCTGGCTGACGGTGCTGCAAAACGTCGAACTCGGCCTGGAAGCGCTAGGCGTCGATGCCGCCAAGCGCCGCAAGCGTGCGCTCGCGGCAATCGACCTGATCGGCCTCGACGGGTTCGAGTCAGCCTTTCCCAAGGAATTGTCGGGCGGCATGCGCCAGCGCGTCGGCTTTGCCCGCGCGCTGGTGGTGCATCCCGACCTCCTGCTGATGGACGAGCCGTTCTCGGCGCTCGACGTGCTTACCGCCGAAACGCTGCGCACCGATCTGATCGATCTCTGGATGGAGGGCCGGCTGCCGATCAAGTCCGTGCTGATGGTCACGCACAATATCGAGGAAGCGGTGCTGATGTGCGATCGCATCCTCGTGTTCTCGTCGAACCCGGGGCGTGTCGCCGCCGAAATTAAGGTCGAGCTGCCCCATCCACGCAACCGCCTCGATCCGCATTTCCGTCAGCTCGTCGACAACATCTATGCTCGCATGACCCAGCGCGCCGAGCCAAGAGCGCCTTCGATCGAGGGCATTTCCGGCACTGGCATCGGCATGACGCTGCATCATGTGTCCTCCAATGTGCTGTCGGGCCTGATCGAGACGCTGGCCGCGCCGCCCTATTACGGACATGCCGACCTGCCGGTGCTCGCAAGCCAGCTCCAGCTCGAGGCCGACGAGATCCTTCATCTCGGCGAGTCGCTTCAACTGTTGCGCTTCGCCCAGCTCAGCGAAGGCGATCTGATGCTCGCCGACGCCGGCAAGCGATTTGCCCATCTCGAAACCGACGCACGCAAGAAACTGTTCGCCGAACATCTCGTGACCTACGTGCCGGTGATGGGACTGATCCGTCGCGTGCTGGACGAGCGTCCCTCGCATACTGCGCCTGCGGCCAGGTTCCGCAACGAGCTCGAGGACTATATGTCCGAGGATTATGCCGACGAGACACTGAAGACGGTGGTGTCTTGGGGCCGCTATGCCGAGCTGTTCGCCTATGACGAGCAGTCCGAGACGTTCAGCCTGGAGAATCCCGGCGAGGGCGGCTGATGCTGGTCTGTGACTAGCCTAAGCGCGGATGCGCGCCTCGTCCTTCGAGACGCCCGCGGAGCCTGTCATCGGGCCGCGCTTTTCCTACGCGGCCCGGATCGCGTCCAGGAACTTTCCGACCTCGACCTTGAGACGGCTGCTCTCGCCCGACAGCGACCTCGCCGAGGCGAGCACGTTGGCAGAGGCCGATCCGGTCTGGCTGGCGCCGCGCTGCACGTCGACGATGCTGGCGGAGACCTGCTGGGTGCCGCGGGCCGCCTGCTGCACGTTGCGCGAAATCTCCCGCGTCGCGGCGCCCTGCTCCTCGACCGCCGCGGCGATCGCTGACGCAATCTCCGACATGCGGGAGATGGTATCGCCGATCGCCTTGATGGCACCGACCGAATCCTCCGTCGCGGTCTGGATCCCCGTGATCTGCTGACTGATCTCGCCGGTGGCCTTGGCGGTCTGCTCGGCCAGCGCCTTGACCTCGGAGGCAACGACGGCGAAGCCGCGGCCGGCCTCGCCGGCGCGGGCCGCCTCGATGGTGGCGTTGAGGGCCAGAAGGTTGGTCTGGCCCGCGATCTGGCTGATGAGCTCGACCACGTCCCCGATCCGCCCCGCCGCCTTGGCGAGCTCGCCGACATAGTCGTTGGTGCGCCCCGCCTGCTGCACCGCTTCACCGGCGATGCGCGCGGAATCTTGGACCTGCCGGCTGATCTCGTCGACCGACGAGGCCATCTCCTCCGCGGCCGCCGCAACAGTCTGCACGTTGGTCGAGGCCTGTTCGGAGGCGGCCGCAACGGTCGCGGTGACCTTTTCCGATTGATCGGCCGTGTTCGTCAGCGTTCCCGCCGATACTTCCAGCTCCGAGGATGCCGACGACACGGTGTTGATCACGTCGCCGATCATGGCTTCGAACTCGCGCGCGATCTGGTCCATGCGCTGGCTGCGCCGAAGCTTCGCCTCGGCTTCGACCGCGGCGGACTCGTCGGCGGTCTTCTTGGCGGCGAGCGAATCCTTGAAATGCCGGAGCGAGGCTGCGACCTGGCCGATCTCGTCGTTGCGGCCGGTCGCGGGGATCTCGACCTCATGCTGTCCGGCCGCGAGCATTCCGATCACGTCCGCGAGCTTCGCAAGCGGCGTCACCACGCGCCTGCGCAGCATGATGGTCACGCCGGCGAGCGTCCCGAGCAATGCCAGCACCGCAACGCCCGCAAGGGCGAGCATGGCCAGCGCGGCGTCACGCGCGGCCGAAGCGCGCTCGGCCGCTTCCGCCAGCGCGGCGTCGCGCACGCCATAGAACATCTGGATCGCGGGCACGATGACCTTCGCCAGCTCGTCGGCGTTGATACCGTACTTGCCGTCACCCCGGGCCGCGGGCATCTCCTTGTCTACTGCGGCCGCTGCCTTTCCGAAATACGATTCGGTTGCCGCCTTCAGCGCGGTGGCGATACGAGGAGGGTTTCCGAGCTGGTCGATGCCGGCCTCGATGCGCTCGCGGTCGGCCTCGACACGACCTTGCATGCGATCCATCAGCGCGAATTCGGCCGTCGTGAGCGGGCGGCGTGCGCTCAGTGCCGGTGACAGCGTGGCGGCACGGTTACCCGCGGAGACGCGCAGATCCTGCGCCGTTCGCGCCAGGCTCAGCAGCGCCGCAAGCGAGGAATCGGCACTGATGCCCTTCGCCTCGAGCCAGTTCATGACCGGTTCGATGTTGCCGATGACCTCGGCGACACCGGGCAGAAAGCCCTTGATCACAGCACTGTCGCGTGCCGCCAGGGGAACGCCCATCGCGCGATCGGCCGCCGTGTAGATTTCCTTCAGCCGCCGCGCCGCGCGATCGAGGTTCTCGGCCATCGCTGCGCCGTCATCGAGCACCATGATGGCGCGCCTTGCGCCTTCAAATGCGGCATCGGCGGCTTTCGCGGCCTTGGTGGCAGCGTCGATCTGTGCCTGTGTGGCAGCGGCTTCCTGGAAGATCGGTCCGATATAGGGAGCGCGAAGGCCTGCGACCTGCTGGCTGACCATCAGGGTCGCACCGAAGGCGTCGACCGTCTTGATCGCGTCGGAACGGTTCGTGAAGATGCGCGTCTGCGGTATGAGCACCTCGGCGCCGAGAATGACTGCAAAAACCGTCACCGTCAGCATCGACAGCGCGAAAAGCTTTCCGATCCGCATTCTGGTCCCCGAATACATTCTGCAAATGTCAGGAACCTAGCTCGCGGCCACTAAGAGCCCGTTAAGCAACAATCCGTAGTTCCGCGGGGCCACCTCGTCGCCGGCCTCGCCGAACCTCGTCCACTGCCAGCTTCCCCCGCGGCAGCGGAACGCGACACAATGACCGGCATTTTCTCACCGGGATACCTATATCAAGCCCCGTGCCGCGCCCGGCCACACTCGCTTATTCTCGGAACATCAATGCTCTCCGTCGAACTGATTATCGTCGTCGTCCTGATCGTCATCAACGGCTTGCTGTCCATGTCCGAGCTGGCCGTGGTGTCGTCTCGCCCGGCGCGGCTGTCGCTGCTCGCCGCCAAGGGCGTCCGCGGCGCCGATCGGGCGCTGACGCTGGCGGCCGATCCAGGCAAGTTCCTCTCGACGGTGCAGATCGGCATCACGCTGGTCGGCGTGCTCTCCGGCGCATTCTCGGGCGCGACGCTCGGGCAGCGGCTGACGCAATGGCTGCTCGAGCTTGGCATGTCCAAGGGCATTGCCGACATCGTCGGCGTCGGCATCGTCGTCACGCTCATCACCTACGCCACGCTGATCGTCGGCGAGCTGGTGCCGAAACAGGTGGCGTTGCGCGACCCCGAGAGCATCGCGGTGAGAGTCGCGCCAGCGATGCATCTGCTGGCGCGAATCTCGCTGCCGCTCGTGTTCCTGCTCGATCTCTCGGGCAGGCTGATCCTCACGCTGCTCGGCCGCGGCGGCAGGGCCGAGGAGAAGGTCTCGGAGGACGAGATCCATCACCTCGTCAGCGAGGCCGAGAACGCAGGCGTGCTCGAACCCGGCGAGAGGGAGATGATCGCCGGCGTGATGCGGCTCGGCGACCGGCCGGTCGGCGCGGTCATGACGCCGCGCACCGAGGTCGACGAGATCGACCTGAACGACGATTCGCGGACCATTCAGGAGATCATCGCGAAGAGCCCGCATTCGCGCTTTCCCGTCTCGGACGGCGACCGCGACAAGCCGATCGGCGTGCTCCAGGCCAAGGACCTGCTGGTCGCCTATATGAACGAGCGCACACCGGATCTGCGCGCGCTCGTGCGCGAGGCGCCCGGCATTCCGGCGTCGGCAGATGCCCGCGACGTGCTGGCCATCCTGAAGGCCGCCCCCGTTCACGTCGGTTTGGTCTACGACGAATACGGCGCCTTCGAAGGCATGGTGACCGCCGCTGACATCCTCGAGTCCATCGTCGGCGCCTTCCATTCCGAGGAAGGGCCTCCCGAGCCGGCCTATATCAGGCGCGACGACGACTCGCTCCTGATCTCCGGCTGGATGCCGGTCGACGAATTCGGCGAACTGCTCGGCGTCGAGCTGCCGCCGCATCGCTACAACACGGTGGCGGGCCTCGTGCTGCAACAGTTCAGCGTACTGCCCAACGTCGGCGACGCCTTCGTTTTCGCCGGCTGGCGCATCGAGGTGGTCGATCTGGATGGACGGAGGATCGACAAGATTTTGGCGAGCAGGCAGGGCGAGCAGGCGGCGGCGTGAGTGGCGACTTCGATCTCTCGACTCGTCGTCCCGGCGAAGGCCGGGACCCATAGCCACAGCATTGGGTTTGGCGAAGACTGGTAGTTGCCCGCTACTGCTACCTACGCTTGACCGATAAATCACGCGGTATGGATCCCGGCCCCCGTGCGCAATTGCGCACTAGGCCGGGACGACAGTTGAGTTTGCGGCGCGAACTCGCATCACACGCAGGGCAACCTCACCCGAACCTCACCCCGATCCGCTTATCCTTGCGCCAGACCACGGTGCAGGACAGATGCTTTCCGTCGGCCTGGACGAGCAGGGTGAAATGGTCGGGGATGCCGATCGGGCTGGTGACGTCGAGGGCGGCGCCGGTGTCGGACAGGTTGCGGACGGTGCAGTCGTCGCGCCGCCGCCGAACTCGATCGTTCCGGCCTTCAGCACGCGATGTCTGGCTTTGTCGCGTCGTTCGTCCATGGGCACAATCTATACCCAAAGTTGAACTAAACCTTAAGCACCAACCTCGCTCGCGATGAATTTACGCTGGACGCCGACCGCTGTCGCCACGGTCGGCGCCGCGTCTACAGCGCGGGCTGGAACGTCTCGGCGCGCGCCATCCGCCAGGCGTCGCGGAAGCGCGGATCTTCCGTACCCTCGAGCAGCTCGCCCGGGCGCAGCGCCGGATAGAGCTGCGCGAAGGATCTCACATCGGTGGTCGAGGTACGCTGGGTGAAATGAATCGGGCGCAGCTGCTGCGGATGTTCGAGGCCGGCGGCGGCGATCAGCTCGGTCAGCGAGTGCAGCGTCGCATGGTGGTAATTGTGCACGCGGTCGATCTTGAGCGGCACGTAGAGCGCGCGCGCACGCGTCGGGTCCTGCGTCGCGACGCCGGTCGGGCAACGGTCGGTGTGGCAGCTCAGCGACTGGATGCAGCCGAGCGAGAACATGAAGCCGCGCGCCGAGTTGCAATAGTCGGCGCCGATCGCCATCGCCCGCGCCATGTCGAAAGCGGTGGCGATCTTGCCGGAGGCGCCGATCTTGATGCGATCGCGCGCGTTGATGCCGACCAGCGCGTTGTGGACGAAGTTGACGCCCTCGCGCATCGGCACGCCCAGATGGTCCATGAATTCCAGGGGCGCGGCCCCGGTGCCGCCCTCATTGCCGTCGACGACGATGAAATCGGGATAGATGCCGGTCTCCAGCATGGCCTTGCAGATCGCCAGGAATTCCCAGGGATGGCCGATGCACAGCTTGAAACCGGCGGGCTTGCCGCCGGACAGGCGGCGCATCTCGGCGATGAACTGCATCATGCCTGTTGGCGTCGAGAAGGCGCGGTGCGATGCCGGCGAGATGCAATCCTCGCCCATCGAGACGCCGCGGATCTTGGAAATCTCTTCCGAGACCTTTGCGGCCGGCAGCACGCCGCCATGGCCCGGCTTGGCGCCCTGGCTGACCTTGAGCTCGACCATCTTGATCTGCTCTTCGCCGGCGACGCGTGCAAACGCCTCCGGATCGAAGGTGCCGTCGAGATGACGGCAGCCGAAATAGCCAGAACCGATCTCCCAGATGATGTCGCCGCCCATCTCGCGGTGATAGGGGCTGACGCCGCCCTCGCCGGTGTCGTGGGCGAACCCGCCCTTCTTCGCGCCGGCATTGAGCGCCCGCACGGCGTTGGGGCTGAGCGCGCCAAAGCTCATCGCGGAGATGTTGAACACGGAGGCCGAATAGGGTTTTGCGCAATCCGGCCCACCGATGACGACACGGAATTTTTCCGTGGCATGCGCCTTCGGCGAGACCGAGTGATGCATCCACTCGTAGCCTTCGCGATAGACATCCTCCTGGGTGCCGAACGGGCGCTTGTCGAGCTCCATCTTGGCGCGCTGATAGACCAACGAGCGGGTGTCGCGCGAAAACGGCATGCCGTCCTTCTCGCTCTCGAAGAAATATTGCCGCATCTCGGGGCGGATCTCTTCGAGCAGGAAGCGGATATGCGCCGAGATCGGATAGTTGCGCAGCACCGCGTGGCTCTTCTGGAGGAGATCGCGGACGCCGAGCAGCGTCAGCGCGCCGAAGATCAGGATCGGGATCAGCAGGATGTCGAAGATCTTGCGATCCGCGAGGCCGATGCCGATGAGGAGCGCAGTGACGACCGCGCAGATCGTCAGCACAATGAAGCGCGGCGAGAACGGAAGCAGCAGGGTTTCCATGATCCCCTCTTCCGCCAGCGGCAGGCGTTTGGGCGATTCCTGTGTTTTGTTGTTGTCGGCCACGATCCCATCCTCCCGCCAGCATGAGGCGGCACGATACGCCCTCGCCTGTCATACGGATATGACGCGGCGCTTGTTTCAGGCTAGCGAATTCGGGCGAGGCAAATCAATCAGCCCGGTAGACGGGTTTTGCGGTGCAGCAGAAGGGTGGGGAGGAAGGGACGGCGGGCCAGACCGCAACAGGCTGCCCACCAGTGGGGCGCCACGTCGGATTCCACGAGATTAGCTGTCATCCCGGGCAAGCGTAAGCGCAGACCCGGGATCCATAACCACGAAATTTTCTGGCTTGGAGGAGCTGTCACTCCGAGTCGTCGCGTAACCACGGACTGTGGCTATGGGTCCCGGATCTGCGCGCGCTTGTCCAGGACGACAGCTGAATTGGTGGCGGCGAGCGGCGCTTACCGCTCGACGAACGCCTTCTCGATCACGAAATGGCCGGGCTTGTTGCCGCTGCCCTCGACGAAGTCACGGCCTTCGAACATCAGCTTCAGCTCTTCGAGCATCGCCGGGCTGCCGCACATCATGATGCGGTCGGTGGCAATGTCGAGCGGGCCCTGACCGATGTCGTTGAAGATCTGCTCGGAGCTGATGAGGTCGGTGATGCGGCCGCGGTTCTTGAACGGCTCGCGGGTCACGGTCGGATAGTAGATGAGCTTGTCCGCGAGCAGCTCTCCGAACAGCTCGTCCTCGCGCAGGTTCGCGACGAGCTTCTCGCCATAGGCGAGCTCGGAGACTTGGCGGCAGCCATGCACCAGCACGATCGACTCGAACTGGTCGTAGACCTCGGGGTCCTTGATCAGGCTCGCGAACGGCGCAAGACCGGTGCCGGTCGAGAGCAGCATCAGCCGCTTGCCGGGGATGAGATTGTCGGTGATCAGCGTGCCGGTCGCCTTGCGGCCGACCAGGATGATGTCGCCTTCCTTGATCTTCTGGAGGCGCGAGGTCAGCGGACCGTCCTGAACCTTGATCGAGAAGAACTCGAGCTGTTCCTCGTGATTGGCGCTCGCCATGCTGTAGGCGCGCAGCAGGGGACGGCCGTCGACCTCGAGGCCGATCATGGCGAACTGGCCGTTCTGGAAGCGGAAGCCGGTGTCGCGCGTGGCGCGGAAGCTGAACAGCGTGTCGGTCCAGTGGTGGACGGAAAGAACCTTCTCTCGGTAAAACGCGCTCATGATTTTCGATATTCCGAATATTTGCGGTTTTCGGGCAAAAGCGTTACCCGGCCCCTGACGGTGGGGCGGACACCATTTGCCATGGCGGAGGATTTCGCGTGTGTGATCTACGCCATTGAGGCCAATAATCAACCTCGTTTCGGATGCAATTGACGCGGAGCAAACCTGCATTCGGACGGAATTGGGCGCATCATTAATGAATTTACTGCCGGGCGCGCGCGGCGGGCAATTTCTTTTCCCTTGAGGCCTCGATAGCAGCACTTAATTTCCGCCGCGCTCGCGAGAATTTCATTAAGAATAGTTCTGATCTTCACCCCGGTTTGGCGCGATTTCCCGCATTTTTGCGGCTTTTGGCGACAGGAACGACGGCAATCACATGGCAGGCGGCGAGCGGATCTTCGTCCAGGCGATCAGGCGCTATTGCGCGGACCATGGCATCACGGTCGATGTCCGCCCCGGCGGTTGGCTGATCGCGATGCACCGGGGCGAGAGGCGCCGCTTCGCCTTCGGCTACGACATCGGTCTCAACAGCGCCATCGCCCACCGCCTCGCCAACGATAAATCGGCGACCGCCGAGGCACTGGCGATGTCGGACGTGCCCTGCATTGCCCATCACCTCTTCCTCAACCCGAAGCTTGGCGCGAATGTCGTTGGCGCCGCCTGGCGAGAGGCGATGCGCGTGCTGCTTCACGACCATCCGCAAGGCCTGGTTGTGAAGCCGAACGAGGGGACATCGGGGCGATCTGTGTTCAGGGTGACCACGGAGGCGCAACTCGACCATGCGGTTGGCGAGGTCTTTTCGATGAGCACAGGGCTCGTGCTCTCGCCCTATGTCGCGATCGAGGAGGAGGTCCGCGTGGTGCTGCTCGATGATATGCCCCTCGTTGTCTACAGCAAGCAGCGTGGCTCGGATTGGCGGCACAATCTCGATGCCGGCGCAAAGCCGGTTTTGCTGGAGGATGGCGAGGACCGTGCGGCCTGCGTGCAGCTGTCCATCGATGCCGCGAATGCGATCGGCATCGTCTTCGCGTCGATCGACGTTGTGCGTGTGGACGGCGCGTGGCGCGTGCTCGAAATCAATTCCGGCGTGATGATGGAGGCGCTGGCGAAACTGCATCCGGAGCTGGTGCAGACAACGTATGACGCCGCGCTGGATCGGGTGTTCGACGAAGTTCGCCACGAGCGATGACCTATCGCCGTCATCCTGAGGTGGCCGCTTCTTCAGCGGCCCTCGAAGGACGACGGCCCGCCTGGCAGCTCGGCCGTTCATCCTTCGAGGCTTGCTCGGCGGTGCGCTTGCACCGCCGAGCGCGCACCTCAGGATGACGGGGAAAGAGGCGACCGCCGCTAATTATTCGCGCTCGCGGAATCGTCCATCGACTTGAACGCTTCCTCCAACTGCAGGGAGATCGGCACGTTCAGGCGTTCACCAGTCGGAAGCCGTGCGATGAACCATTTGTTGTAGAGTGGGATGAGATCCTGATTGGAGCCGAGCTTGCGGAAGGTGCGGTCGACCACGGCCGTCAGCTGCGGCTCGCCCTTGCGGAACATGATGCCGTAGGGATCGTAGGACAGGTAATCGCCGGTGACGCGGAACTTGTCCTGCGACTTGTGGCGCGCGATCAGGCCGGAGAGCAGGATGTCGTCGGTCGCGAACGCGTCAGCCTTGCCGTCGGCGAGCATCTGGTACGACTGCTCGTGGTCCGGAGACGTCACGATGTTCAAGCCGAGCGAGAACTTCTTGTCGGCCGCATGCATCGCCTGCTCGTTGGTGGTGCCCTTTGTCACCACCACGGTCTTGCCCTTGAGATCGGTGACCGCCCTGACGTTCGAGGCCTTCGGCACCATCAGCTTGGTACCGGCGACGAACATCAGCGGCGAGAACGCGACGCGCTTGCCGCGCTCGGCATTGGCCGTGGTCGAGCCGCATTCGAGATCGATCTTGTTCTGGAGCACGGCGTCGATGCGGTCGTCCGAGGTGACCTTGACGTAGTCGATCTTCAGATTGGGATCGTCGACCTCGATGCCGATCTCCTCGACGATGGCCTCGCAGAGCTCGAGGCTGTAGCCGATAGGGCGCCCCGACTGGTCGAGGAAGGAGAACGGCGGCGAGCTCTCGCGGTAGCCGAGCCGCACATTGTGCCTGCTCTTGATGGCCGATAGCGTCGGGCTAAGCCCTTCGCTGGCGGTCTGAGCGGAAGCGCCGGTTGCCAGCAGACACGCTGCCAGCAACAGGCCGCCCGATATCGCCGCAGAAAGGCGCATGATGCACCTCCGTCAATGGCCGGCCATCGCGGGCATCTCGCCCGGCACCATGTCCGGCGTCGGCGCTTCGCCGGGTCCGAGTTCGTGCTCGGGCCCAAGCTCGCCCTCCCACTTCGCAACCACGGCGGTCGCGAGCGAGTTGCCGATCACGTTGGTGGCGCTGCGTCCCATGTCGAGGAAGGTGTCGATGCCCATAATCATCAGCAGGCCCGCCTCGGGGATGCCGAACTGCGACAGCGTCGAGGCGATCACGACGAGAGAGGCGCGCGGCACGCCGGCGACGCCCTTGGAGGTGATCATCAGGGTCGCGAGCATCGCGAGCTGCGTCGCGAGCGACATCTCGATGTGATAGGTCTGCGCGATGAAGATGCTGGCGAAGGTGCAATACATCATCGTGCCGTCGAGGTTGAAGGAGTAGCCGAGCGGCAGCACGAAGCTCGAGATCCGCGACGAGGCGCCAAACTTCGTCAGCCCCTCCAGCGTCTTCGGATAGGCCGCCTCCGAGCTCGCCGTCGAGAACGCGATCATCAGCGGCTCCCGGATGAGCCGCAGGAGATGGCTGTAGCGCGGCCCGATCACGATGAAGCCGACGACCACCAGAATAACCCACAGGATCGCGAGCGCGAGGTAGAAGCCGCCCATGAAGACGACGAGCTTCCAGAGCACGCCGAGACCGTTCTTGGCGACGGTGGCGGTGATGGCAGCCCACACCGCGAGCGGCGCGAACAGCATCACATAGCTCGTCACCTTGAGCATGATGTGGGCGACGTCGTCGATCATGGCCAGGATCGGCTTGGAGCGCTCAGGCATCGAGCCCATCGCCACCGAGAAGAACACGGCGAAGATCACGATCTGCAGGATCTCGTTCTGCGCCATCGCGTCCGCGATCGAGGTCGGGATCAGATGGGTGAGGAATTTCTCGATCGAGAAGGCCGAGACCGGCAGGCCGGTCGATTGCCCCGCCGTGGGCAGCGTGCCCGGGAAGTTCGCGCCGGGCTGGAGCAGATTGACCATCACGAGCCCGAGCAGCAGCGACACGAAGGAGGCGCTGACGAACCAGCCCATGGTCTTGGCGAAGATGCGCCCGAGCCGCGAGCCGCTGCCCATATGCGCGATGCCGCCGACCAGGGTCGCGAACACCAGCGGCGCGATGATCATCTTGATCAGGCGCAGGAACATCATCGCGATCAGGTTGATGGACGAGGCCCACTCAGCGCGCGTGTCGGGCAGGAAGCTGTAGATCGCTGCCCCCATGACGATGCCCAGCACCATCGCGGCCAGAATGTATTGCGTGAACCTGTTGGACATCGCGAACCCCCACGTACACCGGCGCTTCATGATGTCGCAGATATCACAGCGACGCAACACGCTTTGCGTGTGATCGCGTTGGCCGGATGTTCCCGTTGTGAAATGGAGCGCGGCGATCTAGCCTTCATGCAGCGCACAACAAAGGCGGCCTGCACGTTTTCCTGGCTGCGGCTGCATCAATAATTGCCAAACAATCGAAGAGGGGAATGCCATGAGCGGCAGCATCAATCGCCAGATTCTTCTGGTGGAAAAGCCCAGCGGCAAGCTCGGCCCCGAGCATTTCAAGATGATGGAGAGCGCACTACCGGAGCCGAAGGACGGCGAAGCCTTGCTGCGCGTGCGATACATCTCGCTCGACGCCGCCAACCGCGCCTGGATGCATGGCGCGACCTATCGCTCGGCCGTCGAAGCCAACAGCGTGATGGCCGGCGGCGCCATCGCCGAGGTCGTCAGCTCGAAGGCGCCGGGCCTTGCGCCTGGTGACATCGTGTTTGGCGACACCGGCTGGCAGGAGTTTGCGGCGGTGCCGGCCAAGCATCTCACCAAAATGCCGAAGCTCGAGCCGATGACGCACCTGCTCAGCGTGTTCGGCATCGCCGGCCTCACCGCCTATTTCGGCCTGCTGGAGATCGGCAAGCCCAGAGAGGGCGAGACCGTCGTGGTCTCCGCGGCCGCAGGCTCGGTCGGCTCGATCGTCGGCCAGATCGCCAAGATCAAAGGATGCCGCGTGATCGGCATCGCCGGCGGCACTGATAAGTGCAACTGGCTGACCTCCGAGCTCGGCTTCGATGCGGCCGTGGACTACAAGGACGGCGCCGTGTTCAAGGCGTTGCGCGCGGCGGCCCCGAAGGGCATCGACGTCTATTTCGACAATGTCGGCGGCGACATTCTGGAAGCATGCCTGCCGCAAATGAACAATTACGGCCGTATCGCCTGCTGCGGCGCGATCTCGCAATATGACGGCGCGCCGTCAGCGCACGGCCCGCGCGGCGTGCCCGGCCTGATCGTGGTGAAGCGGCTCGTCATGCAGGGCTTCATCGTGATGGACTACATGAAAGAGAGCCCGCGCGCGCTCGCCGACCTCCAGGGCTGGGTCAAATCCGGCAAGTTGAAGGTGCAGGAGGACATCATTGATGGGCTCGAGAATACGCCGAAGGCACTGATCGGACTGCTCGCGGGCGAGAACCGCGGCAAGCGCATGGTCAAGCTCTGACGACGCAGTTGCGGCGCCGGCATAATTGACTTGCGGGTGACGTCAAAGCGGCGAATGATGCTGCCTGCGAGGCGTCACTCGCCACGATTGCGATTGCATCACATTTTAAGAATCGGCGCGTTGCCGATAGGGCAGGAAATCACTCAGATGTTCAACACGTTGAAACATGCTTCAACGCGCAAGGCGTTGCTCGCGGCAGCGTTATTCGCAACTGCAACAGGGGCGGTCGCGCAAGCGCCGACGGAGGCGCAGAAGAGCGCCATCCGCTCCGCATGCCGCTCAGATTTCATAGCACACTGCTCGAGCGTGACGCCAGGCGGCGTGGAAGCGGTTCAATGCCTGGCAAAGAACATGTCCAGCCTGTCACCGGGATGCCAGACCGCGGTTCGCGCCGTCGAACCCGCGAAGACCGAAGCGGCGCCCGCCGCGCCGAAGTCCGAGGCCGCCCCCAAGACTGAGGCAGCGCCTGCCGCGCCAAAGGCTGACTCCGCCCCCGCTGCAAAGCCGGCCGCCGCACCGGCGCCGAAGGCTGCTGCCGCCAAGCAACCGAGCAGCGCACAGGTTGCGGCCGTCAAGAGCGCGTGCCGCGCCGATTATCCAAAGGTGTGCGCCAGCGTGCCGCCGGGCGGCGCCCCCGCACTCGAATGCCTTGAGAAGAACAAGGCCAGGGTCTCGCCCGCTTGCGAGAAAGCCGTGACCGCCGCGGCCGGTGGTGGCGGCGCAGCGGCAACGGCAGCGCCCGCGGGCTCGGCTCCCGCGGCGGCCACGCCGGCGGCGGCACCAGCCGCAATCGTCTTGCGCCCACTGCGGCCGCGCGAAGAGCTGTTCATCGTGAGGTCGGCGTGCGGCGCCGACGTCCGCACGCTCTGCGCCGGCGTCGCACCCGGCGGCGGCCGCATCGTGCAGTGCATCTCCAGCAATGCCGCCTCGCTGTCGCCGGCGTGCAAGGAAGTGCTTGCCCCGTTCGCGGCGCGATGAAGTAGCGCGCGATCGGGCGCAAAGACGCGCAACAAGGCGCAGCGAGGCGAGACGATGATTGGCGGCGTGCCGGAATGAATTCCCACACGTCTGCGACGACAAATATTTGCAAAGATCCGATTTCGATCATGACAAGCCGGGAGAACTACATGCGTTCATTGCTGCTCGTCGCTTCTGCACTCCTCGCCTTTGCGGCGACCATGACCGTCGAGGCGACCGACGCCAATGCGGTGGTGTGCGCGCGCGGCGTGTATCGCGCCGGCTGCGCCGGGCCGAACGCCGCCGTCGTGGTCCGCAAGCCGGTTCCCGCCGTCCGCTGCACCAGGGTGCTGGTAAACGGGGTCTACGTGAAGCGCTGCGTCTGACGCGCGAATAGCCAAGCCGGCGCGGTTTGGCTATGATTCGGACCTGACGGTTTCGGATGCACGCAAAACGTGCGTCCGAAGATGAGCTTCGGCGCGCCCGCGCTTTGCCAATAATTCCGCTGGCGCCGGACGTCGGAGCACATTAGTCTAGCCCTAGATAGTAAGTATACTGTCAATTAGGGAGGCAGACGTTGCGGATCGCCGTGATTGGCGGGGGGCCCGGTGGGCTCTACTTCGCCTATCTCTGGAAGAAGCGCCACCCCGAGGATCAGGTCGACCTGTTCGAACAGAACCCGGCCGACGCGACCTGGGGCTTTGGCGTCGTGTTCTCGGACCAAGCCCTGGAATTCCTGCGCGCCGACGACCCTGAGACGGTCGACGCGATCGCGCCGCATATGGAGAGCTGGGAGAACATCACGCTGAACCTCGGCGGCGACAGCGTCGCCATCGACGGGGTCGGCTTCTCCTCGATCGGACGGCTCGAGCTCCTCAAGTTCCTGCAGCAGCGTGCGCTCGATGCCGGCGTCACCCCGCGCTTCGACACCCAGATCCACGCGATCGACCAGCTCAACGGCCACGATCTGATCGTCGCCGCCGACGGGCTGAACTCGCTGGTGCGACGCGCCTTCGAAGGCGATTTCGGCACCTCGCTGTCCTACTCCTCCAACAAGTTCGTCTGGTACGGCACCTCGAAGCGCTTCGACACGCTGTCGCAGACCTTCGTAAGAACCGACCGCGGCGCTTTCAACGCCCATCACTACCGCTACTCGCCGGCCATGAGCACCTTCCTGGTCGAATGCGATCACGCGACATGGCAGGCCTACGGCTTCGCCTACAAGGACGTCGAGCAGTCCAAAGGTGTCTGCGAGGAGGTCTTTGCGGACACACTCGGCGGCCACTGCCTTGTCTCCAACAAATCGGTCTGGCGCAACTTTCCCTGGGTCTGGAACGAGCACTGGTCGTTCAAGAACATGGTGCTGATCGGTGACGCCCTGCATTCGGCGCATTTCTCGATCGGCTCGGGCACGCGGCTCGCGATCGAGGACGCCATCGCGCTGGTCAGGGCGCTGGAGTCGGACGCACATCTTTCGACCGCGCTGCATCGCTACCAGGCCGCGCGCAAGCCGATCGTGCAAAAGCTCGTCAACGCCGCGCGCACCAGTGCGTTCTGGTACGAGCACTTCGCCGAGCACATGCAGCTTCCCGTGCTGGATTTCGCCTACAGCTACATCACCCGGTCCGGCCGCATCGACGATTCCCGGCTGCGGGCAATGTCCCCGGCCTTCATGACGCGCTACGAGGCCGCCAAGAACGGCGGAGATGCGGCATGAGCGAGGCGATTCGCGACCAGGTGCCGGCAGACAGCCCGGGCGCTCGCGAGATCGGCTTTGCCGTTCCGCAAACCTATAACGCCAGCCGCGTGCTGTTCGACAATCTCGACAAGGGCGGCGGCGACAAGGTCGCCCTCATCGGTCCGGCGGGGACGCGCAGTTATGCCGAGCTCTGCGCGGAGGCTTGCCGCTGGGGCAACGGTTTTGCCTCGCTCGGCCTCGAGCGCGGCGACCGCGTGCTGTTGTTCCTCGACGACACCCCGACCTACCCCGCCGCGTTCTTCGGCGCGGTGCGCGCCGGCTTCGTGCCGCTCCTGATCAACACGCTGACGCCGCCGGATCTCCTGCAATTCTATCTCGCCGATTCCGGCGCCAATGTTGCGGTCGCGGATGCCGAGTTCTGCACACGCTTCAATGCGGAGGCGTGCAAGGCGACCTGCCTGCGCGCGCTGATCGTCGTCAATGGCGAGGTCGGCGATCATGCCGCGCCTGCGGCATTCGCAGCGGCAAGCTGGCTTCAACAATTTCCAACGGAATTGGCGGAGACCCCGACGCATCGCGACGAGATGGCGTTCTGGATGTATTCCTCCGGCTCCACCGGCCGGCCCAAGGGCATCGTGCATCTCCAGCACGACATGGCCTATAGCGAGGCCGCCTTTGCGCAGAGCGTGTTGAAGCTGACGCCTGACGACATCTGCTTCTCGGTGCCGAAAATCTTCTTCGCCTACGGTTTCGGCAACTCCATCACCTTCCCGTTCTCGGCGGGCGCGGCAACGCTGCTGCTGCCGGGCCAGCCGAAGCCCGCAGCGATCTTTGCGGCGATCGAGCAGTACAAGCCGACGGTCTTCTTCGGCCTGCCGACGCTCTACACCTCGCTGACCAAGGCCGAGGGCGCGGAGAAGACGAACTTCTCGTCACTGCGCATGTCGCTCTCCGCGGCCGAGGTGCTCTCGGCTGAGGTCTTCAACGGCTGGAAGACCCTCACGGGCCTCGAAATCGTCGAAGGCCTCGGCTCGACCGAGGTGCTGCACATCTATCTCTCCAACCGCCCCGAGCAGAAGAAGCTCGGCGCCGCCGGCCTGCGCGTGCCCGGCTACGAGGTCGCACTGCGCGACAAGGACGGCCGCGACGTCGCCGATGGCGAGGAAGGCATTCTGTGGGTGCGGGGCGATTCCAACACGCCGCTGTACTGGAACCGGCCTGACAAGTCCGCCGAGACCATCCGCGAGGGCGGCTGGATCTACACCGGCGACCGCTTCGTGCGCGATGTCGATGGCTTCCACTTCTTCCGCGGCCGCGCCGACGATCTCATCAAAATCTCCGGCCAATGGGTCTATCCGCTCGAGGTCGAGCTATGCCTCGCCGATCACCCCGACATCCGCGAATGCGCCGTGTTCGCCGCCGAGCTGCCGGACCGGCGCATGACGCTGAAAGCGGTGGTGGTGATGAACAATCGCGCCGCCGACCAGAGCGAGACGACGCGGCGGCTCCAGGACTACGTCAAGGGCAAGCTGCTGCCGTACAAATATCCGCGCGAGGTGATTTTCATCGACGAGCTGCCGAAGACGGGAACGGGGAAGATCGACCGGCAGGCGTTGCTGCGGATGTGAGGCGCTACATATTAGGTGTCGTCCCGGCCTAGTGCGCAATTGCGCACGGGGGCTGGGACCCATACGCCGCAGCAGGTCTTGTTGTGCGAGGTGGTCATTGCCTGTCTTCGCCAAATTGCTGCTGCGGCGTATGGGTCCCGGATCGGCGCTTCGCTTGTCCGGGACGACGGCGGAGAATGAGGCGGCCGCATCGCCCCACACACCCCTGCCCTCACCCGCCCTTCCCCAGATGCTCCAGCGCGTCCTCAGCCCGCAGCGGCACGCGTGAAGCCTCGTTGTTGAGATCGACGAGCTGCACCAGCAGTCCCAGCAGCGCCTTGCGGTCAGCCGGCTTGAGCGGCTCCAGCATGCGCGACTGGGCCCGCTCGACGGCGGGGATGATCTCGCGCAGGATCGCGGCGCCGGATTTGGTCAAATGGAGCAGCTTGATCCGCTTGTCCTCGCGCGCCGGCTTGCGCTCGATATAGTCCTTGGCCTGGAGCCGTTCGATCACGCTACCGAGCGTGGAGCGATCGAAGGCGATCACGGCCGAGAGCCGCGTCGCGTCGATGCCGGGATGGGTGTGGATCGCGATCAGCGCCGCATATTGCACCGGCGTCAGATCGAACGCCTTGCACTCCTCCATGAAGATCGAGACAGCGATCTGCTGCATGCGCCGGAACAGATAGCCCGGCGCGGCATAGACCACGTCCATCGTGATCGGAGGCAGCGGCTTACTCGGCATCGGGCTGCTTCTCCGGCGCGGCATCGGCGAAAGCGGGCAGCGCCTTGGCGGCGGCCTCCGCCTGCAGGAGGCGCGGATAGGCCGAGACATCGACGCCGAAGCGGCGCGCGTTGGCGAGCTGCGGCACCAGACAGAGATCGGCGAGCGTCGGCGCATCGCCGAAGCAGAACGGCCCCGGCTCGTCCCTGATCAGCGTCTCGCAGGCTGACAGTCCCTCCCGGTTGACCCACGCCGCCCAGTCCTGGACCTTCTCTTCGGCAAGGCCGAGCTCGCGCAGCCGCGCCAGCACCTTCAGGTTCTGCACCGGATGGGTGTCACACGCGATCGCCAGCGCGAAGGCGCGCACCTTGGCGCGGCGCAGAGGGTCCTTCGGCAACAGCGGCGGATGGGGGTGGGTTTCGTCGAGCCATTCGATGATGGCGACCGATTGGGTCAGTACTATACCCCCATCGTTCTCCAGCGCCGGCACCAAGCCTTGCGGATTGATGGCGAGATAGGCGGGGGCGCATTGCTCACCCTTGCGTAGATGATGCGGCAAATGCTCGGCCCCGAGGCCCTTGAGATTCAGCGCGATCCGCACGCGATAGGCGGCACTGGAACGGAAATAGCCGTGCAGCTTCATCGAGACCTCCCTCTCGGTTTTTCCCGTCATGCCGGGCGATGCGTCAGCATCGAACCCGGAATCTCGAAATTCTCAGGTGCGCAAGTGCGCACCATAGTTCGGCTCTTCGAGCCGCCCCGGAATGACGTTCCCTCTGCGTTGACGCTACCTAGATCGTCAGTATACTGTCAATCTACAAAACGATCGGGAGCAGCAACCATGGAAGCCGTGACCAAGACGCCGGAACGCGAGGCGTTCTACCGGAAGATCGACGGTGAAAATCTCACCGCGCTGTGGACGGTGATGAGCGATCTGATCACGCCGGAGCCGAGAAGCGCCTGCCGCCCGCATTTGTGGAGGTTCGACGTCATCCGCGACTACATGACGGAAGCCGGCAAGCTGATTACTGCCAAGGAAGCCGAGCGGCGCGTGCTGGTGCTGGAGAATCCCGGCCTGCGCGGCCAGTCCAAGATCACGACCTCGCTCTATGCCGGCGTGCAGATGGTGGTGCCCGGCGACGTCGCGCCTGCGCACCGCCACAGCCAGTCGGCGCTGCGTTTCGTGCTCGAAGGCAAGGGCGCCCACACCGCCGTCGACGGCGAGCGCACCGCGATGGAGCCCGGCGACTTCATCATCACGCCGTCGATGACCTGGCACGACCATTCCAATGAGACCGATGAGCCGATGTTCTGGCTCGACGGCCTCGATATCCCACTGGTGCAGTTCTTCGACTGCTCCTTTGCGGAAGGCTCGAAAGAGGACCAGCAGAAGATCACCAAACCCGCCGGCGACAGCTTTGCCCGCTACGGCCACAATCTGCTCCCGGTCGATGTGAAGCGATCGTCGAAGACCTCGCCGATCTTCAGCTATCCCTATGCCTACACCCGCGAAGCCCTGGAGAAGGCCCGCACGAGCCAGGAGTGGGACGCCTGCCATGGCCTGAAGCTGAAGTTCAGCAACCCCGAGACCGGCGATTTCGCAATGCCGACCATCGGCACGTTCATCCAGCTGCTGCCGAAGGGATTTAAGACCGCGCGTTATCGCGCGACGGACGCGACGGTGTTTTGTCCGATCGAAGGCAAAGGGCGCAGCCGCATCGGCGACACCGTGTTCGAATGGGGCCCGCGCGATTTGTTCGTGGTGCCGAGCTGGCACTGGGTGACCCACGAGGCGGACGATGACGCGGTGCTGTTCAGCTTCTCGGATCGCCCGGTGCAGCAGAAGCTGGATTTGTTTCGCGAGGATCGCGGCAACGTGTGACGGTCTCGTAGGGTGGATTAGCCGAAGGCGTAATCCACCAACTTCGTTCGGCACACGCGGAAAAAGAAGAGGTGGGTTACGCCGAGCAGATGCGCTTCGCGCATCTGCAGGGCTAACCCACCCTACGGCAGCGGAGAAATGCCTCACCGCCAGTGCAGCAACCTCGTCTCCAGCCAGCCGATCACCTTCCCGACCGCCAGCCCGAACACCGACAGGATCACCACGCCTGCGAGCAGTTGATCCGTCTGCATCAGATTGCCGGCCTGGAGCACGAAGGCGCCGATGCCGTATTGTGCGCCGATCATCTCGGCGCTGACGACGAGGAGCAGCGCAACTGAGGCGGTGATGCGGAAGCCGGCGAGGATGGCGGGCAGCGCGCCCGGCCAGATCACTTTGCGCACGATGGTGGCAAAGGGAACGTTGAAACTCTGCGCCATCCGGATCAGGTTGCGCGGCACCGCATCGACGCCGCTATAGACCGAGATCGCGGTCGAGAAGAACACGCCTAACGCAATCGTCGCGATCTTCGGCTCTTCGCCGATGCCGAGCCAGAGGATGAGCAGCGGCAACAGCGCGATCTTCGGGATCGGGAACAGCGCCGAGATGAAGGTGATGCCGACGCTGCGCGCGAGCCTGGACAGGCCGATGGCGAAGCCGACGGCGATACCAGCGGCGGTGCCGAGCAACCAGCCGACGCCGATGCGCAGCAGCGACGCCGACAGATGCTGCCAGAGCGCACCTGAGATCGCCAGCTGGTAGATCGCGCGCGCGATCGCCGACGGTGCCGGCAGGAAAAGGGGATTGACGAGGCCGGCACTGCCGGCGGCCTGCCAGATCGCGATGACGAGGGCGAGCGCGATCCAGCCGCCGAACCGGCTGCTCGCGGGAACGAAGCCGGCGCCGCGGAAGCGGACCCGCCGCGTCGCCCGGTCCTTCGAGGTCATTTCCGCCGGCGCACGATCAAGCATGCTGGACCTCGCGCTCGGCATCGATCGCCTCGTTGCGGATCAGCGACCAGATCTGGTTCTGGAGCGCCAGCAGCTTTTCACGCGCCACCGCTTCGCCGCGCGCGGCGCGCGTCATCGGCACCGTCACGACCTCGCGGATGCGGCCGGGCCGCCGCGACAGCACCACGATGCGATCGGCCAGCCGTGCCGCCTCTTCGAGATTGTGGGTGACATAGACCGCGCCCATGCCGCCATCGGCGAGCAGGCGGACGAAATCCTCCATCAGGAGTTCGCGGGTCTGCGAATCCAACGCCGAGAGCGGCTCGTCCATCAGCAGGATGGCAGGCCTCACGGCCAACGCACGCGAAATGCCGACGCGCTGGCGCATGCCGCCGGAGAGCTGCTTTGGATAGGTCTTGGGAAAATCGGTCAGGCCGGTGCGGCGCAGGGCGTCTTCCACCAGCGCGCGCCGCTGCGTGGCTGACAGCTGGGTGTGCAGTAGCGGGAATTCGACGTTCTCTTCCACGGTGGCCCAGGGCAGCAGCGCAAAATCCTGGAACACGAAGGTCAGCGGGTTGAGACTGTCCGCCGGCGGCGCGCCGCGCAGCTCGGGCGCGCCGGAGGTCGGTTGCAGCAGCCCGCCCAGGATCGACAGCAGCGTGCTCTTGCCGCAGCCCGAGGGCCCCACGATCGCCACCACCTCGCCGGCGCCGACCGTGAACGAGACGTCGTCGAGCACGGCGAGGTCGCCGAAGCGATGAGTGATGTGGCTGGCGATCAGGTCCATGCGCTTCGCCTTACTCTCAATCCGTCATCCTGAGGTGCGAGCATTGCGATGCGAAGGCATCGCGATGGGAGTCTCGAAGGATGTACGGCCGAGCTGCATCCGGGCCGTGCACCCTTCGAGGCCCACCTTGCGGCACGCCGCAAGGTGGGCACCTCAGGATGACGGGTCTGGAATGGCACGCGCAGCATCAATCCGCCTTCACGTAATCCTTCGCGATGATCGCGTCGGCATCTAAGCCCTTGTCGGCAAAACCCTGCTCCTGCAGCCATTTGATCTGGTTGTCGACGTTCTTCACGTCGAGCTTGCCGTCGGGATCGATATAGGCGCAGTTGCCGACCACCTGCTCGACCGACAGGTTGGTGTACTTTGCGATGATCTCCAAGAGCGGCTTCGTCTTGTCGTTGATTGGCGCGACGCCGTCCTTCATGGCGGAGAGGATGACGTCGTGATACTCGCGATCCGCCTTGGCGAGCGCGCCGAGCAGTTTTGTCACCAGCACCTTGTTGGTCAGCGTCTTCGGCGAGGCGAACACCGCGCCCAATTGCCAGGGTGTCTCGTCCCCGACCCAGCCCAGGAACTTTGCGCCGCCCTCGTCCATCAGCTTTCGTGCGGTGGAGATGGGAAGCAGCGCCGCATCGACGGTCTCGCCCTTCAGCGCAGCCGCCGCATTCGACAGCGATTGCAGCGGCACGATCTTCACGTCGGCGAGCTTGAAGCCGTATTTGTCGGCAAGCAGGCCGAGCGAATAGTGAAAGCTCGAGCCGACCTGCGTCATCGCCACGCGTTTGCCCGCAAGGTCCTTCGGCGTCTTCAGACCGCTCGCATAGGCATTGTTGCTGGCGAAATAGCCGATCAGGGGATAGCCCGCCTTCTCGCGGCTCATGCCGCCGATCACCTTCAGCGTGCCCTTGCCGGCGAGGTTATAGAGACCGGCGGTGAAAGCGGTGATGCCGAAATCGACGTCGCCCGACGTGGTTGCTACCGCGATCGGCTGCGCCGCGTCGAAGAATTTCAGCTCGACCTCCAGACCGGCCTCGCGAAAATAGCCCTTGTCCTGCGCGATGAAGACGGGCGCGGATGACGACAGACGAAGCACGCCGATCTTGGCCTTCAGCGCGTCTTCGGCCTGCGCCGTGCTCGTCGCCATGATCGCCAAAAGGCCAGCTACCGCAAGGCGCGCAATTCCGATCATTCCGTTTTCTCCCTCGTCGTTCTCTCGTCGTTCTCTTGGCAGTCCGTTACAGGCCCTCCGGGACGGGTTGATCCCGCCCGATGAAGGCGCCCTGTTGTTTCAACGTTTCCTGCAACTTTTCAACGGGGATGTCACGCGGGATCCGGTTTCCGGACAGCGCCAAGGCGGCGGCGGAACCGGCGGCCTCGCCCATCACGAAACAGGCACCGGACACTCGTGCTGCCGACTGGCCTTCATGGGTCATCGAGGCGCAGCGGCCGGCGACCAGGAGATTGTCGACGCCTTCGGGCACCAGCATCCGGTAGGGCAGCTCGTTATAGCCGCGCGATTCCGGGATCGGCGGGAAGGTGAAGACGACGTCGCCGGGAACATGGGCCTCGATCGGCCAACCATTGACGCCGATGGAATCCGCGAACGACGCGCAGCCGAGCACGTCCTCGCCGCTGAGCTGGTAGCCGCCCCTGATGCGGCGGGTCTCGCGGATGCCAAGTTGTGGCGGAAGGTCGACGATGTAGGACTTTTCGAAGCCCGGCACGGTGCTGCGCAGGAATTCGTATGCGGCGAGCGCCTGCCTGCGGCCCTCGATCTCGCCGCGGGTGAGATCGTCGGGCTCGATGCCGTTGATGGCATGGCCGTCCTCGCGCGCGACCTGCGTAAAGTTCACCCGCCATTCGATGCCGGACTTTTGCGGCCGCACGATCGCGCTTTTCCGCGGAAACTTATGCGTACCGGCAGCGATGGCTTTCTCCATCAATTGTGGAATGGTACGCCAGGCATCGCCGGCCTTCGCGGGATCGATGCCATTGAGACGCAGCATCATCGAGGGGTACAGCGGATGGCCGTGCTCGTCGCCGATCTCGAACGGCGCGCCGGCCCAGACCGCGAGGTCGCCGTCGCCCGAGCAATCGATGAAGATCTCCGCGCGCACGGCCTGCCGCCCGGCCTTGGTCTCGACCATCAGCGCCTCGATGCGGCTGTCATCGCCCATCACGACGCCGGCGCCGAGGGCGTGGAAGAGGATGTTCACCTTGTGGCTTGCAAGCAGCTCGTCAGCCGCGATCTTGTAGGCGGCGGTGTCATACGCCTGCGCGAAGACCTTGCCGAGGATCAGATGCGGTGTGTTCAGGCCGTTCAAGCGATCGATCCGCGCCAGCAGCTCGGAGGCCATGCCCTGCACCAGCCGGTGCGCCTTGCCGTAGACATTGCCGTGCAGGCCGCAGAAATTGGTGACGCCGGCCGCCGTCCCCATGCCGCCGAGAAAACCGTAGCGCTCGATCAGCAGCGTCTTCCGCCCGGCGCGCGCGGCTGAGGCCGCAGCGACAATGCCGGCGGGGCCGCCGCCAAGCACGACGACTTCATAATCGCCGTAGAGCGGCACCTGACGCGCCGGTTCTTCGATCATCGTGGCCCGCATGGCGCGTCCCTTCCCAAGATTCCCTGCTTACAGGCGACTATGAATTAACGCGCAGCAAGCTACAATCTACCAAAATATGAGATCAGCTTTCGCGAATCGAGAAAGGTCGACATGGACATCCTGGTGAACCTTCAGGCCTTCCTCGCCACTGCCGATGCCGCGGGCTTCTCGGCTGCTGCGCGAAAACTCGACGTCTCGACCTCGGTCGTCGCCAAGCGCGTCACGCAGCTGGAGGCGCGGATCGGCACGCCGCTGTTTCACCGCTCGACCCGGCAGCTGCGGCTCACGGAAGCGGGGCAGCGCTATGTGCATCGCGCGCGCGGCGTCGTTGCTGATGCCACCGACCTGCTCTCGCGCATGGGCGAGAAGGGCCACGATCTCGTCGATCACTTGCGCATCAAGGCGCCGACCTCGCTGACGGTGGCGAGGCTCGCCGACGCCTTCAGCGCCTTCCAGACGCAAAATCCGCGACTGAAGCTGGAGATCGTGCTGATCGACCGCCCGGTCGATCCCGTCAGCGAGGGGTTTGACATCGCAATCGGCGCTTTCCCGCATTCCTTCGGCGGCGTGGTCGACGAGCCGCTGGTCCCGTTGAAGCGATTGCTCTGTGCCTCGCCGGCTTATTTGAAGAAGCACGGCACGCCAAAACATCCGCGTGACCTAGTCGAGCACCGCTGCCTCAGCTTCATGCCGACCGGCCCCGAATGGCTCTTTGACGGACCACGCGGCCGCATCAGCATCCAGGTCAGCCCGCTGCTCTCCTCCAACGAGGGACACGTGCTGGCGCGCAGCGCGATCGCCGGCAACGGCATCGTGCTGATGTCGCATTATCTCGTCGCCGACGCCTTGCGCGACGGCAGGCTCAAGCCGGTGCTGCGCGACTATCCGATTCCGGAACTATGGGTGAAGGCCGCCATCCCCGAGCGCCGGCGCAATGCGGCTGCGGTGCAGGCGCTGCTGACACTGCTAAAAACGTCACTTGCGCCCTCGCTGTGAAGGGCCGTAGCCCGCATGGAGCGAAGCGGAATGCGGGAACGCCGGCCCCGGATTGCGCTTCGCTCCATCCGGGCTACGCGCCTGGCACAAGACGGTTGCCCGGGAATGACGGACCTGACAGAACTGCCCGCATGGATTCGACACTTTTGAAATTCACTCTGCCCGCCCTGATCGGTCTCGCGATCTCCGCCACTCCCGCCGCAGCCGTGGAGCAGAACTGCCGCTTCATCCAGGCCAAGGCCGAGCGGGAAGCCTGCTACAAGCGGCAGGAGGAAGAGCTCGCGGCCAAGCGCAAGCCTGCACCTGTGACCGGCGAGAACAAGACGCTCGAATCGATGCGCCAGATGCGGCAGGACGACGACGCCGTCTACCGCAGCATCAACAACATCTGCCGCGGCTGCTGAGCACCAACACTCAGCCCTTACCACCGCCCCAATTCGCCGATCGCTTCTCCGCAAACGAGGCCAGCCCTTCCGCCGCCTCTGCACTCTGGCGCTTGAGCGAGTGCAGGTGCACGAGCCGCTTGTACGCGGCATCGTCCACGGCCATGCCGCCGAACGAGCTCTCCAGCGCCAGGCGCTTGGTCTCGGCCATCGCGTCCGGTCCGTTGGCAAGCAGTTGCTCGACCACCTTGCTACCTGCGGCTTCGAGATCGGCGAGCGGCACGACCTCGTGCACGAGGCCGATGCGGCGGGCGTCCTCGGCGCCAAAACGCTCGCCGGTGAGCGCGTAGCGACGGACCTGCCGTACACCGATGGCGTCACAGAGCTGCGGGATGATGATGGCCGCGGTCAGGCCCCAGCGCACCTCGGTGATCGAGAACAGCGCATTGTCCGCCGCGATCACGACATCGCAGGCCGCGATCACGCCGGTGCCGCCGCCAAAACAGCCGCCCTGCACCAGCGCGACGGTCGGGATTGGCAGCGTGTTGAGCCGCTGCACCGCCTCGAAGGTCGCGCGCGATGCCGCTTCGTTCGCCTCAGCCGATTGCGGCCGCACGCCATTGATCCATTTGAGGTCGGCGCCGGCCTGAAAATGCTTGCCGTTGCCCTTGAGCACGACGACGCGAAGGTTCGGCTTCTTAGCCAGCTCGTCCATGGCCGCGAGCACGCCCGCGATCAAGGCGCCGTCATAGGCATTGTTGACCTCCGGCCGGTTCAGCGTGACGGTCGCAACCCCACGTTCATCGAGGGTCCACAGGACGGGGCTGGCAGTCATCGGCGATCCTCCGATCGTTTGCTTGGCGCGCACTATGGCCGAGGCAACGCGTCCCGATCCATATCTTTCCGGCGTAGGGCGGCCGCGTCCATCGCATGGCGGCTTGTGTCATGCTGCCGCCGGGCGGCACCAAGCTATCAGGGACAGGACATCACATGCGCATCTGCATTTTCGGCGCGGGCGCCGTCGGCAGCCATCTTGCGGTTCGGCTGGCGCGCGCCGGCCATGAGGTCAGTTGCGTGATGCGGGGCCCGCATCTCGAGGCCGTCCGGGCCAATGGCCTCAAGCTGCGCGTCGGCGATTCCGAGGTCAGCGCCAAGGTGAACGCGTCGGGCGATCCGGCCCAGCTCGGCCCGCAGGACGTCGTGATCTCGACGCTGAAGGCCACCGCGCTCCAGGGACTGGTCTCCAGCATCAAGCCGCTGCTCCAGGACGACACCGCGATCGTGTTCGCGCAGAACGGCATTCCCTGGTGGTACGGGATCGGCCTGCCGCCGCGGCATCCGACGCCGCCGGACATTTCGTTCCTCGATCCCGGCGGACGCCTGCGCGCCTGCATCCCGAAGGAGCGGATCATCGGCGGCGTCGTCTTCTCCTCCAACGAAGTGACCGCGCCCGGCGTGGTGCAGAATCTGACGCCGGACCGCAACCGCCTCTTGATCGGCGAATGCGACGACCGCAATTGCGACCGCATCACCAAGCTCCGAGGCGTCTTCAACGATGCCCGGCTGGAGTCACCGCCTGTCGCCGAGATCCGCGAGGCGATCTGGTCAAAGTTGCTGACCAACATGTCGCTGTCGGTGCTGTGCCTGCTCACCGGCCAGACCGCGCGCGGCGTGCGCGACGACCCCGCCTTCACTGAAGTCATTCCGCGCATGCTGAACGAGGCCAACGATATCGCCCAGCACTTCATTCCCGAGGTCAAGCGCGTGACGCGGAGCGGCCCTGCCCCCAACCACAAGCCGTCGCTGCTGCAGGACTATGAGCTCGGTCGCGCCATGGAGATCGACGTGCTGGTGAGGGCGCCCGCCGCCTTCGCGCGCACCGCCGGCCTGTTGACGCCGACGCTCGACCTGATCGCCGCGCTGGCGATCCAGAAGGCGCGCGACAAGGGGCTCTATTCGGCGTGAACTTCAGGCAAGCTCGTCGATCCAGGCCGCGAGCGCATCGAGCACTTCTACAAGCGCCTCGTCATTGCTGCGGCCGGACTTCTTCAGCACCGCAAAGGAGTGGTCGCCGCCTTCGACCTCATGGAGCGTCGCCTTCGCCCCGAGCCGCGCGACGACGGGCTTGAGATGGCCGAGATCGGCAAGACCGTCGCGCGTGCCTTGCAGGAACAACATGGGGATGGCGATGCCGGCGAGATGCTCGGCCCGCTCGGTCGAAGGCTTCTTGTCGGCATGTAGGGGAAAGCCGAGGAAGGCGAGCCCTTTGACACCAGGCAGCGCCGCCTTGGATTGCGCCTGCGAGGTCATGCGTCCGCCGAAGGACTTTCCGCCGGCGACGAGCTTCAATCCGGGGCATAGCCGCGCCGCCTCCTCGACCGCCGCGCGGATGGCGGCGTGCGCGACCGCCGGCTGATCGGGCCGCCCGTGTTTCTTTTCCATGTAGAGAAAATTGAAGCGGAAAGTCGCGATACCGCGTGACGCGAGGCCCGCGGCGACCTCATTCATGAACGAATGCCGCATGTCGGCGCCCGCACCATGCGCCAGGACGTAGCAGGCGTGCGCGTTGTCCGGCTGCGTCAGGATGGCCGAGACCGTGCCGACGCGCTCGATGTCGAGCTTGAGCTCCTGCGTTTTGACAGCCAAAATCAGATATCCCGACAGACGCGTTTCCGGTCGCCTTGGTAGCGCCACCGGCGCAGCCTGAAAACACAATAATTGCCGCGGCCGACTAGCCTACCAAGCCGGAACGCCGCATCAACCGAGGTAACCATGTCCTACCGCTCCTCCTGGATGACCGAAGAGCTCGAAATCTTCCGCGACCAGTTCCGGAAGTATCTTGCCAAGGACCTGGCGCCGCATGCCGAAAAATGGCGCGAGCAGAAGATGGTCGACCGCTTCGCCTGGCGCGGGCTCGGCGAGATGGGCGCGCTGCTGGCGAGCGTGCCGGAGGAATATGGCGGGCTGGGCGCGACCTTCGCCTATGAAGCCGCCGTGCTCGACGACCTCGAAAGCACGGTGCCGGAACTGACGACCGGCGTTTCCGTGCACAGCTCCATCGTCGCGCACTACATCCTCAATTACGGCTCGGAGGAGCAGAAGAAGCGCTGGCTGCCGAAGATGGCGAGCGGCGAAATGGTCGGCGCCATCGCCATGACCGAGCCCGGCACCGGCTCGGACCTGCAGGCCGTGAAGACCACGGCGAAGAAGCAGGGCAATTCCTACGTCATCAACGGCCAGAAGACGTTCATCACCAACGGCCAGGCCGCCGATCTCGTCATCGTGGTCGCGCGCACCGGCGATGCTGGCGCCAAGGGCATCTCGCTGATCGTGGTCGAGACATCAGGCGCGGACGGCTATCGGCGCGGGCGCAACCTCGACAAGATCGGCCTGCATGCCTCCGACACGTCCGAATTGTTCTTCGACAATGTCACGGTCCCGCCGGAAAACCTGCTCGGCAAGGAGGAAGGCCAGGGCTTTGTCCAGCTGATGCAGCAATTGCCGCAGGAGCGCCTCGCGCTCGCGGTCGGCGCCGTCGCCTCGATGGAGCGCGCGGTCAAGCTCACCACCGAGTACACCAAGGAGCGGAAAGCGTTCGGCAAGCCGCTGATGGATTTCCAGAACACCGCCTTTACGCTCGCCGAGCGCAAGACCGAGGCGATGATCGCGCGCGTCTTCGTCGACTGGTGCATCGAACGCCTGATCACCGGGGATCTCGACACCGTCACGGCATCGATGGCGAAGTACTGGTGCTCGGACAAGCAGGTGCAGACCGCCGACGAATGCCTCCAGCTGTTCGGCGGCTACGGTTATATGCAGGAATATCCGATCTCGCGCATCTTCATCGATTCCCGCATCCAGAAGATCTATGGCGGCACCAACGAGATCATGAAGCTGCTGATCGCCAGGTCGCTGTAACTCCGCTCATCGCGCACGCCAGTCGCGTGGCCGGCAGCCGAAGCGCTGCTTGAAACGGCGGGTGAAGTGAGAGAGATCGCAGAAGCCCCAGTCGAAGGCGATTGAGCCGATCGCCTGGTCCACTTTCGCGGGATCGCTCAGATCCCGCGCCGCGCCGTCCAATCTGCGGTCCATGACGTAGTCCGAGAATGTGGTGCCCGCGCGCTCGAACAGCTTGTGCACGTAGCGCTCGCTGATGCCGATCGCGCTTGCAACATCCGCGACGGTGAGGCCCTGCTCGGAGAGCCGCTCATGCACGGCACGGCGGAGCGCGAGAGCGGTCGCATCGGCAAAGCTGGCCGCTTCCGCCGTCTGCGCGCGCGAGCGGCGAGACAAGCTCAGGGCGACGAGATCCAGGAGCACTCCGAAAAGCCTGACGGCTTCACTTTCCGTCATCCGCAGCGCGCCGGCATTCAGCGATCGCGCCGTTTCGACGATGAGGTGTCCGACAAAGGGATCGTCGGACACGCGCTCGATCCGAAAATCGAAGGAAGGCGGCAGCCGGTCGCGCAGTTCGCGCGAAGGTACCCAGAAGGATGCGACCTCAAGCCTCGGCCCACGATCATGCAACAGCGTCACTTCACGGTCGCTGTCGCAGATGCCGACCTGGCCGCGCGACAGGCTGACGTCGCGACCGCCTTGGAGCATGCGACAACGGCCGGCGAGCTTGATGTTCAGATAGAAGCAGCTTTCGGTCGAGGCTGCGATATCGGCGCGCGAGCGGTGCACGGTGTGTTCGGGAAAGACGACGCGGTTGATAGCGCCGTTGCCGATCTTGATCGCCTCGACCTTGGCCGGAAAGCGCGAGGTCGTCGCCGATTCCGGCGTCAGGTTCATGAATGCCTGGCAGATCGCCTCGCGATAGTAGGAGAACTGCTCCTCCGGCCGCGCTCCCCCGGTGTCCCAGACCAGATGCCGAGGCCGGCTTTCGGAATTGAGCTGCTCCATCAGTTCGCTCCGAGACCAATCCGGTTCAGCGTCAGGCAAGCGCGCGGCGCGGCCAGCGGTTCAATATGACGGCAACAGTACAAAGACCGGCGCCCAGTCGGCCAATCCCGGCAAGGCCGTCGCCGCGCCGATCTAAGCAGTCTTCCGAGGGAGCCACAACATGTCGACCTACGTTCTCGTTCACGGCGCCTGGCACACCGGTGCCGAATTCGAGCCCGTCGCCGCACCGATCCGCGCGGCTGGTCATCGAGTCTATACCCCCACCATCAAGGGCAACCGTCCGGGCGACGCCAAGACGACCGGGCTGAAGGAAGCAATCCAGTCGATCGCCGACTACCTTGCCGAGAACAATCTCACGGATGTCGTCCTGCTGGGCCATTCCTATGGCGGCATGGTCATCACCGGCGTTGCCGATCTCGCTCCCGAGCGCATCCGCCGCCTCGTCTACTGGAATGCCTTCGTGCCCAACAACGGCGAGTGCCTCAACGACATGGTGCCGCCGCACTATATCGGGCTGTTCGACGCGATCGCGGCCGAGCGCGGGGACGGCTCGGTGGTCTTGCCCTTCCCGGTCTGGCGCGAAGCCTTCATCAACGATGCCGACCTGGAGACCGCACAGCGCGCCTATGACGTCCTCAATCCGCATCCGCTGGCGACCTTCACCGACAAGATCACGCTCAAGACCAACCCGGCCGGGATGCCGCTGTCCAAATCCTACATCAACTGCACCGAAGACATCGCGCTGCCGCACAGCCATGGCTGGCATCCGCGTCTGTCGGAGAAGCTCGGCCTGTTCCGCCTGGTGCAGGTGCCGGGAAGCCATGAGCTGTGCTTCTCCGATCCGGCGCGGCTCGCCAAGGCGATCATGCACGCGGGACGCGACTGATCGTATCCCCGCTGTCGATCTCGCGGTCGCTGTAGCCGGTCACCTCATTCGCTTGTCGGCGACGATGAAGTCGATGAAGGTCCGCACCTTCGCGGAGAGGTATTTGCGGCTCGGATAGACCGCGAACAGCTTTCCCTCGAAGATGACCTGCCCCGGCATGAGGTGTTCGAGACGTCCGCTGGCGATGTCCTCGGCGACCAGCCATTTCGGCAGGAAGGCGAGCCCCATGCCTTCCAGCGCGGCCATGTGCAGCAGCGTTTCGTTGCCGCTGCGCAGCACCGGATCGAGCTTCACGGTCTCAGGTCCGTGCTCGCCCTGGAAGGAGAAGGTCTCGCCGGGATAAAGCGCATAGTGCAGCAACGCCTGGCCGGAGAGATCGGCGAAGGTCGCCGGGCGGCCCGCACGTTTGAGGTAGGCGGGAGCGGCAACAAGGTAGAACGGGACGTTGGTGATGGCCCGCGCGATCAACGCCTCGTCAGGCGCGCCGGTCGCGCGCAGAGCGAGATCAAAACCCTCCTCGACCAGATTGACGAGGCGCCCGCTGAGATCGACGTCGAGGCGCACTTCCGGATAGCGGGCCTGGTAGTCCGCCAGCACGCCCGCGAAGATCGTATTCGCCATCCACACCGGCGCGGTCAGCCGCAAACTGCCGCGCGGCACGACCGTCGCCTTGCTGACGGCGGCCTCGACCTCGTCGAGCGAGTCCAGCATCTGCCGCGCCTGCTCGAAATAGAGCGCGCCGCTTTCGCTGAGGCTGACGCGCCGGCTGGTGCGGTTGAGCAGTCGCGTGCCGAGCCGCTTCTCGAGTTGCATCACGTGCTTGCTCGCCATGGCGGGCGAGATGCGCAGGCGCTGCGCCGCGGCCGCAAAGCTCTTCAGCTCGGCGACCAGGCAAAACACCCGCATGCTGACCAAGGAATCCATGAGATCATCAACACCAAGGAAATGAATCTATCCCAGAACACATAATGATCAAAAATGGAGAAACCATCAAATGGTGACAACCTCAAGCGTTTGGAGAACCACCATGACAATGACCGCCCTCGAGACCGTCACGCCCGGCCGCGCTCTTCGCATTGGCCTCTGGACCGCTCAGGTCGTCCTCGCCTTCGTCTTCATCTCGGCGGGGCTGGTCAAGCTGACCACGCCCATTCCCGAGCTCGCCGCGATGATGCCCTGGGCCGGCCAGTATTCCGAAACCTTCGTTCGCTCCATCGCGCTGGTCGATCTCGCCGGCGGTATCGGTATTCTCTTGCCGGCCCTGACACGGATCTTGCCGCGGCTGACGGTGCTGGCCGCGCTCGGCTGCACGGTGCTGCAGCTGTTTGCGCTCGTCTTCCACCTCTCGCGCGGCGAGGCCGCGGTGACACCGCTCAACGTCGTCCTGCTCGCGCTCAGCCTGTTCGTGCTGTGGGGACGCAACAGCAAGGCGCCGATCGCGCCGCGTCAGTTCTGACCGGCCGGGCCACCACAGCCATGATCTCGGCCAGCGGATGGTCCCGCAGAAGCCTGCTCGCAGGCACCGCAATCCTCACGGCCGGCGGCGCCGCCGCGGCCAAGGACGATCGTCTCACCGAGGGCGTCGTGATCCTGATCGACAGCAACGAGCCCTATGTCATGGGCCACGCGATCAGCTATTCGGCCAACCTCTCCAAGCATTTTGCCGAGCGGGGCGCGCGATTGCTGATCGAGGTCGTCGCCAACGGCAAGGGCATCGACGTCTTCAGGGCCGACAAGACCCCGCTGGTCGAGCCGCTCGCGACGCTGCGGCAATCGCTACCGAACCTCACCTACAGCATGTGCGCCTCGTCCAAGGCGATCGCCGAAGCCAAGGAGCAGGTCTCGATTCCGCTGATATCAGGCGCGAGCCTCGTCCCCTTCGGCATCGGGCGCGTCGTCGATCTGCAACTCAAGGGCTGGGCCTATATCCATGCGTGATGTGAGGCTCGAAAGCGTTGCGGTGTTGTCGCGGCGATCGATCCTGATCGCCGCGCCGATGTTGGTCGCTTCTCTGCGCACAAGTCGCGCGCAGGAGAGCTGGCCGCCGGCCTTCGAGGCCGGCCGCAGCCAGTTCACAATGGTGCGGCCGCACGCGGCGATGCCGCAGCTCAGGCTTCAGGACATCGGCGGCAGGGACATCATCGTCACCGCGAAGCCGGGCCGCATCACGTTGGTGAATTTCTGGGCGACGTGGTGTGCGGCCTGCCGGCTCGACCTGCCTGCACTCGCAAGCCTTGCGGGATCGCGGCCCGACCGGCTCGACATCGTCGCGATCTGCACGGACACCAAGGACCTGCGCAAGATCCGCACCTATCTTGGCGGCCTCGCGGTGCACAGCCTCGCCTGCTACGTCGATTCCTACGGCGCGGCGGCGGCGGCTTCCAGCGCGATGTTCCCGCTCGTCGGCATGCCCATCACCTATCTGGTCGGAGCGGGGGCACGCGTCGAGGGCTACATCACCGGCGCCCCCGACTGGCTTTCCCCCGCGGGCGCGCGCCTGCTGCAATTCTATCGCGAGCAGGGCTAGCGACCATCAATTCGGATGCCACCAGCGGCCGCCGATGACGACGCCTTCGGAGACGATCTTGCGGTCACCGGTCAGGTGCTCGCCGACGACGTCTTCATAATCGAACTGACCTTGCTTCACCGAGATCAGCGTGGCGTCGCCGACGCTGCCGGGTTTGAGGCTGCCAAGCTCGGGGCGCCGCAGCGCCATCGCAGCGTTCACCGTCGATGCCGCGACCACGTCTGGGAGCTCCATGCCCATGCACAGGAATTTCGACATGGTCGTGACCTGGTCATAGGCGGGGCCGTCGATGCAGAGCTGATGGATGTCGGACGAGATCGTATCCGGATAGAAGCCGTTGGCGAGCATGGCGCGCGCGGTCTTGAAGGCGAACGAGCCCTTGCCGTGGCCGATGTCGAACAGCACGCCGCGCTCGCGCGCGTCCAGCACCGCCTTCTTCACCGTGCCCTGCGCAGTCGCCGGCGTGTTCGGGAAGGGGCGGAACGCATGGGTGAGCACGTCGCCGGGACGCAGGCGCGCCAGCACGTCCTCGTAACTCGGCGGCGGATGGTCGATATGCGCCATCAAGGGCATGCCGACCTCGTTCGCGACCTCGAGCGCAATGTCGAGCGGCACCGCCCCTGACGTACCCGAGGAATGCAGGCCGACGCGCACCTTGATGCCGACGATGAGATCGCGGTTGGCATCGGCCACCTTGGCCGCCTCGATCGGATTCATCAGCCGCAACTCCTCGCTCTCGCCGACCATGATCCGGTGCGAGAAGCCGAAAATGCCGGCATGCGAGACGTGCAGATAGGCGAGGATGCGGACCTGGCTCGGCTCGATCACGTGCTTGCGGAAGCCGGCAAAGTTGCCGGGACCGGCGCTGCCGGTGTCCACGGCCGTGGTGACGCCGGAGAGGCGGCAGAATTCCTCGGCGTCGATGCCGAGCGAGGTGCCGCCCCAATAGACATGGGTGTGGAGATCGATCAGCCCCGGCGTGACGATGTAGCGTGACACGTCGCGCACATCCGTGCCCGGATCGGCCTTGAGGGCGCTGCCGACCGCAGCGACCTTGCCGCCCGCAAAGGCGACATCCGTCACGGCGTCGAGCTTCTGGGACGGGTCGACCACACGGCCGCCGCGCAGGATCAAGTCGAAAGGCATCATCGTCTCCGGATTTGGCAGGGTGTGGCATGGCGGGCGCGGCCTGAGCCGCTTCCTGCCTCGATCAGATTGCCTATAGCAAATCTTGCACCAACCAAGCAAAGCACGGGGACAATGGAGATGGAGGCCGCTCGCGGATCAACCGTGCCTGCGCCACTGCTTGAAATCGTCTTCGACGAATGCGGCGGCGGCCTTCGCAGCGGCATGGAGCCAGTCGCTGTCGCGCTGGTCCAGATCTTCGATGATCTTCTTTGACGCGCCCGTCGCCGCGTGAATGGCGCCGATGTCGAAGCCCATGACGTTGAGCAGATTGAGCTCCAGGCGCATATTCGCGTGATCCCCGAGATTGATCTTGCGGGAATCGGGCGCAAGGCGCCGAATCACGAAGCCACTTTGAGATTCGAGCGCGAGGTGGGGATCGGGAGCTCGGTATGGACCTTTTGCGAGCTCAAGAAAGCGCAGCTTGCCCCTCTGGTCATGCGCCCAATCCCAGGCCGACGGCACCAGCGCCTTGGCCTCTCTGACGACCTTACCACCGCACCATTCGGCAACGGCGAGGAAGCGCGGCCGGCCCAGGCTGCCGACACCTGCCACGCGCGTCGCGAAGCGATCAAATGAGGCATCGGGCGGCAGCTTCTTGCGGAGCGTTACGGCGACGGGAGACGGAGGCTTCGCTCGCGTATATTTCTCCACCTCATCCCAGAACTCGTCGCGCTCGTCGTCGGTGCATGTCACGTAAGCGCGCATCCAGCTCGCCTGCTCATCCAGGAGCGAGGGCTGTGGACGTTTGAGGCCCTTCTTGTAACCATCGAGAATCGCCTTTGCGGCGTCGCCATTGCCGACGTGGGTCATGGCCCTCGCCTTCTTTTTCTTGGCCTTTGGCGCGAGCCTCGCACTTGTCGCAAGGCGCACGAGGTCGAACGGATAGGCGATGCTCGCGGCCTCGTCGAAATCGTTGACGCCCCAGACGAGCCGTCCCTCCGCGTCGCGCCAGGTCCCGAAATTTTCGGTATGAGTGTCGCCCACGGATAGCACGCGCGGTGCGTCCTTCAGTTCCGGGCAGAGCGCTTCGATACATGTCGCCCAGCGGAAGAAAGTTGCGCGTAGGAAGACGAACGGGTCGTCTTTCATCTTCTTGTGCTTTTCGTCGAGGTCTTCCTCGACGACCTTGCATTGGGCGCGCAGCCAGCGCTCGAAATCTGTGTTGTCGTCCAGGAATGAACGCGGCTCGGTCTCGTGGCGGCTCTTTGATTTTTGCTTGATCATGGCCAGAACTTCCTGAAAAAATGATGCCGGACGAGGCCCGCGGAAATGATTGCGGCGGGCCGCTTAGCGGCGAAAAAGGCGTCAAGACATTCAACCACAGAGCGAGCACAATACCCCTGGCGCTACTCTTCCGCTAGCCGGATGACAGGCGTTGTCATTGCCGCTCGCGCGACCGCGGCTGGCGTACACGAGGACGAAGGACTGGGACGATACTCCCGCGCCCGGCTGGGACCGGCGAGCAATAGGTGAAGTGTCTGAGAAAATGGCGATCCCGGGAAGACTCGAACTTCCGACCTACGGTTTAGGAAACCGTCGCTCTATCCGGCTGAGCTACGGGACCGCGGAACCCGCCGCTAAAGGCGGGTTGCCTGACGTGTACATATCAAAGCGGTGGCGGGATCGGAAGCCCTCGCCGCGACCAATACGTAAGGCTGCCGGCGGCCTTACGCCTTGATATTGTTGTCCTTCACCACCTTGCCCCAATAGGCGACCTGCTTGTCGAAGAAGGACTTGAAGGCGGCACCGTCCTCGAGCAGCAAGGTCATCTGCTGCGTCTCCTTGAGCTGGGCGGCGGTTGCGGGCTCGCTCAGGATCTCCTTGGACGCCGTCGCCATGGCGGCCATGACGTCGGGCGGCGTGCCCGTGGGCGCGAAGATGCCCCACCATGCCAGCGTCTCGAAGTCCGGAAAGCCGGCCTCGATCGCGGTCTGCGTCTCCGGCAGGGCCGGCAGCCGCGTGCGGCCGAGTTGCAGGATCGGCCGCAGCATGTTGGTGCCGAGCTGGGCGGCGACCAGCGCCGCCGATCCCGCGATGAGATCGACATGGCCGCCGAGCACGTCGTTCATGGCCGGGCCACCGCCGCGATAGGGCACATGCATGATTTCGACGCCGGCCTTGCTGCCGAGCACGGTCATGGCGAGATGGCCCAGCGTGCCGATGCCGACGGAGGCGTATTTCACCGCGCCGGGGGTCGCCTTGCAGGCCGCCACTACGTCCGCGAAGCTCTTGTAGGGGCGGCCGGCGCCCGCGGCGATCACGTAAGGCGCGGTACCAATCAGCAGGACCGGCATCAGCTCGCGCTCGACATCGACCGGCGGCTTGTCGAGGATGGACGGGATCACCGCATGGGAATCGAACGTCACCAGGAAGGTCGAGCCGTCCGCCGGGCTCTTGGCGACCTGTGCCGCACCGAGCGCGCCGGCGGCGCCTGATTTGTTCTCGACCACCACGATGCGGTTCAGCTTGGTTTGCAGATTGCTCTGGAGCAGCCGCGCCATGGCATCGGTCGATCCGCCCGGCGGAAACGGCACCACCAGCGTGATCTTGCCGGCCTGCGCCGTAGCCGGTGCCATCGCGAGGATGGCCGGCGCGGCCAGCAGCGTGCGTCGTGTGATCGTCATGGTCCCCTCCCTGATTTATTTTGCGCTTAGCTTTTTGCTTTCTAGCGCTAGGTCGTCCCGAAGCCCGACCCCGCTTTCTTATATTCCGGCCGCGGTGGACTGAAGATGTCCAGCACCCGTGCGCCATCGGGGCCGGCGCGCATAGTGTGCGGCACATTGCCGGGTGTGCGCCAGAAGTCGCCCTTCTTCACCGGGATTTCCTCGTCGCCCTGGACGCGGATGGCGGAGCCGTCGAGCAGCACGCCCCATTGCTCCTCGGGATGATGATGCAGCGTGCCCTGCGCATGCGGCGCCAGCGTCACCACCGACAGCATCGCCTGCTCGCCGGAGAAGATGCGCGTGGTCACCCCCGCCGCGAGCTCGCGAAACAGCCCGTCGCTGGCATCGTCGATGTTGTGAAATTCGTCCTTCTGGCTCACACCATTCTCCCTTCGTTTCTCTCGGATCAGGACTTGCCGTAGGCGCCCTGATAGCGACCCTCGCGGATCGCCTTCATGGTCTCCTCCTCGCGCGCGACCTGGGCGCGCACGGCGTCCAGCAGCGCCGCCCCGCCCGCGGCGGGGAACGACACCACGCCGTCCTCGTCGCCGACGACGATGTCGCCGGGCGAGATCACGCTGCCGCCGACAGAGACGGGCACGTTGATCTCGCCGGGGCCGTTCTTGTAGGGGCCGCGATGGATCACGGCGCGGGCATAGCAGGGAAAGTCGTCAGCCGCGAACGCCGCGACGTCGCGGATCGCGCCGTCGATCACGTAGCCTTCCGCTTTGCGCCATTGGGCGATGTTCTTCATGATCTCGCCGACCAGCGCCCGCGTCTCGTCGCCGCCACCGTCGACCACGATGACGTCGCCGGGACCGACCAGCTCCAGCGCGCGGTGAATGGCGAGATTGTCGCCGGGCCGCGTGCGCACCGTGAAAGCCGTCCCCACCAGCTTGCCGCCGCGATGATAGGGCTTCAGCCCCACCGCGCCGGGCAGGCGGGCGAGATTGTCGGAGATGACCGAGGTCGGCGCACCGCGAAAGCCTTGGATAATCTCAGCCGGCGGTTTCGGCACGCTGTTCGCTGCGATGGTGATGGTCATGTCAAAGAGTCCTTTCGAGCATTTTCTTATTCGGCGTGCGCCCGCGCCTTCGACGGCATGATCCGGAAAGCGCGCCCCTCCTTCATCCATGCTGCGCGCTCGTCGCGCAACAGGGTGCGGCGCACTTTTCCGGAATCATCGCGCGGCGGGGCGCCGACGATCTCGAAACTCTCGGGGTGCTTGTAGCGGCTGAGCCGGTCCTTCAAGAGGTCTGCCATGCCGTCGGCGATGGCCTGGCCATCCGCATCGGGCTCCGGCTCGATGATGGCGTGCACGCGCTGGCCCAATTCCGGATCGGGCAATCCGACCACGACGCAGGAGCGAACGCCGGGACAGGCGGAAACGGCGGCCTCGACTTCGGCCGGGTAGATGTTGGCGCCGCCGCGCAGCACCATGTCGGCGAGGCGGTCGCCGAGATAGAGATAGCCCTCGGCATCCAGCCGGCCGATATCGCCGAGCGATTCCCAGCCGTCGCCGCGGCGCTTCGGCTCGGCGCCGAGATAGTGGTAGGTCGCGTCCTTGCCGTCATTGTTGAGGAAATAGATCTCGCCGGTCTCGCCCGGTGCAACGTCGTTGCCGTCCTCGCCGATGATGCGCAGCTTGGCCATCTCGCCGATCTTGCCGACCGAGCCCTTGTGCGTCAGCCATTCCGTGCCTGATATGATGCAGGAGCCCTGCCGCTCGGTGCCGCCGTAAAGCTCCCAGATTCGCTCGGGTCCGAGCCAGGCGATCCAGTTCTCTTTGAGCCAGGGTGGCATCGGGGCCGCCATATGGAAGACCGTCTGAAGGCTCGACAAATCGTAGGCGTTGCGCACGTTCTCTGGCAGCGCCCAGATCCGGTGCATCATGGTCGGCACGAAATTGACCCATTGCACGCGCTCGCGTTCGATCTGCCGCAATGTCTCCTCGGCGTCGAACTTGATGAGGCCGGTGAGCTGGCCGCCGGTGAACAGCGCGTAATGCGATACGATGAACGGCGCATTGTGGTAGAGTGGACCGGGATTGAGCAGCGAGACGCCAAAGGGGATATTGAGCGGCGGCACGACGACCGTGTCGGTCACCGCCGGCTGGTGATCGAGGATCACCTTGGGACGACCGGTCGAGCCGCCTGAGGTCATGGCCTTCCAGTAGCGCGCCACCGGCGGATTGAGCGGCTCGTCCGAGAATCCGTCCGGCACGAAATCAGCCGGGAGACGGTTCGGCGCATTCCAGTCGGCCTCGCCGCCGACCACCAGCGCCGGCTTGAGAATGTCGAGCACGGCGGCGGCCTCGCCGCGCGGCAACCGCCATGACAGCGAGGTCGGCGTCGCCCCGCACTTCCACACTGCAAAGGATGTCTCGAAGAACGCATTGCCGTTGGGCAATCCGATCGCGACGAAGTCGCCGGGCTTGACGCCCTTGGCCATGAATGCCCGCGCCCGCCGGTTGGCGCCACGCTCGAGTTCGTCCCATGTCAGCTTATTCTGTCCATGCTGGATGGCGATCGTACCGTGCGGTTTGCGTTCAGCGTACCAGCGCGGCACGTCGGACAAGGGCAGCAGCATCAGGCGTTTCCACTTTTCTTGACGATCGTCCCGTCGTGGTGCGGGACCTTCACAAAGAGAACTGTAGCAGTGATACCCGCGCCTTCAAGACTTCGAAACCCCTATCTCCTGCGCGAGCAATGCTTGCATTGCGGATATTGATTGCGATATCAACCTGTAGCAGTATGTGACTTCACGGACGCGCGAATGGTGAGCTGTCATGTTGTTGACTGACTTGCTTCCGACGCTCTTCGATGGTGTCGTTCTGCGGTTGACGCGCCGGCCCCTCCTGCCGCTCGAACGCGACGGCATCCTCACGGCACTCGTGAACAGCGTTGGCGAATCTGTCATGCGCCGGGTGCGATCTAAATCGACGCGGGGCATCGTTTATTCGGGCGAGATCGGGGAAATCACCACAGAGGACCGATTTAGCGATGACTGGGTCTCGCGAACGGAAATCATCGAAGCGATGGCAAGGTCGAGCGGCCTCGACCGTGAGCTATCCGAGTTCGCTCTGTTTCTGATCGAGAACCGCGTGGAAAGACTTGGGCCCAACGGCGGCTCGATTGTCGAGATCGGAAAGATTCATCCTGCCGAAGCGCGATCTGAGCCGGAGGGCGATCCTTTTGCAAGGCTCCTGTATCAACTTTCTGACTGGGACGAGCGATCCTTTGAACTTGGCCGGGGTTGGTTCTCTTGGCGCGCTCCTCGGCACCGCCACCGGAACGTGGTCGAGATTTCCCAGATAGCCGCGGGCTTCCGCGTCCCACGTTCCTACAGCATCAAACTCTGCGACGGACTTGCGTTCAGGAAGAAAGTCCTTTCACGAACGGTCGTCATATTGAAACCGCCGGCGGCTAACGAAGAAGCATCTCCGTCCGTTTAGTATTTTGATCAACGCATTTGAGGGCCTCGCAATGCCCATCGGCAGGATCGCTCAACTGTCTGATTTTCACTTCGTCCCCCAGCTGACCCACGAAAAGCGGGCCTTCTACCAAGCGGGCCGCGCAAAGGGTCATTGCTTCAGCCGGCTGGTTGCGTTGGCTCGCCAGATGGATCGACTTGAGCGCCAGGATGGTCGCTTTGACGCCGTTCTGTGTACGGGCGATCTCGCGACCGACGGCTCGACCGCGGCGCTTGCCACCTGCCTGTCCTACGTCGAGAACGAAGAAGTTCGCGCCGGCGAGCCGTCGCAGGTCTACACCCTCGGCCTGAATGCGAGCGCGCAGCGACGATTGCTGCTGCCTGGCAATCACGATCGATGGACGCGCAAATATGCTGGCTTTCAGGTCCAGGGCGCGGCCTTCGAAAGGGCTCTCGGACTGCCGACCGAATATCCCTATGTCGTGGGCCTCCGCGAACAAGGTACAGCGAACGATCCGGACGAACACGCCATCCTTTTCTTCGTGTTCGACTCCACACCTGGCGTCTTCGTCAATTTCTGGTGGTGGGACCGGCTTGCGCGCGGCAGGCTGGAGCACGGCACGCTCGATTCGTTCATGCGCAAGGCACGCGCGATCCAGGGCGACGGAATTGTTCGCAATCTGGGGGGCGGCGCCGACCTTCGTGTCCGCTACTCCAATTGCGTAAGGGTGGTTCTCCTGCATCATCATCCGTTCGACCGCCGCGGTACCACGCTGATGGAGAACAGCGCCGAATTCAAGGAGTTCTGCATCAAGGCCGGAATCCATGTCGTCCTGTTCGGACACGAGCACAGGGAATATCGAGCTCATGATTTCGGCGCGTCCGAGCTGGCACCGGACCCTAACCATCAAACCGTCTACTTCTGCTGCCCGAGCGCATCTGAATATTCATCAGCGCACGGCTTCTATGAGTTCACGTTCGACAGCGACGGCTTCGATTTCACCTTTCACAAGTGGCGTAACATGCAATTCGAACCCGGCGGCATCGACGAAAATTCGTTCCTGCCCGGCGCGCCGCAACGCTATCTCTTTAGCCGCACGCTCCAGTAGCGATCGCCGAACGCACGAATGCCAGCGCCATCAGCGCTCCGCGCCGCAGCCCGGACTGTCGAACAGCGCAGCCAGCCCGCATGGCGAAGTCAGCATCTTGTCGCCGTCATGGCCGACACCTGAGACGTCCCAGACCCTGTGATTGGGCGTGCCATGGTCGCGCTTGGCCATCGCGTCCGCATAGGCGTGGCCGCGGGCGTAGCGCGTGGGGCCCTGCGCCCTGGCCATGCAGCTCTTGTCCAGCGCGGAATGCTCCGGATTGGTGTCGAGAGTGCCGAGCAGATAGACCACCTCGCGCTCGACATAGCGCTGCTCCAGCGCGGCCGGCGTGACGTTCGCAAGATAGGGCGGCCGCTCGTCCATGCCGTATTTCCAATTGTTGTAGCCCGGGCAGGCAGCGGCGATGGCGGGCACCGGCCGCTTGGCATTGAAATAGGCATAGGACGAAGGATTGGCGACGACATAGCGGACATCGATGTGCTGGCGCGACAGCGCCGCCTCGCCCTTGCCGGCGATGGCGTAGCGCTGCGCGACCTGGCCGCCGCCGGAATGGCCGGCGACCACGACCTGTTTCAGGTTCGGGAAGATCCGCCGGTCGGAGAGCTTTGCCAGGATCGCATCGAGCGCCTCGAACGATGAGACCGGATTGGGCGCCAGCGCGGCGTCGCCGCCCTCCCAGCCCTCCAGCGACCAGCGCAGCATATCTGCCGGCAGCTTGTGCGCCTCGACATCGATCTCCGCCAGGAACTGCGGCACGATCATGAGTGCGCGCTTGCCGTCGTCGCCCGCCGCCACCTGTGCGGTGTGGGCCGACAGATAATATTGGTCGGCATTGCGCAACCTTCCATGGAGCACGATGATCGCGCGCGAGATCGCCGGCAGCGGCATCGACCAGTCGCTGGAGAGGTACAGCGGCAGCATGCCCTGGCCGCCGACCGAAAGCCGCGCGTCGGCAATCGCCCTCACCGGCTTGTGGTTGGGTGCGACTTCGTCCGCCGCGAAGGAATGGTCGCAAATCAGCACCAGTGCGATGACGACGAGACTGGCCAGCGCTTTCATGACGGACATTCCCCTTCGAATTCAAATCGATAAAAGTGTACGCGCATCGCCTGCCGCGCGGCTGTGACTCCCGCGCCACGTCAAGCAAAAAATGTCAGCATCCCAGCCATGAAATTCCCAAGTTCCATGGGTGACAAGCCGGCGATAAACAGGCAAAAATCCGGCTCGACTCAGGGCGGGTTGAGTTGAGTTTTGCAAGGAATGCTCTCGTAGAATGTCGGTCGTAGTTGCATCGCGTCGCGCGGCGCCGTTTCTCGTTGCCGCAGCAGGATTTTTTCTGCTGACGCCGCCGCATGCCCAGGCGCAATGGTGGAAGCGTGCGCCTGTTGACTTCGAGGAGTGCGCCGACGCTGCCGAGAAGGCCGCGAGCAAGGCCGAGAAGACGGCCGCGCTTGCCGATTGCAACGCCAAGTTCGCCGGCCGCCGCAAGGCTGGTGGCGGCTATTCCTATTATGACTTCCTCCAGGATCGCACCTTCGACATCGCCGGGCCGAACCCAACCCCGGAGGAGCAGAAGAAGATCGACGAAGCCTACACCGCCTACCTCGCCAAGCAGCGCCGCAGCAACGAAGCCGCCCAAGCCACCGCGCGACAGCAGCGCGAGCAGCAGGAACAACAGGTCCAGCAGCTTCAGCAGATCGCATTGCGAACCGACGTCGAACGCGTGCCAGTCCCGGTCGAGCGGCCGAAGGTGCAGCAGGCTGCCGGCCCGCGGCCGAAGGGCGCGCCCTGCACCAAGGGCTCGTTCTCCTGCGAATGGCCGCGCCTGTCGGAAAGCCTGAACGATTTGAAGAAGCTGTTCAACCCGACGCCGAGCAAGCCGGCGAAGAAGGGCTGAGCTAGCCATCGCAAACTCCGCTGTCGTCCCGGACAAGCGTAAGCACTGATCCGGGACGACAGCGGAGAGTGGGCTTCAGTTCGGCTGCTTCTTCTTGCCACGCTTCGGTTTGACCACCGGCGCAGTCGCTGGCGCTGTTGGAGTGCCCAACTGCGACCTGCTCTCTTGCAAGCGCCTGTCATAGCCCGGAGAGCTCACGACCGTCGGCGGCCTTGCATACGCGAGCGTAGATGCGCCGCAGAGCGCGGCCAGCGCAAGCCCTATCATTAGACAACGCCTCATCGCGCGCCTCCTCGCACTCAGGCCGTCCCACGAATCTGCTGCGGCATCAGGCCGGGCGGACCGTTGCCCGCGACTTCGGCTTCCCTGATCAGCGCAACAATGCGGCGCATCAGCGGCACATCCACATTGTTTTGCTCGGCCAGCGCGATGACGGCGCCCTGGAGATAGTCGATCTCGGTCTTGCGGCCCTGCTTCAGATCCTGCCACATCGAGGAGCGCGCCTCGGGATCGATCTTCATCGTGCGCCCCAGGATCGCGTTGAAGATCATGTCCGGCAGCCTCAGCAGGGTCGGCGTCCACCCCATTGGAATCGGCGTTGCCGAGACCGGCGTGATGCCGGCAGCCTTCAGGGCGGCCAGCCCCTCCGCCATCTGGTCCGCGAACAGCCTTCGCCAGTCGCGGTTCGCCAGTTGCGCAGCAAGCGGCATGTCGGACAGCGCGCTGAGCGCATTGTTCAAATTGATGATCAGCTTGCCCCATTGCACGCCGGTGATGTCACGGCTCGCGCGCATCGCGAGGCCTGGCACCGACAGCGCGGGCGCCGTGTTCGCGTCGTCCTCGCCGATATGGATGTCGCCGGAGGTCGAGCGGTGGAAGCGGCCCTCACCCATCGCGATCACGTTGAACGGTACCATCCCGGCCAGCACGCGCCGCTCGCCGAGACGCTCGCGCAGCACCGCGACATTGCCGATGCCGTTTTGCAGGGACACGATGACGGCGTCCTCAGGCGCATGCTGTGCGATCTGATCGGCGACATCGGCGGTGTCCGCGCTCTTCACCGTCACCAGCACGATGCCGGCGCTGTGGAAGATCGAAGGATCCTCCGACAGCGCGAGCTGGCCCGCGCCGAGCCTCTTCTCGGAGCCATCGAAATCGGTCAGGCGCAGGCCGAACCGCTCGATCTCGGTCTTTACCCGCGGCCGCACCAGCAGCGCGACGCGGCGGCCTGCGGCCGCCAGCATGCCGCCGACGAAACAGCCGATGGCGCCGGCGCCGGCCACCACGATCGGTCGATCCGTAACCACTGACCTCGCTCCCTGAATGCGGGCCTTCGATAGCAGAGACGAGGCCGGCTGCCCATCGGTTGCGATGCATCCGCCTTGTAACCGTCATGAGAGCCCCATATGTTTTCGCCCGGGGGCTGTCACCGGCGAGCGCTCGCCGAACGAGACGCCAAAGGAGAGCACCATGGGTCTACTCGACGTCCTCAACGGCATGCAGAACGGCCCGCGCGGCCCCAGCACACCCAGCTCTGAGCAATCCTCCGGCGGCATGTCGCCGATGACCATGGCGCTGCTCGGCCTGCTCGCCTGGAAAGCCTTCAAGCACATGACCGCCGGCCAGCCCGGCGCGGCGCCTGCTCCGCAGCAGCGCTCGCCCCTGCCGCCTCCGACGCCGGTGAATACAGGCAGCAGCGCGCTTCCCGGTGGACCCGGCGGCAGCGGCGGTCTCAGCGATTTGCTCAAGGGTGGCCTCGGCGGCCTGCTCGCGGGCGGCGCGGCTGGCACCGTGCTCAGCGGCGGGCTGGGCGATCTCCTCAACCAGCTCCAGCAGGGTGGGCAAGGCGAGGCCGCGAATTCCTGGGTTGGCAAGGGCGAGAACAAGCAGGTCGCACCGGGCGATCTCGCCAGCGCGCTCGGCGCCGACCAGATCGAGAGCCTGTCCGCCCAGAGCGGCCTGTCGCGCGACGAGTTGCTGTCCGGCCTCAGCCAGTATCTGCCGCAGGTGATCGATCACCTGACGCCGGACGGACGGCTGCCGACCGAGAACGAGCTCTCGGATCGAATCTGATCGTCGTCAAAGGGAGGGGAACACTGTCATGAGCATGGGCGGCCTGTTGTGGATCATCGTCGTCGGCTTCATTGCCGGCCTCATCGCGCGCTGGCTCGCGCCGGGGCCGAACAATCCGAGCGGATTCATCCTCACCACCATCCTCGGGATCGCCGGCGCGTTTCTGGCGACCTTCGTCGGCCAGGCCATCGGCCATTACAGCCCCGACCAGGGCGCCGGCTTCATCATGGCCACCATCGGTGCGGTGGTGGTGCTGTTCATCTGGCACCGCCTGGTGGCGAGCGGTGTGATAAAAGGCTAGTGCCTAAAGCGCTAACGGATTGAGGCATACTGCCTCCTCGTCGTCATGCCCGGGCTTGACCCGGGCATCCACGTCTTTAAATCCCCGCGGCGACACGTGGATGGCCGGGTCAAGCCCGGCCATGACGTGGAGCGATCGCGGTATCAATCACGTAATCAAATGCATCCCCGCATCCATGCGCACGACCTCGCCGGTCATGTTGCTGGAGGCCGGCATCGCGAGGAAGCAGACGAGCTGCGCGATGTCTTCCGCGCTCGAGGCGACCTTGAGCGGCACCTTCGCCACCACGCTGTCGCGGACCTGCTTGGCGCCGGCCTCGCCACGGCCCTTGGTGAACCAGGGCGTGTCGATATAGCCGGGGCACACCGTGTTGACGCGGATCAGCGGCGCCAGCGCGCGTGACAGCGACAGCGTCATGGTGTTGAGCGCGCCCTTGCTTGCGGCGTAGGCGATCGACGAGCCGACGCCGCTGATGCCGGCGACCGAGGACACGTTGACCACGGCGGACGGCCGCTCCGACGCCTTGGCGCCGGCTTCGAGCAGGCTGCGCGCCGCGCGCACCATCTGGAACGGGCCGATGGTGTTGACGCCGTAGAGGCGCTGGAAATCTTCCGCCGACAATCCGTCGAGATCGGCATGGGCGACATGCTTGGTGGTGCCGGCATTGTTGACGAGTACGTCGAGCCGGCCCCATCCGCTGGCTGCCGCGACGATCTTGCGGCAATCGTCATCCTTTGAGACGTCGCCTTGCGCGACCAGGACTTCCGCAGCGCCGGCCTTGCGGCAGAGTTCTGCCGTCGCCTCGGCCTCCTTCTGGCTCGAGGAATAGTTGATGACGAGCCGGGCCCCGCTCCGCGCGAGAATTTCCGCGGTTGCAGCACCGAGGCCGGAAGCCGATCCCGTCACGATTGCGCACAGACTGTCCTTGGCCATCTCGTTTTCCTTCCCCTGTCTCTGATGCAAGCCTCAGCTCATTGGCCCTGTTTAGCGAGTTTGCTGCGCCCTGCAAATCAAGCAAACTCCGCTAAGCGGAATTAGCCTTCTATTGGCCCTTGCGCCCATGCCCGCGCCGCAGGTTGACCTGCGATCAACGCTTGTCAGGGCCATGGCTTTTTCCGATCATCGGGCGCAAGAAGACCTTGCGCGCCGTCCTACCGGGACGGACGCGCCAATGGCAAAACACGGGGAACGCTGTGGCGGAGAGTGACAATATCGTCGTCGAGACCGCGGAAAAAATCTTCGCCGATCTCGCCGACCCGCAGACCATCAACAACGACAAGAAGAATTCGTGGCAAGCGCCGCTGTGGCAGGCGCTGAGCGAAGCCGGCCTGCCGCTGTCCTGGGTGCCTGACGATCTCGGCGGCTCCGGCGCCAGCCTTGCCGACGGTTTTGCCCTGCTGAACGCTGCGGGCCGCTTTGCCGTCGCGGTTCCCCTGGCCGAGACCATGCTGGCAGGCTGGCTGCTGGCGCAGGCGAAGATCGCATCGCCCGAAGGCGAGATGACGGTGCTGCCGGCGTCCCCGAAGGATCGCATCCTGCTCGATGCCGACGGCGCGCTCTCCGGCCGCGCGCGCGGCGTGCCCTTTGCCAAGGCGGCGAAGCATTTTGCGGTGCTGGCGCACGGCAAGGATGGGGTTTCCGTCGCGCTGGTCGATGCAACCAAAGCGCGGATCGAGACCGGGCTCAATGTCGGCTACGACCACAGCGACACCGTCACGCTGAACAAGGTCCAGCCTACCGCGATCAAACCGGCGTCGAAGGGCTTTGACCAGACCACAATGATGCTGATGGGCGGCGTCGTCCGCAGCCTTCAGATCGCTGGCGCGCTGGAATCCATGCTCGACATCTCCGTGCGCTATTCCAACGAGCGTGTCGCCTTCGAGAAGAAGATCTCGAAATTCCAGGCCGTGCAGCACAATCTCGCGCGCCTTGCCGGCGAATCCGCCGCGGCGCTCGCGGCCGCCACGTCCGCGGCCGACGCTATCGCGAACGCAAAGTCGTTCGACGACGCGGTCTATCTCGAAGCCGCCGCGGCAAAGATCCGTTGCGCGGAAGCTGCGGAAAAAGGTGGCGCCATCGCGCATCAGGTGCACGGCGCGATCGGCTTCACCATGGAGCACATCCTGCACCGCTATTCGATGCGAGCGCTGGCCTGGCGCGACGATTTCGGTTCGGAGAGCCATTGGGCCGTCGAGCTCGGCAAGCTCGTGGCAAATCGCGGTGCCGATGAATTGTGGCCGCTCGTGGCTTCGCGCTGATCCGGGAGAGAAACAATGACCGCTGCCCTCCGTTTCGACCCGATCCGCCTGCCCGAGAAGTGCGAGCAGCTGCGCAAGGAAGTGCGCGCCTTCCTCGCCGAGGAAATCGCCGCCGGCACCTTCGATCCGCACAAGCCTAACCGCGAAGACACCGACGCGCCGGAATTTTCCCGCCGGGTCGGCGCCAAGGGCTGGCTGGGGATGACCTGGCCGAAAAAGTATGGCGGCCAGGAGCGCTCCTTCCTCGAGCGTTACGTGGTGACCGAGGAGATGCGCGTCGCCAACGCGCCGACGCGGCGCTTCTTCGTCGCCGACCGCCAGAGCGGCCCGGTGCTTTTGAAATACGCCCCTGAACACATCAAGATGGATATCCTGCCGCGCATCTGCCGCGGCGAGATCTGCTTTGCCATCGGCATGAGCGAGCCGAACTCCGGCTCCGACCTGTTCGCGGCAAAGACGCGCGCGACCAAGACCGACGGCGGCTACCTTATCAACGGCACCAAGATCTGGACCTCGTCGGCACATATCGCCGACTACATGATCGCGATCTTCCGGACATCACAACCGACCAAGGAAAACCGCCGCCACGGCCTGACGCAATTTTTGGTCAAGATGAAGCAGCCGGGCATCAAGGTGAACCCGATCGGCCAGATCACCGGCCAGTACGAGTTCAACGAGGTCGTCTTCACCGACTTCTTCGTCCCTGATGATCACGTGCTCGGCGAGGTCGACGGCGCCTGGAAGCAGGCGACGAGCGAACTCGCTTATGAGCGCTCCGGGCCCGAGCGCTTCCTCGAGACCTATTACGTGTTGACCGAGCTGGTCCGCGCGGTCGGCCCCGACCCTGACACGCGCAGCGCCGAAGGCATCGGGCGGCTGGTCGCACAGCTTCATACCATGCGACGCATGTCGGTCTCGGTTGCCGGCATGCTGCAGGCGGGTAAGGAGCCGGTGGTGGAGGCCTCCATCGTCAAGGATATCGGCACGGTCTGGGAGCAGCAGCTGCCGCATCGCGTGCGCGATCTCGCCGCCTTCGTCGAGGAGACCGCGACCAACCGCGAGACGCTGGAGCGGCAGCTCGACTTCGCCATCAAGACCGCGCCGAAACTCACCATCCAGGGCGGCACCACCGAGGTGCTGCGCGGCATCATCGCCCGCGGACTTGGTTTGCGATAACGCTCGTGGCAACGCGCCAGCCCCGCGCTCCGATCACCTCTCCCATAGGGAGAGGTCGATTTGCGTCAGCAAATCGGGTGAGGGGTTTTGCTCTCACGAGGGACCGCAGCCCCTCACCCGGCGCTACGCGCCGACCTCTCCCTATGGGAGAGGTGGTTCTTCGCTACGGACGTATCGAGATGTTTGGAGACAATCTATGAGCACCTATAAAGATATCGGCGTCGAGAAAGTTGGGCATGTCGGCACCATCGAGATCCGCCGCCCGCCGCTGAACTTCTTCGACATCTCGCTGATCAACCAGATCGCGGATGCGCTCGACGAGTTCGATCGTGACATCGAGATCCGCGCCTCGGTTCTCTCGGCACAAGGCAAGGCGTTCTGCGCCGGCGCCAATTTCGGCGATCCCGCGCGGCAGGCGCAGGAAGCGCAGGAGGCCGAGAGGAAGGCCAAGGGCGACCCGGCTGACAGCTTAGGGGCGATCAACCATCTCTACATCCAGGCCGTGCGCATCTTCCGCGCCAGGAAGCCGATCGTTGCCGCCGTGCAGGGCGCAGCCATCGGCGGCGGCCTTGGACTCGCGGTGTCGGCCGACTTCCGCGTCACCTGCCCCGAAGCCCGCTTCTCCGCGAACTTTACAAAACTCGGCTTCCATCCCGGCTTCGGCCTGACCGTGACGCTGCCCGAGCTGATCGGCAAGAACAACGCCGAGCTGATGTTCTACACCAGCCGCCGCGTCACCGGCGAAGAGGCGGTCAAATGGGGCCTCGCCAACGAGCTGGTGCCGCAGGACCAGGTCAAGGCAGCCACGATGAAGCTCGCCGGCGAGATCGCCGAATGCTCGCCGCTCGGCCTGCTCTCCACCCGCGCCACGATGCGCGCCGGCCTCGCCGACCGCGTGATGGCCGCGACCAATCACGAGCTCGCCGAGCAGACACGCCTGCGCGCGACGGAGGATTTCAAGGAAGGCGTGAAGGCGACGGAAGAGCGGCGCGTGGCGAATTTTAAGGGAAGATAGCTCTTCGAACGAAGGCACCTCCTTCTTCCTTCTCCCCTTGTGGGAGAAGGTGGCGCGAAGCGCCGGATGAGGGGTTGCCTCCGCGAGTTATTCTCTTGCGATCGCGCGCGCGGAGAGGGACTCACCCGTCTCGCCGCTATGCGGCGAGCCACCCTCTCCCGCAAGGGGAGAGGGTTTATCTTCGTCCCACCACCAGCGCATCGACGATCGTCACCCCCTGCCCCTCCGGATGCACCAGCACCGGATTGAGCTCGATCTCCGAGATCTCCCCGGCATGACGCGCGGCAAGCACAGAGAGGTCTGCGATCAATTGCGAGAGCGCCGCAACATCCGCCTTGGCTGCTCCGCGAAATCCGTTCAGCAGCGGCGCGGCCTTCAATCCCGCGAGCATCGCGCTGGCCTCCTCCACGCCGACCGGTGCCGGGCGATAGACGACGTCGCGGAACAGTTCTGTGGTGATGCCGCCGAGCCCGACCATCACCATCGGCCCAAATGTCGCGTCCGTCATCGTCCCCACGATGATCTCGACGCCGCGCTTCGCCATGGGGCCGACCAGCACGCCTTGAATGGTCGCTTCAGGCCGGTGCTTGCGCGCATTGTCCAGCAGCGCCTCGAACGCCAGGAACACCTCGCCCTTGGTGGTGATGTTGACGCGCACACCGCCGACCTCGCTCTTGTGCGCAATGTCAGGCGACTGGATCTTCATCACCAGCGGAAAGCCCGCGCGGGCAACCGCTTCATCCAGCCGGGACTTGTCCGTCACCAGCACTTCGTCCGGCAGCGTGACGCCGGCGACGCGGAGCCATGCCTTGCTATCGGTCTCGGACAACGTTCGCGATGGCAAATGCGCCGAGAGATCGCGCGCCGGCAGACGCGTCTCGTCCGCGGGTTTCGGCAGATTGAATTTCGCGTAGTCGACGAGCCGCCGCATCGCGACGCCGACATGGGTGAGACCCGAGAGCACCACGACACCCGATTTCGCGAGTTCGCGGCGCGCGAAGTCGGAGGGCACCGTGTAGGAATAGAACGCCACGGGCTTCCTTTGCGCCGCCAGCGCCGGCGTCAATTCGGTGTCCTTGAACGGCTTGCGCACCTCGCTCGACAGCGACAACACCACCAGGATCGCATCGACCTCGTCGGAGGCCGTGAGCAGATCGACGCTCTTCTGCAAGCCGCCGGAGGTGACGCCTTGGGCGGTGACGTCGATCGGGTTGCCCGCGGTGCCGTAAGACGGCATCAGCGTCCTGATCTCCGCCTGGATCTTCTCGGAGAGCTCCGGCACCTGCAGGCCTTGCAGCGCCACGGCATCGGCGCCCCAGATGCCGGCGCCGCCGGACACCGTGACGACGGCAACGCGATCGCCCTTCGGCAGCGGGTTGCTGGCGAGCAGCGCCGCGATCGTCAAGGCTTCGTCGAGATCGTTGGAGACGATGAAACCGTATTTCGCGAACACTGCGTCATAGGCCGCCGACCACCCGGCCATGCTCGCCGTGTGCGAGGCCGCCGCGCGCTGGCCCGCGCCGGAGCGGCCGACCTTTGTCACGATGACGGGTTTCCTGATCTCCGCAGCGCGCCGCGCGGCGGCAAGGAATTTTTCGACGTCGCGGATGCCTTCGATGAACAGCAGGATCACGTCGGTCGAGGCGTCCTGCACCAGATAGTCCAGGAACTCGCCGGCACCGAGATCGGATTCGTTTCCGGCGCTGACGACGTAGCTCACGTCGATGCCGATCGCCCGCGCGCGATGATAATAGGCAAAGCCGATGCCGCCGCTCTGCGCAACGATGCCGATGCGCTTGGTCGTCGCGATCAGCGGCACCACGCCCGGCTTGACGTCCACCGCGGGACTGAACGTCGCCGCCACGCGCTGCACCGAGCTGAAAAATCCCTCGGCGTTCGGCCCGGAAATCCGCATGCCCGTGCGCTTCGCCAGCGCTGCGATCGCGTCCTGCATTGCCGCACTGTCACCGCCCTCCTCCGCGAAACCGGAAGAAATGATGACGGCGTTCTTGACACCGGCGACGGCGCATTGCTCGAGCGCAGGCAACACCGCGCGGGCCGGAATGACGATGACGGCAAGGTCGATGGGCGCACCGATCTCGGCGACCGATTTGTAACAGGCGAGCCCGTCGAGGTCGGCGTAGTTCGGGTTCACCGGATAGATCTTGCCGGGATACTCATTCTTGCGCAGCATCGACAACAGCCGCCCCGGGATCTTCTCGTGATCGCGCGAGGCGCCGATCAGCGCGATGCTGGCTGGCGCAAAAAAGCTGTCGAGCGGGTGCGGCATGTTGGACGTTTCCTTATTGCTCTTCGTCAACCCGCCGCACTCTCCGCCCCGTCATCCTGAGGTGCGAGTAATGGGGCGCAGAGCGCCCCGTCGGGAGCCTCGAAGGATGAACGGCCCCGCTAGTGGCCGTCGCCCTTCGAGGCTCGCCAAAGAGGCGAGCACCTCAGGGTGACGGATAACAATGGAGGGATCAACTCACGCGGAACGTCACCCCGCCCAGCAGGAACTCATTCCCCGCCACCGCATGCCCCTTCGCCCGCGCCGCATGCAGCACGTGCGCCACGTCAGCCACGCGAAACTCCAGCGCGCTCATGATCTCGCTCGCACCCTTCACGAAGCGCAGGCTGGCATTGGGCAGCTTCAATTCGGCGTCATTGGACGCAATGCCGAGGAGCTTTCCCCAGTGCTCGGCCAGCCCCGCCGGATCCGGGCTCTGCATCTCTACCGCCGTCAGCGCCTGCGTCACGTCCTTGCGGATGAATTTTTGCCAGTCCGGTCCCGCCGGCGGATAGGCGCCTCGAATGTCGTCGCTGCCTTGGGTGTGGTTGAACTCGATGAAGGCGGCGCGGCAATCGCGGGGGTGAAGCTGGACGCCGTGATAGGGCGCGTGATCGATGACGTTGGCGGTGCGCACACCCATTGCATTGGCGTTGCGGCCGCGCTCGTCCGGATCGTTGCAGCAGAAGATCGCCATGTAGCCGCCGCGGCCACCGGTCTTCTCGATGAAGCGGCCGGCCGTGGTGCCGCCCTTGAACGGCGCCACCACCTCCAGCAGGATCGTATCGACCGGGAGCAGCGCATTCTCCAGGCCGTATTTCGCGACATTACCGTCGCGATAGCACACAGCGAGACCCATGATCTCAGCGATGTCGGAGATGACAGGCTCGAGCTGCGGCGCGACCAGGCAGATTTGGCGCAATCGCACATAGGACGCCATCGTCAAGCGCCCTTGAATGTGGGCTTGCGCTTCTCGACGAAAGCCTTGGCGGCCTCCTTGTGGTCCTCGGTGTCGCCGCAGCGGGTGTGATGGATCGCCTCGCCGTCGAAACAATCCTCCAGCGCCAGATGTTCGGCATTGTTGATGTTGCGCTTGATGAAGCCGAGCGCGATCGACGGGCCCTGCGCCAGCGACAGCGCGAGCTCGTGGGCGGCCGCGTCGATCTCGGCGTCGGGCACGACCTTCGTCACCATGCCGATCGCATGCGCTTCCTTGGCCGTGAGCACCGGCGACATCAGATAGAGCTCGCGCGCCCGCGCGCTGCCGAGCAGCTGGGTCAGGAAATAAGTGCCGCCGTAATCGCCGGAGAAGCCGACCTTGGCGAAGGCCGTCGTGATCTTGCAGGATTCGGAGGCGATGCGCAGGTCACAGGACAGCGCCATCGACAGGCCCGCACCGGCCGCCGCGCCATCGAGCTGCGCCACCACGGGTTTTGGCATCTGGTGCAGGATGCGCGAGACCTCCATGCCGCGGCGCAGGTTCGCAAGCTTCTGCTCGAACGGCAACGGCGCGCGGCCCTCTGCCATCGACTTGACGTCGCCGCCGACGCAGAAGGAGCCGCCGGCGCCCTTGAACAGCACCGCCCGCACCTCCGGATCGTCGGCCGCGCGCCGCGCCGCCTCGACCAGCCCGCGCACCATGTCGGGGTTGAGCGCGTTCTTGCGCTCGGGGCGGTTCATGGTGATCGTGAGCAGCCCGCCTTCGAGCTTTTGCAGGACCATGTCGTTCATGGGACCTCTCCCTTGTTGATTGTCTAGCCAGGCTGCCGCCACATCGTCATTGCGAGGAGTTCTTGCGACGAAGCAATCCAGACTGTCTCTGCAGAAACATCTCTGGATTGCTTCGCTTCGCTCGCAATGACGAGGCCTATTTCTTCACCAGCGGACAGCGCGACTGCTCCAGCGACTGGAATGCCTCGCTGCCGGGCACGGTGGCGAGCAGTTTGTAATCGTCCCAGCGGCCCTTGGACTCCGACGGCTTCTTCACCTCGAACAGGTACATGTCGTGGATCATGCGGCCATCTTCGCGGATCTTGCCGTTCTTCGCGAAGAAATCGTTGATCGGCGTTTCCTTCATCACCTTCATCACGGCGGCCGCATCGGTCGTGCCGGCTGCCTTCACGGCCTTCAGGTAATGCGTCACGGATGAATAGACGCCGGCCTGCGCCGAGGTCGGCGGCCGCTTCACCCGCTCCATGAAGCGCTTGGAGAAGGCGCGCGTCTCGTCGTTCATGTCCCAATAGAACGCTTCGGCCAGCAGCAGGCCCTGCGCAGTCTCCAGGCCGATCGAGTCGATATCGGTGACGAAGGCGAGCAGCGGCGAGACCTTCTGGCCGCCCTTGGTGATGCCGAACTCGGCCGCCTGCTTGATGGCGTTGACGGTGTCGCCGCCGGCGTTCGCGAGGCCAATCACCTTCGCCTTGGAAGCCTGGGCCTGAAGCAGGAACGACGAAAAGTCCGACGTGTTGAGCGGGTGGCGCACGCTGCCGAGCACCTTGCCGCCGGTCTTGGTCACAACGGCGCTGGTGTCCTTCTCCAGGTCCTGGCCGAAGGCGTAATCGGCAGTGAGGAAGAACCAGCTGTCGAGGCCCGACTTCACGGCCGCAAGGCCGGTCACATTGGCCTGGCCGTAAGTGTCGAACACGTAGTGGATGGTGTAGGGACCACAGGCCTCGTTGGAGAGACGGATCGAGCCCGGCCCGTTGAACATGATGATCTTGTTGCGCGCTTTCGCAATCTCGCCGGCGGCAAGCGCGGTCGCGGACGCGGCGACGTCGTAGATCATCTCGACGCCCTGGTTGTCGAGCATGTCGCGGGCAATGTTGCCTGACAGATCGGCCTTGTTGAGATGGTCGGCGGCCAGCACCTGGATCTTGCGTCCCAGCACCTCGCCGCCGAAGTCCTCGACGGCCATCTTCGCCGCGGTCTCGCTGCCGGGACCGGTGATGTCGGCATAGAGGCTCGACATGTCGAGGATGCCGCCAATCTTGAGCGGCGGCTTGTCCTGCGCCTGCAAGGCGCTCGCGCTGAGAGCAAGCGCCGCGGCGAAAATGCCGGACAAAATATGCTTCATGGAAAAAGACCTCCCTTATCGTGCCGTACTCTGATGGCGGCTTGGTTATTGCTCTTGGCTATCGCGATTGCCGCGATCATGCCGCATGCGCGAGGGGGCAGCAAGCGCGAGGTGCGATGCGCGACTTGCGATCGGTTCACGTTTTCCGCAAAGCGGAATGGTGAGATGCGGAGGAGGCTTCCGCGTCGTCATTGCTGTGCAAGTTCACTAATTCGCTGATCGAATCCGTTCCCAGCGTGGAGGATCCGATGCGCGACAACAGCTTCGACCGGACGATTGAGCGGAATTATCTTCAGAAGTGGCGGTTCCTGATCGCCGAGTATGAGGAGGTGAAGGCCGGGCGGTCGGCGACGTTCCGCCGGGTGGGAGACTTCTACAAGCACCACGGCACCTGCTCGCAGACCTTCCGGAAGTACTACAACCGCTACCTGCGGAGCGGCGCGGAGGCTGACCTGTTGCCGCAACGCCGCGGACCGAAGTGGCGCGAGCGCCGCGAGCCGCAAGGCATCGAGGCGGAGATCGTTGCTTGCCGAACGCGCGGCATGAACCGGTACGAGGTCCACGCTGCCTTGCGCGAACGGCGAGATACGGTACCGTCGCTCTCGACCATCTACCGGGTCTTCAAACGCAATCAGCTCAACCGCCGCACCCCGACGATGCGCGAGGAGAAACGTCGTATTATCAAGGACAAGATCGGCGAGCTCGGCCATGTCGACCTGCACCAGCTGTCCCGCGACATGTTCCTGGCGCCCCCCTCAAGCCCCGCCTTTATCGTCAGCCTGGTCGACAGTTGCTCGCGCCTGGCCTGGGCCGAGGTGCTGACTTCAAAAAAGGCCCTGCCGGTCATGTTTAAGACCTTGAAGATGATCAACACGCTCAACGTCACCTATGGGATCCAGTTTGCCGAGATCCTGTCCGACAACGGCGCGGAGTTCGCATCCCGCAACACGCCTGAAGAGCATCCCTTCGAGGCCATGCTGATCGAGCTCGGCATCAAGCATCGCTACACCAGACCCTACCGGCCGCAGACCAACGGCAAGGTCGAACGCTTCTGGCGAACCCTGGACGACGACGTCATCGAAGGCGCAACCTTCGATAACCTAGACCACTTCGCCAACGAGCTGTTCGAGTACGTGATCTACTACAATAACTTCAGGCCCCATCAGGCCCTCGGCGGCAAGACACCGAAGGAATTTGCCGAGGCCCAGACCTAAACCATTCGATCAGCGAATTAGTGAACTTGCACAATTGCGAGGAGCTCTTGCGACGAAGCAATCCAGAATCTTTCCGCGGAAATGGTCTGGATTGCTTCGCGGAGCCTGTCATCGGGCCGCGCTTCGCGCGGACCCGTTGGCTCGCAATGACGAAGTGTGACGAAGTCTCTTCGCGCCCAACTACGCATGGGTTAAGGTGAGGGCGCAACGCAACCTCTCCGGGTCACGTGACGCAACGGCTTCACCTCATCGTCGCATTTCTTCTCGTCGCGAGTGACGCCGCGTCTGCTGCGCCATGCCAGTTCGAGTCCCAAGGCGAAGGCCGCGTCGCAGGAATCGTCGATGCGCGCAGCGTCCGTCTCGATGACAGCCGCGAGATCCGGCTCACCGGCATCGAACCGACCGCGACGACGAAGCAGGCGCTGACCTCGCTGCTGGCCGGCCGCGAGGTGATGCTGCGGAGCCCCGACGACACGCCCGATCGTTACGGCCGCCAGGGCGCGCTGGTCTTCGTCGGCGAAAGCGATACCTCGGTGCAGGCGATGCTGCTCGCCCAGGGCGACGCCATCGCCTCGGCCGAGATCACCGACAAGGACTGCGCGGCCGCCCTGATGGCGTCGGAGGCCGAGGCACGGCGCCAAAAAAAGGGCAGTTGGGCTGACCCGTCGGCCATAAAAAACGCGGAAAGTCAGGACGATATTTTGGCGGAGATCGGGCGCTTTATGGTGGTCGAGGGCAAAGTCCTGTCGGTTCGGCAAGCTGGGGCAATGACTTACCTCAACTTCGGACGGAACTGGACACGCGGCTTTGCGGTGACTATCTCAAAGCGCACGTTACCGGCGTTCGAGGCCGCCGGGATAGTCCTTAAGTCCTTGGAGAATCGGCGTATTCGAGTTCGAGGCTGGATCGAGGGGACTACGGGGCCGCGTATTGACGTGCGTCTCTTAGGACAGGTTGAATTGCTGGGTGCAAACGAGCCTACTGGGGTTAGGCCTTAACGGCCAGGCACGGGTTAAGCGACGTGAATGGGGTGCTAGAACGGCACGGACGAGGTGATGGCCGCCGCCTGCGGGCTGCGCCGGCCGTGCTATGCCTTGTCCTGGGCACGGCGCTGGCGGGCTGCGGTGACATGGCCCGGTTCCAGACCGCTGCGCCCGCTCCGGCCGTAGCGATGCCCAAGCCCAAGCCCGCGGTCGCGCAAACCCCCGCCACCGAGAAGGAGCATGAGCGCATCCTGGCGAGCTATGGCGGGACCTATGACGATCCCAGGCTCGAGGCGCTCGTCAGCAAGACCGTCGACCGGCTGGTCGCGGCCTCCGACCGGCCCGACCAGGGCTACAAGGTCACCATCCTCAATTCCGGCGCGGTGAACGCATTCGCGCTGCCGAACGGCCAGCTCTACGTCACGCGCGGGCTTCTGGCGCTTGCGAGCGATACGTCGGAATTGTCCTCCGTGCTCAGCCACGAGATGGCGCATGTGCTGTCCAAGCACGCCGCGATGCGCGAGGATCAAGCACGCCAGGCCGCGATCGTCACCCGTGTCGTCACCGACATGAGCAACGACCCCGATCTCACCGCGCTTGCGCTCGCCAAGACCAAGCTCACCATGGCGAGCTTCTCGCGCAAGCAGGAGATCGAGGCCGACGGCATCGGCGTCGGCCTCTCCGCCAAGGCGCATTTCGATCCCTATGGTGCCGCACGCTTCCTCTCGGCGATGGAGCGCAATGCCGAGCTGAAGGCCGGCAAGAGCTCGCTCGACCCGCGCGCGCAGGATTTCACCTCATCGCATCCGGCAACCCCGGAGCGCGTGCAGAACGCGCAGACCATCGCGCGGCAATATGCTGCGCCTGAAGGCGCCGAGCGCGACCGCGAGAGCTATCTCGCCGCGATCGACAACATCGTCTATGGCGAGGACCCCAGCGAGGGTTTCGTTCGCGGCCGCCGCTTCCTGCATCCGAAGCTCGGCTTCACGTTCCAGGCCCCGGATAATTTCACGCTCGACAACACCGCGCAGGCCGTGATCGGCGTGCGCGACGGCGGCTCGCAGGCGATGCGCTTCGATGTCGTGCGGGTGCCGGCCGAGCAGTCGCTCGGCGATTACTTGAATTCGGGCTGGATGGAAGGGGTCGAGAAGGCCTCGACCGAGGACATCACCATCAACGGTTTTCCGGCCGCGTCCGCCACCGCCAAGGGCGACCAGTGGCAGTTCAAGGTCTATGCACTGCGCTTCGGCAGCGATGTCTATCGCTTCATCTTCGCGGCACGGCAGAAGTCGACCGAAAGCGAGCGCAACGCGCGCGAGACCGTCAATTCATTCCGCCGCCTGACGCTGGACGAGATCCAGGCCGCACGCCCGTTGCGGATCAAGGTCATCACCGTGCAGCCCGGTGACACCGCGGAATCGCTCTCCCACCGCATGGCCGGCGTCGATCACGCCGCCGAACGCTTCCGCGTACTGAACGGCCTCGATCGCAACGCGCAGGTGAAGGTACGCGACCGCGTGAAAATCGTGGCGGATTGACGCTGCGCTTAAGCGCACGTCATGCCGGGGGAGCGAACCCCGGGGACCGCGATCTACAAACTCCGCTGTCGTCCCGGACAAGCGCAAGCGCAGATCAGGGACCCATAGCCACAGGGCGCAGCTTGGCGAAGACTCGGAGTTACCTTTTTGCTCCACAACCCCTCCCTGGGGGTTATGGGTCCCGGCCCCCCGCGCGCAATTGCGCGCTAGGCCGGGACGACACCTGTTTTGGAGCGGCTACTTGAGCCCTAGCGCCCCGCATCCATGTCGCCGGCTTCGCGCTGGCCGCTGAGCCAGAGCGCGAGCAGGGTCCAGAACGCGCCTGACAGCAAATACGCACCCGAGGCGATGACACCGAGATTGGTGGCGAGCAGAAGCGCCACCAGCGGCGCGAAGCCGGCGCCGAACAGCCAGGCCATGTCGGAGGTCAGCGCCGAAGCGGTGTAGCGGTAAGCCTGCTTGAAGTTCGATGCGATCGCGCCGGAGGACTGGCCGAAGGACAGGCCGAGCAGGATGAAGCCGATCACCATGTAGATGGTCTCGCCGAACGCACCGGCGTCGAGCAGCTGCGGGGCAAAGCCGCTGTAGATCGCAATCGCGATCGCCGATCCCATCAGCAGCGATTTGCGGCCGACGCGGTCGGCGATGATGCCGGAGAGCACGATCGCGACGACCCCGAACACGGCGGCAACCATCTCGATGATCAGGAAGCGCACCGGGCTTTCGCGGGTGAACAGGAACACCCAGGACAGCGGAAACACCGTGACCATGTGGAATAGCGCGAAGCTCGCCAGGGGCGCGAATGCGCCGAGCATGATGTTCTGGCCTTCGCGGGCAACCGTCTCGGAGATGCGCGAGGGCTGCAATTCGCGCGTCTCGAACAGCGAGGCGTATTCTTCCGTGGTCACCATGCGCAGGCGGGCGAACAGGGCCACGACGTTGATGGCGAACGCGACGAAGAACGGATAGCGCCAGCCCCAGTCGAAGAAATCATCGGCCGAGAGGTTGCCGGCGAAATAGGCGAACAGCGCGCTCGCCACGATCAGCCCGAGCGGGGCGCCGAGCTGCGGCACCATCGCGTACCAGCCGCGCTTGGAGGGCGGCGCGTTCAGTGCCAGCAGCGAAGCCATGCCGTCCCAGGCGCCACCCCAGGCCAGACCCTGGGCGATGCGCGCCAGCGCCAGCAGCCAGATCGCGGCAACGCCGATCTCGTGGTAGCCGGGCAGGAATGCCAGCCCGACGGTGGCGGTGCCGAGCAGGAACAGCGCCGAGATCAGCTTGGCCGTTTTGCCGTAGGCACGGTCCACCGTCATGAAGATGACGGTGCCGACGGGCCGGGCCATGAAAGCCAGCGCGAAGATCATGAAGGAATAGAGCGTGCCGGTCAGTTCGCTCGTGAACGGGAACACCAGGCGCGGGAATACGATCACCGAGGCGATCGCGAAGACGAAGAAGTCGAAGAATTCCGAGGTACGGCCGATGATGACGCCGATGGCGATCTCGCCGGGACTGGCCTGGTCGTGGCCATGCTCGCCCGAGGGGAGGTCTGCCATTGCGGGGGTCTGTGCCGTCGCCATGCGTGCGCCCTTAACGTCCTGAAAACCAAAGCCGACCGCCCGGCGGACGCCAGGCAACCTGGCCTTGTCTGACCCAACATCCCGCACTGCAACATTGGACAAATTGTCCAATGTGCGGATTGTTGCGCCGCAGCTACCCCTTGGCCCCGCAAAGGAAACTCATTCTCAAAGGCTCGGCCCGTGTCTCGTCTCAAGATCCTGGCGCTACTACCTCTGGCTGCCGCACTCAGCGGTTGCGACTACGTCGTGCTGGCACCAGCCGGCGATATCGCAGCGCAACAGCGCGACCTCGTCATCATCTCCACCGTTTTGATGCTCCTGATTGTCGTGCCCGTGATGGCACTGACGGTGCTGTTCGCCTGGCGCTACCGCCAGTCCAACACGTCGGCCCGCTACGAGCCGGAATGGGACCACTCGACCAAGCTCGAGCTGGTGATCTGGTCGGCGCCGCTTCTGATCATCGTCTGCCTGGGCGCGCTGACCTGGATGGGCACCCATCTGCTCGATCCCTATCGCACGCTCGGCCGCATCCATGCGGAGCGCGCCGTGGACCAATCCAAGGCGCCGCTCGAGGTCGACGTCGTCGCGCTCGACTGGAAATGGCTCTTCATCTATCCGGACTACGGCATCGCCACCGTCAATGAGCTGGCAGCTCCGGTCGATCGTCCGATCACCTTCCGCATCACGGCGTCCTCGGTGATGAACTCGTTCTACATCCCCGCGCTCGCCGGCCAGATCTATGCGATGCCGGGCATGGAGACCAAGCTCCATGCCGTCGTCAACCACGCCGGCACCTATAAGGGCTTCTCGGCAAATTACAGCGGCGCCGGCTTCTCCGGCATGCACTTCAACTTCCGAGGCCTCGACGACAAGGGCTTTGACGCCTGGATCGCCAGCGCCAAGTCGACCGGCGGCTCGCTCGGCCGCGCCGAATATCTCCAGCTCGAAAAGCCCAGCCAGAACGAGCCGGTGCGCCGCTGGGGCACGATCGATTCCGATCTCTACCGCCTGATCCTCAACATGTGCGTCGAGACCGGCAAGATGTGCCAGAGCGAGATGATGGCGATCGACGCCAAGGGCGGCGCCGGCCATCAGGGCCTGAACAACACGCTGCCGCTGGCCTACGACAAGTACGCCCGCCGCGGCACCGCGCTGGGGCCGGAGCCGAGCTTCGTCGCCGGCACCTGCACGCCGGATGCGCCGCAGGGCAAAACCACCGCCTCCATCGCGGCACCCACCGACAGCGCACCGCTGCTCGGCGCCGGCCTGAAGCGGCCGTCGTTCACGCCGCTGAAGTCCTCGTCCTTCTTCCTCGGACAGCGTCCGAAATCAGACTCCTAACGAGATCCCGCATGTCTCCTGATCTTCTCAAGCTCATCTTCGGCCGGCTCGGCTTCGAATCGCTGCCGCTGCACGAGCCGATCGTCGTCGGCACCTTCGCGGTGGTCGCGCTCGGCGGCGCCGCACTGCTCGGCGGCCTCACCTATTTCCGTCTCTGGGGTTATCTCTGGCGCGAATGGTTCACCACCGTGGACCACAAGCGCATCGGCATCATGTATATGATCCTCGGCATCGTGATGCTGCTGCGCGGCTTCGCGGACGCGCTGATGATGCGCGGCCAGCAGATGCTCGCCTTCAACGGCTCCGAAGGCTACCTCAACGCCCATCATTACGACCAGGTCTTCACCGCGCACGGTGTGATCATGATCTTCTTCGTGGCAATGCCGCTGGTCACGGGCCTGATGAACTATGTCGTGCCGCTCCAGATCGGCGCGCGCGACGTGTCGTTCCCGTTCCTGAACAATTTCAGCTTCTGGATGACGGTCGGCGGCGCGGTGCTGGTGATGGCTTCGCTGTTCATCGGCGAATTCGCCCGCACCGGATGGCTGGCTTATCCGCCGCTGTCGAACATCGGCTACAGTCCCGATGTCGGCGTCGACTATTACATATGGGCGCTACAGGTCGCCGGCGTCGGCACGACGTTATCCGGCATCAACCTGATCTGCACCATCGTCAAGCTGCGGTGCCCCGGCATGACCATGATGAAGATGCCGGTGTTTACCTGGACCTCGCTCTGCACCAACGTCCTGATCGTCGCCTCCTTCCCCGTCCTGACCGTCGTGCTCGCGCTGCTGTCGCTCGATCGTTACGTCGGCACCAACTTCTTCACGAACGATTTCGGCGGCAGCCCGATGATGTACGTGAACCTGATCTGGATCTGGGGCCATCCTGAAGTCTACATCCTGGTTCTCCCTGCCTTCGGCATCTTCTCGGAAGTCACCTCGACCTTCTCCGGCAAGCGGCTGTTCGGCTATACCTCGATGGTCTACGCCACTGTCGTCATCACCATCCTGTCGTACCTGGTCTGGCTGCATCACTTCTTCACGATGGGCTCGGGCGCCAGCGTCAACTCGTTCTTCGGCATCACCACGATGATCATCTCGATTCCGACAGGGGCGAAGATGTTCAACTGGCTGTTCACGATGTATCGCGGCCGCATCCGCTACGAACTGCCGATGCTGTGGACGATCGCCTTCATGCTGACCTTCGTGCTCGGCGGCATGACCGGCGTGCTGCTCGCGGTGCCGCCGGCCGACTTCGTGCTGCATAACAGCCTGTTCCTGATCGCGCACTTCCACAACGTGATCATCGGCGGCGTGGTGTTCGGCGCCTTCGCCGGCATCAACTACTGGTTCCCGAAGGCCTTCGGCTTCAAGCTCGATCCGTTCTGGGGCAAGATGTCGTTCTGGTTCTGGGTCACCGGCTTCTACCTCGCCTTCATGCCGCTCTATGTGCTCGGCCTGATGGGCGTGACCCGCCGCCTGCGCGTGTTCGACGATCCGTCCTTGCAGATCTGGTTCATCATCGCCGCAATCGGAGCCGTCTTCGTCTTCATCGGCATCCTCTCGATGCTGATGCAGTTCGCGGTCAGCTTCCTCAGGCGCGAGCAGCTCAAGGACGTCACCGGCGATCCCTGGGATGCGCGCACCCTGGAATGGGCGACCTCCTCGCCCCCGCCGGACTACAACTTCGCCTTCACCCCCGTCGTGCACGACAATGACGCGTGGTGGGACATGAAGAAGCGCGGTTACCAGCGTCCGCTCACCGGGTTCAGGCCGATCCACATGCCCAGCAGCACCGGCACCGGCGTCATCCTCGCCGGCCTCGCCACCGCGATGGGTTTCGGCCTGATCTGGTACATCTGGTGGCTGGCCGCCGTGAGCTTCATTGCGATGCTCGCCGTCGGTATCGGCCACACCTTCAACTATCACCGCGACTTCGACATTCCGGCTGAAGACGTCATCCGGACCGAGGACGCGCGCACCAAGCTGCTCGCCGGAGCCAAGTAAATGACTGTTTCTGTCAATCCCTCGCAAACCGGCGAGCCGATGTTCTACCTCGCCGACGAACATCCGCATCCGGAAGGCTACAGCACCTCGCTCGGCTTCTGGATCTATCTGATGAGCGACTGCCTCATCTTCGCGATCCTGTTCGCCACCTTCGGCGTGCTCGGCGGCAATTACGCCGCCGGCCCCGCACCGAAGGACCTGTTCGACCTCAACCTGGTCGCGGTGAACACCTCGATGCTGCTGCTGTCGTCGATCACGTATGGTTTTGCCATGCTGACGATGCAGCAGAACAAGATCGCGCAGACGCAGATGTGGCTGGCGATCACTGGCCTGTTCGGCCTCGCCTTCATCGGCATCGAGCTCACCGAGTTCGCCCACATGATCCATGAGGGTGCCACGCCCCAGCGCAGCGCCTTCCTGTCCGCCTTCTTCACCCTGGTCGGCACCCACGGTCTGCACGTCTCCTGCGGCCTGATCTGGCTGGTGACCCTGATGGTGCAGGTCCAAAAATTCGGCCTGATCGAGGCCAATCGCCGCCGTCTGATGTGCCTGTCGATGTTCTGGCACTTCCTCGACGTGGTCTGGATCGGCGTCTTCACTTTCGTCTATCTCCTGGGAGTTCTGCGATGAACACCGATACTCACGCCGCCCACGCGGACGATCATCACCACGGCGACGGCCACGCCCATGGCACGTTCTCGACCTATATGCTTGGCTTCGTGCTCTCGGTCGTGCTCACCGCGATCCCGTTCTGGCTGGTGATGAGCGGGACGCTGCCGAGCAAGCAGATCACCGCGCTGGTCATCATGGCCTTCGCGGTCGTGCAGATCGTCGTGCACATGATCTACTTCCTGCACATGAACACGACGTCCGAGAACGGCTGGAGCATGATGGCGCTGATCTTCACCATCGTCATGGTGGTGATCGCGCTGTCCGGTTCGCTGTGGGTGATGAACCATCTCAACAGCAACATGATGCCGATGCATCAGATGAGCGGAATGAAGTGAGCGAACCCCGGACCGCGACAGGCAAGGCAGGCGGGACGCGCGGCAGGGCTGCGCGATCCCCTTCCCTGTGGCTCGCAGTCCTCTCACTCACGGCCTTCGTGACCCTGATCGCGCTCGGCGTCTGGCAGATCGAGCGCCGCGCCTGGAAGCTGGCGCTGATCGACCGCGTCGAGCAGCGCGTTCATGCCCCGGCGGTGCCGATCCCCTCGCCCGCCTCATGGCCCACGGTCTCCGCCGCGAACGACGAATACAGGCATGTCAGCGTCACCGGCCGCTTCCTGCACGACCGCGAGACGCTGGTTCAGGCCGTCACCGAGGAAGGTCCCGGCTATTGGGTGCTGACGCCGCTCGAGCGCGACGATGGCACAGAAGTCCTGGTCAACCGCGGCTTCGTGCCGTCCGAGCGGCGCGACGCATCGACGCGCCAGAGCGGCAATCGGGAAGGCCCGGTCGAGATCACCGGCCTCCTTCGCATTACGGAGCCCAAGGGCGGATTCCTCAGGAACAACGTGCCCCAGCACAACCGCTGGTACTCGCGGGATGTCGCCGCGATCGCGGCGGCACGTGGCCTCCATGAGGTCGCGCCGTTCTTCGTGGATGCCGACGCCGGATCACAAATTGCAGGCGGTCCGATCGGCGGATTGACCGTGGTGCGCTTTCCCAATAACCACCTGATCTACGCACTGACGTGGTTTGCCCTGGCTTTCATGCTGGCCGGTAAAGTTTTCGTCACATTCGGCGGCGGGCTGTTCCGCCGCAAGCGCTTCGTCCACGAACCGGCCGGCGACGCCGCTGCCCGCAGGACGGGATCAGATGCTGGAACGATCGTCGAGCCGACCTGACGACGGGAAGTCGCTTCCCCAAACGCTTGCCCGTAGCGGCGAGCGGGCCATGACTCTGCAATCGCAGGCGGACGCGCGCGGCGAGATGACCGGCAGCGCTCCGACCGACGACGAGACCAACCGCAAGAACATGGCGCTGCTGATCCAGCTGCGCTGGACCGCCGTGGTCGGCCAGATCGTGACCATCGGCGGCGTGCATTTCGGCCTCGGCATTCCCCTGCCGTTGGAACGGATGGGCGCGGTGATCGGCGCGCTGGTGCTGCTCAATGTGTCGAGCCTGGTCTGGGTGCGCCATCGCGCTGCGATCACCAACAATGAGCTTTTGGTCGCCTTGATGCTGGACGTCGCCGCGCTGACGGCGCAGCTCTACCTCTCTGGCGGCGCCACCAACCCCTTCACCTCGCTCTTCCTGCTTCAGGTGACGCTCGGGGCCGTGCTTCTCGATGCGCGCTCGACCTGGTCACTGGTCGCGCTGACCTGCGCGAGTTTCGTCTGGCTGACGCTCGCCTACCGGCCGCTCGAGCTGCCGCCAAATCCCATCAGCGAGACCTACAGCCTCACCGTGACAGGCATGCTCCTGGGCTTCGTCCTCAACGCCGTGCTGCTGGTGGTGTTCGTCACCCGCATCAACAGGAATTTGCGCGAGCGCGACGCGCATCTGGCGGCGCTGCGTCAGCATGCGGCCGAGCAGGATCACATCGTGCGCATGGGCCTGCTCGCCTCCGGCGCCGCGCACGAGCTTGGCACACCGCTCGCCTCGCTCTCGGTGATCCTCAGCGACTGGCGCCGGATGCCTGATCTCGCCGCCGATCAGGAGCTCGCCGAGGATCTCGCGGAGATGGAAACCTCGCTGCAGCGCTGCAAGTCGATCGTGACAGGGATCCTGGTGTCGGCGGGCGAAGCGCGCGGCGAAGGCTCCTCGCCGACGACGGTGACGGCCTTCGTCACCGCGCTGGTGGAGGAGTGGCGCGACGCGCGCTCGGCGCGCACGCTCTACCTCGTCAATACGTTTGGCGAGGACGTCGCGATCGTCTCAGACATCGCACTGAAGCAGGTGATCTTCAACGTGCTCGACAACGCCTATGAGGTCTCGCGCGACTGGGTCGAACTCGTCGCCGAGCGCGAGGGCGACAATCTCGTGCTGGCGATCAGCGACCGCGGCCCGGGCTTTGCGCCGGAGATGCTGGCGCAGCTCGGAAAGCCCTATCAGTCGAGCAAGGGCCGCACCGGCGGCGGGCTCGGCCTGTTCCTGGTGGTGAACGTGGTACGCAAGCTGGGCGGCACCGTCACGGCCGAGAACCACAGGAAGCGCGGCGCCACCGTTCGCCTCACGCTGCCGCTTGCAACGCTCGCGATCGGAGGTCAATTTGACGCCTGACCGTTCGCTCATCGTCGTCGAGGACGATGCCGGTTTCGCGCGCACGCTGAAGCGCTCGTTCGAACGCCGCGGCTACGAGGTCGTGCTGGCCGCTTCGATCGAGGAGGTGCGCAAAGTGCTGGAGGAGCGATCCTTCGGCCACGCCGTGGTCGACCTCAAGCTCGGCGGCGCCTCGGGGCTCGCCTGCGTCGAGCTCCTGCACACGCACGATCCTGATATGCTGATCGTGGTGCTCACCGGCTTTGCCAGCATCTCCACCGCCGTCGAAGCCATCAAGCTGGGCGCCTGCCATTATCTGGCAAAGCCGTCGAACACCGACGACATCGAGGCTGCCTTCAACAAGGCCGAGGGCAACGCCGAAGTCGCACTCGACACCCGGCCGACCTCGATCAAGACGCTGGAATGGGAACGCATCCACCAGACCCTGATCGAGACGGATTTCAATATTTCGGAGGCGGCGCGAAGGCTCGGGATGCACCGGCGGACACTGGCGCGAAAGCTCGAGAAGCGGCCGGTGAAGTAGGACGTGCTCGCCGGCCAGCCGGCTGGCGATCCCCGGTCCAACTGCGAAAGCGGAAGCGCGCCGCGTGCCATTCCCCCACGGGAGTTCAAGCCGCGACCTACGCATCCGCACTCGCTGTTCGAGCCGAAACGCTAACGAGACGACAACGGATGATGCTGGCGCACGCTATTGCGCCACCATGTTCCCGTTGGCGTCGCGATCGTTCTTTGGATTGTAGCCGGAATCGTGGAGGTTCTGGAGGTACAGGGCGTGATCGCTGCTATTCCCAGGCACCGTCCAACCCACTGGAGGCGGCGATGCGGGAGCAGCGGCGTTTGCGTTCAGGTGGTGGTGATGATGATGCGCTGCCGAGGCGGCAGAAGCCGAGAGAGTGAGGATCGCGAGAGCGACGAGCAGTTTTCCTGTCATGGGTAGCTCCTCCTAGGTTTTGCCCCATCTAGGTTTAGCCCCTGTAGCGTTACAGGCTATAGCACAACCTGAGCGTTCGCGGTACTCGCAGCGATCTCCGTCACCACAAAGTGAAATGCTCCTCGGCGCGCAACGACGACGTGACGCAAAGGCGCTTGCACCGTAAGGCCGAGGTGCAACGCCTACACCGCCCCCCAATATTCCCGTGCCGTCTGCACCACCAGCGCCAGCTTGGCGCGCTGGTCGGCTTCGGTGATCAGATTCCCTTCGACCACGCTGGCGAAGCCGCATTGCGGGCTGAGCGCCAACAAGGAAGGATCGATCAGCTTGGCAGCCTCGTCGAGCCGGCGCTTGAGAGCATCCTTGTTCTCGAGCTGGGCATGCTTGGTCGTGACCAGGCCCAGCACCACCTGCTTACCCCTAGGCATGAAGCGCAGCGGTGCGAATGATCCGCTGCGCTCGTCGTCATATTCGAGCAGGAAGCGGTCGACATTGAGCAGCGCAAAGCAGGTGTCGGCCAACCCTTCATAGGTTCCCTCCGCGAGCCAGGTGCTCCGCGCGTTGCCGCGGCAGATATGGATGCCGATTGTCGTCGCCGGAGACCGCTCGGAAATGCAGTCGTTGATCAGGCGGATGTAGCGCCGCAGCCGTATGTCGGGATCGTCGCCGTCGGCGACGACCTCGGCGCGCAGGTTGGGATCGAGGAAGTAGCTGAGCAGGGGATCGTCGATCTGGATGTAGCGGCAGCCGGCGGCTTCCAGCGCGGCGATCTCGCGGCGGTAGACCGCCGCAACATCGAAGAAAAAGGCCTCGATATCAGGATAGACCTCCGTCGAGACCGACTTGCGCCCGCCGTGGAAATGCAGCCGCGTCGGCGACGGCAGGGCGATCTTGGCGATGGCCTTGCCGTGTTGCTGAACGAAACGGAAGTCGTCGACCAGGATCGGCCCGGCTGCGCCGACCCGCCCCGCGACTCGCACCGATTTCGGGACATATCGCGGCGCCTCATTGGTCGCAAACGCCGTCCCGCCGCCGGCGACGATCTCGACACCCTTCAGCTTGCGGACGAAATCGATCCACCAGTTCTCGCGCCGGAACTCCCCGTCGGTGACGACGGGAAGCCCGAGCCCTTCCTGATAGGCGATGACATCGGCGATCGCGCGATCCTCGATCTCGTGCAGTGCAGTCGCATCGATCTCACCGAGCTCGAAACGGCGGCGCGCAGCATGGAGAACATCCGGGCGCAGCAGGCTGCCGACAGTGTCGGCCCGGATCGGCACGCTCAAGGAGACGTTCGTCATGAGGCCTCGGTCCATCATTTGGACTCCGGCGCGCCATGCGCCGGGTCTTTCACGTTCGGAAACGTCTCGAACTCCATGTTGTAGAGTTCGCCGTCGTGGCGCTCGACCTTCCGCATGTAGATATTCTGGATGATGTCGCGCGTCGCGGGATCGATTGAAATCGGCCCGCGCGGGCTGTTCCAGCTTTGCCCCTTCATCGCGGCGATGAGGGCATCGCCATTGGTCTCGCCCTTGGTCGCCTCCACGGCGCGATAGATGAGCTCGAGCGCATCCCATGCCCCGACGGCGACGACGTTGGGGCGCATGCCGGGATTGGTCGCCTTGAACTGCGCGACAAAGGCCTTGTTCTCGGGCGAGTCGTGGCTGGCCGAATAGGGACCGCCGGTGACGGCGCCGAGCGCCGCATCTCCCATATTGTTGAGAAGATCATCGTCGGTCAGGTCGGACATCGCGACCAGCTTCATCCCGGCTTTGTCCAGGCCGCGCTCGACGAACTGTTTCATGAAATTGCCGCCCGCGCCGGTTGGAACGAACACGAACAGCGCATCCGGCTTGGCGTCGGCGGCACGCTGGAGGAACGGCGCGAAGTCCGGGTTGGCGAGGGGAACCTTCAGCTTCTCGATCACGCGACCGCCATGGGCCTCGACGGTCTTGGCGAACCACTCCTCGGCGTCCAGACCCGGACCGTATTCGGAGACGATGCTCACGAAGGTCTTCGGGCCGGATTTCGGCGCCCATTGGCCGATGACGCTGGCGATCTGCGGAATCGATTGCGACGTCCGCACGATGTAGGGCGACTTCTCGACGATCGACGATGTCGCGGCGACCATGATGACCTGCGGCACCTTCGCCTTGGCCGCGAACGCCGCGGCCGACAGCGCCGCAGGCGTGTTGCCGAACCCGGTCAGGATCGAGACGCGGTCCTGCGCGATCAGCTCCTGCGCGAACCTGTTGGCATTGTCAGGCGCGCCGCGATCGTCGCGAAGGATGAATTCGATCTTGCGGCCGGCGACCGTATCGCCCTTCGCCTTGGTGTGGGCCTTGATCGCGGCCTCGATCTGCTTGCCGTTCGATTGGAAAGGTCCCGTCATCGGAATGATCACGCCGATCTTGATGGGATCCGCGGCATGGGCCGCCGCGACCATTCCCAGAGCAGCCAGGGCGGCGATGCTCCAGGTCTTCAATTGCTTTCTCACTCTTCCCTCCCTTGCAGTGTTGCTTTTTGGGGCGACAGAACGCGCATGCGCTGCGCTCAGCGCGCCTCCCTGGCCGACAGGCGATACATGATGCGGCGGGCCATCAGGCCTGGCTTGTCGGGCGCAAAGCTCAAGTCGAACTGCGCCTCGCCGTCGCTTCGCACCACCTCGTTGATCCATTCGAGCGCTTCGACATCCTCGCGATAGGCCTGCGAATGGGCCTCGAACATGAACCTGTCGATGTCGGGATCGCCGGGGCGATAGTCGCGCGAGTTGAACCACCAATAGTGGATGGAATTGTTGGTCTCCGGCGTGAAGACATGGGTGATGTTGTAGCGGTACAGCGATGGCTGGCCCGGATCGGGCGCGGGGTCGCGCACGCTGGCAAAGGCGGTGTGAAGCGCCGGAGAGACGAAGCGCGCCTCGGAGGCGCGGTCGACCCGCTTGTGCATGATGTTGGCAGGCTTGCCGTAGACACCGGGCGGCGGCGCATCCTTCAGCTCGCGTCGGATCACGACCTGGTTATTCTCCGTAGAGACGCTGAGTTTCGAGCGCGCATATTCCGGCGTGCCGACCGTGCCTGGATGCAAGAACGGGAAATGGGTCTGGTCGATGAGATTCTCATGCATCGCCACGTAATCGGACTTGATGTGAAAGCTGCCGGTCACCGTTCCCCAAGCTGGATCGCTGAGCCATGATGTGTCGGGGATCAGCGCCTCGTCCGCGAGGTCCGGTGCTCCCATCCAGATCCAGGTGAGCGGCCCGCGGTCCAGAACCGGAAAGGTCTGGACGGTCGCGGTCGATGGCGCTTGCGTGAGTGCCGGCATATGCGCGCAGATGCCGTCGGGTCCGAACTCCATGCCGTGATAGCCGCAGACCAGCCGGTCTCCGACCAACTTGCCGCGGGCAAGCGGAAAGGACCGATGCGGGCAGCGATTGCGCATCGCGACGGGCGCGCCGGCTTCGGTCCTGAACAGTACCACCTCGATGCCGAGCAGCTTGCGGGCCAGCGGGATGCGGCCGATCTCGCTTGCACACGCGCAGGCATACCAGCAGTTGCGGATCAGCGGCGTTGCATGGTTCGCAAAGTCGCCGGGCTCGCGGGGCTCCATCGCGGCGAAGACGGCCTCATCGGTCCCTCGGGACAGGTCGATCGTATTCATCGCTTTCAACTCTTCCTGTTGGCTAGACGTTGAGCGCGAGCGCGCGGCCGGTGATCCGCGAGCAGCAGATCGCGATCTGCCCGCCGGCGCGGTGTTCCGCATTGCTGAAGTAACGGTCGCGATGATCCAGCTGGCCATCGCAACCCGCGACGTCGGCGATGCAAAGACCGCACTCGCCGCGACGACAGCTCGACAAGGTATCGACGCCGGCAAGCTCGAGCGCTTCGAGGATGGTGGTTCCGGCTCCAACCTTGACGCGGCGGCCAGTCGAGAGCCGCACCTCGAAATCTCTGTCGTCGGGCCTGTGGGCCGCGTTGAACACTTCGAAGCGAATGCGCTCGTTGCGCCAACCGAGGGCCGCTGCGGCGTCGCGTACGGCTTCGATCATTACTGCCGGCCCGCAGACGTAGGCGATCGTTTCGGCGGGTTGACCGGAGAGGAGATCCACGAGATCGGGAATGCCGTCGCGCTTGCTTTGGTGGACGGTCAGGCGATCGCCGCACAGGCTTTCGAGTTCGTCGACATAGGCCATCGCGGGTCGATCCTGGCCCGCATAGAGCATCGAGAATTCCAGATTCCGCATCCGCAGCGACCGCGCCATTGCGAGCATCGGCGTTACACCGATGCCGCCGGCAACCAGCAAGGTGTTGGCCTGATGGCGAGCCAGCCGGAAGGCATTGACCGGCCGCGAGACGGTCAGCGCCGTGCCGGTGCGAAAAGTGTCGTGAATGAATGCGGAGCCGCGGGCGCGATCCTCTCGCTGCACGGCGATGCGCCAGAACGGCTCCGGATCATCGCGAAGCGTGAGGGGACCGACGATCGAATAGTGCCGGACGAAACGATACTCGCCACCGCCGAAATGCAGCTCGATATGGCTGCCGGATTCGGCCATCGGCAGCGGACGGCCGTCTGCGCGTCCGATGCAGAACTCGGCAATGCGCCCGGTCAAGGCGCGGCGTGCGAGCACGACGGCATCAAGGCACTTGCCGGACATGAGACCTCCCGGGCAACGCCTTCATTCGGCGTCACGGTGATTATCGTCTCTAGCTAGCAGGATCGTGCCCTGGTCAATTATGCAGGTTTTGAATTGGACCTTGCAAATAGTGAATATTAAACCGAGCATCCCAGGTCCCGATCTCAGGGCGCGTGCATGAAAAGAACACCGATCCTTACGATCAAGCAGGTGCGGGTCATCAGCGCCGTCGCGAGCTGCGCGAGTCTTGCGCGCGCGAGCGAGCAGCTGAATGCGAGCCAGAGCAGCCTGTCGCGCGGCATCGCGGAGGTCGAGGGCCGGCTGCGCCAGCAGTTGTTCGCGCGCGGGTGGACCGGCATGGAGCCGACGTCGCAGGGCGAGATCGTCATCGCGCGCTGCCGCCACATGATGTCAAGCATCCAGGCCGCACAGGAGGCGCTCAAGGCCTCCGGCGCTCGCATTGCCGATCTCGGTCATCACCTCGCCTGGGAGCTGCTCAGCGCGGTCAGCGCTGTCAGGGCGACCGGCAGCGTGTCGGCGGCCGCCGAATATCTCGAACGGTCCCAGCCCGACGTCAGCCGCGCGCTTGCCAAGATCGCGGCGGCCACCGGCCGGCCGCCATTCGAACGCACGCGCTCGGGCATGAAGGCAACCGGCGATGCCGTCATCATTGCCGACCTGCACACGAAGCTGCTGATGGACGTAATGACACTGCCGGAGCAGCTCGAGGCGCTGTCCGGCAAGGTGACGGGACGTGTCGCCGTCGGACTGCTGCCGTTCTCCGAGCAGGACGTCGTCGTAAAGGTGTTCGGCGAGATGCTGAGCCGGCACCGGCACGTGCGCCTCCAGGCCGTCACCGGCAGCTATTCCGCCCTGATCGACGGGCTGCGTCAGGGCGAGCTGGATTTTGTCATCGGCCCGCTGCGCGAACCGCCGCCCTACGACGTCCTCGAAGAGCGGCATCTCTACGACGAATTCTTCGCCGTGATTGCGCGTGCGGATCATCGATTGGCCAAGGGACGGCGCAAGCTCAGGGATCTCGTCGGCGAGAACTGGGTGGTCGCGCCGCACGGCACGCCGACGCGCCGCTATTTCGAGGAGCTCCTGATCGGACAGGGCCTCGTGCCGCCCGCGCAGACTTGCGAGATTGTCACCTTCGCGCTCGCCGAGCAGATGGTCATGAACAGCGACGTTGTCGCTCTGCTGACCTATTCGCCCGCAAGGCTGAAGACCATTGCGAAGGGACTCAAGGCACTCGCGGTCGAGCTGCCCGCCAATTCACGCGCGATCGGGCTGACCTATCGCAGGGACCAGCCGCTGACAGCGGCGCAACGGACTTTTCTGGAGATCCTTGGCCAGAGAGCGGCGAAGCTTGCGCGCACCAGGTGATATCGCTCAAAAACTCGCGCGCGACGCCGCATCCACCAAACAAAAAAGCCCGGCCGAACGGCCGGGCTTTTTGATCTGTTGCGATCGACGCGCGAGAGGCTTACGCGGCCTCGTCGGCGACGGTGGTGTCATCGCCATCGGTATCGTCGGTATCGCCCTCGGCATCCGTGTCGCCCTCGCCCTCGGCGGCTTCCGCCTTGGCGTTGCGGCGCGGGCTCTTGGCGAGCTGGGCCTCGATCTCCTTGACCGCTTCGGTCTCGGTCGAGTGCTGCACCACTGCGATCTCGCGGGAGAGACGATCGAGCGCCGCTTCATAGAGCTGGCGTTCAGAGTAAGATTGCTCCGGCTGCGACTCCGAGCGGTAGAGGTCGCGCACGACTTCCGCGATCGCGACGATGTCGCCCGAATTGATCTTCGCTTCGTATTCCTGGGCGCGGCGCGACCACATGGTGCGCTTGACGCGGGCGCGGCCCTTGAGCGTCTCCAGCGCCTTCTTGACCAGCGCCGGATCGGACAGCTTGCGCATGCCGACATTGGCGACCTTGGCGGTCGGAACGCGCAGCGTCATCTTGTCCTTGATGAAGTTGATGACGAACAGCTCGAGCTTGGCACCGGCGATCTCCTGCTCCTCGATGGCCAGGATCTGGCCGACACCGTGAGCGGGATAAACGACGAATTCGTTGGCCTTGAAGCCCTGACGCTGGGTCACGACCTTCTTTTCCTCGACCTTCGGCGCAGCAGCGGGCTTGGCGGCTGGCTTGGCAGCGACAGGAGCCTTGGCAGGAGCAGCAGCAACGGGAGCCTTCGGCGCGGCCGGCTTGACAGCGTGAGCCTTCGCAGAGTGAGCCTTGGCAGCAGCAGGCTTGGCAACGGTCGCTTTCGCGGCCGGTTTGGCAGTCTTGTTAGGCATTGCGCTTCTTTTGTTCTTCGAGGACTTTGCAGCCGGCGCCTTCGTCGCGGTCCGACCCTTGGATGCGCTACGGCTGGCCGCGGCGACTTTTTTGGCCTCCTTATGGGAAGCCCTCGCTGAAGTACTCTTTTTACGCGTTTTCTGTGACACAGCCTGCGCGCGGAAACTGCCACGCCCCTGTTCGACATTTGGTTTCACGGGAACCCAGCGGGGCCAACGGGCTGACGGGGTTCAGCTCAATGTGCTCAATATAGCACATTTCCCGCAAAAATCAATGATTTAGGGGTCTTGAGGGCTGGTTTTCGGCGCTGACGAAGGTATTAGGGTTAAGTTTGCGCCGGAATTTAGTCTCCGGAGCCGGGGTTCGGAGAAAAATATTTCTCGAACTTGCCGTCCATGCCGTCGAACTCCTTGGCGTCGGCTGGTGATTCTTTCTTCTGGGTGATGTTCGGCCAGCTCTTGGCGTAGTCGGCGTTGACCTGCAGCCACTTCTCCAGGCCCGGTTCCGTGTCCGGCTTGATGGCGTCGGCGGGGCATTCCGGCTCGCACACGCCGCAGTCGATGCACTCGTCGGGATGGATGACGAGCATGTTGTCACCCTCGTAGAAACAGTCGACCGGGCAGACCTCGACGCAGTCGGTGTACTTGCACTTGATGCAGTTTTCAGTGACGACGTAAGTCATCCAACGCTCCGAAAAGCTCTTTTAGAAGTCGCGGCCTGCGTAGCGCGGATGGCCCGGCGCCGCAAGGTCGGCAACACCCGATCATGACACTTGTGTGCGTATGATCGGCCAAGAAATGAATACAAAGCGCAATTAATTGCGCATCCCGAGCTCCTCATAGAGCACACGGGCCGAGGCGGCATCGCCGCGGCGTTCTTTGAAGGCGGTGACTTTCAGCACGCGCACAGTGCGATCGAGCGCGATGGTGAGGACGTCGCCGACCTTGATCGCGTGCCCCGGCGATGTCTCGCGCACGCCGTTGACGCGAACATGGCCGGTGACAACCAGCTCAGCGGCGGAGGTGCGCGCCTTCACCACCCGCGCGTGCCACAGCCATTTGTCGATGCGCTGCCGCTCGGTCGCCGTGGGATCACTCCTTCCGGCCGGACAGCTGCTCTTTCAGCGCGGCGAGCTTGGCGAAGGGCGAGTTCGGATCGATCGGACGATCGCGCTCGCGCGGATTCGCGGTCGAGGCGTAGGGGCGATGCGAGGGACCGGATTCGCGGTCGCGGCGGTCGCGGCCCTTGTCGCGGTCGCGGCCACGGTTGTCGCGACCCTTGTCGCGATCGCCGCCGAACTTGCCCTTGTCGCGATCCCGTCCCTTGTTGTCGCGGTCCTTGCCTTCGAAGCGACGATTCTTGTCGTCGCGCCCTTCGGGACGCGGCGCGCCTTCACCACCGCCTTCGCGCGGCTTGCGGAAGTCTCGGCCGCCATCGCGACGATGACCGCCGCCGTGGCGATGGCGCTCACCGCGCTTCTCGCCGTCGGCGGACTGCGCGGCCTCGCCCTCAGCGGGCGCGGCGCCAGCCTCAGCACCGGCCTGCGGACGCTGATTGTGGTGACGCTGGTGGCGATGGCGCTCGTGGCGCGGTTTGCGATCCTCATGGCGGCCGCCGGGACGCCAGACCTCGACGAGCTCGGGCTCTGCGGGCGCGGCCGCAGCCTCGGAGGCGGCAGCCTCGGGCGCGGCAGCGTCGGGTGATGCAGCGGCTTCCGTTGCCGCGGTCTCGGCGGCAGCGGCTTCGAGGCCCGCGGGCTCCGTGGGCGCGGCGGTCTCTTCCGCCGGCGGCGCGATGCCGGGGGCGTCTTCGGGCGTGACGGGGGCTTCGGGCGAGGCTTCCAGCGCCGGCTCGGCCTGCGCTGGCTCGTCCTGCTGCTCCAGGCCGGGGGCGTCTTCGACGGTGACCGGTTCAGCGGCGGCCTCCGCGGATGTTTCCTCCGGCAGGCCGGCGACGGCCTCGGCAGCCGTCTCGGTCGAGATCTCCGCACTGCCCTCAACGGGCGGCGTCTCTGTCGCGACGGTCTCGGTCACGACCGTCTCGGTCACGACAGGCTTCTGCGGCAGCGGCGGACGCTTCTCCATGCGATAGCCGAGCGCGCGCAGCACCGACGCAAAGTCTTCGCCGGCGGAACCGGTGAGCGAGGTCATCGCCTGTGTCACCACGAAGCTGCGACCGTCGAACGCGCCGGCGGGCTTTTCGCCGGGCGAGTTCTCGCGCCAGGCCAGCGCCGGGCGGATCAGATCGGCAAGCCGCTCCAAAATGTCGACGCGCACGGCGCGCTCGCCGGCCTGCTTGTAGCCGAGCACGCGATAGGCATCGCGCGGCAGCTGCTTGTCGACCGGGAACGAGGTGCGGCCCGACGATGCCAGATGCTGCGCGCCCGAAAGCGAGGAGAGATCGACATTGTCCTGCTTCAGCGCCCAGAGCAGCGCGGCGAGCGCGCGCGCGGCGGGCTTGAGCAGGCCGGGGAAATAGATGTGATAGGCGCCGAAGCGGACGCCGTACTTGCGCAAGACTGCGCGCGAGGGCTGGTCGAGATCCTTCAGCTCGTTCGCGATCTTGGGACGCTCGAGCACGCCGAGCGCCTCGACCAGCTGATAGGCGATGCCGCGGGCGATGCCGGTGACATCCTCGGCCTTGCTGAGCTCGAACATCGGCCCGAGCAGCTTTTCGATATGCGTCTTGAGCCAGAGGTCGAGCCGCGCCTGCACTTTTTCACGCGGCGCTCCGGTCAGCCTCTCATCCGAGATGATGCGGATGCGCGGATGCAGCGCCTCCTCTGCGGCGGACAGCCGCGCCACGGCATCGCCGGTCCAGCGGATGGTGCCTTCCGAGGTCAGCACGAACTGATCGTCCGGCGCATTGCCGAGCTTTTCGGCGCGCGCGTTGATCTCGCCGGCGAGCACCGCTTGCGCTGCAGCCTGCAAGGCTTTCGCATCGGAGCCGGCTTCCGCCGCGTCCGGTGCAAAGGTGAAGCCGTCGAGGCGGCCGATGACATGGCCTTCGACGATGACTTCGCCGGTCTTGCCGATTTCAGTATTCAAGCTCGTGTTCTCCCGCAGGCGGCGCATCAATACACTGGTACGGCGATCAACGAAACGCTCAGTCAAGCGTTCATGGAGCGCATCTGATAATTTATTTTCGACCTCCCGCGCGATCCCCTGCCAGCGTTCGGGGTCTTTCAGCCAGTCCGGGCGGTTGGCGACGAAGGTCCAGGTGCGAATCTGCGCGATCCGGGCCGACAGCGTGTCGATATCGCCGTCGATGCGGTCGGCCTGGTCGACCTGGGCGGCAAACCAGGAATCGGGAATGCATCCCTTCTGCATCAGGAAGCCGTAGAGCGTGGTGACGAGCTCGGCATGGGCGGCCGGCGACAGTTTTCGGTAATCGGGGACCTGACAGGCCTCCCACAGCCGTTCCACCGCCGCCTTGCCGTGCGCGACATCGCGCACCTCGCCGTCGCGGGCGGCGTGATCGAGCACGCGCATGTCCTCGGCAACAGGCGCGCGCGTCAGCGCCTCGTGGCCCGGGGCCAGGTTCAAGGACACCTGGAGCGCGCCGAGCGAGGAGAAATCCAGCTTCGTGTTGCGCCATTGCAGCACCTTCACGGGATCGAAGGTGTGGTTCTGCAGCGCGTTGACGAGCTCAGGCTCGAACGGCGCGCAGCGGCCCGTGGTGCCGAAGGTGCCGTTGCGCGTGGCGCGGCCCGCGCGGCCCGCGATCTGCGCGAATTCGGCCGGCGTGAGCCGGCGGAACTGGTAGCCGTCGAATTTGCGGTCGGAGGCGAAGGCGACGTGGTCGACGTCGAGATTGAGGCCCATGCCGACGGCGTCGGTGGCGACGAGATAATCGACGTCGCCGTTCTGGAACATCGCCACTTGTGCGTTTCTGGTGCGCGGCGACAGCGAGCCCAGAACAACAGCAGCGCCGCCGTGCTGGCGGCGGATCAGCTCGGCGATGGCGTAGACCTCGTCGGCGGAGAAGGCGACGATGGCGGTGCGGCGCGGCTGGCGCGTGATCTTGCGGTCGCCGGCAAATTCGAGCTGCGACAGGCGCGGCCGCGTGATCATGGACACGCCCGGCAAGAGGCGCTCGATGATCGGGCGCATGGTGGCGGCACCCAGCAGCAGCGTCTCGTCGCGGCCGCGGCGGTTGAGGATGCGGTCGGTGAAGACGTGGCCGCGCTCGAGGTCGGAGGCGATCTGGACCTCGTCGACGGCGAGGAAGGAGACGTCGAGGTCACGCGGCATCGCCTCGACGGTCGAAACCCAATAGCGCGGGTTCTTCGGCTTGATCTTCTCCTCGCCGGTCACAAGCGCGACGCTCTCTGGCCCCGCGCGATCGGCGATCTTGTTGTAGACCTCGCGCGCGAGCAGGCGCAGCGGCAGACCGATCATGCCGGAGGGATGCGCCAGCATCCGCTCGATGGCGAGATGGGTCTTGCCGGTGTTGGTCGGCCCGAGCACCGCGGTGACGCCAGCGCCGGGCGCGCGCTCGGAAGCGAAGGGGGAGGGAGAGAAGGCCATGTCTGGGGGATTAGGTAGTGGCGATTTGGGCGAATGTCAGTGCCGTTTTGGGGCGATGGCGCGAAGCGCTTGGAAGTCACCTCGCCCCGCTTGCGGGGAGAGGTCGGCGCGAAGCGCCGGGTGAGGGGGCTCTCCGCGGGCACAACCATCACCGAATTCGTGGAAGCAGCCCCTCACCCCACCCTCTCCCCGTAAGAACGGGGCGAGGGAGAAGAGAGAGCCCCCCAAACTTCGCGCAACTGTCTCACTTTGCGACGCTTTTTCCGTTGGTCTTAAGCTTCGGAACGACTCTAGAACGAATCGCGGCCGAATCGCTGACTCCCCCTGGAGTCCCGTTCCGTTCACGCAACATGTCGCGGGACTCGTCTTGGTTGCGCACTAGATGGAGTTTGGCGCGGCCGTACAAGCGACGATTTGAGGACGGGTTTCTTAAAGCTGGGGATGGCTTCGAGTCGAATCAGAATCGGGGAGGAGTCAAATGGATTCAGGGATGGCCGGCCCATCACAACAAAAAGTGCCAAAACAACCCCATGCACAGTAGGTAAGTTATTGAAATAATTTGACTTTTATTCAGCCGAATCGCCACCCGTCATTCCGGCGCGCGACACAACCCTTCCGTCATCCTGAGGTGCGAGCCATGCGACGCGCACGCGTCGCGTGGGGAGCCTCGAAGGATGGACGGCCCGGATGCGGCCGCGCGCAGAAATTCCCTGCGGGGACAGCCGGGCTGTCGCCCTTCGAGGGCCGCTGAAGAAGCGGCCGCCTCAGGGTGACGGTTAGGATGGGGCGCGCGCGGCAAAAGCCTACTGCGTCTTCGCCACCCTTGGCGGCTGGGCGGAGGTGATGAAGCTGGTCGCTTCCAGCATGGCCGGCCCCAAGGGCGTCGGCACTTTCAGCCAGAACGGGACCAGGATGCGGGTGCCCGCAACAGGCGCGAAGGCGATCTCGATGTTGCGCTGGGCGGCGAGGTATTTGATCACGGGGCGATCGGGGATGTAGCCGGCGACGGGGACGAAATAGAGCGAGCAGACCACGACCGGGCCGCGATAGCCCTTCTCGGCCTTGACGGTCTCCATGCGCTTGAAATCGAGCTTGAGGTCGTAGCGCATGCGGCCGTCGAACACCGGCGCCGAGCTGTGGCAGGCGTCGGGCGACACGGGGTCGCCGGTGCCTGGCACGCGCAGCAGCGAGGCCGTCATGGGGTCCCAGACGCCGCGGCGATGCGCGTCAGTGACGACGATGCGATCGGGATCGACCGGCGGCTCCGGCACGATGCCGAACTCCTTCACATTGCCCTTGTCGAGGGTGATGTGGATCTCTTCGGTCTTCTTCGAGGTGGTGGTGGTGGCCCGGTAGCCGGTCGCAACCAGCGCGCCGTTGACGATGCGCCCCTGGCTCGCGCCGGTGCCGGACCCGCCCGTGAACGACTTGAGGATGCCCGTGGTGCCGCCGGAGGCCGCGGCCGCGAACACGTCGTCCTGGATGTCGATGTTCCAGGCGCCGCGGCCGACGGGAATGCCCGCGAGCGAGGCCTCATATTGCGCCTCGAGCTTGCCCTGCGCCGCCACGGGATCCGCGCCCCACGCCACGACGAGCCCGCACAGGGCCGCGAAGGCCAGCTGGCCGGCAGAGCGCCGCCGGGGCGAAACGAGGGACGAGATGGGCACGAAGCTTTCCAATCGGGGCGCCAACATAAGTTACTTAAGCCGAAATCGGCGGCAGGCAATGCGTCGGAGCGCGCGTGCGCGGAACTCCACCGGATTCTTCCGGGGCGATTACGCCCTTTATGTGATGGTAAGGCGTTCCGATCATTGCCGTTTTCGTGATTGGGGCGAGCCCCGGGCTCCCATACCTCTCCCGCTTGCAGGAGAGGTCGCGCAAAGCGCGGGTGAGGGCTCTCTCCCCTAGGGGACTCCCCCTGGAAGCACCGCCGGTGATAATGACTGCCCCACTGCGGAGGCACCCTCTCCCCGACCCTCTCCCGCAAGCGGGAGAGGGTGCGCACCACCGCCGCGGCGGGCACGAAACTCGCCTCAAATCCTTGACTACCCGCCCCTTCCCCCCTATACGTCCGCCCGCTCCCTGCAAGGACAGAGAATTTGCCCCCGTGGCGCCCCGAATGGCGGCCGCAAATCGTTGGGGTCCAGGATAAGGATTTTTGCCATGTCTCGCCGCTGCGAACTGACGGCCAAGGGCCCCCTCGTCGGCCACAAGGTCAGCCACTCCAACATCAAGACCAAGCGTCGCTTCCTGCCGAACCTCGTCAACGTGACGTTCATCTCGGAAGCCCTGGAGCGCAACGTGCGCCTGCGCGTCTCCACCAACGCGGTGAAGAGCGTCGACCACAATGGCGGCCTCGATGCCTTCCTGCTCAAGGCCAGCGCCGACGTCCTGTCGCCGCGCGCCCTCGAGCTGAAGCGCGCCATCCAGAAGAAGGTCGGCCCGACGACCGCGCCGGCGAAGAAGGCGAGCTAAGAATTTTTCGGAATTGGGCGGGGGCTAGGTTGCGTCGCGTGGCGTAGGCTTAGCCAGTAGAGTTGCGTTTGCGGCCGGATCGGAAGATCCGGCCGTTTTTGTTTTTGCGACATTCTTTTCGCTCGTAGACGTCGGATGTTGACATTCTACTAAATAGTGTGATGCGGTTCAGTCGCCACTTTAGCTTGTAGATACTTAGAAGATTCACATGGGAGCTCTTTCAGCTAGCGGTGTTGAATTCGTTCAACACTATGCGCCGTTGCACTATTTGCCATTCATTGCTCGCTCGCGAGCGATTTTGAGCAAACCTTCGTTGGACGCTGCCGGCTTTAAGTCGACACATCTTCGATCCATGTCTCGCCGCCAAGACGTCGCGCGGGGCTTTGGGTCATACGTACACATGACTCTCGATCCGCAACCTCGCATTTTGAAGGCCAAGCTGGGTGCCGGATTCCCTCACATCGCGCTGCGCGTTCCAGTTGCGGCAATAGAAGCGAATGCCTTCAGCCTTTGCCGATTCAACGTCGCTATGACGAGAAATCTCAGACGCGGCAAAAAGCGAGGCGTCCTCGAATCGAAAACTAATGGGCGCTACTATTTAGGTCATCAAATCCCGGTCGCTCGAACCGATGAGGATAAGATGTCCATGCTCGCAAAGCATTTGCCGCTGTGCACAATGATAGAAGTTCTCATTCACGGCGATCTGAAACTTCCTGATAAGACAATTGCTCTGTGTTACTCGGACGATGACCTAAAGATCGCTCGTACCGTGCTCACTCAATTGCAGGTCCCCTGGACAATTGAGCGAGCGGCTCCTCCGGGAGAATACCCACGCAGCGCAATTCACGGCAGTTCAGTCGACGACTTCATCGCGAGCGCGATGCGAGACTCGCAGTGGCGCGGCAACGGACTTGAATTTGATCGATTGCGTTAGAGAGCCTTCCGCAAAGAGCAAGGATTGCAAGACAAAGAAACTATCTCTTTATCGCGCGACGCCACTTGACGCTTTGAGCGAACGTACATTGAAGCCATGAAGATCAAAGCGAACAACCAAGCCAACGTCGGCTAAGCAGATGGCGCGATAGTTTTTACGATGGCGGAAGCGCCTCTAATTCTTCCTTGCCGTGGTATCCTATCACTCGGTAGGAGACGACTTTCCCAGACGACCGCGAAATCACAACGTCCACAAAGTAAATCGCTTGGTAGGGGTTATCTTCATCTCCAATCATTTGCTTTTTAAGATGGCTCATCTCGTCGGTAAAGAAAACGGCGTGCGGCTTCTCGTCTATCTCCTCGATTAAAGCGCGATCCGGAGTCGTCTTTGCAGCAGACTTGACAGAATCCCGGTCCAGTCGCTTCCACACCATGGGGACGCGCTGCAAAACCTCCGCCTTGGGGTTCTGCAACAGAGCCTTTTCATGCGCTGCGGCTTCAAGAATCGACGAGGCCTCCTGCGCTGTGATCGTCAACAGTTGGACCGTCACCGGTCCATTGATCACATTGAAAGTCTGCGATCCGCCGTGGCTTGCGATGGGCTTAACGATGCTTGTTGCGTCGTCGCAATCTCTTACAGAGATATTATCGCCTGCCGTCGCTTCCCTTTTCTTTGAGAAGAGGTCGATCAGCGACTTTAGGTGTTTGCCGAACTTCTCGATCAGCTCAAGCTTGTCGATCAAAGGCGCCAATAGAGGGCCGGCCATCGCAACCGTGGAAACCAAATCGGGCACCAGGTTGATATCAATACTGCCCGGCTTCACGGCCGAGACCAGAAGCCGAGCCTCCGAATTCTTTGTGGCTAGCTCGTTCTCGACGGCATAGGCCTGATATTGGCGCGCAATAGCCGCCAGCGCTCCGGTAAGCTCTGAAATTTCAATTGGCTCGTCCGGCTCCAAATGGAGCTGAAGACTCGGCTCAGCAACCGCCATCTACCCACCCCCAACCCCTACGACCTCATTGAAGCGCGAGACCTGCTCTTTGGCTATCGGAAAGGTTGAATTAGCTTAATCACTCGCCGGATTTTTCTTAGCCTTCTTTGCGAGCCTCGCGGCCGGCTGATTCGGCTTCATCTTGAGATGCGCTTCAAGACATCGTCGCGGGACGCGCTGTCCTGATCTTGCTGCTTCTTGTCAAGATGCGACCAGCGCTTGGGGAAAAGCGGGATTGCCCACGGGACTCGTCGTCCCGGCGTGGACTCCGCCACCCGGGCACGCCACCATGCAGCCTGCGATTCGGCACCAATCGATTCGCAACGTGGAGGGGAGCCGGTCGACTTGGCGGAAGACCCGGCTCTCCCCACTGGCGATCCCTGACCTAGGGGACCATTTGAGCAGGGACCGTCCGGTTTCCACCCCGGGCGGTCTTTGTGCATTCAGCAGGCCCCGAATCGCGCCCGGTAGCCCTACCGAATTTCTTGTACACACTACGCACAGTAGGATTCTTCCTACAAGACACTTGAGGACACACAGTCATCAAACAACGGGGACAAAACCAACGCGCAGGCCTGTCACGCGATCCACAAGTACCGGGCAACAAATCCCGAGCCGAAGAACCCCGTCATCTGCCGTGACCGCATCCGTAAACAACCCCCCTCGCCCGTTAACCGTCCATTAACCAACGCAGCCTAGCCTGCGGTAATCGTCCAGCCATCATTAGCTCGAAATGCCGTCCCGGTTCGCTCCAGGAGAAGCGCCGATGTGCGTTGAGTTGTTGACGTATGCGGATCTCAGTGCCCGGCTAAAAATCTCGCGCGAGGCCGCGCGGGCGCTGGCGAGGCGTCGCGGTTTGCCGCGCTCGCGCTCGGCCGACGGCAAGGCCGTGGTGAGCATCGATCTCGCCGAGCTCCGCTACACGCCCCGCCCGCGACGCGCCCGCCGGGCAGACCCCATCGATGCCTCCCTGGCCAGGATCGAGGCCGTCAAGACCGACGTCTTCAAGGCGGAGATCGCGCGGCTCGAGGAAGTCGCGACCGCCTACAGGGCGGTGTTCGAGCGCGAGCGAGAGCGGGCCGATCGCCTGGCCGCCGAGCTGATGCAGGCGGCCGCCGAGGCGACGGCCGCCAATGCGTGGGCGGCACGACTGGAAGACGAAGTGACGGCGCTGCGGACCGATCGCCGCCCTGGCGGCTCGATCGCGGGACACGCCGCGCGTCGATTGGGACATCTGGCCGCTTCCATCGTGCAAGCAGACCGCGCGGCCCGCAGGTAGCACTCGAGACTTACTCCATCCCCGGCTTGCCGGACCAATCGCGAGGGAAAAATGGCAGGCAATACCGATATCCACGAAATGAAGGCCCGCATCGTCGTGTTCGGCGTCGGCGGCGCCGGCGGCAACGCGGTCAACAACATGATCACGGCCGGGCTGCAAGGGGTCGAGTTCGTCGTCGCCAACACCGACGCACAGGCGCTGGCGATGTCGAAGGCGACGCGCCTGATCCAGCTCGGCACCAAGGTGACCGCAGGCCTCGGCGCCGGCTCGCAGCCTGAACTCGGACGCGCCGCGGCCGAGGAAGCCATCGATACGATCCGCGAACATCTGACCGGCGCGCACATGGTGTTCGTGACGGCGGGCATGGGCGGCGGCACCGGCACCGGGGCGGCCCCCGTCGTCGCCCGGGCCGCGCGCGAGCTCGGCATCCTCACCATCGGCGTCGTCACCAAGCCGTTCTACTTCGAGGGCCAGCGCCGCATGCGCTTTGCCGAAGCCGGCATCGAGGAGCTGCTGAAGACGGTCGACACCCTCCTGATCATCCCGAACCAGAACCTGTTCCGGGTGGCCAGCGCGAAGACCACCTTTGCCGATGCCTTTGCCCTGGCCGACCAGGTGCTTTATTCGGGCGTTGCCTGCATCAGCGACCTCATCGTCAAGGAAGGCCTGATCAATCTCGATTTTGCCGACGTCCTCTCCGTCATGAAGGAGAAGGGCAAGGCCATGATGGGACGGGGCGAGGCGTCCGGCGAGAAGCGCGTGCTCGCGGCTGCCGTCGCCGCGATTTCCAATCCGTTGATCGAGAACCCCTCGATCAAGCGCGCCAGCGGCCTCATCATCTCCATCACCGGCGGCAAGGATCTCATGCTGTACGAGGTCGACGAAGCCGCGACCCGGATTCGCGACGAGGCCGATCCCGACGCCAACATCATCGTCGGCGCGTCGTTCGACGAAAGCCTCGAAGGCATCGTCCGCGTCTCCGTGGTGGCGACCGGGATCGACAATGTCGACCCGGCGCTTCAGGCCCAGCCGGTGGAAACCGCCCTCACGCAGCTCGCCGGCCGGCTGCGCAATGACAGCCGCCGCATCGCCGACCGCATCGAGCGCAGTGTGCCGCCGCCGCAAACGGAAAGCCCGCCGCTCCGCTCCGAGGCCCTCCAGCCCGCGGGGCAACCGGCAAGGCCGATCTATGCGCGGCCTGTGACCGATCGGCCGCTCGATCCCTACGGCCGCTCCGTTCCGCGCAACATGGCCGACGAAGACCTGCTCGATATCCCCGCCTTCCTGCGCCGCTCGGCGAGCTGAGCGGTCGCGAGCGTAACAACAGGTCGTCATCCCGGGGCGCGCGTGAGCGCGAACTATGATGCGCAATTGCGCATCTGAGGATCCATCGGGCCGCAGTGACTGTTGAGGAATGGATTCCGGGCTCGCGCCAAGAGGGCGCGCCCCGGAATGACGGAGCAAAAACAACAGCGTTCCAATGCCGGACATTGGACGGCCTGAGCGCGCGCCTCGTCCTTCGAGACGACCGCTTCCAGCGGTCTCCTCAGGATGAGGCTAATCGGCATCTGTGCCCGTTGAAACCAGTGCCACGCACTTCGTCCTCATCCTGAGGGCCCGCCATAGGCGGGCGTCTCGAAGGATGCGTCGCAAGGACGGCACCTGCCAGCTTCACGCGGCCGTGCTGCGCGGGCTCTCCGCTGCTTCCTTTTTCTCCGTCTCCTTGTCGCGAGACAGCCATGCGGGGAAGCGAAGCATGCGATCGTTGGCTTCTTTTGGCGGCTCGATCGGCGGTTCAAGGGCCGGGCTCGGAAGGTTCAGCACGGCGTGTCCGACCCGCACCGCATCCGCGCGCTGATCCAGTTCGCGCAACAGGGGACCGAGCACGGTATCGATCTCGGTCGCCACCGACACCAGGAAACTGTTGAGGTCGCGCGCCTCGGGCACGACGGCCGCAGCCGATTCGACCGCCTTGGAGAGACCATCGACGACAGGCGCAAACGCGCCGGCGGCTTGCCTGATTCGCGTCTTGATCGCTTCGATTTCGCTCAGGACACGATCGCGCTCCCGCCTGCTCTTCTCCTCCGAGAGGCGGGCTTCGATTTCGGCGATCTGCGCCGCCAGCGTCGTGGCTTCGGATGCGAGTGCATCGCGTCGTAGGCGTGCGCGATCGAGATCGCGGCTGAGATTGTCCACTAAATCGTCCTTCCCGAACATGGCTTTGCTCCGTAGGACAGCCGTGACGCTAACCGCCAGCCCGTTCAGCGAACGAAAGGCCGGATCGGCCGAAACAGGCATGAATTTCGGTCGCATCACATGGGCCGACATGGTGCCCCCCAGTCGTTCACATTAGGCGACGACATGGTTAACAGGTGGTTAATGTCAACAGATGATGCGCAAATGAGGCACCTTGCCGCCGAAGCCGACATCGTCTCCTCGCTGCCGTCGCGTTCCGCTATACTCGCCCCGGTAGCATCACCCGGAGGCGCACCCCGTGGAGCACGACGGCCAGCACGATCGCAAACCCGAGCCGAAAAACCTCGTCATCTGCTGTGACGGCACCGGCAACGAGATCTCGGAAAACATCTCCAACGTCCTCAAGCTGTATCGCTGCCTGCGCAAGACGGACAAGACACAGCCGCGGCAGATGGTGTTTTACGATCCCGGGGTCGGCACGGTGACGGAGCCGACGACGTGGCACCGAATCAAGGCCAATATCAACCTGGTGCTGGGGCTCGCCACCGGCTACGGGTTGGACGCCAACGTGCTCAGTGCCTATTGCTTCCTGGTCGAGCATTACGCGCCCGGCGACAAGATCTATCTGTTCGGTTTTTCGCGCGGTGCTTACACGGTTCGCGTGCTGGCGGGGCTGATCCATAAAATCGGCCTGATCTCGCCGGAGCAGGCGAACCTCGCAGGCTCGGGCCTCGTCGCCTACAAGCAATATTCCGGCACCGGGCGCGGCAACGATGTCGAGGACCTCAAGGACGTCGCCGTCGACGACCAGGGGCCACTGCCGAAGGACGAATTCGACCTTGCCGCGCAGTTCGCGCGCATCACCTCGACGCGATGGCCGACCATCCATTTCATCGGCGTGTGGGACACGGTGGCGAGCGTGATCGTGCCGCGGCGCGACAATTTCTTCTACCTGTTCAGCCTGGAGGAGCTCGCCTTCACGCTGCGCAACCCGAGCGTCAAGATTTTCCGGCAGGCGATCGCGATCGACGAGCGGCGCTGCATGTTCCGCCTCAAGCAGTACCGGGAGCCGCAGGATTATTGGAGCAACCGCTACGTGCCCGACGAGAAGAAGGTGCCGCAGGACATTTTGCAGGTGTGGTTCGCCGGCGTGCACAGCGACGTTGGCGGCGGCTATCCTGAAGCCGAGAGCGGGGAATCAAAATATCCGCTGATCTGGATGATCGCGGAGGCGGAGAAGGCCGGGCTGAACTTCAACCCGGCGACGGTGAAGCAGCTCGCCTGGGGCATCCAGCGCAAGAACTCGCCGTTTAGGTACGTCGAGCCGGCCTACACCGGCAAGACGGGCATGCTGCACGATTCCATGACGGCGGCCTGGCGCTTGCTGGAATATCTGCCGAAGCGCGCGAAGTACCGGGAGTGGCCGACGCGAAAAGTCTATTTCGGCTTCTACATTCCCGATTGCGAGCCGCGCGTCATTCCCGAAGGCGCGCATGTGCATGAGAGCGTGCTCAAGCGCATGGCGGTGGAGCCCGACTATCGGCCGGTGAACCTGCCGAAGGACTATGTGACGGTGCCGATGCCGGTAGGGCCGCAGCATGCGGAGGCGGCGGCGTGAGAGGAGCCGGGACGGCGGCTGAGGTTGCCGGCGCCTGCCGCGACAACATGTCCCGCCGAATCCCGCCGCTACCGCAGAGATTGTGAATTGGATCATGTGCATCCGCTTCACCCGCTCCTATCCTCTCTTGGGCGGGACCTCCATCAGCGAGGTCTCGATCAAGGAGATTTTTCAAATGTCTTCATTTCATGCTGCACATATTCGCGCTGCGCTGTTTGCCACCGCCGGCCTTGCGGCCGCCTCGCTGTGGCCTGCAACCGTCGAGGCCGCCAATGACAAGCACTACGGGGTGGTCTGCCTGAGGAACGACACCAGGGCCAACATCACCTACATGCGGAAGGTCGGCGAAGGCGACTGGCAAACCCGCTTCCTGGAGCCGGGCGGTGCATGGAAGATCGCGCATCGCTACGACCGTTCCAACGAGAACTCGTCGCCGAAGGTTCACGTCAAATACGACGCCGACGCCACGGGACGGAAGTTCACGCAGTTCAAGGGTCTCGAGCGCCGCGCCGCCGTCGGCGACACCTGCCGGGAGGCCAACGTCTATGCCTTCCAGTACGAGGCGAGCAATCGCAGCTTCATCTCGCTCGAACGCGTGCGATAGCGCATCGCGGGGGCAGCGAGCGTCATTGCGAGCGAAAGCGAGGCAATCCAGAAATGCATCCGGGGAGACCGTCTGGATTGCTTCGTCGCAAGAGCTCCTCGCAGTGACACGCCGCACCCCGCTACCGGCGCTTTCTTCATTCGCAGTGACTTTTCATTAAAATTCTCGGCCGCGCCTTAGCTGGATCGAATCATCTGCGTTCCATCATCGCCTTCGAGCTCACCGCGCCGTTCGCGGAATTGGAGGAGATGTGCCAATGTATCCGCGTAAATATGCCCGCGTAAAACCCGCAGGCCTGGTGTCGCGCCAGGCCAAGATCATCACCGACCCGCGCGCGCCCGTCATCAACTGCACGCTGATCGACTATTCGCCCGGCGGCGCCTGTGTCGATCTCGGCGGGCAGGTGAGCATTCCCGATCGGTTCGAGCTCCTGCACGTCAACACCAGGAAGCGCTGCCGCATCGCCTGGAAGCGCGGCACGCGAGTGGGCGTGGTGTTTTAGGGGGCTGCCGGCTCACCCCTCCAGTGGAGGGCAAGAGCCACCCTACTTCCGCATCCGCGCCTTCGCACCCGCGACGATCTGCATCGCAACGCCGGCGATCCAGCCGAGCAATGCCAGCCAGGTCCAGCCGACGTCCGGGTCGAGGCGGAGCACGATGACGGCAACCGAGGCGAGCGCGGCGAGCGTAGCGCAGAGCGTGCCGGCCGAGCTGAGGAATTCCGCGGCATCGATGTCGCTATGCGCCTCGTCGAAGGGCAGCTGCGGCGTGTCGATGCCGAGATAGAAGCCGATGCAGCCGAGCAGCATCATCGCCAGCAGGAACCCTTGCGTGGTGAGGTGCGATATCGCCGAGCCGACATAGGCGCCGACGAACAGCCCGCACGCCGCCCCCGCCATCGCAAGGCCCACGCGCTCGAACACGTGGGCGGTCTTCCGAACACCAAAACGCATGGCGGCCTCCGCGATGCCTTGAGGGACGGAGGTTAGGCCAGTTTTGCGAGGGGTGGAAGGTGAGGAGAGTTACGGATACGTGAGGGGCTGACTCCCTCTCCCCCCGCAAGCGGGGAGAGGCGACGAACTCACCGCGCGCCGAACGTGGTCTTGCCGAACAGCGCCTTCTGCGTCGAGGGCTGCGAGCGCCAATATTGCGGCGGCGCTTCGACTTCGCCGCCGAGTTCGGCGGCGGCGTGCCAGCCCCACCGGGGGTCGTAGAGCAAGCTGCGGCCGAGCGCGACCATGTCGGCCTTGCCGGATGCCACGATCTCTTCGGCGTGTTTTGCTTCGGTGATCAGGCCGACGGCGATGGTGGCAAGTCCGGTCTCGCGCTTGATGGCCTCCGCAAACTGCACCTGATAGCCGGGGCCGAGCGGAATCTTCTGCAACGGCGAGACGCCGCCGGAGGAAGCATCGATCCAGTCGACGCCGCGCGCCTTCAATGCTTTCGCGAATTCGACGGTCTGCGCGAGGTCCCAGCCGCCCTCGACCCAGTCGGTCGACGACACCCGGATGCCGACCGGCTTGTCGTGCGGGAAGACCGCGCGCACCGCGTCGTAGATCTCCAGCGGAAAGCGCATGCGGTTCTCGAGCGAACCGCCATATTCGTCGGTGCGCTTGTTGGAGATCGGCGAGAGGAACTGATGCATGAGATAACCGTGCGCGCCGTGCAGCTCGATGGCGTCGATGCCGAGGCGCGCGGCGCGCTTCGCGCTGTCGACGAAGGCCTCGCGGATGCGCTTGAGGCCAGCGGCATCGAGCGCCAGCGGCGCGGCCTCGCCCTCCTTGTGCGGCACCGCCGACGGTGCGACCGTCTGCCAGCCGCCGTGCTCGACCGGGATCAGCTGGCCACCGTCCCAGGGCCGCGCGCTCGAAGCCTTGCGCCCGGCGTGAGCAAGCTGCATCGCGATCGCGGTGGACGAATGCTTGCGCACCGAATGGAGGATCGGCTTCAAGGCGGCCTCGCAGGCATCGCTGTAGAGCCCGAGGCAGCCCGGCGTGATGCGGCCGATCGCCTCGACATGCGTCGCCTCGATGCAGAACATCGCCGCACCCGACAGGCTGAGATTGTTGATGTGGGTGAAGTGCCAGTCGGTGGCGACGCCGTCATCGGCCGAATACTGGCACATCGGCGACACGACGAGGCGGTTCTTCAATGTCAGGCCGCGCAGCTTGATCGGGGAAAACAGGGCGCTCATGCGAGGAGTTCCGGAGAATGGAGGGCGATGAAGGGAGTGTAGTGAGGGAAACGCGGATTGCTAGGCGCGCCCCGGGTATGGCGGGTAGCGGTGGTATGCATTGCGCTGCGGGTTTGGCGTCGCCCCCTACTCCACCAACGCAAATTGCAGCAGCAATGTCCGCTGCAGCATCGAGAAATTGTCGTCGGAGATGAGGGTCAGCACGGTCTCGCCCTCGGCCGTGACGTGGGCGTCGATGCCTTCCATGTTGTCGATCTCGTGGCCGAGATCGGCGGCGAACAGCGTGAGGCCATCGACCAGCGCGCCCGGCGCGATCGACTTGAGCGGAATCGCGCGGATGCGGATGTTCACGCCGGTGAACCAGGAGAATTTGCGTTCGAGGATGAGGAGATCGCCCGAGGGCAGCAGCACGGCGTCGCTGATGTCGTAGTTTTCGGAGCGGCGCACGCTGAACTGACCCGGCGTCGGGCCGCCGATCAGGAACGCAAGCAGGTTGCCGTCGGCATCGAGCCCGCGCTCGGAGAAGGCGATCAGCGTGCCCGCGAGCGCCTGAGCCTGACCCTGACCCTGGCTCTGACCTTGGCCCTGCCCCTGGCTTTTGGGCACGACCACCATCGCCTCCAGCCCCTTGTTGTAGGGCAGCTTGCGCACGGCAGGTGGGATGGCGATCACCTCGCCGCGGGCGCGGGTGCCGCCCTTGGCGAAATCATAGCGCAGGATCTGGTTGACGCGCTCGAGCCCGACATAGACGAAATTGCCGTCGCGCGCGAGCGACTCGCTGTCGTACCAGAGCCGCTTCTCCGTGATCGGCCGCCCGTCCGCGGCCAGCAGCGGCGCGGCCTCGACGTCAGCGAGCCCGGTCATCTCGCGGCCGGAATAGCGGATGGTGCCGGTGAACCAGCCGCCCTGGTCGGAGACCGCCAGGAAGCGCTCGCCCTTGCCGTCGAGAAAGCGGATGCCGGACAGGCCGCCAAAACCGCGATAGGGCGAGGTCAGCACTAGGCCGCTGCGAAAATCCAGCGAGCCGAAGCGCGTGCGCGAACGGTCGCGCGGCTCGAAGTTCGCAATCCTACGCGCGTTGACCTCGACGCTCACAGGCGCTGAGACGGCGTGCTCGAGCTGGAGCGGACGCGGCGGCGGCTCGGTCGCGGGCTGCAACTGTGCCTGCGCCTGCGCCAATCGAGGTATCGCGAGAGTAGAAAATCCCGCCGCGGCGTGGCCAAGAAAGCTGCCAACGAAGCTGCGGCGGGATTGATGCGTGCTCACGAATGCAATTTGCGTCGCGGGCGACCGGCCGGCTGGGTGGGCGCCGTGTTGGTCTCGCTGAACAACTCGGCGAGCTTCTCGGTGATGGCGCCCCCGAGTTCTTCGGCGTCCACGATCGTCACCGCGCGGCGGTAGTAGCGCGTCACGTCATGGCCGATGCCGATCGCGATCAGCTCGACCGGCGAGCGGGTCTCGATCTCCTCGATGATGTGGCGCAGGTGCCGCTCGAGATAGTTGCCGGGATTGACCGACAGCGTTGAATCGTCGACCGGCGCGCCGTCCGAGATCATCATCAGGATCTTGCGCTGCTCGGGCCGGCCGAGCAGGCGCTTGTGCGCCCAGTCCAGCGCCTCGCCGTCGATGTTCTCCTTCAGCAGACCCTCGCGCATCATCAGCCCGAGATTTTTCCGCGCACGGCGCCACGGGGCATCCGCCGATTTGTAGATGATGTGGCGGAGATCGTTGAGGCGGCCAGGATTGGCCGGCTTGCCGGCGGCAAGCCACGCCTCGCGCGATTGACCGCCCTTCCAGGCGCGCGTGGTGAAGCCGAGAATCTCGACCTTGACGCCGCAACGCTCCAGCGTGCGCGCGAGGATGTCGGCGCAGGTCGCGGCCACCGTGATCGGGCGGCCGCGCATCGAGCCGGAATTGTCGAGCAGCAGCGTCACCACGGTGTCGCGGAACGTCGCCTCCTTCTCGTGCATGAAGGACAACGGGTGATAGGGATCGGTGACGACGCGCGACAGCCGCGCGGGGTCGAGGATGCCCTCTTCGAGATCGAACTCCCAGGCGCGGTTCTGCTGCGCCATCAGGCGGCGCTGCAGCCGGTTGGCGAGGCGGGCAACGATGCCCTGCAGATGCGCGAGCTGCTTGTCGAGATAGGCCCGCAGGCGCTCCAGCTCGTCATGGTCGCAGAGATCCTCGGCGGAGATGACCTCGTCGAATTTCGGCGCAAACGCGTGGTATTCCGGACCGCGCGGCTCGTTCTTGCCGTGTGAATTCGGCCGCGTCGCCTCGCCCGGCGTCTCGTCGTCACCGAGCTCGCCGTCGTCGAAGCTGTCGGAGGTCGAGGCCTGCGCGCTTTCCATCGCGCTCTCGCTCATTTCTTCCGAGGAAGCCTGGGCCTGGTCGGCGCTCATCTCCTGGGCGGCATCGGAATCCGGCGAGCCCTCGGCGCCGGACTGATCGTTGTCGCCGTCCTGGTTCTCGTCGTTCTCGTCATTGTCCTCGGTGTCGGCGTTGCGCTCGTCACCGAGCTCGAGCGCGGTCAGGAGGTCGTGCACGGCGTCGCCAAACCTGGTCTGGTCCTCGACCACGCCGTCGAGCCGGTCGAGCCGCCGGCCGATCTTGTCTTCGAGAATGGGACGCCAGAGGTCGACCATCTTCTTCGCGGCCGCCGGCGGCGCCATGCCGGTCAGGCGCTCGCGCACCAGCATCGCCAGCGCGTCGGCCAGCGGCGCATCGGCGCGGTCGGTGATCTCGTCGAACTTGCCGCGATGGAAATGGTCGTCGAGCATCGCGGTGAGGTTCTTGGCAACGCCAGCCATGCGACGCGCGCCGATCGCCTCGACCCGCGCCTGCTCCACCGCCTCGAACACGCCGCGCGCCTGCGGATTGCCGGGCATCAGCTTGCGATGCACTTTCGGATCGTGACAGGCGAGCTTGAGCGCAATGGAATCGGCGTGGCCGCGAACGATCGCCGCGTCACGCTTGGTCATTTTTCGCGCGGGCTCGGGCAGCCGCGCCTTGCCGGGCGCAAGACCGGGTCGCTCGGCGGCGAAGGAAACCTCGAGCTCGGGTGTCTTGGCGATCGCCTTGAGACAGGAGGCCACCGAACGCTTGAACGGCTCGGTCGGCGCTTCCTTGGTGCTACGGAATTTGGAGTTGGATGATGATGTGCTCATAGCGACTTCGTAAACGAATGGCGCGTCACGCCGCCGGGATAACCCTTGAGGGTGCCGAATTCCTCGTACCCGCAGGAACGATAGAAGCCCGGCGCCTGGAAACTCATCGTGTCGACATGGACCTGGATCGCGCCCTGCCGCCTTGCCTCGTCCTCGATCGCCGCGATCAGCTTCGTGCCAAAACCCTTGCCGCGCTGCTTCTGGTCGATCCAGAAATACTGGATGAACAGAACAGTGGCCCAGAGATGCCCGACGATACCGCCGACGATCTTGCGGCCGTCCTTCAACGAGACCGCGACGCTCTTGACCCTCTGCTTCCCGAACTGCTCGTCGTTATAGGCGCCGAGCCCGGCGAGCACAGCCTTCTTGGTGGTCCCAATGGTGCGCTCGACGGTGATGGTTGGCATTGTCAGGTCATCTGGCCTAGCTGAGTGCCACGTTGACCGCCGATTCCGGCAGCTCCGCGTTGAAGCAGCGCTGATAGAACTCGGCGACCAGGGGACGCTCGAGCTCGTCGCATTTATTGAGGAAGGTGACGCGGAAAGCGAAGCCGATATCGCCGAAGATGTCGGAGTTTTCCGCCCAGGTGATCACCGTGCGCGGGCTCATCACGGTCGACAGATCGCCATTGGCGAAGGCATTGCGGGTGAGATCGGCAAGGCGCACCATCTTGTTGACGATGTCGCGGCCTTCCTGGGTGCGATAGTGCTTGGCCTTGGCCAGCACGATCTCCACTTCCTCGTCGTGGCTGAGATAGTTCAGCGTGGTGACGATCGACCAGCGGTCCATCTGGCCCTGGTTGATCTGCTGGGTGCCATGATAGAGGCCCGAGGTGTCGCCGAGGCCGACGGTGTTGGCGGTCGAGAACAGGCGGAACGCCGGGTGCGGCTTGATTACCTTGTTCTGGTCCAAGAGCGTCAGGCGTCCCGAGACTTCCAGCACGCGTTGGATCACGAACATCACGTCCGGGCGGCCGGCGTCGTATTCGTCGAACACCAGCGCGACGTTGTTCTGGAGCGCCCAGGGAAGGATGCCGTCGCGGAATTCGGTGACCTGCTTGCCGTCGCGGACCACGATCGAGTCCTTGCCGACGAGGTCGATACGGCTGATATGGCTGTCGAGGTTGACGCGCACGCAGGGCCAGTTCAGGCGCGCGGCGACCTGCTCGATATGGGTGGATTTGCCGGTGCCGTGATAGCCGGTCACCATCACGCGGCGGTTGCGGGCAAAGCCGGCGAGAATGGCGAGCGTGGTGGCGCGGTCGAAGCGGTAGTCGGAATCGACTTCGGGCACGTGAGGATCGACTTCGGAATAGGCGGGCACTTCGAGATCGCTGTCGATCCCGAACACCTGGCGCACCGACACCTTCATGTCGGGCAGACCGGAAACTTCCTCAACTTTGGACATCGCGGCGGTCGTCATCAATCCTCCGAGGTCCCGGGCGGTCCCGAAACCAGTTTATTCGCACGTTGGCTGCGGCTGGGTGCTGAAACTCAACCTATCAGAGACAAGTGGCCGGCAGAAGCCCGCGCCTCAATCAAAGTTCCCTTGTCTTTTCATTTAGATAGGCAAGGAGCGCAGTTTTTGGAGGGCTGCCTTGCGAATCACGCTCGATTTTCGGGCGAATGGCGCCTCTGCCTGCACGGATGGCACTGTTGCCGCATGTGCTTAACTATGTAGGGTCTGAACTCCAGTGCTCCAGCCCCGCCATAGAGACGACGTGACGTCTTTCCTCGATCCCCTCATCTCCTTCGTCGCGGCCCATGCGTGGCTGGCTTACCTCACCCTGTTCCTGGCGGCGCTGCTGGAAGCCGTTCCGGTGGTGGGGTCGGTGATCCCCGGCTCGACCATCATCCTGGCGCTGAGCGCGCTGGTTCCGGGCGGCGAGCTGAAGCTGCAATGGGTGCTGCTGGCGGCGGCAGCAGGCGCGGTGCTCGGTGACGGATCGGCCTATTGGATCGGGCATCGGCGGCAGCGCGAGATCCTCAACACCTGGCCACTGACCAGTTATCCGCGCGTGGTCGCCGAGAGCGAAACCTTCTTCAACCGCTTCGGCACCTGGGCCGTGTTCTTCGCCCGCTTCGTGCCGCCGATCCGCGCCTTCGTGCCTGTTACCGCCGGCGCGCTCGGCATGGCGCCACTGAAATTCTTCGCGGTGAACATCCCGGCGATCCTGGCCTGGGCGCCGGCGCATGTGTTGCCGGGCGTGCTGGCGGTGTCGGCCTTCCACCAATATTTCGGGCTGCCGCAGCATGGCCATCCGTTCAAACACATCTGGATTTTGACCGTGGTGGCTGTTGCGATCATCGGCGGCCTTGGCCTCTGGTACTATCGCCGGCGGCAGAACGGCGGCGCCGCGACGGCCAAGCCGCGGGCTTGATTAGTTCTGTCGCCTGACGCGATGGAGGTGCGCTCCCTCCCCCGCTTGCGGGGGAGGGTCGGGGAGAGGGTTCTTCCGCAATCGAGAACCCCAAGAGGAAAGAGCCCTCACCCGCGCCTTCGGCGCGACCTCTCCCGCAAGCGGGAGAGGTTAAGAACCGCCCACCCTCTTCCCCGGCGCCGGCCCGACATACCGCGCCCGCGGCCTGATCAGCTTGCCGAACTGCAATTGCTCGCTGGCATGCGCGATCCAGCCGACGCTGCGGGCCATCGCGAACAGGGCAAGCTCGCTGCCGGCGGGCAGGCGCAGGGCGTGCACGAGCACGGCCAGCGCGTAATCGATGTTGACGAACTCGCCGGTCGCCTCCGCGATCCGCTCCGGCACCTCGCGGGTGAACTTTCGCGGTGCGCCGGCACGCGACAAAGCATTCAGCAGCGATTGCGCGCGCGGATCGCCGCGCTTGTAGACGCCATGGCCGAAGCCGGCAAAACGCTCGCCGAGCGCGACGCGCTCGCGCACCATCGGCTCGACGTCGCGATCGATCAGCGTTTTCACGAGCTGCGAGGCCAGCACGCCAGCGCCGCCATGCTTGGGGCCTTTCAGCGCCGCGAGGCCGGCGATCACGGAGTCGTAGAGGTTGAGGCCGGTCGAGGCCGCGCAGCGCGCGGTGAAGGTCGACGCGTTCAGCTCATGGTCGGCGAGCAGCACCAGCGCGCGGCGGATCAGATCGGGCGCATGCTTGTTGTCCGCCGCCCACGCCCCGGCAACCTGCCGATGCAGCGGCTCGGCCGACGGCTCGGCATTGAGCATGGTCGCGACTAGCAGGCGGACGATGCGCGCGCCGACCATGGCGCGGCCATCGGGCGCGCGGGTGAAGGCACGCGGATCGGCGCTCGCGGCCAGCGCAAGCACGGCAATGGCGCGATCGATCGGTGCGGCCCGGCGCGCGGCCTCCGCAATTGTGCGCATTTCCCCGGAGAGAAGAGGCAGGTTGTCGTGATCGAACGGATCGACGCCGGACACATCCCACAACAGCGTCGCGGTGTGCTCCAGCGTGTCGTTTTCGGCGAGATCGACGCAATTGACGCCGCGATAGATCGCGCCCTCCTCGGTGATGGTCGAGATCTCCGTATCCATCACCGGCAGGTCGGCGTCGAAACTGCGCAGCCCCCGCGGCTCCGGCGACGGCACCCGCCGCTCCTTGAGCGCGCGGACGTCCTCGGCGCGGTAGCGGTTTTTCCGCGAGTCCTGCGTCGGCTCGGAGCGGATCAGGCCGCGGCTGACATAGGCGTAGAGCGTAGCCGGCGAGATCGCGAGCTCGGCAGCGGCCTCCCGGGCGGAGAGATAGAGCTCGCTGGAATTTTTCATATTGATTTATGTAATCAAGATTGATCAATCTGTCGAGAGGCCCGACCTTTCGCTGGTGCAGTACAAAGGAGATTTGGGCCATGAACATCCACCTCACCAAAAGCCAGATCGGGCTGGACGGCGTTCCCGCGGCGGAGACCGTGCTGAGCCATGTCGATGGCGAGCGCGGCGAGTTGATCATCGCCGGCGAGCATGTCGGCAGCCTCGCCGCCAAATCGAGCTTCGAGGGCGTCACCGCCCGACTCTGGAACGGCGCCAGCAAGACCGCTCTCACCGAAGCCAATGTGCGGGCGAGTCTGGGCGCGGCGCGCGAGCGCGCCTTCGCGCGGCTGCCGGAGCTTTTGCCGGCGACGCTCGGGATGGGGATCATCGACGGGTTTCGCGCGGCGGTCGCGGGCCTGCGCGCGGAGAACGGGCTGGAGCATGCGGCGACGATCGTCGGCGCGTTTCCGGTGATCGCAGGCGCACTGGTCCGGCACGCCACGGGGCTTGATCCGGTCGCGCCCGATCCGAACGTAAGCCATGCCGCCGATACGCTGCGCATGCTGCACGGGCGCTCGCCCGCATCGCGCGAGGTCACGGCGCTGGACGCCTATCTCGTCACCGCCAGCGACCACGGCATGAACGCCTCGACCTTCACCGCACGCGTGGTGGCTTCGACCCAAGCCGATCTGTTCGCGGCCGTCACCGCCGGCTATTGCGCGCTCACAGGTCCGCTGCATGGCGGCGCGCCGGAGCCGGTGCTCGAAATGCTCGACGCGATCGGCTCGCGCGAGCGCATAAAGCCCTGGGTGGATGCGGCGCTGGCGCGCGGCGAGCGGATGATGGGCTTTGGTCACCGCGTCTATCGCGTCCGCGACCCCCGCGCCGACGTGCTCAAGACCGCGGTCGAGGCGCTGGCGTCCAACGGCACCGACCTGCCCTTTGCCGGTGAGGTCGAAGCCTATATCCGCAGCGCGCTGCGCAAGAAGAACCCGGACCGGCCGCTGGAGACGAATGTCGAATTCTTCACCGCGATCCTGCTCGATGCCCTCGCGATTCCAAGGCAGGCCTTCACGCCGATCTTCGCGGTGGCCCGCGCCGCAGGCTGGACCGCGCATGCGCGCGAGCAGCAGCGGACGGGACGGCTGATTAGGCCGAGTTCGACGTATGTCGGGGCGATGCCGGAGGGGTGAAGCAGTAGCCCGGATGGAGCGGCGTGTTTTCCCTCTCCCCTTGCGGGAGAGGGTGGCTCGTCGCGCAGCGGCGAGACGGGTGAGGGGTCTCCATCCTCACTATCAGTCTAACGCGTGGAGAGAACCCCTCATCCGGCGCTTCGCGCCACCTTCTCCCGCAAGGGGAGAAGGAAGAGGAGAGCAGAAGGCCCTACGCCTCGCGCACCACTGTCTTCAGATAATTATAAGCCTTGATGATCTCGATCAGGCGGTCTTCGGTCGAGCGGTCGCCGCCATTGGCGTCGGGGTGGTGCTGCTTCACCAGCGCCTTGTACTTGCTCTTGACGTCGGCGAGCGTGGCGTCGGGGCCGAGGCCCATGACCTGGAGCGCCTTGCGCTCGGCATTCATCACCTTGCGGGTCTCGGCCTTCGGCTGGGCTTCGGGCCCGCGGCGCCAGTTGGCGCGGCCGTTGATCTCACTGAACATGCTGAACGGATCGGACGCCATATCGATCTCGGCTTCCGCGCCCTTCTTGCCGCCATTGGCGCCCATCTTCCAGGTCGGGCGGTGGCCGGTCAGCGCATCCTTCTGGTAGCGCGCGACCGCGTCGGCATTCATGCCGGAGAAGAAATTGTAGTTCTGGTTGTACTCGCGCACGTGGTCCAGGCAGAAGTGCCAGTACTCGCGCTGGTTCTCGCGACCCTTCGGCGCACGGTGCGCGCCCTTGTTCTGACACCCGGCCCACTCGCAAGCGACCACGGTATCGCGCGGCTTCACTTCCGGCTGCTTGCCCCGCGGCTTGACGCGGATGGAGTCGAAGAATTTTGATGAATCGATCGGCATGGCTGACTTTGACTACGCAATGCAAAAACCTTCAAGTCTTGACATTGCAATTAGCCGAGAACCCGGCAATTAACGGAGCTTGATCGCGCACCTTAATGGCACACACATGGCTATCAGAGACACTATCCGCAACAAGTTGCAGGAAGCTTTCACGCCGGAAAACCTGCAAGTCGTCGACGAGTCACATTTGCATGAGGGCCACGCCGGCCATCGGCCGAGCGGCGAGACGCACTTCCGTGTTTATATCGTGTCTGCCGCCTTCAAAGGGAAGAGCCGGGTCGACCGCCATCGCATGATAAATTCGGCGCTGGCCGCGGAACTCTCCGGCGGGGTGCACGCGCTCGCGATCCACGCGCAGGCGCCGGGGGAAGGTTGATCTCGCTTACCCTCCCCTGGAGGGTAAGAAAGAGATCAAAACGACGTCCCGGCCCTTCTCGGCTTCACCTCTTCCAGCTCCGCTTCGCGCGGCACCGGTGAAATACGGAGCGCGGTGATGCGATTGCGTTCGCGGCGGAGGACGCGGAAGCGGAAGCCGTGGAAGGTGAAACTCTGGCCGCGGTCGGGGATCGAGCGCGCCTCGTGAATGACGAGGCCCGCCACCGTGGTTGCCTCCTCGTCGGGCAGATGCCAGTCCAGGGCGCGGTTGAGATCGCGGATCGGCACCGAGCCGTCGACCACGACGGAGCCGTCCGGCTGGCGCCGCACGCCGGCGACCACGACGTCGTGCTCGTCGGAGATATCGCCGACGATCTCCTCCAAAATGTCTTCCAGCGTCACGAGGCCTTCGACTTCGCCATACTCATCCACGACCAGCGCGAAGTGGGTCTTGCGGCGGCGGAACGCCTTGAGCTGCTGGGATATCGGTCGCATTTCCGGCACGAACCAGGGCGGCAGCATGATGGTGGTGACGTCGATGCGCGAGGTATCGCCCTCCGAGGCGCGGATCGCCCGCAACAGATCCTTGGCGTGCAGAATGCCGATGATGTTCTCCGACTTGTCGCGCCACAGCGGAATGCGGGTGTATTCGGTGGCCAGCACCTCCCGCACCAGCTCCTCCGGCGGCAGGTCGGCGTTGATCATCACCATGGCGGTGCGGTGGACCATCACGTCAGACACGGTCAGCTCGCCGAGGCGGAAGACGTTGTGAATGTACTCGGCTTCGCCGCTCTCGATCTTGCCGTGTACAGCCGATTCCTCAACCAGGCCCTCGATCTCGGAATCCGTCAGGATGTCGTGCTGCGAGAACTCCTGCACCCCGATCAAACGCAGGATTGCGCCCGATGCCGTGTTGAGACACCAGCTCAGCGGGTAGAACACCAAATAGGAGGCGTGAAGCGGATACGCGATCCACTGCGATACCGGCATCGGCTCCCTGATCGCAAGCGTCTTCGGCACCTGCTCGCCGATGATGATGTGCAGCGAGGAGAAAACCAGAAAGCCCGCCACGAACGAGGTGAAGTGCAGCGTGGCCTCCGATAGTCCGAGCGGACGGAGGATCGGGCTGAGCAGCGCAGAAACGGTCGGCTCACCGATCCAGCCGAGACCGAGGGAGGCCATGGTGATGCCGAGCTGGCAGCAGGCGAGATAGGATTCGATGTTTCCCATCATGGTCTGCAGCAAGCGCGCGCCGAAGCGGTTCTGCTCGACCATTGCCTTGACCCGAAACCCGCGGCTCTTCACGAGCGCAAATTCCGCCGCCACGTAAAATGCATTGGCGGCGAGCAAGAGAACCGCGAGCAGCAGGTTGATCGAGATCGAACTCATATTTGCCTCGCGACCGCCTTGACCTTCCGCGCCTCTTCGCTTGCGCCACGTCCGGACAGTCCCGCCATCACTGCGATAATTTCGACTTCAGGAAGTCGCGCACCAAGGCCGGCTCGACATCCCCGGCGATCACCGCGCGCCCGACGGCCTCCAGCAGGATGAAGGTGAGCTTGCCGCGCTTGACCTTCTTGTCCTGCGCCATCAGGGCCATCAGCGCGTCGGCGTCGGCAAGGCCTTCCTGCGCAAAACCCGCAATGTCCTGCAAGCGCGTCGGAAGACCGGCCTCGACGAGGTGGCGCTCGACACGGGCCGCATCGGCCTCGGCGATCATGCCGAGCCTGGCCGAGAACTGCGCCGCCAGCGTCATGCCGATCGCAACGCCCTCGCCGTGGAACAGACGGTCGGAGAAGCCGGTCGCCGCTTCCAGCGCGTGACCGAAGGTATGGCCGAGATTGAGCAGCGCGCGCTCACCGGTCTCGCGCTCGTCGCGCGAGACGACGCCCGCCTTGGCACGGCAGGAGGTTGCGATCGCATGCTCGCGCGCCGAGCCACCCTTGAAGATGTCGGCGTGATTCTTCTCCAGCCAGGCGAAGAAAGCCTCGTCGCCGAGCACGCCATATTTGGCAACCTCGGCATAACCGGCGCGGAATTGCCGCGGCGACAGCGTGTCGAGCACGGCGGTGTCGGCGATGACCAGCACCGGCTGGTGGAAGGCGCCGAGCAGGTTCTTGCCCTGCGGCGAGTTGATGCCGGTCTTGCCGCCGACGGAGGAATCGACCTGCGCCAGCAGCGAGGTCGGCACCTGCACGAAATCGACGCCGCGGCGCAGGATCGCGGCCGCGAAGCCGGCGAGATCGCCGACCACGCCGCCGCCGAGCGCGATGACGAGATCGTTGCGCTCGATTTTTGCGGCGATCAGGGCCTCGCTGACCTTTTCGAGGCCCGCATAGGTTTTCGAGATCTCGCCTTCCTCGACGACGATGCGCGAGGTCGGGATGCCGCTGGCCGCAAGCGAAGCTTCGGTCGGCTCGAGCCAGTACTTTGCGACGGTACGGTCGGTGACGATGGCCGTGCGCACGCCGGGGCGCAAAGCCGCGACCCGTTCGCCGAGCGAGGCCAGCACGCCACGGCCGATGACGATGTCATAGGCGCGGTCGCCGAGCGCAACGTCGACCTTGACGGGATCGGAATGTTTCAACGGCGCAGTCATCGTGCGGCACTCGCAACGTCGGCAGGTGGATGGGACGCCTGCTCGCCGCAGAGATGGGCCCGCAGCGTCTCGATGCATTCCTCGACGATCTTGTCGTGCGGCACGTCGCGCGAGGCAATGGTGAGGTCGGCATGGCCATAGACCGGCTCGCGCTCGGTGAGCAGGCGCGTCACTGTTCCTTCGGGATCGGCGGTCTGGAGCAGCGGGCGATCGGCACGGCGCCGCACGCGGCGCATGATGACGTCGTGGTCGGCCTTGAGCCAGATCGAGACCGCTTTCGCGGCGATTCGCACGCGCGTCTCCTCGCGCATGAAGGCGCCGCCGCCGGTCGCAAGCACGATCGGCCCGCTGTCCAGCAGCCGCGCGATCACGCGGGCCTCGCCGTCGCGGAAATGCGGCTCGCCATGGCGCTCGAAGATCTCCGGTATGGTCATGCCGGCCGCCGCCTCGATCTCGGTGTCGGCATCGACGAAGGGCAGCTTGAGCCGCGCCGCCATGCGGCGACCGATGGTGGATTTGCCCACACCCATCATGCCGACGAGCACGATCGAGCGCGCTCCGAGCGCCGACAGGATGTCGGCCTCAGGCGAACCGGGTAGCGGCAACGCGGCGTCGGACATGGATCTCGCTCTGGATCTCGCTCGATCTGCCGCCAAAGGCGGCATGCTTTGGCCACCTATACGACCCCGCAAGGGCCCTCGCCAGAGGACTCTTGCCACGAAACGGCGAACATGTTGGATGATTTCATTGGTTAATTTGCCCGCCGACACCCTCGCCGAGACCCTTTGCAGATGCCCAGCCTGTTCCGCTTCCTGACGGTCGTCGCCGTGATCGCCGGCATGGTCTATGGCGTGCTCTTCGCACTGGCGAACTTCGTCAATCCGAAGCCGCGGGAAATGACAGTGACGATCCCGCCTGACAAGTTTCTCAAGAAATAGCAGCTAGGCTCCGGGGCATGCGCACCCAGCCCTCCGATACCAAGCTCACCGGCCTGTTCCTCGACATGCTCGCGGCGGAACAGGGCGCCGGGCCCAACACGCTCGATGCCTACCGCCGCGACCTCACCGATTTCTCCGAATTCCTGGACCGTGTCGGCCACAGTTTTGCGGATGCCGAGACGCAGACCTTGCGCGACTATCTCGCCGATCTCGACACGCGTGGTTTCAAGTCCACCAGTGTCGCGCGGCGGCTGTCGGCGATGCGACATCTGTTCCGCTTTCTTCTCAACGAGCGGATCAGAACCGAGGATCCCGCAGCGATCCTGTCGGGGCCCAAGCGCGGCCGCGGCCTGCCAAAAGTGCTGTCGATCGGAGATGTTGACCGCATGCTCCGCCGTGCCAAGGAATTGAGCGAGGCGGAGGATGCCTCGCCGTCGAAACGGCTGCGGAGCTTGCGGCTCTATTGCCTGCTCGAGGTGCTCTACGCCACGGGCCTGCGCGTCTCCGAGCTGGTGGCGCTGCCACGCTCGGCGGCCAAGCGCGATGCGCGCATGATCGTGGTGCGCGGCAAGGGCAACAAGGAACGCCTGGTGCCGCTCAACGATGCCTCGCGGCAGGCGATGGCCGACTATCTCGCCGCGACCGAGGCTGCAAAGGCCGACAAGAAGAACGGCGTGGCCACCTCGAAATGGCTGTTTCCCTCGTTCGGCGAGAGCGGACATCTGACGCGGCAGCATTTTGCCCGCGACCTGAAGGAGCTCGCGGTCGCCTCCGGCCTTCAGGCCCGCCTGGTCTCCCCGCACGTGCTGCGCCACGCCTTCGCCAGCCACCTGCTCCACAACGGCGCGGACTTACGCATCGTGCAGACCCTGCTCGGCCACACCGACATCTCGACGACCCAGATCTACACCCATGTCGTCGAGGAGCGGCTGAAGAGCCTGGTCCGCGACCTCCACCCGCTGGCGGAGAAGTAGGACCGCCGAAATAGCGGCCGTCGTCAGCGGAGGCCGAAACCGCCTTGACTTCGGCCACATCTCCGCAGAAAGAGCCGTGGCCTTACGCATGATTTGGCGGGCTCCCGGGAGCACACAAGCCAACTCATTGAAGAAGCTACACTTTTTTCCACCGAGCCAAATCTGCTTCGACGCCTTGCCCCGTCCCCCTATATTGAGTTGATGCCAGACCAGATGCGCAGCTATCTCGACTTCGAAAAGCCCGTCGCCGAGCTCGACTCCAAGGTCGACGAGTTGCGCACGCTTGCAGCCTCCGGCACCGACATCGCTGATGAGATCGGGCGGATCGAGGACAAGGCGGCGCAGGCGCTGGCCGACCTCTATCTGAATCTGACGCCGTGGCAGAAGACTCTGGTCGCGCGGCATCCGCAGCGGCCGCATTTCAACGACTTCATCAAGGGCCTGATCACCGAATTCACCCCGCTCGCGGGCGACCGCAAGTTCGGCGAAGACGAAGCGCTGGTCGCCGGCTTCGGCCGCTTCCGCGGCGAGCCGATCTGCGTGATGGGCCAGGAAAAGGGCGATTCCACCGAGAGCCGGATCCGGCACAATTTCGGCATGGCGCGGCCCGAAGGCTATCGCAAATGCGTGCGGCTGATGGAGATGGCCGAGCGGTTCGGCCTGCCGGTGCTGTCGCTCGCCGATTCCGCCGGCGCCTATCCCGGCATTGGCGCGGAAGAGCGGGGACAGGCCGAGGCGATCGCGCGCTCGACGGATGCCTGCCTGGCGCTGACCGTGCCGAACGTCGCCATCATCACCGGCGAGGGCATGTCGGGCGGCGCCATCGCCATCACCACCGCCAACAAGGTCCTGATGCTGGAGCACGCGATCTACAGCGTGATCTCGCCGGAGGCCGCCTCCTCCATCCTGTGGCGCGACGGCACCAAGGCGCAGGAAGCCGCCAACAACATGAAGATCACCGCCCAGGACATGCTCCGCTTCGGGGTGATCGATCAGATACTGAAGGAGCCGGTCGGCGGCGCCCATCGCGATCCCGCCGCCATGATCGCCACCACCGGCGATGCCATCGCCAAGGCCTTTGACGAGCTCCAGGGCCTCGACGGCGACGCCATCCGCAAGCAGCGGCGGCAGAAATTCCTCGATATCGGCCGGAAACTGGGCTGATTCGAGCGGGTTTGGCCCGCCGAACGCGTCGCCTCCGCCGTGTCCTATCGGAGGTCTCCCCCGGTAACGCCGTCTTAACCCTTTTTTTGCCCAAATCGGCGATCTCAGTGGCGGTTGGTCCGCAAGGTCCAAGTTGCGGCCAAGTTTAAGTCTCTGTTGACCACACCTTTGGGCCAACGGGCTCGTGATCCCCTCTCGGGTTGCGACCACATGACCCAGAGGTTAGAATTTTAATCAATGGCTTCAGGGCATAAGCGCTGGGGCGTGGTCTGAAAAAGCCCGTCACGACGGGTCCGGATGTCCGGTCAGGCCGTGCTCCATGGAAGTGGGGTTCGCGCTCGCTGCCCGGCACGGTGTGGGGTCCATCTTGATTTCTCGTTCGCTTGCTCGCGCGCTTTTGGCTTCGGTTGCGCTTGCCGCCAGCATCGTGCTGGCCGGCTGCGACACCGACCAGGTCTCGCTCGCGACCAACGCCAAGGCCAACCAGCCGGTGCCGCCAAAGCTTCTCGCCGCGATGGTCGAGAAGAACATGGATCTGCAATCGCCGATCCTGGTCCGCCTGTTCAAGCAGGAGGCCGAGCTCGAGGTCTGGAAGCAGACCCGCTCAGGCCAGTTCGCGTTGCTCAAGACCTATCCGATCTGCCGCTGGTCGGGTGATCTCGGCCCCAAGGTCCGCGAAGGCGATCGCCAGGCGCCGGAAGGATTCTACTCGATCAATCCGGGCCAGATGAATCCGCAATCGGCCTATTATCTCTCCTTCAACACCGGCTACCCGAACGCGTTCGACAAGGCGCTCGGCCGCTCCGGCTCGCAGCTGATGGTGCATGGCGACTGCTCCTCGCGCGGCTGCTACGCGATGACGGACGAGCAGATCGCCGAGATCTATTCGCTCGGCCGCGAGTCCTTCTTCGGCGGCCAGAAGGCGTTCCAGCTCCAAGCCTATCCGTTCAAGATGACGCCGGTGAACATGGCCAAGCACCGGAACAACCCGAACATGCCGTTCTGGAAGATGATCAAGGAAGGCTATGATCATTTCGAGGTGACGCGGCAGGAGCCGAAGGTCGATTTCTGCGAGAAGAAATACGTGTTCGATGCAGCGAAGCCGGCGGACGCCAAGCGCGACCTGGTGTTCGACGCCTCGGCCAAATGTCCGGCCTATGTGATCCCCGAGGACATCGCCAGCGCGGTGCGCGAGAAGGATGTGCGCGACCAGGCCGAGTACAACAAGCTCGTCGCCAAGGGCACGCCGGTGGCGCGGATGAACACCGGCATCGACGGTGGCATGAACAAGGTGTTCGCCGCCAAGATTCCGGAAGGCTCGACCGGCCTGTCGGAAGGCGCCGAAGGCACCACGCTGGAAATGCTGGCCATGGCGAAGGCGCCGGGCACGATCCCCGGCCACGTCAATCCGCCCAAGCCGAATCTCGATGCAGCAGCAAGCGGGCCGCCGCAAGAACCCGTTGTCGCCGTCAGCGCGCCGGCGACCAGCACCCGCGTTGCTGCAGCCGCGCCGACCGAGAAATCGCAAGAGAAATCTCAAGGCAGCGGCTTCTTCTCCAACCTCGGCCGCAAGATGGGCCTCGGCACCGCCGACACCACGGCCACCACGCCTCCGCCGCAAGCCACCGCGTCCGTGGCGCCGGCCCAGACCTCCACGACGCCGCCCACGGCTGCATCGAGGCTCAAGGCCGCAGTGACCCGCTTCGTGCCGGGGCATGACAAGTCCAAGGACGCAGCGAAGGAGGCGCCGAAGCCAGCGGTCGCCGCCAAGCCCGCCGAGCCGGCGAAACAGCCCGACACCCGCCTCGCCGCAACGCGCCCGGCGCTGAAGCCCTCGGTGTCGGACGGCGCGCATGATAGCGGCCAGATGGCCGGCGCCGCGCCGGTGGTGCAGTCGAACTCGTTCGACAGCCGGTTCGGGGCGGTGAAGTAGGGAGCGGAAGCGCTCGTCCTGATCTCTCATCATCGATAGTCTCTCACCGTCACCCTGAGGTGGCCGCTTCTTCAGCGGCCCTCGAAGGGCGACGGCCCGGCTGACTGCTGCGGCCGTTATCCTTCGAGGCTCCCGGCACGATGCTGCGCATCGCGCCACTCGCGCCTCAGGATGACGGACTGACAGGGTGCGCGTTGCGAGAGATTTGGAGGCGGCGGACGTGCTGCCCCTACGGCGCCAGATATCGCATCAGCTCCGGATTGCCCCGCACATCGCCCGCCTGCCCCTGCAGCGCGACGCGGCCGCGATCCAGCACGTAGGCGTAGTCTGCGACGCGGAGCGCGAGGTCGAGGTGCTGCTCGACGATGATGACGGCGATCGTCTTTGCAAGCTCGATCAGGCGCTCGGTGATCTCCTCGATGACGCCGATCCAGACGCCTTCGGTCGGCTCATCCAGCAGCAACAGTTTTGGATCGCCCAGCATGGCGCGGCCGATGGCGAGCATCTTGCGCTCGCCGCCGGAGAGCGTGCCGGCGGGCTGGTCGAGACGCTGGCCAAGTTTTGGGAAGATGGCCAACACGCGATCGACCGCGGAAGCATCCTTGCTCGCGAGCGAGCCGACCGCGAGATTGTCGCGCACCGACAGGCGCGCGAACACCGAATGCTCCTGCGGCACGTAACCGATGCCGGCACGCACGCGCTCCTGGGTGGCGCGGCGGCTGATGTCGCGGCCGTCGAAGGCGACCTCACCCTTCCACGCCGGCAATTCGCCGACGATGGTCTTCATCAGCGTGGTCTTGCCGGCGCCGTTGCGGCCGAGCACCGCGACGCCACCGCGCCAGGGAATGTCGAGGCTGACGTCGAACAGCACCTGGCTGCGGCCATAGCCGGCGTCGAGATGCCTAATGTTGAGAAACTCTTGCTCAGGCACGGCGCAGATAAATCTCCTGGACGGATTTGTTGGCCTGGATCTCCGACACCGTGCCTGACGCCAGCACCTTGCCCTGATCGAGCACGGTGAGGCGATCGCAGATGTCGCGGATGAAATCGAGATCGTGCTCGACGATGACGAGCGAACAGTGCTGCTTGATCGGCTGGAGCAGTTCGCCGGTGACGCGGCGCTCCTCGAGACTCATGCCGCCGGTCGGCTCGTCCAGCAGCAACAGTTTCGGCTTGCCCGCCAGCGCCATCGCGATCTCCAGCCATTGCTGCTGACCGTGCGACAGCGCTGCTGCCGCGTCGAAGGCGCGGTTCGCAAGACGGAACTGGGTCAGCATGGTCATGACCTGATCGTGCAGCGCGCCCCGCGTACGCGAGAATACGAGATCGAACAGCGAGCATTGCGCCTGCAGCGCGAGCAGGATGTTGTCATAGAGCGTCAGCGACGGCAGCACGGACGTGATCTGGAATTTCAGGCTCATGCCGGCCCGCGCGCGCTCGGTCGGGGTGAAGGCGGTGATGTCGGTGTTGACGAAGCTCACCTTGCCCTGCGTCGGCACCTCGGCGCCCGCGATGCACTTCATCAGCGTGCTCTTGCCGGAGCCGTTCGGACCGATCAGCCCGTGAAACTCGTTCTCGCCGACGGTAAGCGCTGCGCCATCGAGCGCGGTGAGCTTACCGAAGACCTTCCTGATGCCGGCGGCCTCAAGGAGCGGCATTGCGCTTCTCCTTTTCGGTCTCCCTGGGTTTGGCGCCGAAGCTGCCGACCCGCTCGCGCTCACCCAGCACGAAACTGATCAGGCCGAGCGGCCGGAACAGGATCACGAGCAATAGCAGCAGGCCCAAGATGATCGGCCAGACCTCGCGGTAATTGTCCGAGAGCCAGAAGCTGACGCCTTCGACGATGACGGCGCCGATGACGGCACCGATCAGCGTGCCGGAGCCGCCGAACAGCACGTAGAGCACCACCTGGGTCGAGACCACGACGCCGACCATGTTGGGCCAGACGAAACCCTCGTGGAAGGCATAGAGGCTGCCGGCAAGGCCAGCGATGGCCCCGCCGATGGTGAAGATGATGGCTTTGAGATGCTGGGCCTTGTAGCCGAAGAAGGCGATGCGCTGCTCGTTCTCGCGCAGGCCCGCCAGCGCGAGGCCGAATTGCGAGCGCACCAGGAAACGGCAAAGCAGGTAGACGACGACGAGGATGCCGAGCACGAGATAATAGAACGCCGGCCCTTCCGTGAACTCGTAGCCCCCGATCGACATCGGCGCGATCGAGGGAATACCGTTCTGGCCACCGAGATAATACCAGCCGCGCGCCAGGCGATCGGCGGCATAGGAGCCGGTCAGCGTGCCCAGCGAGACGAAGATCACGCTGGAGGGATGCCGCCCCAGCAGCAGGAAACCGCCGAGCAGCAGCGCGAAGGTCAGGCCGATCAGCGTGCCCGCAGGGAGCACCAGAAAGATGTTGGTGATGTCGAGGTCGCGCGCGAGCAGCGCGACGCCATAGCCGGCCGAGCCGAAGAACAGGGCTTGGCCGAAGCTCATGATGCCGGCATAGCCCCAGACGAGATCGAACGAGAGCGCGAACAGCGCGAGGATGATCACGCGTGTCGCGAACACGGTGAGGTAGTCCTGAAGCACCAGCGGCGCGAGCAGCGCCGCGACGAGCACGACGCCCTCCACGATCGGCAGGACTTTTCGCCTCGCCGCGGCTTGTCCCGCCGCTGTGCCTTCAGCCATCGCACCGTCCACGTCGTCGCCTGCGTCGGCGACGATGGCCTGTCTTACCACACTCATCGGCTTCAGCATTCCACCTCAGCATTCCACTCTAGCATTCCTTGGGATCGACCAGGCCGCTGCTGCGCGCGACAATCTCGTAGTTCCCGCCCTTGGCCACCGCCGTGTACATCTTCATCTTGCAGTGCCGCTTGCCCGGCACCATCTCGGCAGGTCCGCCCGGGCCTTCGGCGATCTTGGCGTGGTCGAGCGCAGCGGCAACGGACTCGCGGTCGATCTTGCCGGCCTCCTTGACGGCGGCCTCCCACAGCTTCAGGCCGCGATAGGTGCCGGTGGCGGCGCTGCCGGCGGCGAACAGGAAGTTGCCGGGGAAATCCTTCTCGTAAGCCGCCTGGATCTTGGCGTCGAACGGGTTCTCCTTGGTCAGCACCTTGAAATAGTCGAGGCAGCTTGCGAGCCCCTCGATCTCAGCGGCCTGATTGATGTTGAGCGTGTTCTCGTCATAGTAGACGCAAGCGAGGCGCCCGCCGTTCTTGAGGAAGCCCGCTTCATAGAGCTGCTTGAAGAACGGGCCGACGCCGGGCGGAATGACGGTGTTGAAGACGACGTCGACCTTGTTGGAGACGATGCGGTTGACGGTCGCGGAGAAGTCGACCTGGTCGAGCGGATAGTATTCCTCGAACACGACTTCGCCGCCATTCGCCTCGATCACCTTGCGGGCGTAGACGTTGAGCGTGTGCGGCCAGACGTAGTTGGCGCTCGGCAGCGCGAACTTCTTGCCGCCGTTCTTGATCAGCCAGGGGATGAACTCGTCGCATTGCTGCGCGGGCGTCGGGCCGGTGCAGAACAGATAGGGCGTGCACTCCTTGCCTTCGTAGAGCTGCGGATAGATGTAGAGCGTCTTGCCGCGCGCGACGATCGGGTCCTTGATCGCATTGCGCATCGAGGAGGTGATGCCTCCCAGCACCATGTCGACCTTGTCGCGCTGGATCAGCTTGCGCACGTTGCCGACGGCGACCGATTCGTTGGAGGCGGTGTCCTCGATATAGAGCTCGAGCGGACGGCCGAGCAGGCCGCCGGCTGCGTTGATCTCCTTGATCACCATCTTGGCGACGTTGGCATCGGCATTGCCGGCATAGGCGATCGGGCCGGTGAGGTCGGTGGCGATGCCGACCTTGATCGGGCCTTCAGCCGCATTGGCCCAGGGGGCCGGGATCACCCAGCTGCCGATGCCGGTTGCGACCGCACCGGAGGCAAAGGCGAAATTGGAGAGGAAGCGGCGCCGTGAAAGCTGTGTGCGATCGAACATGTGACTATACCCCTTTTCCAGCGATGAGGCCCTGCGGGCGGAATTTGATGAAGACAATGGCAAGGACGAAGACGAGCACGTCGGCGACGACGGGCGCCATCACCCAGGGCAACGCCGCGCTGAGCGTGCCGATGACGCCGGCGCCTGCGACCGGGCCGATGAAGGAGCCGACACCGCCGACCATGACCGCGACAAAGCCCTGGATCAGGAAGCGCAGGCCGAGATCGGCGTAGAGGCTGAACACCGGCACGATCAGCGCTCCCGCAAGGCCGGCGAGCGCGGAGCCGAATGCGAAGGTGGCGCCGTACATCAGGGGCGTTGAAATGCCCGAGGCGCGCGCCAGCGACGGGTTCTCCAGCGTGGCGCGCATGCGCAGACCAAAGCTCGTGCGCGACAGCAGCAGATAGCAGCCGCCCATTACCAGAAGCGTGATCACGATGATGGTGAAGCGCCAGGCCGAGATGTGCATGGCGCCGATGTCGATCGAGCCGCCGATCGGTTCGGGCACGGTGAGATAGAAGCCGCCGATCAGGCCGCGCACGGATTCGCGGATGATGAGGCCGAGCGCATAGGTGCCGAGCATGGCAACGATGGGCGCGGCGTAGAAGCGGCGGATGATCAGTGCCTCCAGCACGAAGCCGAGCGCGCCGACCGCGAAAGGTGCCGCGACCATGCCGGCCCAAATCGGCAGTCCCTTGGCATAGGCGAGATAGGTGATGTAGGCCCCGAGCAGGACGAACTCGCCCTGCGCGAAGTTGAAGATTCCCATCATGCTGGCGATGATCCCGAGCCCGAGCACGATCAGGACGATGATCGCACCAAAGCTCAGGATCTCGAACGTCGCGACGAACGCGTTAGCCATGCGTTGCGTTTCCGTCGGCCTGCATCGGAGCCTCGCTCACATCTTCTTCCAATCGCCGTTCTGCTCGAAGGCATGGGCAGCGCGGTAGATGGTGGATTCCTCGAACATGCGCCCCACCAGCATCAGGCCGACGGGCAGGCCATCGACCATGCCGCAGGGCAGCGACATCGCAGGATGATGGGTGATGTCGAACGGCGCGGTGTTGGAGATCATCTCGAGCGCGCGGGCAACGTAATCCTCGCGGCTGGCGTTGGACTCCGGCAGCTTCGTCGCCTTCATCGGCGTGGTCGGCATCAGCAGCAGATCGTAATCTCCGAACGCCTTGTCGTAGGCCGCGGTCAGCCGTCGCGAGATGTTGAGCGCCTTGCCGTAGAAGCGTGGGCCGAAATTGTTGTTGATGTAGGTGCCGAGCATCATGAACAATTTCGTGGTCTCGGACAGCGAGTCCGCCTGCCGGCGCCAGCCGCGATGGAAATCCATCAGCGAGGTCGAATAGAGGTCGCCGCGGCTGAGGCCGTAGCCGTCGCCGAACATCATGGTCTGGGTCAGACCTTCGGTGCCGATCGGGGTCCAGATCGCGCCGCCCATGAGATGCATCGGGATCGACACCGTTTCGACGCTGGCACCAAGGTCCTTGAAGCGTTTCGCCGCCTCGCGCACGCTTTCATTCACCGCGGCCTCTGCCGTCGGCTGCTCAAAGCCTTCCTTGACGATGCCGATCCTCATGCCCTTGACGCCCTGGCCGAGCGCCTTGGTGTATTCCTCGACCTTCGGCGCCTTGATGCGCGGATCGTAGCCGTCGTCGCCGGCGAGCACTTCGAGCAGCAGTGCGTTGTCGGCGACCGTTGCGGTCATCGGGCCGGTATGATCGACATAGATCTCGATCGGCATGATCCCGGTATAGGGCACGAGACCCCAGGTCGGCTTCATCCCGTAGATGCCGCAGAACGAGGACGGCATGCGGATCGAGCCGCCCTGATCGCCGCCGATCGCCATGTCGACCTCGCCGAGCGCGACCACGACGCCCGAGCCTGACGACGAGCCGCCGGCCGAGTAACCCATCTTGTGGGGATTATGCACCGGCCCATAGGAGCCGGTGTGGCTGCCGCCGGACAGGCAGAAGTGCTCGCAATGCACCTTGCCCTTGATCTCGGCGCCGGCATCCAGCATGCGCGTCACGATGGTGGCGTCGAAATCGGGCACATAGCCTTCCAGCGTCGACGAACCGTTGGTCATGGGAACGCCGGCCAACATGATGTTGTCCTTCAGCGCGACGGTCTTGCCCTTGAGCTTGCCGCTGGCGGCGCCCTTCACGGTCGACTTGCGATACCAGGCGTTGCGAGGGTTCTCTTCGGCTGTGGGCCGGTAGCCCGGCGTGCGCGGATACTTCACTTCCGGCAGTTCGTCCGGCATCGCGGCAACGAGATTGTAGGCCTCGATCGAGCCCTGCATCAGGCCGCGGAACGAGGCGACGTCGTCGTCGGTGAGCGAAAGGCCGCACTGCTCGGCAACACTGCGAAGTTGGGCTGGCGTGGGAAGGACAACTGTCACGGCGCTCTCCTGAAGTTTTCTTGGATCAGTCCTTGGGCGTGCGGCCGCGTTTTGCGCGACGAGCGCGTCGGCCCGGCCGAAACATTCAAAACGGAAATATTTTCCTTTTCAAGTATTATTTTGAAGCGGTGCGTGCACCGATTGCCGCGCCAAGGTCAGACCGGCTTGATCAGCCTGAAGTCGAGGCCATCGGCCTCGACGAGATACATCGGCATCCGGGCGTGACCGTTGCGAACGACGACTGGGCCGCGGGCGCCGCCATAGACGATGTTGCGGCCCGCCGCGAGCATCGGCGCGATCGACAATGAACCGGCATTGTTCACGACAGCTTCGAGGAAGCGCAGGCCTTCATAGCTGGACTGGCCGACCGAGCCGATCGGCGGAGCGTTCGGCCCGAACATCGCGCGATAGCGGATCTGGAAATCGTCGTTGGCGCGCGAGCCAATCCAGGAGAAATAGCCGGACGCGCAGAACATGTTCTCGCTGTTGTCGGCGCCGATGCCGAGCAGCACGGTCTCGTCCATGGCTCCGGCAAGCCGCAGCGTCGTGGCGCCGAGACCGCATTCGCCGAAGGCACGGTTGAAGGTGATGCTGTCGGTGCCGATCAGCGAGATCAGCACCACATCCGGCCTCGCGGCGCGGATGCGCGCCAGATGCGGCTCGTGATTGTCCTCGCCGAGCGGAACGAACTCCTCGCCGACGACGTGGCCGCCGGTCTCCTTGATGTAGTTCTTCACGGCACGGTGCGACTGCCAGGGCCAGACGTAATCGCTGCCGATCAGATACCAGCGCTGCGCCTTCTTGACGTCGGCGAGCCAGTGGATCGACGGCCGGCTCTGCCAGCGCGGCGTCTCGCCGATCGCCATCACGCCGGGCGTGCGCTCGCCACCCTCGTAGACGGGCGTGTAGATGTAGGGGATGCGATGACGCCTCGTGACGTCTCGGAGGCCAACGCGAACCGCGCTGGTGTGCAGGCCCACGATGAGATCGAGCTCGTCGAACGCGATGGCCTGCTCGGCGCGGGGCAAGACCTCATCCAGCGGCCCGCCGGCGTCGTAGATGGAAAGCTCAAGCTCGCGGCCGAGGATGCCGCCGCGCTTGTTGATCTCGGCGACGGCGAGCTTGGCACTATTGGTTGCACAGGGGCCCCAGACTCCTGGCGAGCCGGTGCAGCAGATGAAGCAGCCGATCCGCAGCTTGTTCGTGCCGCGCCGCCTGAAGACGGCGTTATCTCTGGACGACAAGACACCATCAGCCGCCGATGACGGCAGATTCCTGAACAGCAAGGACGGCGGCAACGCCGGGCCGCCGTGAGCCGGGAAGTTCACCGTCGCGTGCACGCCAACTCCTGTCTGACACCAGACTTGTAAGCACATTGATCAGGCGGCCGCGGCTTCCGCCCTTTTGTTGGGCAATGATCCTATTTTGAAAATATTGAACATTCAACAATTGAAGTGCATATAGATGCAGCATCGATTGCAAGACATTCACTCATTTGGGTCAAGACGAAGTCTTAGCCGTGGCAAAACCCTCGAAAGAAAACTCCCCGATCACCGATCACCTCGCCTACCTGCTCGCGCAAGCCAACCGCGAAATCAACCGGCAGCTCGAACTGCGGTTGAGCAAGGAGGGCGTGCCGGTCGAGCAATGGCGCATCCTAAAAGTGCTGTCGGATGGCAACGGCCATTCGATGGGCGAGCTTGCGGATGCCGTGCTGCTCAACCATCCGACGCTGACGAAGATGATCGACCGCATGGTCTCGGACACGCTGGTCTACCGCGTGCAGGACCCCAACGACCGCCGCAAGGTCTTGATGTTCATCTCCGACCGCGGCAAGGTGCTGAGCAAGAAGCTCAACTCGCTCGCAGTGGACCAGGAGGAGCACATCCTGGAGAGTTACGGCGACAAGTCAACGAGCGAATTGAAGCGGCTGTTGGAGAGTTTGATCGACAGCTCGAATTGAGAGGCGGGTTTTTCGATTCCAGCGTCGTCCTGGACAAGCGAAGCGCAGATCCAGGACCCATTGCCACCGCATTTGGTTTGGCGAAGACTCGCAGTTGGCGGCGTCGCGCCCCAACTTCTCCCTGGGGTAATGGGTCCTGGCTTTCGCCAGGACGACGATGTGGTGCGAGGCGCGCGCCACACACTCAACTGTCATCGCTCAATTCAATCGGGCGATCCAGTATTCCAGAGACTGATATGATTGAGCCGAGAGGCCTCGGCGTACCCGGTCGCCCGGTCGAGCCGGGCGACGACGGTGGAGAGTGAGGCGCTGACGTCGCGCCTCACAAACACATTCAGACCTTACGCATACCGCCCATGGCAGTGCTTGTACTTCTTGCCTGAGCCGCAGGGGCAGTCCTCGTTGCGGCCGATCTTGCCCCAGCTGGCCGGATTCTTGGGATCGCGTAGCGACGCATCCGTGGCCTGGGCGCCGAGCGAGACGCTGGCGATGGCCATTTCGTCTTCGCCGGTGTTCGGGTCGAACTTGTGCGCCTCCATCGCCGGCAGGACAGGAGCCTCCTGCTCCGGCGGAACGATCTCGACCCGCATCAGCTGCGCCGTGACGGCCTCGCGCAGATGCGCGCTCATCTCCTGGAAGAGGTTGAAGGCTTCGGTCTTGTACTCCTGCAACGGATCGCGCTGGCCGTAACCGCGCAGGCCGATGACCTGGCGCAGATGGTCGAGCATGATCAGGTGCTCGCGCCAGAGATGGTCGAGGGTCTGGAGCAGGATGGTCTTTTCGACGTAACGCATCACGTCGGGACCCCATTGCGCGACCTTGGCCGCCATGTGCTCGTCGGCCTTGGTCTCGATGCGGGTCAGCAGCTCCTCGTCGGCGATGCCTTCTTCCTTGGCCCATTCGTCGACCGGCAGGTCGAGATCGAGCACGCGCTTCAATTCGTCCTTGAGCCCGGCGACGTCCCACTGCTCGGCATAGACATGCTCGGGCACGTGCTTGGCGACGAGATCGTCGATGAAGGCGTGGCGCATGTCGGCGACGGTCTCGGCGACGCTCTCGTCCTTCATCAGATCGACGCGCTGGTCGAAGATCACCTTGCGCTGATCGTTCTGGACGTTGTCGAACTTGAGCAGGTTCTTGCGGATGTCGAAGTTGCGCGCCTCGACCTTCTGCTGCGCCTTCTCCAGCGCCTTGTTGATCCAGGGGTGAATGATGGCCTCGCCCTCTTGCAGGCCGAGACGCTGGAGCATGCTGTCGAGCCGATCCGAGCCGAAGATGCGCATCAAATCGTCTTCGAGCGACAGGAAGAATTTCGAGCGGCCGGGATCGCCCTGACGGCCGGACCGGCCGCGGAGCTGGTTGTCGATGCGGCGGGATTCATGTCGCTCGGAGCCGATGATGTAGAGGCCGCCCGGCTTCTTTACGGTCTTGGCGGCCTTGCTCCCCTTCGCCGGCTCGATCTCGACGGTCTCCTCGGCCTTCAGCACGATATCGCGGAAATGCGCGATGTCGGCCTTGATCTGCTCGATCTTCCTGGCCTTCTCGGCCTCGTCCTCGATGCCTGCCGTCTCTTGCTGGATACGCATCTCCAGCGAGCCGCCGAGCTTGATGTCGGTGCCGCGGCCGGCCATGTTGGTCGCGATCGTGATCGCGCCGGGGACGCCGGCTTCGGCGACGATATAGGCTTCCTGCTCGTGGAAGCGCGCGTTCAGCACCGCGAACAGTTTTGCCGGCTTGCCGGCGCGGGCCGCGGCATAGAGCTTGTCGAGCGCGTGCTCCTTGCCGAAGTCGATCTGCTTGTAGCCGTTCTTCTTGAGGAATTCGGCGAGCACTTCCGACTTCTCGATCGACGCCGTGCCGACCAGCACCGGCTGCAGCCGCGAATTGGCACGCTCGATCTCGGCGAGGATCGCCGAATATTTTTCCTGATGAGTGCGATAGACCTCGTCGTCCTCGTCCAGGCGGCCGACCGGCACGTTGGTCGGGATCTCGACAACTTCGAGCTTGTAGATGTCAAAGAGCTCGTCGGCTTCGGTCAACGCCGTACCGGTCATGCCGGCGAGCTTCTCGTACATGCGGAAGTAGTTCTGGAAGGTGATCGAGGCCAGCGTCTGGTTTTCCGGCTGAACCTGGACGTGCTCCTTGGCTTCCAACGCCTGATGCAGACCCTCGGAATAACGCCGACCGGCCATCATGCGGCCGGTGAACTCGTCGATGATCACGACCTCGTCGTCGCGGACGATGTAATCCTTGTCGCGGGTGAACAGCGTGTGGGCACGCAGCGCCTGGTTGATGTGATGCACGACGGAGACGTTCTCGACGTCGTAGAGCGACTCGCCCTTCAGCTGGCCGGCATCGCGCAGCAGGGTCTCGATCTTCTCCATGCCGCCTTCGGTCAGCGTCACCGTGCGCTGCTTCTCGTCGACCTCGTAGTCGGTCTTGTCGAGCTTGGGCAGGAAGCCGTCGATGGTGTTGTAGAAGTCGGAGCGGTCGTCGAGCGGGCCGGAGATGATCAGCGGCGTACGCGCTTCGTCGATCAGGATGGAGTCGACTTCGTCGACGATGGCGAAGAAGTGCGGCCGCTGGACCATGTCCTCGAGCCGGTACTTCATGTTGTCTCGGAGATAATCGAAGCCGTATTCGTTGTTGGTGCCGTAGGTGATGTCGCAGGCATAGGCCGCTTTGCGCTCGGCATCGTCGAGGCCGTGGACGATCACGCCCGTGGTCATGCCGAGGAAGCTGTAGATCTGGCCCATCCAGCCGGAGTCGCGGCGGGCGAGGTAGTCGTTGACGGTGACGACGTGGATGCCCTTGCCGGCGAGCGCGTTGAGGTAGACCGCGAGCGTTGCGACCAGCGTCTTGCCTTCGCCGGTCTTCATCTCGGCGATGTCGCCCTCGTGCAGCACCATGCCGCCGATCAGCTGGACGTCGAAATGGCGCTGGCCGAGCGTGCGCTTGGCGGCCTCGCGCACCGTGGCGAAGGCGGGGACCAGGAGGTCGTCGAGCGTCTTGCCCTCGGCAAGCTGCTTCCTGAACTCGGCGGTGCGGGCCTTGAGCGCCTCGTCGGAGAGCTTCGAGACCTCTGCCTCCAGCGCGTTGATCGCGTTGACGCGGGATTGATATCCCTTCACCCGCCGGTCGTTGGCGGAGCCGAAAAACTTGCGGGCGAGCGCGCCGATCATGCCTAATTCCTGTGTTCGCGATTCAACCGCGTTGCAGCCAAGAAGTTGTCACCCGCCTGCCTATTCAACTCACCGTGACGCAGATGGCGCCCTCGGCCCGCGCGGGTCGTCCGCCATATGGGTGGGAATTGAGCAAGTCTGGGTTCAACGGCCAAAAACGCAGCAAAATTAACGCCATCGCCATGGACGCGACCGGCCAGAGATATGGCCGGCCCCTAGCCTTGTCAACGGCGGCCGCGTTGCGGCTAATTCATCATTTTGACAGACTTTTCGCGTTGCCAAGCCCCCCTGATTGGGCGAGTGTCCGCCCCGCTCGAGCAGCCCCCTGCTTCAACATAAGGATTTTCCATGACCACCTCGTTCCCGGTAACCACCGGCCAGCGTTTCCGCCATGCGTCCGCCCTGGCTGGCTGCCTCGCTTTGGCGCTGTCCCTGGCGTTCGCCGGGCCGCTGCGGGCCGCCGACGATCCGGTGCTGGCGAAGGTCAATGGCGCGGAAATCAAGAAGAGCGACGTCACCATGGCCGAGGAAGAGCTCGGGCCGAGCCTCGCCCAGATGGATCCGGCGACCAAGGACGAGAACGTCCTGTCCTTCCTGATCGACATGAAGATCGTCAGCAAGGCTGCCGAAGACAAGAAGGTCGCCGACAGCGAGGAGTTCAAGAAGCGCCTGGCGTTTGCCCGCAACCGGCTTCTGATGGACAGCCTGCTCGCCAATGAGGGCAAGTCCGCCACCACCCCCGACGCCATGAAGAAGGTCTATGAGGAGGCCTCCAAGCAGATCACCGGCGAGCAGGAGGTGCGCGCCCGCCACATCCTGGTCGAGACCGAGGACGAGGCCAAGGCGGTGAAGGCCGAGCTCGACAAGGGTGCCGATTTCGCCGAGCTGGCCAAGAAGAAGTCCAAGGACCCGGGTTCGGCCGATGGCGGCGATCTCGGCTTCTTCACCAAGGAGCAGATGGTGCCGGAATTCTCGGCTGTGGCCTTCGCGCTCGAGCCGGGCAAGATCTCCGACCCCGTGAAGTCGCAGTTCGGCTGGCACATCATCAAGGTCGAGGAAAAGCGCAGCCGCAAGGCGCCGGACTTCGAGCAGGTCAAGGCCCAGATCGAGAACTACGTCACCCGCAAGGCCCAGGCCGACTATGTCGCCAAGCTGCGCGCGGAGGCCAAGGTCGAGCGGCTGGACCAGCCGGCGGCCGACGCGTCGAAGGACGCCAAGCCGGCCGATGCGGCCAAGCCTTCCGATGCAAAGCCGTCCGACAGCAAGATGGCGCCGCCTGCGAAGAAGTAAGAATTCGCTGTCACTTCGCTGACGCCAAGAGTATCTAAGCATCGCAATGGCCGGGCATCGCCCGGCCATCTGCATATTCAGACCCCATAAGGCGCGCCCAACGATGTCCTCAGCCGTCTCTCCTCTCGCCCCGAAAAACGTTCCCGACATGCCCACCATTGCGGGCATCCGTCTTGCGACCGCGGAGGCCGGCATCCGCTACAAGAACCGCACCGACGTGCTGCTCGCGGTGATGGACAAGGGCACCGCGGTCGCCGGCGTGTTCACGCGGTCGAAATGCCCCTCCGCACCGGTCGAATGGTGCCGTGCCAAGCTGAAGGGCGGCAAGGCGCGCGCCCTCGTCGTCAATTCCGGCAATGCTAACGCCTTCACCGGCAAGACCGGCCGGGCATCGACGGCCCTGACCGCCAAGATCGCGGCCAAGGCCGTCGGGTGCAGCGAGAGCGAGATCTTCCTCGCCTCGACCGGCGTGATCGGCGAGCCGCTGGACGCGACCAAGTTCGACGGCGTGCTCGGCCGCCTCGCCGAAACCGCCGAGCCCGGCGATTATCTCGCCGCCGCCAAGGCGATCATGACCACCGACACCTTCCCGAAGGTCGCGACCGCGACCGTCAAGCTCGGCAAGGCCAAGGTCACCATCAACGGAATGGCCAAGGGCGCCGGCATGATCGCCCCCGACATGGCGACGATGCTGTCCTTCATCTTCACCGATGCGCCGATCGCGCCCGCGGCCTTGCAGGCCCTGCTCAAGGCTGGCGTCGAGGACACGTTTAATGCGGTGACGATCGACGGCGACACCTCGACGTCGGACACGCTGCTGGCTTTTGCAACGGGCGCTGCCGCCGAGCACCGTGCGCCAAAAATCAGCCGCGCCAGCGACCCGCGCCTCAAGGCCTTCGTCAAGGCGTTCAACCAGGTGCTCGCCAATCTCGCCGAGCAGGTGGCCCGCGACGGCGAAGGTGCGCGCAAGCTGGTCGAAATCACCGTCGAGGGCGCCAAGACCAAGGCTTCCGCACGCAAGATCGCAATGTCGATCGCGAACTCGCCGCTGGTGAAGACCGCGATCGCCGGCGAGGATGCCAATTGGGGCCGCGTGGTGATGGCGGTCGGCAAGGCCGGCGAGCCGGCCGACCGCGACAAGCTCTCGATCTCCTTCAACGGCATCCGCGTCGCCAAGAGCGGCGCGCGCGATCCCGACTATGACGAAGCCCAGGTATCGGAAGCGATGAAGGCACCGGAGATCGCGATCAAGGTCTCGCTCGGCCTCGGCAAGGGCCGCGACCGCGTCATGACCTGCGACCTCACCAAGGAATATGTCGCGATCAACGGGGATTATAGGTCTTAAGCGGACGCCGATGGCCGATCTCAAACTGACCTTGGTGGTGGCCTGCGCGCTCGTCGATGCCGACAAGCGCGTCCTGATCGCGCAACGCCCGGAGGGCAAGACGCTGGCCGGGCTCTGGGAATTCCCCGGCGGCAAGCTCGAGCCTGGCGAGCGGCCGGAGCAGAGCCTGATCCGCGAGCTGCATGAAGAGCTCGGCATCACGGTGGCCGAGCCGTGCCTGGCGCCGCTGACCTTCGCGAGCTATGGCTACGAGACCTTTCACCTGTTGATGCCGCTCTACATCTGCCGGCGCTGGGAAGGGCAGGTCACGGCGCGCGAAGGCCAGGCCCTGGCCTGGGTCCGCGCCAACAAGCTGCGCGATTATCCGATGCCGCCCGCGGACATTCCGCTGATCCCGCATTTGATTGATCTGCTGATGTGAGTTGAATTGCGAGCCACTTGCTCGGCGTCATGCCCGGGCTTGTCCCGGGCATCCACGATCATTGTGCCGGGTTGAAAGGCGTGGATGGCCGGGTCAAGCCCGGCCATGACGAGGAGAGAGCTTACGTCTTCCCCGCCTTCTTCACCGCCTCCGCCAGGCTTGCCTTGGCCGACCCCGGCTTGAGCGGCTGCTGCTGGCTCGCATGCGGGGCCCAGCCGGACAGCCAGACGATGTCGAACGTCGCGCGGATGCGACCGTCGGCGTCGGCAAAGCGCTCAGTGTAGATTTCGGCCATGCGCAGCAGCGTCGTGCGACGCGTCGGCGCGCGCCGCCGCTCGATCAGCACATTCGCCGCCCCCATGCGGCGGAGATCTTGCATCAGCGCAAACGCATTGGCGTAGCGCACGACGACGCGGTCGACGTCGGTGACCGGCAATGCAAAGCCTGCTCGCTGCAACAACGCACCGATGTCGCGCAAGTCTGCGAACGGCGCGACGCGCGGCGAAGCGCCGCCCTCACATTCGGCCTCGGCCGCGGCAAAAGCCTGCCGCAACTCGGTCAGGCTGTCGCCCCCGATCATCGCGGCGAGCAGCAGCCCGTCCGGCTTCAGCGCGCGGCGGATTTGCGCGAGCACGCCCGGCAGATCGTTGACGAATTGCAGCGCCAGCGCCGAGACGACGAGATCGAGGCTTTCCGGCGCGAAAGGCAGCTTCTCCTCGCCGGCCGCGCCCGACGCGATGTGCTCGATGGAGGGAAGCCGCGTGCGCAGCCCGGCGAGCCCTTCACCCGGCGTCCAGAGATCAGCCGGTGCGTGAAACTCGCGCATCACGGCAGCCAGTCGATCGGACATGTCCTCGGCGACCCGGTGGAGCAGAAAGGTCACCGCCCCTTGCCTCTGCGCGCGCTGCTGCCGCGCATGCAGCAAGGCGCGATCGAACAAAGCGGGCGGAGTTTGCGGGGTCTGAGCCATGGCGCTGGTTACGCCGATCGTGCTGGCTATTGCAATCTCCTCTCTCGTGTCCCGGACGCGCCGCAGCGCTCTTGCGCTGCTGCGCAGAGCCGGGACCCAAAAGCAGCACAGCAGGATGCGGTGAGATGGGCCCCGGCGCTGCAGCGCACCGCAGAAGTGGCGCTGCGCTGCGTCGGGGGCACGAGAGTGCTGCTTGAGCAGATTGTCGCGGAACGCTAGCCTCCCCGCATGGAAGCCAAAACCGCTCCCACCCGCTCCATCGCCGCACCACTGCGTGCCGTGTGGACGGCTGGCCGCCAGGTGCTGACGCGCGCAGCGCGGCTCGCCCTCGACATCGCGCTGCCGACGCAGTGCGTGTCCTGCCGCGAGCCGGTCGATGGCGAGGGCGTTTGCGCCTCCTGCTGGGCGCGGCTGTCATTCATCGAGCGGCCCTATTGCCCGCGGCTCGGCATTCCCTTCGTTTATGATCCCGGCCCCGACATGCTGTCGATGGAGGCGATCGCGAGCCCGCCGGCTTACCAGCGGGCACGCGCGGCGGTGCGATATGACGACGTCGCGCGCACGCTGGTGCATGCGTTGAAATATCAGGACCGCACCGATCTAGCGCCGGCCATGGGCCGCTGGATGGCGCGCGCAGGCGACGAACTGCTGACCGGGGCCGACATGCTGGTGCCCGTTCCCCTGCATTGGCGGCGGGCCTGGCGCCGCCGCTACAACCAATCGGGTGCGCTGGCACGTGTCATCGAGCGGCAGAGCGGGGTCAAGGTGCGGGGCGAGCTGCTCCGCCGGATGCGCGCCACCGAGCAGCAGATCGGCCTGTCCAGGGCCCAGCGCGCCACCAATGTGCAGGGCGCCTTCCAGGTATCCCCCGACCGCCAGGCCGAGATTCAGGGCCGCCGCATCGTCCTGGTCGACGATGTCCTGACATCGGGGGCGACGTTGGACGCCTGTGCGCGGGCCCTGCTGCGCGCGAGGGCGGCCCAGGTCGACGTGCTGGTCTTTGCCCGGGTTGTCGAGAGCGGGCCCCGTCCCATATAATTCAATGAATTCATGATAAGAAAGCGCTGGACGCCATGACTGCTGCCGTCGAGATCTACACCAGGCCGGGCTGCGGCTATTGTTCCGCAGCGAGGTCGCTGTTGACCCGCAAGAAGGCGACCTTCACGGAGTTCGACATCGCCAAGAACCCGTCCTGGCGGCAGGAGATGTACGACCGCGCCGGCCAAGGCTCGACCTTCCCACAGATCTGGATCGGCGGAACCCACGTCGGCGGCTGCGACGAGCTCTATGCGCTCGACCGCGAAGGCAGGCTCGACGGCATGCTCGACAGCGTCAAGGCCGTGTCATGAGCGAGAATCGCACATTTACTGCCGCCATGGTGCAGATGCGCACCGGCCTGATGCCCGAGCCGAGCCTGGCGCAGGCCGCCAAGCTGATCCGGCAGGCTGCGGCGAACGGCGCCGACTACGTGCAGACCCCCGAGGTCAGCAACATGATGCAGTTGAACCGCAAGGCGCTGTTCGAGCATCTCCAGAGCGAAGAGGACGACACCTCGCTGAAGGCGTATCAGGCCCTTGCAGTGGAACTCGGAATCCACATCCATGTCGGCTCGCTGGCGCTGCGCTTCTCGGCCGAAAAGGCGGTCAACCGCTCCTTCCTGATCGGGCCCGAGGGTAACGTGCTCGCGAGCTACGACAAGATCCACATGTTCGACATCGAGCTGCCGGACGGCGAGAGCTATCGCGAATCCGCCAATTACCAGCCGGGCGAGATGGCCGTGATCTCCGACCTGCCCTGGGGCCGCGTCGGTCTGACGATCTGCTACGATGTCCGTTTCCCTGCGCTCTACCGCGCGCTGGCCGAGAGCGGCGCATACTTCATCACCGTGCCCTCGGCTTTCACCCGCAAGACCGGGGAAGCGCACTGGCATGTGCTGCTGCGTTCGCGCGCGATCGAGACCGGCTGCTTCATCTTCGCCGCGGCACAAGCCGGCCTGCACGAGAACAAGCGCGAGACCTATGGCCACTCGCTCATCATCGATCCCTGGGGCGAGATCCTCGCCGAGGGCGATGTCGAGCCCGGCATCATCATGGCCAAGATCGACCCGACCAAGGTCGAGACGGCGCGCCGCGCGATTCCCTCACTCCAGCACGGCCGCCGCTTCGGTGTCGCCGATGCCAAGGCCGGGCCGGACCATCTGCACCTCGTACGGGGATCGGCATGATCCGCTACGCACTGCACTGCGACCGGAACCACGAATTCGAAAGCTGGTTTCAGAGTTCGTCGGCCTATGATTCGCAGGTCAAGCGCAAGCTCGTCACCTGCCCGATCTGCGGTTCGGCCAAGGTCGACAAGGCGATCATGGCCCCGCGCATCGTCGGCAAGAAGGGCCGCGGCCGCGCTACGCCGCCGCCGGAGCCCACCACGACGACCGCCACGCCGGAAGCTGCTCCGTCGGGACCGACCTCGCTGATGATGGCGCAGGAGCGCGAGCTGCGCGTCAAGTTGAAGGAATTGCGCGACCACATCGTCAAGAACGCCGACAATGTCGGTGAGCGCTTCGCCAACGAAGCCCGCGCCATGCATTATGGCGACAAGGAGCACCGTCCGATCTATGGCGAGGCCTCGCCCGACGAAGCGAAGTCGCTGATTGACGAGGGCATCGACGTCTCACCGCTACCGACGTTGCCGGAAGACCGGAATTGACGCCGATCGGCCGCGAAAATGTCGGCACCTCGCTCGACTTCCAACTGACCTGAACGTTTCGCTTGCCTCACTCTTCGCGCTACAGTTGAATAGCCGCAACGGAGGGGGCTTTGCTGGTCGGTCTGAGCAGGAAATCGATCTATGCTATCGTTAGCGTCTGCGTGATTGGCGCCGCGGGCCATGCCCAGGCACCGTCGCAAGAATGGCTGTGGTGCTCCGGGAAGAAATCCACGACACTTGATCGACGCATCGAATCTTGTAACAGCCTTATAGATTCACCTGACGTAGCACCCGCGAATAAATCGCTCGCATATTGCAACCGGGCAGTTGCCTACCAGGAGCTAGGTGACATGCCTCGAGCAATATCCGATCTTGAGGAATCCGTTCGTCTAGATACAGAAAAATACCCTTCTTTGATTTGCCGCGCACACCACCACTACTTTATGGGCAATACTGAACGGGCGATCGCCGGCTATAGCGAAGCCATCGCCTCCAATCCAAGGCAGCCCGAGGCGTTCGTAGCTCGCGGCGTCGTGTACAGGTCAATCAAAGAGTTCGACAGGGCGATCGCAGACTACGATGAGGCTATCAGACTCGCGCCTGATGACGCCCTGGCCTACGCCAATCGCGCCGATGCGCATTTGCAGATACAGCGCTACGACCAATCAATGAGGGACTTCAACGACGCAATTCGGCTCGACCCGAACATGACGCCTGCCTATGCAGGTCGAGCTAAGGCGCGCGCCGCTCTGGGCAGTGAACCACCCTCCTTAGACGCCCACCAGTAGCGCCACGCCGACCACGATCAGCACGATACCAAGGATCTCGCGCGACGCGATCGGCTGCTTGAGCGAGTAGTACGCCACGCCTTGCGCGAACAGCACCTCGATCAGCGCCAATGTGCGGACATTGGCCGCGGCCGTCAGCGCGAACGCCAGGAACCAGAACTGCGAGGCAAAAGCGCCCATGAAGCCCGCGAGCAGCGACGGCTTCCACAGCCCGAGGATCGATTGCAGCACCTTTGGCGCGCGCCAGAGCAGATAGATCGTCAGCACCAGCGTCTGCACGAACAGGCCGAGCACCAGCGTGAACGATGCTGAGGTCACGAAAGATACGCCCGGCACATTGATGATGGCGCCGCGAAAACCGACCGCCGACAGCGCGAATGCCGCAGCCGCAACGAGGCCGGTGATGGTCGGCTTCAATTCCGCAAAGCTCTTCTCGCCGCCCGGCCGCAGCGCGGTGATGACGACGCCGATTGTCGCGATCACGATCGCCAGCACCCTCAGCCAGGTCAGACGATCGCCGAGGAAGACGAAGCCGAAGATCGCGGTCTGGATCGCCTCGGTCTTCAGGTACGCGGTCGTCACCACGAAGGAGCGGTCGTTCATGGCGAGCAGCATCAGTCCGGTCGCGACGATCTGGCTGAGCGCTCCAAGCAGCAGCCACGGCCAGAACGCCGACGGCGGCATGCCGAGATGATCACCGGTAGCAACCAGCACCGCGCCAAGAAACAGCAGCGAGAACGGGAAGCCGAACAGGAAGCGGATATTGGTCGCGCCCCAGGTCCCCAGCGGCTTCGTCAACGACCGCTGCATCGCATTGCGCGCGACCTGGCCCAGCGCGGCAATGACGGTGAAGGGAATCCAGAGGCTGGCGATGGTGAGCATGGGGGTGGGGATGGGTGGGACTAGCTAAGGATATTGTGGTGCAACCTGCCGAGGGTGCGGCAACAGGTCAATCCGGGCAATGTCATAGGAGCGATGCTCTCGCCACAATCTCCACTGTCGTCCCTGCGAACGCAGGGACCCATAACCCCAGGGAGGCGTTTTGCGAAAGCTGCCAACCCGCGCATCTGACACTATCCGCCTCCGATAGATTCCGCGGTATGGTCCCTGCGTTCGCAGGGACGACAGTGAGGGCTTGGTACGGACCGCCGCATCAGACCAAGAGATCACTCAGATCGCGCCATTCCAGGTTCTCGCGCTCGATCAGCTCGATCTTCCAGTCGCGCTTCCAGCGTTTGAGCTGCTTTTCGCGGGCAATCGCCTCATCCGCGCGCTCGAAAGCCTCGGTGTAGACGAGGCGTTGCACGCCATAGCGCTTGACGAATTTTGAGCCCTTGCCGCTCCGATGCTCTTCCAGGCGTTTCTGAAGCGAGTTGGTGATGCCGATATAAAGTGTTCCGTGACGACCGCTGGCGAGGATGTAAACGTAATACATGCTCGGAGTCCTTATCGCGGCTAACTACCGGACCCTGTGGTTATGGGTCCCTGCGTTCGCAGGGACGACACCGACCGAGGGGAACGAGCTCGCGCCTCACTCACGACTGCCTCACACCATCCCTTCCGCCACCACCATGTAGTTCACGTCCATGTCGGAGGAGAGCGTCCATTTGTCGGCGAAGGGTGAGTAGACGACGCCGGACTGCTCGGTGATGACGAGGCGGTTATCGAGCAGATATTTTGCGAGCTCGTCGGGGGTGACGAACTTGTTCCACTCGTGGGTGCCGCGCGGCAGCCAGCGCAGCACGTATTCGGCGCCGACGATGGCGAGTGCAAAGCTCTTCCAGTTCCGGTTCAGCGTCGACACCACCATCAGGCCGTTCGGCTTCAGCATCGAGGCGCAGCGCTTCAAGAAAACGCCGACGTCGACGACGTGCTCGACCACCTCCATCGCCAGCACGATGTCGAATCGCTCGCGCGGGTCGATCTCCTCCACCGTGGTGCAGCGGTAGTCGATCGCAAGATGGCTCCTGTCGGCATGCAGCTTCGCGGCGGCGATGTTGCTGGCCGACGGATCGACGCCGATGACCTGCGCGCCGAGACGCGACAGCGGCTCGCAGAGCAGGCCGGCGCCGCAGCCGATGTCGAGCACGCGCAGGCCGCCGAGGCAGTTGAGGCTGCGCACATTGCGCTCGAACTTGCGGCAGGCGGCGTCGCGGATGTAGCCGAGGCGCAGCGGATTGATCCGGTGCAGCGGCGCCATCTTGCCCTTGGGGTCCCACCACTCCGCCGAGAGTTTTGAGAATTTCGCGATCTCGGCGGCGTCAACGGTCGAGCCCGGCGGGACAGTGACGGAAGTGTTTTGCTGCATGCTCATGGTTAGGCGCGGTCCTACCGCGTGGTGATCGAACTACGGAAGGCGAGCGGAGAGGCGATGGTTCGAATGGTCTCGCGGCCTTCGCCGACGCCGTTGATGGTCACGTCGCCGTAGTTGAGAATACGTCCAAGAATCGTCTGATTGACATCCACACTTTCGACCTTGTCGAGCGCCATTTCAAAGGTGCGGCGCTTGATGAATCCGGTCTTGTGCACAACTCTGAGGTTGGTGACGTCGGTCTCGGTGGTGAAGCGATGGAACCAGCCCTTGAGGGTCCAATACAGGGCCGGCAGGGCCACGAGACCGGCGGCTCCAAGGCAAAGCAGGACGAGCCCGTCGGCGGTAACCTGCCGCGACAGGATGAACAGGGCCAGCGCCACGATCCAGGCCACGATGGCCGGAAAATAGAAGATCCAGTGCGCATTGGTCGAATACAGCACCCGCTCGCCCGGCTGCAGGATCTCGTCGATATAACGCGCCATGATCTCGGTTGACCCACTACCCCCGCACCCTGCCCCCGCAGGAACCCGCTTGCCCCCGGCCCCGTCGCTCTGTATACGCGCGATCGGTATCCGCGAGGCACCCGTCCGGTGCGGTCACCATACTGATCCTTATGAGGGAATGCACGCGTCGTCATGAGCCGCCTCGTGATGAAATTCGGCGGCACGTCCGTCGCCAACATCGAACGTATCCGCAACGTCGCGCGCCATGTGAAGCGTGAGGTCGACGCCGGCCATGAAGTGGCCGTGGTCGTCTCGGCGATGTCCGGCAAGACCAACGAGTTGGTGGCCTGGTGCACCGAGGCCTCGCCCATGCACGACGCGCGCGAATACGACGCCGTGGTCGCCTCCGGCGAGCAGGTGACATCAGGCCTGCTTGCGATCGTGCTCCAGGGCATGGGCATCCAGGCCCGCTCCTGGCAGGGTTGGCAGATTCCGATCAAGACCAGCGACGCCCATGCCTCGGCCCGGATCGAGGACATCGATGGCAGCGAGATCATCAAGCGCTTCAGGGAGCGCAAGGAGGTCGCGGTCATCGCTGGCTTCCAGGGCATCAATCCTGAGACAAACCGCATCACCACGCTCGGGCGTGGCGGCTCGGATACCTCGGCCGTGGCCGTCGCCGCCGCCGTCAAGGCGGACCGCTGCGACATCTACACCGATGTCGACGGTGTCTACACGACCGATCCGCGAATCGTGCCGAAGGCACGCCGGCTCGACAAGATTGCTTTCGAAGACATGCTGGAACTCGCGTCCCAGGGCGCAAAGGTGCTCCAGGTCCGCTCGGTGGAACTCGGCATGGTCCACAACATGCCTATCTTCGTCCGCTCGAGCTTCGACAAGCCCGAGGATATCGACCCGCATGCCAACCAGCCGCCCGGCACGCTGATCTGCAGCGAGGAGGAGATCATGGAAAGCCACGTCGTCACCGGTATCGCCTTCTCCAAGGACGAGGCCCAGATCTCGGTGCGCCAGATCGAGGACAAGCCGGGCGTGGCAGCCTCGATCTTCGGCCCGCTGGCGGAGGCCAACATTAACGTCGACATGATCGTTCAGAACGTTTCGGAAGACGGCAAGACCACCGACCTCACCTTCACGGTGCCCGCCGCCGACTACACCCGTGCCAAGGACACGATTACCGCCGCCAAGGCCAAGATCGGCTATATCAGGCTCGATACCGCCACCGACGTCGCCAAGATCTCGGTGATCGGTAGCGGCATGCGCAGCCATGCCGGCGTCGCCGCCCAGGCGTTCTCGGCTCTCGCCGGACGGAATATCAACATCCGGGCTATTACAACCTCCGAGATCAAATTCTCGGTTTTGATCGACACCGCCTATACCGAGCTTGCGGTGCGCACCCTGCACACGCTCTACGGCCTCGATCAGACCTGAATCGCGGCCCGTCGTCGCGCTTCAGGATTGTTGTTTGAGCATGGTCTTTCCGGAAAACCGCTTCGCACTTTTCCGGACCATGCTTGGACGAATATTCTCTTAGCGGTCGCAGCAAACACGAAGCTGTCCACACATTCGCGTTTGGCAGGCGTTTTGCTTGGCAAAACAAGCCCCAATTCGCTATAGGGCGGACAGGGTGGGCTGCCATAAACTGTGCCCCAGTTGAGGCGGTGCCGATTCGGCACAAGCGTCAAATCTGAAGAAGATTTGGGCTTGGGCCGGCGCCGGACGAGCAAGCTTGTTGTTTTTCTGGATTTCTGGGCGAGCCGCCGACGGCCCCTTTCGGGCCCGGCAGACGAAGGAGATTGACGGTTCATGCGGAGCGCGTCGGGAGGTCCCCGCGTCTTGTTGAGACGGCTCCGCGAAACCATGGCGGAGCAGGTCTCGGCCCAGGAGCGGCTGGACAAGATCGTGGTGCTGATCGCCGCCAACATGGTGGCCGAGGTGTGCTCGGTCTATGTGCTGCGCATCGACAACACGCTGGAACTCTACGCCACCGAGGGTCTCAACCGCGAGGCCGTGCACCACACCGTGCTCAGCGCCCATGAGGGCCTGGTCGGCCTCGTCGCCAGCGAGGCGACACCGCTCAATCTGAGCGACGCGCAGAGCCACCCGGCCTTCTCGTTCCGCCCCGAGACCGGCGAAGAAATCTACCACTCCTTCCTCGGCGTGCCGGTTCTGCGGGCCGGCAACACCCTCGGCGTGCTGGTGGTGCAGAACCGCGCCAAGCGCAACTATGTCGAGGAGGAGCTCGAGGCACTCCAGACCACCGCCATGGTGCTGGCGGAGCTGATCGCCTCCGGCGAACTGTCCGCGCTGGCCCAGCCGGGCCAGGAGCCTGCCGCGCGCCATTCCGCGCAGAAGGTCGGCGCCATCCTGTCGGAAGGTATCGCGCTCGGCCATGTCGTGCTGCACGAGCCGCGCGTCGTCATCAAGGACTACATCGCCGAGGACCTGCCGAAGGAAATCAAGCGGCTCGACACCGCGCTCGCCAAGCTGCGCGCCGATCTCGACCGCATGCTGGAGCGCGGCGACGTCGCCGAGGGCGGCGAACACCGCGAGGTGCTGGAAGCCTACCGCATGTTCGCCAACGACCAGGGCTGGTCGCACAAGCTGCACGAGGCTGTCGCCACCGGCCTCACGGCGGAAGCCGCCGTCGAGCGCGTGCAATCCGACACCCGCGCGCGCATGCTGCGCTCCACCGACCCCTATCTGCGCGACCGCCTGCATGACCTCGAGGACCTCGGCTACCGCCTGATGCGGCAGCTGGTCGGCCAGGACCACGCGCCCTCACGTGAACAGCTGCCCGACAACGCCATCGTCATCGCCCGCGCAATGGGCCCGGCGGCGCTGCTCGACTACGACCGCAAGCGCCTGCGCGGCATCGTGCTGGAGGAAGGCACGGCCAATTCCCACGTTTCGATCGTCGCACGCGCGCTCGGAATCCCTGCGGTGGGCGAGGTACCGAACGCGCCCGGTATCGCCGATCCCGGCGACGCCATCATCGTAGACGGCACCTCCGGCTCGATCTACGTGCGGCCCTCGCAGGAAATCGAGGCAGCCTTCGCCGAGCGCGTGCGCTTCCGCGCCCGCCGCCAGGCGCAATATCTGGCGCTGCGCGACCGCCCCTGCGTCACCAGGGACGGCCAGAAGGTCGAGCTGATGATCAACGCAGGTCTCGCCATCGACCTGCCGCATATCGAGGACACCGGCAGCGCCGGTATCGGCCTGTTCCGCACCGAGCTGCAATTCATGGTCGGCCAGAGCCTGCCGCGCACCAGTGATCAGCTCGCACTCTATCGCACCGTGCTGGACGCCGCGGGCACCAAGCCGGTCACCTTCCGCACGCTCGATATCGGCGGCGACAAGGCGCTGCCCTACATGGAAGCCGTAATCGAGGAAAATCCGGCGCTCGGCTGGCGCGCGATCCGGCTCGGGCTCGATCGTCCGGGCCTGCTGCGCGGTCAGATCCGCGCGCTGCTGCGCGCCGGCGGCGGCCGCGCGCTGCGTATCATGTTCCCGATGATCTCGGAGGTCGCCGAATTCGATTCGGCGAAGGCGCTGGTCGAGCGCGAGCTGACTTATCTGCGCCAGCACGGCCACACGCTGCCTGAAAGAATCGACATAGGCACCATGGTCGAGGTGCCGGCGCTGCTCTATCAGCTCGACGAACTCCTCAGGAAGGTCGACTTCATCTCGGTCGGCTCCAACGATCTGTTCCAGTTCCTGTTCGCGGTCGATCGCGGCAACGCGAAAGTCTCCGAGCGCTTCGACACGATGTCGGCGCCGATCCTGCGCGCGTTGCGCGACATCGCACGCAAGTCCCATACGGCGAAGAAGTCGCTCTCGCTGTGCGGCGAAATGGCCTCCAAGCCGATCGGCGCGCTGGCGCTGATCGCGCTGGGTTATCGCTCGCTGTCGCTCTCGGCGACCGCCCTCGGCCCGGTCAAGGCGATGGTGCTCGACCTCGACGCCAAGAAGGCCGAGGCGATGCTCGGCCCGTTGCTGGACGCGCCCGCGGGCAGCGTCGCGATCCGGCAGAAGCTGACGGAATTTGCCGAGGCCGAAGGCCTGGCGTTGTAGCGGGCCTGTCGCCGCTCCCGCCGCCTCGCCTCCTTCCGCCATTTGAGACTGAACCGATGTCGTCACTCCCCGAAGCCAAACTGGACGTCCTGCTCGCGCATCACGCCTCCCTCGAGGCCGAATCGCTCGGACAGCTCGCCTCCGAGCGTTACGTGCAGATCACGCGCGAGCTCGCCGAGATCACGCCGTTGATCGAGGCGGTGAAGACTTATCGTTCTGCGGTCAAAGAGCTTGCCGACACCGAGGCGCTGATCGCCGATCCCGCGACCGATGCCGAGATGCGCGGCATGGCGGAAGCCGAGCGCGACGAGCTCACGTCCAGGATCGAGGAACTGGTCCAGAAGATCCGCGTCGCGCTGCTGCCCAAGGACGCCATGGACGACCGCAACGTGATGCTGGAAATCCGCGCCGGCACCGGCGGCGACGAGGCCTCGCTGTTCGCCGGCGACCTGTTCCGGATGTATGAGCGCTTTGCGAGCCTTCAGGGCTGGAAGGTCGAGGTGATCTCGGCCAGCGAAGGCACCGTCGGCGGATACAAGGAAATCATCGCCGAGGTGCAGGGCCGCGGCGCATTCTCCAAGCTGAAGTTCGAGTCCGGCGTGCACCGCGTGCAGCGTGTGCCCGACACCGAGACGCAGGGGCGCATCCACACCTCGGCGGCCACGGTCGCCGTGCTGCCGGAGGTCGAGGACGTCGACGTCGACATCAAGAACGATGATCTGCGTATCGAGACCATGCGCGCGCAAGGAGCGGGCGGCCAGCACGTCAACAAGACGGAATCGGCGATCCGCATCACCCACATCCCGACCGGCATCGTGGTGATGATGCAGGACAGCCGCTCGCAGCACAAGAACCGCGCCTCCGCCATGAACATCCTGCGCTCGCGCATCTACGACGCCGAACGCCAGCGCGTCGATGCCGCCCGCTCGGCCGAGCGCAAGGAGAAGGTCGGCTCCGGCGACCGCAGCGAGCGCATCCGCACCTATAATTTCCCGCAAGGGCGCGTCACCGACCATCGCATCAATCTGACGCTCTACAAGCTGCCGCAGGTAATCGCAGGGGAAGCGCTCGGTGAATTGATCGACGCGCTGACCACCGAGCATCAGGCCGCACAGCTCGCCGCGCAGGGCGCGGCTGCCTAATCCGAGCGCCGCTCAGGCCCCGCCGGAGTGCCGGAACGACCTCAACAGGCGGCTCAAGGCCGGGCTTGCGGCGCGGCGGAGTTCTTCCAAATTCTTCTGCGACAGCGCACGGAGCTTCTTCTCGCCCTTCGTCGTCAGCTTCAGATGAACGCGTCTGGCATCCTCGGGGTCCGCGACCTTGATGATCAAGCCGAGCTTGGTCATGCGATTGAGCAACTCGACCGCCGAGTGATGCCGGATCAGGAGAAATCGCGCGATATCGCCCACTGTCGCCGGCTGCGGATGGACGAAGCCCTTGATGCCGAGCAGCGCCTGGTGTTGTTGCGCGGTCAATCCTTGCGCTTGCGCGGCCGCTTCGCTGAATGCCAGAAAGCTCCGGATCTGATAGCGGAATTGCGCAAGTGCCGCGTAGTCGGCCTCGCCCATCGCACCATCCCTTGCAGGCACAGCGCGCGCCGGACGCGTCGTCTTCCGCTTCGATTCAGCCATTTCCTGCCTTCGCCGTCGAACCCCGCCGGAGAAGCAGGCGAGTGCTTGCGGAGCCTAGCAAAAAAGGCCGGACGGAACCAACCGACGGCCGCCGCGGATGCACAAATATCGGCGCCTTGCGAGCGGCCTAGTCGAAGCTGGAGAGCAGGATCTTCACCAGAATGACCTGAAACGCGATCGGGATGCGGACGCTCTTGCGCCTGATCGAGCGCTGGAGCGCGCCGGCGATCTCGGCGCTGGTGAGGCTGCCGGTCGACGCGTTGGTGATCAGCTCCGCCCACATCTGCGACAGCGAGCCGCCAGGCGGGATCACCGGTTTGATGGTCACGCCGCAGCCTTGCGCCCAGTCGACGATCTCCCGCATGGTGTGCGGACCGCAATTGCGCGCGGTCGCGAGGCGCTCGGCCGTCAATACACGCAGTAGCTCGCGCGATGGCGACCAATTCCCTTTCGGCGGCTGCTCGCCGGTGAGGTCGACCGCGAGCTCCTTGAGGACATTCTGGGCGCGCACGCTGAGCCGCTTCATCGGGCCGGGGGCACGCTTCGCCTGAACGGAGCCGACGGCGGGTCCGCGCCGTCCGGCAGGCCGGGCCCGCGGATCGGGCATGCGGGTGGCTTCGCCGGACTGCGGCATGCCGCGCTGGTCGTTGCCCTCAGCCGCCGGCCGCGGCGCCTCCTGCCGCTCCGCCTCCTGCGGCCAGGATCGTCGCTTCCGGGCATCTGACACTCTCGTCCGCTGCGCCATGTCTCTTGCCGAACCCGCCAGCCTCGTACTCACAAAGACTAATATATATCGTGATGCGATATGTTTTCACGTGATAATTTTGGTCGTTCGACCAAAGGCGAAATTGACAGAAGGCGTTCACAAGCAATGCTTGCGTCCGAGAGCTACACGAGGATGTGACGTGCCCGGCGCGGGCAGGCCGCAAGGCCGGTTGCCGCCGGACAGGTCGTGCTTTGCCTGCAAGAAGAACGATGTTCGGAGGAAACGATCATGACTGACAATCTCATCCGCCGCGGCCTTTCGCGCCGTGGCCTGCTCCAGACCACCGCAGGTCTGATCGGCGGCTCGATGCTACCGGCGATGCCGGCATTCGCCGAGGACAAGCCGATCGGCTCCTATCCCGCTGGCGTCTCGGGTTCCACCGCCTTCATCGGCATCTCGGTGCCGCGCACCGGCACCTATGCTGTGCAGGGCGAAGACGAACTCAAGGGCTATCAGCTTGCGATCGAACACATCAACAGCGGCCACGACCTGATCAAGAAGATCTCGCCGAAGACCAGCAAGGGCGTGCTCGGCAAGGAGCTGAAGTTCGGCGTCGCGGATTCCGCGGCCAAACCCAACGAAGCGGTGCAGGCGCAGCAGCGCTTCATCAGCGAGAACAAGGCGATCATGATCACCGGCGGCACATCGAGCGCCGTTGCGGTCGCACTCAACAAGCTCGCCCAGCGCGAGCACGTGCTGTTCGTGTGCGGCATCTCAGGCTCGAACGACACCACCGGCAAGGATTGTGTCCGCTACGGCTTCCGCCAGAACTTCTTCGGCCAGACCGCCGCAGCTGCCATCGGACCTGTCATGGTGAAGGAGTTCGGCAAGAACAAGAAGGCCGCCTACCTCACGCCCGACTACACCTATGGCCACACCGTCACCAAGTCGATGCAGGACTTCCTGGCGACCGCGGGCTGGACCACCGTGACCAACCAGGTCGCGCCACTCGGCGCACCCGACTACTCGTCATATCTGCTCAACGTCGCCAATTCCGGCGCCGACGTGCTCATCAACGTCAACTGGGGCCACGACGCGGTGCTCTCGACCCAGCAGGCCAAGCAGTTCGGCGTGCTCGACAAGATGAAGCTGGTCGTCCCGTACCAGGTGCCTTTCATCGCGCGTGAGACCGGCGGCCTGATGCAGGGCGTCTACGCCGCCACCGATTACTGGTGGACGATCGAGGACAAGTTTCCGCTGGCCAAGATGTTCAACGAGGCGTTCGAGAAGAAGTATGGCTACAAGCCGGAATGGGGCGCGGAGAACGCCTATGTCAGCTTCGCGCACTGGGCCCGCATGTGCGAGCAGGCCGGCAGCTTCAATCCGCCCGACGTGATCAAGGCCTACGAGAAGGGGGAGACGATTCCCTCCCTGGTCGGCGACGTGCATTACCGCCCCGAGGACCATCAGTGCGTCCGCCCGGTGATCATCGTCAAGGGCAAGCAGCAGAAGGACATGAAGAACAAGGAAGACTGGTACGACGTCGTCGAGATCGTCCCGGGTGAAGGCCTGATGCAGAAGCCGGACGCGTTCGGATGCCGTCCCGGCGACTACAGCTGAGCCCGCGATAACCCCGTGACGCCGCAGGTCGCTGCCTGCTCCTGCGGCGTCACCATTTTTTGACGCGCCCGTCGCGCGTCACAACGGCGATCCTTTGCATGATTAGTTGGCCCAATCTCGTTTCGCAGCTTTTCAACGGGCTCGCGCTCGGCGCCCTGCTCGCGCTGATCAGCTCCGGCCTGACCATCATCTACGGTACGCTCGGCGTGCTCAATCTCGCGCATGGCGCGATGTTCATGATCGGCGGCTATGCCGGCTTCGTCACCTACCAGTACACGGAATCGTTCGTCCTCGCCGTGATCGCGGGCTCCCTGTTCGTGATGCTGCTCGGCGTCGCGATGGAACGCGTCATCATCCGTCATTTCTATCATCGCCCGCACGAGGATCAGCTGCTCGTGACCTTCGGGCTCGGCATCTGTTTCGTCGAGCTCGTGCGCCTGATCTTCTCGAGCCAGTCGCAGCTGGTACCGCCGCCGGCGCTGTTCCAGGGCATCACCAATCTCGGCTTCATGTTCTACCCGACCTACCGCCTCGCCGTGGTCGGCATCGTCGCGGTCGCCCTCGGTGCGCTGTTCATCATCCTCTACCGGACCCGGCTCGGCATGATCGTGCGCGCCGGCATCGAGGATTCGGTGATGGTCGATTCGCTCGGCATCAACGTCTACCGCGTCTTCATGATCGTGTTCGGCATCGGCGCAATGGCCGCGGGCTTTGCCGGCATCGTCAACGCGCCGGTGGTGTCGCTGACCCCCGGCATCGGCGACGACATCCTGGTCCAGACCTTCGTGGTGGTGGTGATCGGCGGCGTCGGCTCGTTCCCCGGCGCCATCCTGGGCGGCCTGATCGCCGGCGAGATCATCAGCGTCACCTCCATGTTCAACCCCGGCTACGCCTATGTGATGCTGTTTGCGGCAATGACGCTCGTGCTCGTGGTGCGACCGCATGGCCTGCTCGGCGTCCAGGGCCGCGAGTAAGTGATTTCCCGATGCTCAAGCAACGTCCGTTCCTGATCGAGACCCTGACCGCGATCGGCTTGATCGCTGCTCCCTTCGTGCTGCCGCATCTCGGCTTCGCGCCGAACACCGTGAACCGGATCCTGGTCTGGGGCTTGTTCGGGCTCGGCTTCGACATCCTGTTCGGCTTCACCGGCCTGTTGTCGTTCGGCCAATCCGCCTTCTACGGCACCGGTGGCTTCGTCGCCGCGTACCTCTTGACCCGTGCCGGCTTCGGCAACGTGCTGGGCGCGCTGATCATCGGCATGATCGCGGCGGCTGCGACCGGCTACCTCGTCGGCCTGATCGCGCTGCGCCGAACCGGCATCTACTTCGCCATGATCACCGTGGCGATCGCGCAGGTGTTCTTCTTCGTCGAGTTCAATCCGCTCTCGGATTTCACCGGCGGCGAGAACGGTCTGCCGGGCGTGCCGACGCCGAGCTTCAATCTCGGCTTCACCACCCTCCACTTCACCAATGGCTGGTCGCTCTATCAGTTCATCGCACTGTGCTACCTGGTCGGCGTCATCATCGCACTCAGAATCGTTCGCTCGCCGGTCGGCGCCATTTTCAGTGCGATCCGGGACAATCCGCTGCGCGCCACCGCGGTAGGCCACAACATCCACGGCTACAAGCTGACCGCCTTCGTGATCGCTGCGGCCTATGCGGGCTTCGCCGGCGGCCTGCTCGGCGTACTCCAGGCCTTCATGCCGCCCGATGCCTTCACCTTCGACACCTCCGGTCAGCTCGTGATGCAGACCGCCATCGGCGGCAGAGGCACCTTGTTCGGACCGCTGGTCGGCGCAGCGGTCTGGCTCTTCCTGCAGGACTTTCTGCAAGCCGCGCTCGGCTTGGGCGCGGCCTGGAAGCTCGTGCTCGGCATCGTATTCGTGCTGCTGGTCTGCTTCCTGCGCGGCGGCATCATCGGCGGTCTGGCGGACGTCTATCGCCTCGCCTCCGGCAAACGTCGGCGGATGGATGCGGAGACGGAGCAGGAGGCCGCAGACGCCGAGACCACGCAGCAACCCGCACCCGCGCCGATGCAGGCCAAGGAAGTCGAGCATCCCGCCTATTCCGGCCCGATCCTGAAAGCCACCGGCCTCACCAAGCGTTATGGCGGCCTCGCCGCCAACAGCGACATCGACTTCAGCGTCAATCAGGGTGAGCTGCGCGGCATCATCGGCCCCAACGGGGCCGGTAAATCGACCTTCTTCAAGATGCTGACCTGTGAGATCGCCCCGACCTCCGGCCAGATCGTGTTCGAGGGCCGCGACATCACGGGATTGAAGGTCACCGACGTCTGCCAGCTCGGGCTCACCAAGAGCTACCAGGTTAACCAACTCTTCACTGGCCTCACGGTGCGGCAGAACCTGACGATCGCGGCGCTCGCCGAGCTGCGCGGAAAGTTCCGGCTCGACCTGTTTCGCAAGCTCTCGAGCGTGAAGGGCCTCACCGAGCAGGTGGAGCATACGCTCGCTCTGGTCAACCTGACCCGCCGCGCCGACACGCCGGTCTCCGAGCTCGCCTATGGCGAGAAGCGCAGGCTGGAGATCGGGCTTGCACTGGCGACCTCGCCGCGCCTGCTGCTGCTCGACGAACCGCTCGCCGGCATGAGCCCACGCGAGCGCGTCGAGACCGTCAAGTTGCTCAAATCGATCGCGCGCGGACGCACCATGATCATCATCGACCACGACATGGATTCGCTGTTCGAGCTGGTAGAGCGCGTGACGGTGCTTCAGGAGGGCAAGGTGCTGCTCGACGGCACGCCGGAGGAAATCAGGACCAACGCCGCGGTGCAGGAAGCCTATCTCGGCGGCGTGCATGGGGAGATTGCCGCATGAGCCTGATCGAGGTCGACGGCCTGAACAGCTATTATGGCGACTCCCACATCCTGTTCGACATCGCCATGCGCGTCGAACGTCACGAGGTGGTGGCGCTGCTCGGCCGCAACGGCGCCGGCAAGAGCACGACGCTGAAGAGCCTGATGGGCGTCGTGGCGCCGCGCAGCGGCAGCGTGAAGTTCGACGGCATCGACATCGCCGGGCGCAGGAGCCACAAAATCGCGCAAGCGGGCATGCAGCTCGTGCACGAAGAGCGCCGCATCTTCGGCAGCCTGTCGGTGGAGGAGAACATCGTCCTCGCGGGCATCACCGCACCGAAGCGATGGCCGCTCGGCCGCGTCTACGAGATGTTTCCGCGGCTGAAGGAACGGCGCAACAACCGCGGCACCGAGCTCTCCGGCGGCGAGCAGCAGATGCTGGCGATCGCGCGGGCCCTGGTGCGCGATCCTAAGATCGTCCTGCTGGACGAGCCGTTCGAGGGGCTCGCGCCCGTGATCGTCCACGATCTCGTCAAGGCCTGCCGCGAGCTCGCGGCCGCAGGCCAGACCATTGTGCTGGTCGAACAGAATCTGGCGGCGACGCTGGCGCTGGCGACACGGATCTACATCATCAACAACGGCCACATCGTGCACGAGGGGCCGGCGCGGGAGCTCAAGGCCCAGCCGGAGCTGCTCCAGCGCTATCTCGGCGTCTAGTGCATCCTAGCCACCCAGCGCCGCGATCATCCGCTTGGCATGATCGGCGAGCACGGCCATGTCTTCCTTGCGCGTCTGCGCCGGCAAGAGCGCGATGCCGGCCCTGACCGGCATGACGTGCATGTGCAGGTGAAAGACCACCTGCCCGCTCGCGGGCTCGCTGAACTGCTGGAGGATGATGCCGTCCGCGTCAAACGCCTTCATGGCCGCAATTGCGATCCGCTTGGCGGTTCGGGCGACTGCGGCGAGATCGTCATCCGCGATGTCGAGAATGCCGCGCGCCGGCGCCCGGGGAATGACCAGCGTGTGCCCGGGCGAGCGCGGCATGATGTCGAGGAAGGCGAAGCTGCGGTCGTCCCTGAAAACCTCGAAACAGGGGATCTCGCCGCGCAGGATTTTTGCGAAGAGATTTTGATCGTCATAGGCCGCCATCGAGCCCTCCCTCGCTGCGAACTGCGATCAAACGCGCTCCTTTCCGTTGACGCAAGCAAGCCGGTCGATCTATCCACGATGCCAGGCAGGATGGTTCCTTTGGCGACAGATTTCGATTCCGGACATAGCATCGAAAGTGCGCGGCGTATGCTTGCGGCACTGTTGCAATCGGCCGGTATCGAGGAGCCCGGCCTCGATGCGCGCCTGCTCGTCGGGGCTGCGCTGAGGCTTGACCTGACCGGCATGATGACTCAGGCGGCGCGGCTCTTCACCCCCGAAGAGGCTGCGCGGCTCGAAGCCTATGCACAGCGCCGGCTCGCGCATGAGCCGATCGCCCGCATTCTCGGCGCGCGGGAGTTCTGGGGCCTGCCATTCCGCCTGTCCGAGGCAACGCTGGTGCCGCGTCCCGATACCGAGACCGTGGTCGAGCTTGCGCTCGAGATCCTTCGCGAACGGCAGGTCCCGCACCCGCCCCGCATCGCCGACATCGGCACGGGATCCGGCGCGATCCTGCTCGCGCTGCTGCATGAAATTCCTGATGCATTCGGCGTCGGTACCGACCTCAGCCTGACTGCGCTCGTCACCGCCAGGGACAATGCCACAGCTCTCGGCCTCGCCGGCCGCGCCGCCTTCGTCGCCTGCTCCTATGCGGCGGCGCTCTCGGGCCCTTTCGATCTCATCGTGTCGAACCCACCCTATATCCCCTCGGCCGAAATCCCGAAGCTGAGTATCGAGGTACGCGACCACGATCCGCACCTGGCGCTCGACGGCGGCAATGACGGATACGACGCCTATCGTGCCCTGATCCCGCAGGCGAGCGAGCGTCTCGCCCCCGGCGGTGCGCTGATCGTCGAGGCCGGACAGGGCCAGGCCCGAAATATTGAAACCTTGATGACGGCCGCAGCGTTATCGGTGGACAGGCCACCCAAGGCCGACCTGGCGGGTATTCCGAGGGCCGTATCGGCCCGAAAAATGCCCCCATAAAAGCCGGATTGGCCCGCAAAAAGCTCTTGGAATATCCCGTGGGAACGACTACGTTCCGGTCAACACATCGGTGCCGGCCCCGTAGACCTACGGGTGAAAGCCGGGCTCTCGGGCGAGAGCTTTACTGATTTAAAGGTTCCAAGCCGCAGGTCCTGTTGAGCGCGATGGCCAGTGGAGCTGCGCTGCTCTCCGACCGCAACGTGAACGAAAGCCAGATATTGCGCTTGAAGACTTACGCAAGAAAGCTGGGCTTGTTTCGGCAGGCGATATGAATGGGTTCGCTGGCAATGAATGCTGGCGGGTGGGGAACGCGTCTTTGTTGAACGCGACGGTCGACGAACATCGGCAGGGTTCAGGCCGCTCTTGCGCGCGGTGCGCGCGGGAGTTGTGAGCCGCTGTCATCAGGTCACTCCTAGCAATCAGTAATGCGTGTAACCTTTAGGGCTGGAATTAAAGGCAGGACATGAGAAACGGTCAGAACAAGCAGCGGATGCGCAACCGCAACAACAATAACAACAACAACAACCGGCGCGGCCAGAACCCGATGACCCGGGTCTACGAGTCCAACGGACCCGACATCAAGATCCGCGGCACGGCTTCGCACATCGCCGAAAAGTATCTCCAGCTCGCGCGCGATGCGCGGTCCTCCGGCGACCCCGTTGCAGCCGAGAATTACTACCAGCACGCCGAGCATTATTTCCGTCTGATCGCGGCGGCCCAGGAGCAGTTCCGCCAGAACCAGCAACCGCGCGGCGACGAGCCCGTCAGCAACACCAGCGGCGACGACGGCGAAGACGACGGCGAGAATTTCTCGGCCTTCGGCCAAGAGCCGGGCTTCGTTCCGCAGCCGCAGCAGCAGCCCTTCATGCGCGACCGCGACGGCCAGCGCGATCATCACCAGCGTGACCATCAGCAGCGCGACAATCAGCAGCAGCCCTATCAGCGCGAGCAGCAGCAGCCGCGCGAGCACCGCGAACGCGACCATCGTCCGCAGCCGCAATACCAGCCCCAGCCGCAACCGCAGAACCAGCCGCAGCCCGTCATCGCCGATGCCGGCAGCGTCGATCGCCTGCCCTCCTTCATCACCGGCGCGCAGCCGCAAGTGAATGTTGGCGCGAATGCCGGCCAGGCCGGATTCGAGGCCGGTGGTGGCGGCGGCGAGCGCTTTCCGCGGCGACGTCGCCGGCCGCATGGCCCGCGTCCCGAGCGTGAGGCCGCGCCGGCCGCCTCCAGCGACGAAGTCGCCCCCGGCGAGTAAGCCCCTTCTGATTTCAGACCTGAATCGTCCCGGCCTCGCCGGGACGATTTGTTTCTGACGACAATCGGTGGCCCTGTTGCACCTCTCCCGCAAGCGGGAGAAGGAACGGACCGTCTTCCCGGCAACGCTTGTGCCTCAGCTGCGCGTCACCGTCGTCGAGGACGGCACCAGCACGGGCTTCGCCAACGAGGGAATCAGCCGTGCCCGCTCGCGCTTGGCGGGGATCGCGCGGTAGACCTGCTTGGTGGCTTCAACGATATGCACGCCCGCAAAGGGCAATGACAGCGCCGCACCCGCACGCTCCCACATCTGCGCCGATCTCAGTACCCAGCCGCCGGCATAAGGCGGCATGAACAGCGCCTCGCCCCAGGCGGTCGGCGTGAACCAGGTCTGGCGCAGGAGCTCGGTGATCTGCGAGCGCGAATAGGGCCGGCCATGGCCGAACGGCGTGCTGTCGGTGCGGGTCCACACCCCACGCCGGTTTGGGATCACCGCCATGACGCGACCGGATGGCGACAGCACGCGCCATACTTCGCGCAGCAGCGCAGCCGGATCGTCCGACATCTCCAGCGCGTGGACCAGGAGAATGCGGTCGACCGCGGCGTCGGGAAGTGGCAGGGAGAATTCGTCGACCAGCGAGGCCAGCGCGGGCCGCCCCGTCGGCCATTTCAGGACGCCCTGGGCCGCCGGCATGAACGCGATGCAGCGCTCCGCGTCCTCCCGGAACAGCCCGAGATAGGGCGTGGGGTAGCCAATGCCGAGCACACGCTGGCCCTCGGCGCGCGGCCACCGCTCCCTGATGCCGCGGTTGATCATTTGTCGCGCCACGATCCCGAGGCGGCGGGAATAGAACTCGCGGAGGTCGACGACGTCGATGCTCATAACGACAGTGTAACATGCGCGAGGCCACCGCCGCGCGCGGAATATTGCATTGCCTGCGCGACGTTAACGCCATATTTGTCTGGCGGGCTGAGCGCGATGGAGATGTCATGGCCGCCGAAATTCGTACTTTCACCTGTTTAAGTGACAATTTCGGTTATCTGATCCACGATGTGGAAACCAAGGCGACGGCGTCGATCGACGCGCCGGAGGCCGGCCCCATCCTCAAGGCGCTGGACCACGAGGGCTGGCAGCTCACCGATATCCTGATCACCCATCATCATGGCGATCATGTCGGCGGGGTCGCCGAACTCAAGCAGAAATTCAATTGCCGCGTCGTCGCGCCACACGACAAGACGACGAAGATCGCCCACGTCGACTTGCGCGTCGTCAATGCCGACGTGGTCAAGATCGGTAATTTGCTGGCGCGCGTCGTGGAGACGCCCGGCCACACGCTCGATCACATCTCCTACGTGTTCGACACCGAGAAGACGGTGTTCGCCGCCGACACGCTGTTCTCGATCGGCTGCGGCCGCGTGTTCGAGGGCACCTACCCCATGATGTGGGATTCGCTTCTGAAGCTGCGCGCCCTGCCGGACGACTTCAAGCTCTATTGCGGCCACGAATATACCGCCTCCAACGTCAAGTTCGCGCTGACCGTCGATCCCGACAATGCGGCGCTGCAGGCGCGCGCGGCGGAAGTCGCCAAGCTGCGGGCCGAGAACAAGCCGACCATTCCCTCACTGCTTGGTGACGAAAAGCGAGCGAATGTGTTCCTGCGCGCCGATGACCCCTCGGTCGCGGCCAGGCTACACATGAAGGGCGCGGATGCCGCCGCGGTGTTCGGCGAACTGCGCGAACGCAAGAACAAGTCCTGAAGAGCAAGTCCTGACGGGGATCGATGCCGACCGCTGCCGAGATCATCGCGCGCCTCGAACTCCGTCCGCATCCCGAGGGCGGGCACTATCGCGAGACGTTTCGCGACCAGACCACTGATACCAACGGGCGGTCGCGCTCCACCTTGATCTATTTCCTGCTTGCGCGCGGCGAGCGCTCGCACTGGCATCGCGTCGATGCGGTCGAAACCTGGCACTACTACGCCGGCAGCCCGTTGACGCTTCGTATCGCGCACGAGGGCTGCACGCAGCACGTGGTGCGCCTCGGCACCGATCTTGCGAATGGCGACCGGCCGCAGGCGATCGTGCCGGCGCAGGCCTGGCAATCCGCCGAGACGACGGGCGAGTGGACGCTGGTCGGTTGCACCGTAGCTCCGGCGTTCGAGTTCGCAGGCTTCGAGCTCGCACCACAGGGCTGGGAGCCTTGAATCCGCGATCCGGAATCGGGTGGGTTCGATCCGCGGCACGCCTTAGGACAGCGCTTCCACTGAAGAAGAGCGCACGATGCACGGAACACTCGGTCCCGCCGCCGTCCAGATCGACCCGGCTATTTTGTATTTCGGAACACCCGTCGTCCTGATCGGATCGACCAATGACGACGGCTCTCACAATCTCGCGCCGATGTCTTCGGCATGGTGGGTGGGGTGGCGCTGCATGCTCGGGCTCGCGCGCAATTCCAAGACCACCGAGAACATGATTCGTACCGGCGAATTCGTGCTCAATCTGCCGTCGGCGGGTCTCGTCGCCACCGTCGACCGCCTCGCGCGCACCACTGGGTCGAACCCCGTGCCGCCGGGAAAACTCTATCGCGGCTACCGGCACGAGAAGGACAAGTTCGGCCTCTGCGGCTTAACCGCGCTCGGGAGCGACACGGTCAGCGCGCCGCGCGCTGCCGAATGCCCGGTGCAGATGGAAGCGAAGGTCGCCTATGTGCACGAGATGGCGCAGGACGACGCGGTCTGGCGCGGTCATCTCGCCGCGATCGAAGTCCGCATCACCCGCGTGCACGCACACCCCGACATCATGATGAGTGGGGCGCCCAACCGCATCGATCCCGACAAATGGCGGCCGCTGATCCTGAGCTTTCAGGAGTTCTACGGGCTGACGCCGCAACGCTTGCAGCGCTCCGAGCTCGGACAGATTCCGGAAGCGATGTATCGGCCACCAGGCTGGCAGCCGGCGCTTTAGTGTCGCGCTTACCGTTTCCGCAGCACCATGTCCTTTGCCGCGATCAGGCCGCCGCCGGCGATCAGGATTGCGGCGAGAGCGATGTTGGTGCTGGCTTGTGCAAAGCCGGCAGCGATGAGGAAGCCGGTCGAGAGCAGCGGCGTCGCGTAGGAGGCGGCGCCGAGCACGCGGATATCGCCGCGTTTCATGCCGATGTCCCAGGCGTAGAAGGCGGCACCGACGGGGCCGATGCCGAGCGCGATGACCGAAAGCCATTGCAGCGTCGTCTCCGGCCACACGGTGGTCTCCAGCGCGCCATGCATCAGCGCGGCCAGCAGAGAAGTGGCAAGGCAGAAGCCTGCTACCGCATCGGTCGGCACTGCCTTCAATCGGCGCGACAGCACCGAATAGGTGGCCCAGACGAAGGCGGCGATGAAGGCTGCAATCAATCCCGGAACCGCGCCCGGCTCGAAACCGCTGGTATTGCCGACGAACAGCAGGACGGTGCCGACGAGACCGAGCACGGCGCCCACGATGTGATGCAGGGCGAGCCGCTCGCCCGGCAGGAAGGACGAGAACAGCACGATCAGGAGCGGCCACATGTAGTTCAAGAGACCGGCTTCGGCCGGCGGCGCGAAGCGCAGCGCGAGGAAGTACAGCGCGTGATAGCCGAACAGGCCGCCGACGCCGACAAGCCACACGACCAGCGGCTGACGCAGGCTTTTTGCCGCATCACCGCGACCGATCCAGGTCAGCAGGCCGACGACACCGCCGATCGCGAACGTCATCGCCGCGAGCTGGAACGCCGGGATCTTTCCGGTCGCCACTGTCATCACCGACAGCAGCGACCACATCAAAATCGCGGTCAATCCGATCAGCGTCGCGGTGCGGGCGGTCATCGATCAATGGGCTCTGAGGACGTTTATGCCCGGCACGAGGCCGGGCATTTTCGTCTTCACTATCGCCTTGTCGCGCCTGAGGCTACAGGCTTTTGGCGCAAAGGCCTGCGGCCGGATCAGGCCTGATACTGGCCGCCATTGATGGTCATGGTCGATCCCGTGATGAAGCCGGCCTCGTCGGCGGCCAGGAACACGACCGCCCGCGCGATCTCCTCGGGCTCGCCGAGCCGGCTGACCGGGATCTGCGGGATCACGCTCTTCTCCAGGACGTCCTTCGGCACCGCCTGCACCATTTCGGTGTTGATGTAGCCGGGGCAAATTGCGTTCACGGTGATGCCGCCTTTGGCGTTCTCGAGCGCGAGCGCCTTGGTAAAGCCGATGTCGCCGGCCTTCGCCGCGGAGTAGTTGACCTGACCGAACTGCCCCTTCTGGCCATTGATCGACGAGATCGAGATGATGCGGCCGAACTTGCGCGAACGCATGCCCTCGATCACCTGACGCGTCATGTTGAACAGCGAGCCGAGATTGGTGTTGATGACGGCGTTCCACTGCTCGAGCGTCATCTTGTGGAAGGCAGTGTCGCGGGTGATGCCGGCATTGTTGACGAGCACCTCGACCGGACCGAGATCAGCCTCGACCTTTTTCACGCCCTCGGCGCAGGCGTCGAAATTGCTGACGTCCCATTTGTAGACGGCGATGCCGGTCTCGGCCTTGAACTTCTCCGCCGCAGCATCATTGCCGGCATAGCTCGCCGCCACCTTGTAGCCAGCCGCCTTCAGCGCCTTGCTGATCGCAGCACCGATGCCCCGCGTACCACCCGTGACCAATGCAACACGTGCCATATCGTATTCCTTCCCTTGGACTCTTCGGACGTTTCTGACGTGATCGTTTTTTAACTACGGATTATGCGGGACGTTTGACGGACATCAAGAACAAAACGCCCGGCATTGAGCCGGGCGTTTCTCTTTAGTCGAGGCGTGCGCAGTTGCGAAGAATATTTGATTTGCAACCGCCGCCTTTTTAATCGCGTGCAACGCACTCACTCATGTGTGCAGCGCACGCGCAAATGACGCGTAAGTTACGTGTCAGGTCCTTTCTCAGTCGCGCGCCAGACACATCGCGATACCCATGCCGCCGCCGATGCACAGCGTGGCAAGGCCTTTCTTGGAATCGCGCTTCTGCATCTCGTGCAGCAGCGTCACCAGCACGCGTGCACCGGATGCGCCAACCGGATGGCCGATCGCGATCGCGCCGCCATTGACGTTGACCTTGGAGGTATCCCAGCCGAGGTCCTTGTTGACGGCGCAGGCCTGCGCCGCGAAGGCTTCGTTGGCCTCGATCAGGTCGAGATCGCCGACGCTCCAGCCGGCCTTCTTCAGCGCGGCGCGCGAGGCCGGGATCGGGCCCGAGCCCATGATCTTCGGATCGACGCCGGCCTGCGCCCACGACACGATACGCGCGAGCGGCTTCTTGCCTTCCTTGGCGGCCTGCTTGGCGGTCATCAGCACCACGGCGGCAGCACCGTCATTGATGCCGGAAGCAGAGCCCGCGGTGACCGTGCCTTCCTTCTCGAAGGCGGGACGGAGCTTGGCCATCGCGTCGAGCGTGGCGCCATGGCGCGGATATTCGTCGGCGCTGACAACGACGTCGCCCTTGCGGGTCTTGATGGTGACGGGAACGATCTCGTCGTTGAACTTGCCGGCTTTCTGCGCGGCCTCCGCCTTCTGCTGCGAGGCGACCGCGAACTCGTCCTGCTGGGCGCGGGTGATCTGCCACTGCCGCGCGACGTTCTCGGCGGTGTTGCCCATGTGGTAGCCGTTGAAGGCGTCCCACAGGCCGTCCTTGATCATGGTGTCGACCAATTCGAGACCACCCATCTTGACGCCGCCGCGCAGATACTGGGCGTGCGGAGCCATGCTCATGGATTCCTGGCCGCCGGCGACCACGATCTCGGAATCGCCGTTGAGCAGCGCCTGGTAGCCAAGCGCAACCGTGCGCAGACCGGAGCCGCAAAGCTGGTTCACGCCCCAGGCCGGGCTCTCCACCGGAATGCCGGCGGCGATCGAGGCCTGCCGGGCCGGGTTCTGGCCCTGAGCGGCGGTCAGGATCTGGCCCATGATGACTTCCGAGACCCGGCCGGGCTCGATGCCACCGCGCTCCAGCGCGGCCTTGATGGCGACGGCGCCGAGATCATGGGCGGGAAGGGTCGCGAACGCTCCGTTGAAGCTTCCGACCGGGGTGCGGGCGGCGCTGACGATGACGACATCGTCTGACATGGGCATCTCCTGAGGCTTGAGGTTCTGAAGAAAGGGGCGGGCGGGCGCTTGAGAAATGGCCCGTCAGTCTCGTCCGGCATCCTGTTAACGTCATTGAACCATGTCAATGCCGCAGCGCATTCAAAATAGCGTTCTTGGCGCTTTCGCAAGCACGTTTTTGCTGTGCAATTAACCGTGGCGCACAAAACGGTAGCGTGAGCCCTTTGAAAATGCTTATTTTGTTGCGTTGCGTACTCTTCCCGCCCTGCGGCATAGCCCGCCGGGTTCCCGTTCTCAGCGTTTGCAAGTGAGAGCCCATGGCGAAATCAGACCAACCCACCACTATCAAGAAATACGCGAACCGCCGGCTCTATAACACCGGAACGAGCACTTACGTGACGCTGGAAGACCTCGCCGCCATGGTCAAGGACGGTGAAGATTTCCTGGTCTACGACGCCAAGTCCGGCGACGACATCACCCGCTCCGTGCTCGCCCAGATCATCTTCGAACAGGAGAACAAGGCCGGCCAGAATTTGCTCCCGACCACCTTCCTGCGCCAGCTCATCCGCTTCTACGGCGACAGCATGCAGATGGTGGTGCCGAAATATCTGGAACAGTCGATCGCGACCCTGACTCAGGAGCAGGAGAAGTTCCGCAAGCAGATCGCCAATACCCTGTCCGGCACTCCTTTTGCCCCGCTTGAGGAACAAGTCCGCCGCAACATGGAGTTATTCCAGCAGACCTTCTCGATGTTCAAGCCCTTTGCCCCATCGGCGCGCCCGACCACCAGCCCAGAGCCGGAGCCCAATGCGAACGCCGAGGCGCCGAAGGACAGCAACATCGACGATCTGCGCCAGCAGATGAAGGAAATGCAGGAACGCCTCGAGCGGATGTCGAAGAAAGACGAGTAGGTTCTAAGCCCCTCCTCAACATCGGCGCCCGCCTGCCGCGGGCGCACGATTGGTACCTTTTGCTCGACTGTCTCATCATCGTCATTGCGAGCGCAGCGAAGCAATCCAGAATCCCTCCGCGGAACGACTCTGGATTGCTTCGCTGCGCTCGCAATGACGGAATAAACGGCGGTACCTAAGCCGCCAGCTTCACCGCATGCGCAAAATCCCAATAGAGCTTGCGCGCCTTGGTATAGAACGGACCCGGCTTGAGCTCGCGCTCGTCGATGCGGATCACCGGTGCGACCTTTGCGAAATTGCCGGCGGAGAAGATCTCGTCTGCGGCGAGGAAGTCAGCGTAGCGCAATGTCTTCTCGACCACGGTGACGCCGTCGCCGCGAAGCAGGCTGATGATGCGCTGGCGCGTGATGCCGTTGAGGAACGTGCCGTTCGGCACCGGCGTATAGACCACGCCGTCCTTGGCCATGAACACGTTGGAATTGCCGAACTCGGCGACATTGCCGAGCATATCGAGCATCAGCGCGTTCTGGAAGCCGCGCGAGGCGGCCTCCGCCAGCGCGCGCGAATTGTTCGGATAGAGGCAGGCGGCCTTGGCCTCGACCGGCGCGCATTCGGCGGTGGGCCTGCGAAACGGCGACAACGTGATGGCGTTGCCGACGGGTTTTGGCATCGGCGCCTCGTAGATGCACAGGCACCAATTGGTGGTCTCGGGGTCGAACAGCACGCCACCGCCCGCCCCGTTCTGCGCCCAATACATCGGACGGACATAGAGCTCGGCATTGGCCGCAAAGCGCGCGATGCCCTCGCGCGCGAGCGTGAGCCAGGTGTCGGTATCGACCAACGGCTTCAGGCCGAAATTGACCGCGGATTGATTGGCTCGGGCAACGTGGCGGTCGAGATCGGGCGCCACTCCGTCGAAGGCGCGCGCGCCGTCGAACACGACCGAGCCGAGCCAGGCCCCATGCGTACGCGGGCCCATGATCGGCACATTGCCGTCGTGCCATTTGCCCTCGAAGAAGGTCCAGCTCGGTGAATATTCGATGGGCTTCTTGATCTCGGCCATGTCGGCCTCCCCTTGGCGTGATGCCGCATTATAGCGCCACTATTGGTCGCCATTTCTAAATGATTCCCTGCAGGAAGATGGTGGGTTACCTTCCCTCCCCGAGGAGAAGAAAGCAGCATGCCGCTCGATCCGCTCGCAAGGCGCTTGTTGACCATGATGACCGCGGCCGCGCCGCAGGCGCGGAGCCGGCCGAGCGTTGAGGCACGGCGGCAGTCGCTGGCGAAGCTGATGCAGTTTGCGCGCGCAGACGCCCCGGATGTAACGGCGTCCGACGGCACGCTGCCTGGTCCCGGAGGAGAGCTGGCCTATCGCCTCTATTCGCCCGCGAGCGCCGGCTCGCGCGCGCCCGGCTTCGTGTTCTTTCATGGCGGCGGCCTCGTCGCGGGCAGCATTGCCACGCACGACCGCATTGCGGCGGCGCTGGCGCATGCGACCGGCTGCCGCCTCGTCTCGATCGACTACCGCCTCGCGCCCGAACACAAATTTCCCGCCGCTGTCGACGACGCGACCGCCGCAACCGAATGGGTGGCGCGGGAGGCTGCATCGCTTGGCATCGATGCCGAACGTCTCGTGGTCGGCGGCGATTCCGCCGGTGCCACGCTGGCTGCGATCGTGTGCCAGGAGGCGGTCCAGAACGCAGGCCTCTCCATCGTCGCGCAATGCCTGATCTGCCCGGTGCTGGATTTCGAGGAGACCTCACCCTCGCGCGAGGAATTCGCCGAAGGCCATCTGATCGATCGCGCCACGATCGAAGCCGATCTCGCCGACTATCTGCCCAACGGCTTAGACGCCGCCGATCCTCGCATCTCGCCCCTGCGCGCGACGCGGCTCGCAGGCCTGCCGACGGCGATCATCCACACCGCCGAATTCGATCCGATGCGCGACGAGGGCAACGCTTATGCCCGCAAGCTGCTCGCCGCGGGGGTCGTGGTCGAGCACGTCTGCCACGACGGCATGGTCCACAATTTCCACGCCTTGGGCGCAATCCTGCCGCAAGCGCAGCTCGTGCTGTCGCAGATCGGCGAGCAGGTCAGGCGGGCGGTGGAGACATAAAAGGCGGGAGTTACGCGCGCGCGTCGAGCACGGCTCTGGCGGCCAAGACATACTCAGGCCAATGCGCGTCCGCATAGCGGCCAGCCTGGCGCGCGCAGGTGACGTCGGGCGCATGAGCGGCCGCGATCGTACGCGCGAAACGCTCTTCGGCGACCGTCACGTCGTCAGACGCAGCCGACGGTACGGCGGCGGTCACGACGGTCGGAGCGACGGCAAAGCCCGCCAGACCAGTGAGCAGGATTCGGCGTGACGTTCTCATGTCTATCGTCCTTCCAATTGTCCGGCCTGCACTCTGGCAGGCGGGTGTGTCAGCGCGATCACGGCAGGGTACCCGCACATATCTGTACAGTCCACCGCTTGCGGATTACGCTTGACCGCACATACGATCACGTTCCATCTAACAACGATCCCGTCATCAAGTTGCCACGCGCCGGATTGCCCCGTGTCTCCTCACCGCCCGTCGCATCTTCAGGCTTTGCGCGCGGCCGCGATGGGATTGCTTTGTCTCATGATGTCGGCAGGCGCAGCCTTCGCTGCCAACGATGATGAGGACGAGCCTACAAAGCCGGCTCTGCCAAACATCTACCTGGATCTCCGCACGATCTATGCGACGATTCCCTCTGGCACGCTCGGGCTCGGCTTCGGCAACACGTCCTTGTCGGCAGCGTTCGCGGCGCTCGCGGCACAACGAGGCGCAACGCTGCCGAACGGCTTGCCGGCTGCCAAATCCGTCGCCGTCGATCTGCCGCTGACCGTGGACGTCAACGATCGCGTATCGCTCTATGGCGGCGTGTCGGGCTCAACGACCGACATCGGTGGCGGCTGGTCCACCTTCGACATCACCAGCTGGAACATCGGCGTGCAGGCCGACATCTACCAGCAGAACGGCGGAAAGATACCGACCATTACGCTGCAATCGACACTCACGCAGTCGGTGCCGAACGAGCAAGGCATGACGACGTCGTTCAACCAAATCGTGGAATTCGACTATGCGCTCGACGAGGACGAGACGCGGGGCTGGCTTGCCGGCGTGCAGTACACTCACACCGACATCGCCAGCCAACTCGCCCGCATCCGGCCGAACACGATCCTCTATGCCGGCGGCTATTACCAATGGCCGAGCAACTGGAAATTCACGGGGCGCCTCGGCGTGCAGTCGTTCGGCGGCGCGCAGCTCGGTGGCCGGACGCTGGCGGAGTCCTTCACCCAGCCGGTCCTGCGGCTCGATCTCGACCGCATGGATGACAATGACAATCGCCTGTTCGGCATCACCGCCCAGATCGCCTGGACGCCGAAGCCGGCCTACCAGGTGATCTTGCGCACACCGCTTTACGCCGTGCGCAACTGACTGTGGTCGCGGGGATTTTCGATCAAGGCGCAGCCACCGTAATTGACCGGACGGAACCAGCGCCTTGTCGCATTTCGCATCAATCGCTTCGCACTGCGCGTCAACCTTTTGTTAATCCTCATCCCAAAACATCGATTGCGTTACATCGCTACAAGGAACCTTGAGCGAGACTGGGCTGGCTGTTTGTGTCGTGTCGCCTTGGAGGCTGCGAATGTCCCGCCTGGTCCCGGAACGGACGTACCTTGCTGGGAAGATCTTTTTCAATTTCGGTCAATCGTCGATCGACTGCGTCGTGCGCCGGCTCTCCGCGGAGGCCGCGACGCTCGAGATGGAGAGCGGCCTCGGCGTGCCCGAGCGTTTCCAGCTCCGGCTCGCGGGGCGCGAGATCCTGACCTGCCGCGTGGTCTGGCGGTCGGACCGCCAGGCCGGCGTCGCCTTCGAGCAGTCGGGCAGCTCCGAGCGCGCGGCCGGTGATGAGCGGGACCGTCCGTCCGACGCGCTGATGCGCGGCCAGATGCTGGCGCTGCGCGCCGCGCTCGACCATGTGCCGACCGGTATCGTGCTGCTCGACTCCGGCCTCAGGGCGCGTCTGATCAACCGGTCGTTTCGTCAGATGTGGCGCCTGCCAGACGAGGTTGCCGACAGCAATCCATCCATTCTCACGCTGCTTCATCACGGACGCGACATGGGCGCCTATGAGGTGCCGGACCCCGAGCTCGATGCCTTGGTGGCGGAACGCGTCCGCGTGATCGAGGCGGGTGACCCGACGCCGATCGATCTGCGCCGGACCAATGGCGACGTCGTGCGTGTCCAGGTCACGCCCTTGCCCGACGGCGGGCGCATGCTGACCTATACGCCCGTCACTGACATCGTGCGCGCCTCCGACGAGCTCAAGCTGCTGCGGGATGCGCTGGAGAACGTTCAGGATGGGATCCTCCTGCTCGATTCCGACATGGACGCCACCTTCATGAACCGCCGGATGCGGCGCTTTTGGGAGGTCAGCGACGACGAGGCGGCGAACCGGCCGGCCTATTCGTCGCTGGTGCGACGCTTGCATCGCGCCAGCGCGCCCAATCTTCCCGCGAACGAGCTCGCGAAGTTTCCGGCGCGGCGCGTCGAGGAGGTCAAGGCCGGTGATCATGTGCGCGACCTCCAGACGATGGACGGAAGACGCATCAGGGCTCATTGCACCACGATGTCGAACGGTGGCCGCATGTTGACCTATGTCGACATCACCGACCTGACTCAGAAAGCGGCGATGCTGGAGACGCTCGCCACCACCGATCCGCTCACCGGCCTCTACAACAGACGCCATTTCCTCGACAGCCTTGATGCGGAATGGAGCCGGTTTCAGCGTTACTATCGCTCCGTATCGGTGCTGATGCTCGACATCGACCACTTCAAGTCGGTCAACGATCGCTACGGCCACGCCCTGGGCGATGCCGCGATCAAGGCGGTTGCGGCCGCATGCCTCGACGGCAAGCGCAAGTCGGACATCGTCGGCCGCCTCGGCGGCGAGGAGTTTGCGATTCTCCTGCCCGAGACCAGTATGTCCCGGGCCAGAACCGTCGCCGATCGCATCCGCAAACGGGTGATGAGCGCGCAGATCCTCGCGGAAAGGATCCAGTTCGGCGTCACCGTGAGCATCGGCATCGCGGAAGCCACCGTCAGCATGTCCGGCATCGACGCGTTGATGGGCGCGGCCGATCATGCGCTCTACCAGGCCAAGGCCGAAGGCCGCAATCGCTGCATCGCCTTCGCGCCCCCGCCGCCTGAGAGCAAAGCGGCGGAGTGATCGAAGGACGCAGGCTTTACTCCGGCACCGGCACGTCGAACGTGTTCAGCGTGACCGAGACCATGCAGTAGACGCCGACGAGATAGGATAGCTCGGCCGCACCATGCTCGCCGAACTCCTTCACTGCGGCCCGATAGGTCAGCTCTGGCAGCACACCGCCACTCACAAGCGCCGAGGCCATGTCATAGGCGACCGCCTCCTGCTTGGTGAGATCCACCGGGCGCTGCCCGGCGACGATGGTCGCGAGCTTCTCGTCGGAGAGGCCGCGCTGCTCGGCGACCAGCACATGGGCATAGAGCTCGTAGCCGGAACGGAAATGCGAGCCGGTGACGAGGATCGCGACCTCGCGCACCGGCGCCGGCAGCAGCGGGTTCGAGGCGATCGCCTTGACCAGCTCCCACACCGGCTTGCCGAAACGCGGCTCACGAATCCAGGGATTCCAGGGCCCGAGCAGCGCGCCGTCGTCGCGCATGTTCACGAAACCCCTGAAGTGGTCCTTGATGCCCGCTCGCATGTCGTCAAAGAGCGGCTTCTGTTCGTCGGTCAGATCCTTGGGATCGAGAATGGGAAGGCGCATGGCGGGATCTCCTCGTTGAGAAGCCGCGAGGCTCGCCCGCGTAGGTGTGCAATGGCAAGTGAAGTTGCCGTGACGGCCGCTCAAAACTCCAGCGGCGCGTTGTCGACGACTTCCTTCATGACGAAGAAGGTGCGGGTCTGGCGCACGCCGGGCAGCGCGATGAGCTGCTCGCCGTGGATGCGGTTGAAATCCTCCATGTCGCCGACGCGGATTTTCAGGAAGTAGTCGAAGTCGCCGGCGACGAGGTGGCAGTCGAGCACGAATTTCAGTTTTGCGATGGCCTGCTCGAAGGTCGCAAAGCTCTCCGGCGTCGAGCGGTCGAGCACGACGCCGACCATCACCAGCGTGCCCTTTGAAACCTTCTTGGGCGCCACGATGGCGCGCACAGTGGCGATGAAACCGTCCTCGAACAGGCGCTGGGTGCGGCGGTGGCAGGTGGCGGGGCTGATCGCCACGTTTTCCGCCAGCTCGGCATTGCTGAGCCGGCCGTTATTTTGCAGCAATCTCAGCATCTTAAGGTCAGTGCGATCGAGCCGGGCGGACATGGAAAAGGCTTTCGGCATTTGTCCTATTTTCGGAAGAAAACTATCAATCTTGGCGGAAATCTGCAATACTTATGACAATGCTGCGCAATATTTGAGAGCACATTTTCCGGACGCGATGCTAGGCGCTGAAGTCAGCTCAACAGCAATCTGGATGCCTCATGATGCTGGAAAAATTCGCGCGCTATCCGCTGACCTTTGGCCCGACGCCGATCGAGAAGCTGGAGCGGCTGTCAAAGCATCTCGGCGGCCAGGTCGAGGTCTATGCCAAGCGCGAGGACTGCAATTCGGGCCTTGCCTATGGCGGCAACAAGCTGCGCAAGCTCGAATACATCATTCCCGACGCAATCGCCTCCAACGCCGACACGCTGGTGTCGATCGGCGGCGTGCAATCCAACCACACCCGCATGATCGCGGCGGTCGCCGCCAAGCTCGGCATGAAGTGCCGCCTGGTGCAGGAAGCCTGGGTGCCACACGAGGACGCGGTCTATGACCGCGTCGGCAACATCATGCTCTCGCGCATCATGGGCGCCGACGTCCGCCTGGTCGACGACGGCTTCGACATCGGCATCCGCAAGAGCTGGGAGCAGGCGATCGACGAGGTGAAGGCGGCGGGCGGCAAGCCCTATGCGATTCCTGCCGGCGCCTCCGTGCACAAATTCGGCGGCCTCGGCTATGTCGGCTTCGCCGAGGAAGTGCGCAAGCAGGAGAAAGAGCTCGGCTTCAAGTTCGACTACATCGTGGTCTGCACCGTCACCGGCTCGACCCATGCCGGCATGCTGGTCGGCTTCGCCGCCGACGGCCGCGCGCGAAAGGTGATCGGCATCGACGCCTCCTTCACGCCCGCGCAGACCAAGGCACAAGTGCTCGAGATCGCGCAAAACACGGCAAAGCTCGTCGAACTCGGCAAGGAGCTCGTCGCTGACGACGTTGTGTTGATCGAGGATTACGCCTATCCCGCCTATGGCGTGCCCTCGGAAGAGACCAAGGAAGCGATCCGCCTCACCGCGCGTCTGGAAGGCATGATCACCGACCCCGTCTACGAGGGCAAGTCGATGCAGGGCCTGATCGATCTTGCGAAGAAGGGCTATTTCGAGAAGGGTGCGAAGATCCTCTACGCCCATCTCGGCGGCGCGCCCGCGCTGAACGGGTATGCGTACGCGTTTAGGAACGGGTAGCCCACGAAGACTGTCGTCCCGGTTCGCGACGAAGTCGCGAACCCGGGAGCCATAGCCACAGGATCGTATTTGGCGAAGACTCGTGGTTGCCAGCTTGCCATAACCACATCGGTCGGTGGTTATGGATCCCGGATCCGCGCTCCGCTTGTCCGGGATGACGAGGTCGAGGGATTGGCGTGCCCTACCGCGTCCTGATGATCTGCAGCAGCTCGTCGCCGTAATGCTCGAGCTTCTTGTCCCCGATTCCCGGCACGTTGCGGAGCTCGTCGAGCGTGGTCGGCCATGCCCGGACGATGCCGTCAATCGTGGCGTCGTGAAGCACGACGTAGGCGGGCACGCCGCGTTCGCGGGCGATGTCCGAACGCCAGGAGCGCAGCCGCGCCCGCAGTTCGGGATCGACGTCGCCTTGCGGCGCGCTCGCCGCGGGCGCGAGGTCGCCGCGGCGCGATTTGGCCCGGCTCGAACGGATGCGGGTGCCGGGCGCCTCCTCGCGCAGCCACACGTCCGTTTCGCCGCGCAGAACGCCGCGCGAAGAGTCGGTCAGCTTCAGCGCGCCGAAGGCTTCGCTATCGCTCTGCAGATGCCCCATCGCCACCAATTGCCGCAGCACCGTGCGCCACTGCTTCTCGTTGAGCTCGCGGCCGATGCCGAACACCGACAGCTTGTCGTGACCGAACTGCGTGACCTTCTCGGTCAGGCGCCCGACCAGCACGTCGATCAGGTGCATGGCGCCAAAACGCTGGCCGGTGCGGTAGACGCAGGACAGGAGCTTTTGCGCCAGCACCTTTCCGTCGCGCATCTTTGGCGGCGTCAGGCAGTTGTCGCAATTGCTGCAAGTCTCGCCCATCACGATCTCGCCGAAATAGGCGAGCAGTCGCCGGCGCCGGCAGTGCGGCGTCTCGGCGAGGCCGACCAGCGCGTCGAGCTTGCCGATCGAGACCCGCTTGAAATCGTCGGAAGCAGTCGATTCGTCGATCATGCGGCGCTGCTGCACGATGTCGGAGAGGCCGTAAGCCATCCAGGCGGCCGACGGCTTGCCGTCGCGGCCGGCGCGTCCCGTTTCCTGGTAATAGGCTTCGATGCTCTTGGGCAGGTCGAGATGGGCGACGAAGCGCACATCGGGCTTGTCGATACCCATGCCGAACGCGATGGTCGCGACGATGACGATGCCGTCCTCGTTGAGGAAGCGGTCCTGGTTGCGTGAGCGCACACTGCTGTCGAGGCCGGCGTGATAGGGCAGTGCGGCGATACCGACCTCGTCGAGCGCGGCGGCGACCTCCTCGACACGGTTGCGCGAGAGGCAATAGACCACGCCGGCATCACCCATGTGGCGCTCGCGGATGAACTCCTTCAGCTGCGACACCGCATTGCGCTTGTCGACGATCTCGTAGCGGATGTTGGGCCGGTCGAAACTCGAGACGAACTGCGGCGCGCCTGTCAGCTGAAGCCGCTCGACGATCTCCTTGCGCGTCAGCTCGTCGGCGGTCGCGGTGAGCGCGATGCGCGGCACGTCGGGAAAGCGCTCGGCGACGATGGAGAGGCCGACATACTCAGGACGGAAGTCATGGCCCCATTGCGAGACGCAATGCGCTTCGTCGATCGCGAACAGCGCCACCTTCGCCTGCGCCAACATCGACAGGCAGCGCGGCGTCACCAGCCGTTCCGGCGCGACATAGAGCAGGTCGAGATCACCCGCAATCAGGCGGCGCTCCACCTCCGAGGCCTCCTGCGAAGACAGCGACGAGTTCAGCGCGGCGGCGTTGACGCCGGCCTCGATCAGGCCCGCAACCTGGTCGCGCATCAGCGCGATCAGCGGCGAGACCACGATGCCGCAGCCTTCGCGCAGCAATGAAGGAAGCTGGTAGCAGAGCGACTTGCCGCCGCCGGTCGGCATCAGCACCAGGCAATTGCCGCCATCCGTCACGTGCCTGACGATCTCACCCTGCGCGCCGCGGAACCCCGGCAGGCCGAACACCGAATGCAGCACCGACAGCGCATCGCGGCCGTTGGCCGGTGCTGGCAGTGGAGCGGTGGAGGAGGAGGACATGGGCGGGTCGAAGCGAGGCTGGGGGAATCGTCACAAGGCCAGTCGCATGGCGGGGTTGGCGTGGCAAGTCCGTTTGGGAGACAAAGCCGCACTCTTACCCTCTCCCCTTGCGGGAGAGGGTGGCTCGCCGCGTAGCGGCGAGACGGGTGAGGGGTTGTTTCCACGGGCTCGTTAGAGTTGGAGTTGACGAGCGAACCCCTCATCCGGCGCTTCGCGCCACCTTCTCCCGCAAGGGGAGAAGGGAAGAGGACCTCTTACGCTCCGATCCTTCGCAGCGCCTCTGCGACCGTCACGATCGGCATGCTGCGCTTCTCCGCCGCCTGCAGCGCATGGCGCATCAGGTGCGGCGTGCAGCCATAGGGGCTCGGCCGATCGGCAACGTCATGGCCGTAGAAGATCAGCCATCCGCCGCTCTCGACCGCCTCGTCGAAATAGCGGTCGATACCTTCCGCATCGATCTCGCAATCGATCAAAGGCGAAGCGCGCAGGAACTGGAGGTCGATGACGTCGCGATTGACGCCCGGGAGAATGCCGCGCGCCGAGCGGTAGGCCCTTGCAAGCTGCGGCTTGCGCCAGACCGAGGCGAGGCCATACGGATAGGCGAAATTCTCGAGCTCGATCGAGGAATCGATGCTGCGGAAATGGCTGCGGTTCCGTTCGATCTCGCGGGCCATGGCCGTCTCGTCGAGATCGACCGCGCACTGGTGCGAGAAGGTGTGGCAGGCAATCTCGTGGCCGGCCTGGTGCAGCCGCACGATCGCGTCATTCGACAAGCCATGCCAATGGTCCGACGGCTGATCGACCAGGCTGCCCGAGAGATAGAATGTGCCGCGACCGCCGTGTTTCTCCAGGAGTTCGGCACCCTCGCCTGCGGCGCTTTCCGGGGCATCGTCGAAGGTGAAGCTCACGATCGGCGCGCGCACAGGCAACCGGTGCGGCGCGGCACGGAAGTGCCGGGCCAGCCGATTGCTCACGCGTTTCTGGAATGCCGACCACACGCTGCGTTTCCCGTGATTCCGTATTTCTCTACTGAAACATTCGTGCGCTGGCTGAGGCAAGCCTAACGCTTGAATAATCCTAACGCGGAACCAATAACCCTCGGCTAGCGGGCAGGGACCGGCACGTCGGCGTGCGCGCCGAGATCCTGCAGCCAGTTCCGGAATAACGCCGCCGCCGCGCTCCCGGCGGCGATATCGGTGCACAAATTCAGCGCAGGCAATTCGTTGGTGAGCGCCGGATGACGCTGGTGCCTCGCCTGCTTCTCGAAGCGGGCAAGTTTCTCCTCCGTCGCTGCGTCAAAATAACTCACGGGCAGACGCGGATAAGTCTCGCGCTCACGCGCGAGATAGCGGCCGATGTCGCGCAGATATTCGCGCTGGAGCGACAGCGCGTCGTATTCCGGGTGGCCCTGGAAGAACACGAAACGGCTGGCATATTGGCGGACGAAGACATCGACGCCGGCCACTTCCGAGCGGGTCAGCACCTGGTATCCGGCTTGAACGAGATCGTTCTCGGCGATCTCGTTCAGGCGCGAATGCGAGACCTTGAGCGGCGCAGGCGCGGCACGCGTCAGGAGATCGTGTGTCACGGCTTCGCAATCGAAGATGCCGTGGCACTTGGCCGGCAGCCGCCGTCGTTCGATACGGTCGAGATGCAGCACCGCCGCATGCGCGGCGAGGCACGACCAGATCGTCGAACGGGTGTTGACCTTGGCCCAGTCGATCAGCTCGGTCAGCTCGCGCCAATAGGGCTCCTGATCGAGCTCGGGCGCGACCGGCTCGGCACCGGTCACGATCAGCCCATCGAACTTGTGGCGCCGGAGCTCGGCAAGTTCCGAATATTCACTTTCCACGTGCCATGTCGCTTCCGGCGAGCGCTTCACGCTAGGCAGCGAGAAGCAGTGGAAGCGGATGCGACGCAGGCCCGCGGCCGCCTGGAGCAGCTTCAAGAACTGCCGCTCGGTGGCCTTCAGCGCCGCATCCGGCATGTTGTTGATCAGCCCGATGGTCAGCTCGGCGCCACCATGATCGCGCGTGAGATCACACTCGGCCGGCACCAGTGCCGGGCTCGATATGACCTGATCCCTGGCGATCAAGATCGTCATCGGCGCCGCCGCCTACTCCGCGGCCTGCAGACGCGACGACGGACAGGCCTTTTCCAGCGCCTGGTCGATGTCCTCGATGATGTCTGAGGAATGCTCGATGCCGATCGACAGGCGGATCGTCTCCGGCAGCACGCCGGCAACGCGCTGCTGCTCTGGCGACATCTGCCGATGCGTGGTCGAGGCCGGATGGCAGGCAAGCGACTTGGCATCGCCGATATTGACGAGGCGCGTGATCAGCCTCAGTGCATCGTAGAACGTCTTGCCGGCTTCCATGCCGCCCTTGATACCGAAGGTGAACAGCGAGGAAGCGTTACCATCAAGATATTTCTGCACCAGCGGATAATAGGGGCTGTCCGGGAAGCCCGTGTAATTGACCCAGGCCACGCGCGGATCACCACGCAGGAATTCGGCGACCTTGCGGGCGTTCTCGACATGGCGCTCCATGCGCAGCGCCACGGTCTCGATGCCCTGCAGCAGCAGGAAGGCGTTGAACGGCGACAGCACCGAGCCCATGGTGCGCTGATAGACGCTGCGCGCGCGCTCGATATAGGCGGTGCGGCCGAAGCGCTCGGCATAGACGAGGCCGTGATAGGAGGCGTCGGGCTTGTTGTAGGCCGGGAAGCGGTCGGCATATTTGGCCCAGGGGAAGTTGCCGGAATCGACGATGGCGCCGCCGAGCGTGGTGCCATGACCGCCCAGGAACTTGGTCAGCGAATGCACGGCGATGTCGGCGCCGTAGTCGAACGGCTTGAGCAGGATCGGGGTGGCCACGGTGTTGTCGACGATCAGCGGCACGCCATGCGCATGCGCGACCTTGGCCAGCGCCTCGATATCGCAGACATTGCCGGCGGGATTGCCGATGGTCTCGGCAAACACAGCGCGGGTGTTCTCGTCGATCAGCTTTTCGATCGCATCGGGCCTGTCGCTCTCGGCGAACCGACCAGTGATGCCCTGCCGCGGCAGGATGTGGGAGAGCAGCGTGTGCGTGGTGCCGTAGAGCTGCGGCACGGAAACGATGTTGCCGCCGTGGTCGGCGACGTTGACGAAGGCGAAATGCAGTGCCGCCTGGCCGGTCGCGACCGCGAGCGCGCCGACGCCGCCTTCGAGCTGCGCGATGCGCTTCTCGAGCACCGCGCTGGTCGGATTGGCGATGCGGCTGTAGCGAAAACCTTCCGCCTCGAGATTGAAGAGCGCCGCGCCATGATCAGCGCTGTCGAACGCGTAGGCCGCGGTCTGGTAGATCGGCACGGCAACCGCGTGCGTGGTGGCTTCGGGTTCGTAGCCGGCGTGAATAGCGATCGTCTCGTTGCGCATCGTGCCACCTCCGCGTGGGGCGGGCCGCACTTATTGACCTCAGGGGCATGTGCGTTGTCCGCCGTCCCCGTGTTAGAGGCGGGTGGTAAAGCGGACAATAATTCGCTTAGAGATCGATGAAGTAACCCTAACGCTTGTTGGCGAATAGGCTAAAATTCGAGTTAAATTGCATTAATGAAGACGCTGCTCGCTGCAGCTTGCGGGTCACGACACTCATCGCGTGGCGGACGGCCGTGGATCGAGATCGCACTCCCGATACATCCCATGCAGCTCTTTGCCTTGAAGAAAAACCGTACGGGGAGTTAATCCTCCTCGACGATCGAGCCATTGCTGAATTGGCGAGGGATACATCGAATACAGCATCCGGGTCGCCCCGCGGTCGGTAAATGTGCGCCCATTCCTGCCGAAGTCCCACGCAGCATGAAAGGCAAGTCTTGCCTTTGAGGTGACGCAGATGTCGTCCGATGCAATCGTCGCAAGGACGATCGTGCAGGCGGAGGCGCAAAGGCCATCGATGACGACCGATTGACGCGCGGTGCGCAATTTCTCGTATCTCTCGATGTAGTAGGCAATCGATCCGCCCCGATCATTCGCAATGCGAACCACCGCATGGCTCGCCCCCGTGCCATTAAGTAAGAACAGTCCCGCGAGGACCCCTGCCGGAAATCTCATGCTGCTCGCCCGATCGATGTGATGCCGCAACTTGGCAAGTCTACTGCTGATGGTGGGCCACCTTGATGCTTTATGTCCTAGGAATCTGGACAAGCAGGTCGCGGCGAGGCTGAGCCGGGGAAATTCCGGCAGCCTTGACGGACGGCAGCGGAGCTGGCCGCTACCGTCCCGCCAACTTCATTATCGATACCCGTACGGATATTGTCCGGGGCAAACGTAATTGCCGTAAGCGTCATAGGTGCAGCTGTTGTAGCCACCGTAGTAGCCATAGGCGCCGGCTGCGGCGGCTCCTACTGCTGCCGCACCTAGACCATAGGCTGCGCCCCTATAAGCGCCGCGATAGGCTGCATTGCGATAGACCCCTCGCGCCACGGGGCGCCCGGCTATCGGGCGATAGCCATAACCACGGCCGGCGACGCCGTAGCGGCCTCCCGCAACCCGGTATCCGCCGCCCCGGACATTGGCGACGCGGGCGCCACCGCCATGGAAACCTCCGGCGCGCATACCACCACCATGGAAGCCGCCGCCGCCACGGCGGGCATATGCATCATCTGGAATGAGACTGACGGTGATCAGAACCATCGCCGCCAAGGCAGCGAGAAGGCATCGTAGCATGGCTTTCCTCCATTACTTGGGGTGCCGCGCACATGATAAGGCGATGCCGCTCACGGATCGGCACCCGGCGGAAACCTCTCCTCCTGCTCAGGATCGGATTTGACTTAAATCAAGGAGTCAAAGATTGAGGGACTTCTCGTGAAGAGATGCGAGCCGAACGCCGATTGTGGAACTTGGTGCAGCTTCCCTGCCCCACGAGAGCCTGACAACGGCGGCGACGCACCCTCGACATGATCGGCAACGCAGGGATATCCGCTTTCATGCCGCGATGAACCGTTGCGCAGGTTCCCCGCTGCTAACTTGGCGAATCTCGCGAGCACCAACAACAGCTGGTGCAACACCAACATCTCACCGTGGCGCTGCTTCAGAAGGCGATTGGGGCCATCTGATGAGCTGACCGCCCCGTGCGAGCTTCGCGCGGAATGCGCGAAGCCCTGAAGCGGTTGCTGGAACGGGCTCAGACCAACGTCTGCCAGAGGCGATGGGCGAGCACGCCGGCACGCTTCTCGATCGCTGCCGCCGCGTCGAGCGCGAGATCCTCGCGATAGCGCCCGGCAATGAGCTGCACCCCGATCGGCTTGCCGTCATGCAGCGCCACCGGCACCACCGCGCCAGGCAGGCCCAGCACGTTGATTGCGGAGATGAAGCGGATCTCGCCCCAGAAGATCTCGCGCACGCGCTCGGGACTGACCGTGTCCTCGCGCGGGCCCGGCGTCGGCTTCACCGTGGTCGGCGCCAGCACCACCGGATACTCCTCGAAGAACAATTGCCACGCGCGGATATGGCCGTTGCGTGCGGCCGTCGCCTGCATCCAGGCTTTGAGATCGAGCACATTGGCCTTGGTCTTCATGCCGCCCCAGGCCTTGTGGAAGTCCTCGGACGTGACCTTCAGCATGCCAGCCTCCTGCATCATCACGGTCTCGTTGGTGATGATGTCGCACCAGGTCTGCCAGACACCGTTGATGTCGGGCACATCGACCTCGCTGACGCGATAGCCGGACCGCTCGAGATGATCCGCGGCCTGGCGCAGCGCCGCTGTGACGGACGGATCGACCTCCATGTCATCGGGGATCTTGGCCAGCGCAACCTTGATCGGGCCCTTCGGCCTCTCGCCTGCCAGGGGTGCCGGCACCCACCAGGGATCGCGCGGATCGCGTTGGCTCATCACGTCCAGCGCGAGACGAACGTCGGCGACGTGGCGGGCGAGCGGCCCCTGCGCCGACATCAGATGCGCCAGCATCGGCCGCTCCGCCGTTGCGCTGGCGTTGAAGGCGGGGATGCGACCCTGCGTCGGCTTGATGGTGGCAATGCCGTTGCAATGCGCCGGCCAGCGCAACGAGCCGCCGATGTCGTTGCCGTGGGCGATGGTGCCGATGCCGGCCGCCACCGCCGAACCGGCTCCGCCCGAGGAGCCGCCGCAGGTGATATTGGGGTCCCAGGGGTTCAGCGTCAGCCCGTGCAGGGGATTGTCGGTGAAGCCCCGGAAGGAGAATTCCGGCGTGTTGGTGAGCCCGATGACGATCGCGCCAGCCTTTTTCAGATTGCGCACGACCGGCGCATCCGACGGCGCGATGAGATCCTTGTTGTCGGGAACGCCGTTGAAATTCGGCCGCCCCTCGTAGTCGACATTCTCCTTGATGGTGACAGGCACGCCATGCAGGAGGCCGAGCTCGCCGCCCTTCGCGCGCTGCCTGTCGGCCGCATGCGCCGCTTTCAACGCTTCCTCGCTGAGGTCGACGACGACCGCGTTCAGCCGCGGATTGATCGCCCGCATCCGTTCGAGATGAGCCTCGACGGTCTCGACCGCCGAGATGGCCCCATTGCGGATCGCGGCCGCGGTGTCGACCGCCGACCATTGCCAGGCCGGTCCCTTGGGGCGGCGCACCGTGGCCTTCTTGACCGATTTCTCGACTGCTTTTTTGGCTGGTTTCGCAGCAGCCCCCTTGCGGACGGCGGCCTTCTTGCTCGAGGTCTTCGCTACTGTTTTCTTTGAAGCGCTTTTCTTCTTGGTCGTCGTCTTCTTCGCCACGTCGCATCTCCTGAATTGCGGCGCGGAGGTTACGGACGGCAACGAGGCCTGTACAGCGGCGTTTCTGCATGGCGCATTGGCGGCAGCCGCCAATGCGGCGAATTGTCAGTGATCGATGGACTCACACAAGCGGCGGGTTCAGCCGCGCAAAGCCGTCCTGGATGCGATAGGGATAATAGGGATAAGGCGGCATCACTGCGCTGACTTCGTCGAGGCGCCTGATCTGATCCGCACTCAGCGACCAGCCGACCGCACCGAGATTGTCACGCAGCTGCGCTTCGTCGCGGGCACCAATGATCACGGAAGCGACGGTGGGACGCGAGAGCAGCCAGGTGATCGCGACCTGCGGCACGCTGCGGCCAGTCTCTGCGGCAATCGCGTCCAGCACGTCGACGACGGCGTACAGACGCTCCTCGTCCACGAGCGGACCGAACTGCGCGGTGGCATGCAGGCGGCTTGCTTCAGGCAGCGGTTGGCCGCGCCGGATCTTTCCGGTCAGCCGGCCCCAGCCGAGCGGGCTCCAGACCAGCGCGCCGACGCCCTGATCGCGCGCGAGCGGCATCAGCTCCCATTCATAGTCGCGCCCGAGCAGCGAGTAATAGACTTGATGCGCGACATAGCGCGGCCAGCCATGCCGGTCGGCGATGGCGAGCGACTTCATCAATTGCCAGCCCGCGAAATTCGAGACGCCGACATAGCGCAGCTTGCCGGCGCGCACGAGCGTGTCGAGTGTGGACAGCACCTCCTCGATCGGCGTGAACGCGTCGAAGGCATGAAGCTGAAGCAGGTCGATCGTGTCAGTGCCAAGCCGGCGCAGCGCCGCGTCGACCGAGACAAGCAGCCGCTGCCGCGACGATCCGGCATCGAGCGGGCCGTCGCCCGTCGGCAGGCTCATCTTGGTTGAGATCAGCACCTTGTCGCGGCGGCCCTTGATCGCAACACCGAGGATCTCCTCGGAGGCGCCATTCGAATAGACATCGGCACTATCGAACAGATTGACTCCGGCATCGAGGCAGATGTCGACCAGCCTTCGGGCCTCCTCCGTGCCGCTCCGGCCCCAAGCCGAGAACAGAGGACCCTGGCCGCCGAACGTGCCGGTGCCGAAGCTGAGGACAGAGACCTTGAGCCCGGAAGCGCCGAGATTGCGGTATTGCATGATCGCTCTCCTATTCCGCGGGGCACGCCGCGACCACCGCCTGCGTGCGGTCGAGCCAGAGGCTCCACAGCGCCAGCACCAGACCGACAGCGGTGATGCCGGCTGCAACCAGCGGCAGCGCCGAGAGGCCGAGCCCGCGATCGATGGTGACGCCGCCGGCCCAGGCACCGAGAGCGTTGCCGAGATTGAACGCGGCGATGTTGAGACTGGAAGCGAGCGTGCGCCCGCTAGGGCCAGCCGCTTCCAGCACGCGCAACTGGAGCGGGGCGACGGTCGCAAAAGCGGCGATGCCCAGCAGCAGGATCAGCCCGATCGCCGGGATCTTGACCGACAGCGCGGCGGCAAGCCCAAGAAGCACCATGGCGAGCGCGGCGAGCGTTCCGATCAAGGCGCCGGCGAGGCCACGGTCGGCAAGCTTGCCGCCGGCGACGTTACCGATCGCGAGTCCGACGCCGAATACCAGCAGGATCGGCGAGACCGCGTCTTCCGAAAAGCCGGCGAAGCGCGTCAGGATCGGCTGGATATAGGTGAAGACGACGAACAGGCCGGCAAAGCCGAACACGGTCATGGCAAGGCCGAGCAGCACCTGCGGGCGGCCGAGCACCGATATTTCCTCCGCAAGCGAGACCGGCTTGTCGCCGTTGCCGACATCGCCGGGCACGAGCGTCGCGACCACCGCAAAGGCGATCACGCCGATAACAGTCACGGCCCAAAACGCCGCGCGCCAGCCGAGCATCAGGCCGAACCAGGCGCCGAACGGCACGCCCAGCAGCGTCGCGACCGTGAGGCCGATGAACATGGTTGATATCGCGGAGGCGCGCTTGTCCTCGGCGACGAGGCTCGTCGCCACCACCGACCCGACACCGAAGAAGGTGCCGTGGGCGAGCGAAGTCAGCACGCGCGCGGCCATCAGCAACTCGTAGTTCGGTGCCAGCGCGCAGGCGGCATTACCCAATGTGAAGATCGCCATCAGCGCCAGCAGCACGGTTTTGCGCGGCATCCGCCGCGTCGCCAGCGTCAGGACCGGCGCGCCGACGAACACGCCGAGCGCATAGCCGGAGATGAGCAAGCCCGCGACCGGCACCGAGACATGCATGTCGGCGGCGACCTGGAGCAAGAGGCCCATGATGATGAATTCGGTGGTGCCGATGCCGAAGGCACCGGCGGTGAGCGCGAGGACGGCGGGAGGCATGCGTGGCTCCGATGGATGAGACGAGCCACGCAGATAGCTGCACGCGTGCAAAACCGTTAGTATGTCCCAAATCCAATGATTTGTGACATGAATTCAACATGGCCCGTTTCGACACCAACCGCTCCGCCGAGATGGAGGTCTTCGTCCGCGTCGTCGATCTCGGCGGCTTCACCCAGGCCGCGCGAAAACTGCGGCTGACGCCATCGGGCGTGAGCAAGCTGATGTCGCGGCTGGAGGCGCGGCTCGGCTCCCGCCTCGTCACCCGCACCACGCGCAAGCTGGCCCTGACCGAGGAAGGCCAGGCCTTCTACCAGCGGGCCGTGCGGATCCTCGCAGAGATGGAGGAGGCCGAGCGCGAGGCGGCCTCCGGCGCGGCGCCGCGCGGCCGCCTCACGGTGAACAGCAACATTCCCTTCGGCATGCTGCATCTGATGCCGCTGATCCCGCGCTTTCTGAAAGAGCATCCTGACGTCACGCTCGATCTCATGCTGACGGACACGACGATCGACCTGATGCAGGAGCGCGCCGACGTCGCGATCCGGGTCGGCCCATTGCGTGCGTCGCGTCTTGTCGCGCGCAAGCTCGGCACCAGCCGCATGGTGGTCGTCGGCGCGCCAGACTATCTGGCGCGCTTCGGCACGCCGAAGACGCCGGCGGATCTCGCTGCGCACCGCGGCATCGGCTGGACCTTTCCGCGCATCCGCGGCGGCTGGCCGTTCAAGCGCGGCGACCGCACCGAGGAAGCCATGCCGCCGCCGGTCGCGCGCGCCAGCGACGGTGAAGTCGCCCGCCGCCTAGCGCTGGGCGGCGTCGGCCTCGCGCGCCTCGCCCTCTTCCACATCGGCCCCGACATCGAGCAGGGTCGCCTCGTTCCGGTGCTGCAGAGCTACAATCCCGGCGACCGCGAAGACATCCACGCCGTCTATGTCGGCCACACCGCGCCGCTCCCTGCACGCGTCCGCGCGTTCATCGATTTCCTCGCCGAGCACGTGCGGGTGGGTGATTCCACGCTGAAGCGGTCGGGGGATGGGTGGAAGTTGGTCGGGTGAGGCAAATGGCGGAGAGAGCGTCAGTCAATCCAGATTGAAAGATCAAGAATTTTCCGGGAGAATCCCAGCTGCTTCAGAACTTGTCAGGGGAATTCCACACAAATGCAGTTTGATGACGTCATCCTCGGTCGCCGGAGTATCCGCGGCTACAAACCCGATCCGGTACCCAAGGAGCTGATTGCGGAAATCATCGGGTTGGCGATGCGCGCTCCGTCGTCGATGAACACCCAGCCCTGGAATTTCTATGTCGTCACCGGCGAACCGCTGGATCGGATCCGCGCCGGCAACACCGAACGGATGGTGGCGGGCGTTCCTCAGTCGCGCGAGTTCCGCACGGGCCAGGCCTTTGCAGGCAAGCACCGCGACAGGCAGGTCGGCGTCGCCAAGCAATTATTCTCCGCAATGGGAATCGAGCGCGACAACATGGAAAAACGCCAGGACTGGGTGCTGCGCGGCTTCCGCCAGTTCGACGCGCCCGTCTGCGTGATCATCACCTATGACCGCGTGCTTGACGGCAGCGACGATACGCCCTTCGACTGCGGCGCCGTGGCGACCGCCCTGGTCAATGCCGCGTGGTCCCGCGGGCTCGGCGCGGTTATCAACAGCCAGGGCATCATGCAATCCCCTGTGGTACGCGAGCACGCGGGCATAGCCGACGATCAGATCATCATGAAAAGCATCGCGCTGGGCTGGCCGGATCAAACCTTTCCGGCGAATGCGGTGGTGTCGGAGCGGAAGTCCGTCGAGGAAGCGACGGTTTTCGTCGGGTTCGAGACGTAGCGCGCGCGGTCGGCAGGGCTGGAGGCACAGCAGTGATCCGCGCCATGGTCCGAGTACTTGTGCTGGCGGCGGCTTTTGCCACGGCCTTGACGCCGGTCACGTGTCTTGGCGAAAGCAGCAAGCCGTTGCCGGCCAAGGCAACGAGGGAACTACCCGCTGAGCTGCTCTCGCTGCTCGAACAGAAGAAGATGCCGAAATATTCACCTATCGTCGTGCGTCTTTTCAAGGAGGAGGCCGAGCTCGAGGTCTGGAAACAGGACGCGACCGGCCTTTTCCAGATCCTCAAGACCTATCCGATCTGTCGGTGGTCGGGCGATCTCGGGCCGAAGTTGTACGAGGGCGACCGACAGGCTCCGGAAGGGTTCTATACAATTACACCTGAGTTGATGAATCCCAACTCCAACTTCTATCTCTCGATCAACCTCGGCTATCCCAACACGTTCGACAAGGCGCACAAGCGCAACGGCAGCTTCCTCATGATCCACGGCGACTGCTGGTCGAGTGGTTGCTATGCCATGACCGACGAACAGATAAGCGAAATCTATTCGCTGGCGCGCGACTCATTCCTCGGCGGCCGGCCGTCGTTCCAGGTCCAGGCCTATCCGTTCCGCCTGACGCCGGCCAATCTGGCGCGGCATCGAAATAGTCCCAACCTGCGCTTCTGGAACATGCTCAAGATCGGCAACGATCATTTCGAGACCACGCGGCTCGAACCGAGGGTGGATGTGTGCGATCGCCGCTATGTCTTCGATGCGCAACCTCCCCCGAGTTCGTCGTCGCCTCTAGTGTTCAACCCTGCCGAAAAATGTCCTCCCTTCGTCGTCAATCCAGAAATCGGGCGGCGGGCGCTGGAGAAGAGGCGCGCCGACGAGCTCGAATACGCGCGATTGCTTGAAGACAATTTGCCGGCTGCCCCGATATACAGCGGACTGGACGGCGGAATGAACAAGGCGTTCCTCACACGGTTTCCGGGCAGAGTGACGCTTGCGAAAGTCATGCCGTATGCATCCTACCTGCCGCAATTGCCACCGATCCCCTGGATCGACAATGATGGCTCGTTGACGAGTAGATGGTTTGGCAGCTCGTTGGACAAGCCGCCGGAGTGTAATCCGACTCGTGTCGGCTTCCCGTCAGGTCGGTGCTGAACGCTCATGCGGCGTCCGCGATGGATCTTGGCTGTGTGAAAACCCGAAGACGCTCAATCTCGATAGAAGAAGTTATTCGTCCAAGACCGTTTTAGTCGCTCAACGCGCAAGCGGATTCAACTTAGAGAACGAACTGAAAAATATCATTCTTCGTCGAGTTTCGATTCTTGAGTTTTCACACAGCCAGGATCATCAGCGGACTCGGCACCAGCCGCATGGTCGTGGTCGGCGCGCCGACTATCGCGCCCGTTGCGGTACGCCGAAGAACCCGGCCGAGCTCGCCGATCACCGCGGCATCGGCTGGACCTCTCCGCGCATCCGCGGCGGCTGGCCATTCAAGCGCGGCGACCGCACCGAGGAAGCCGTTCCGCCGCCCGTCGCGCGCGCCAGCGACGGCGAAATCGCCCGCCGCCTTGCGCTGGGCGGCGTCGGCCTCGCGCGCCTCGCCCTCTTCCACATCGGCCCCGACATCGAGGCCGGCCGCCTCGTTCCGGTGCTGCAAAGCTACAATCCCAGCGACCGTGAAGACATCCACGCCGTCTATGTCGGCCACACCGCGCCGCTCCCGGCACGCGTCCGCGCGTTCATCGATTTCCTCGCCGAGCACGTGCGGGCGGGGGATGGGTGGAAGTTGGTCGAAGACCGATAGATGGAGGAGCCGGTCGCGCGTTGGATCGCTGTTACATCCGGCCTAAAATTCTCGAAGTCCATCCGTGAGCCATCCCCACAGTTCTTCGGCGACCGGTCCATGGGGGCGGTCGATGCGCCGCATTGCCGCCAGCGTTTCCGTTCGTCCCGGAAGGTAGCGCCCCTGCAAGCTGATCAAAGCGCCGACGCGCAGCTCGTCCTCGATCATGAATTCAGGCAGGTGGCCCCAGGCCATCCGATGCAAGATCAATTCCTTCTTCATCGTGTGGTCGGGCACGGAGCAACGCGGCGCGCCGTCGATCAGAAAGTGATTTTCCGGGGTTGTATCGCGCGCCGTGTCCCGGATCACGCACTGGGTGAACGATTGCAATTGTTGAGGTGTCACCTCAGAGCCTGCTTCATGGGGCAGAAAACCCGGCGCCGCGACCGGCAGTAGCCGGATCTCGCAAAGCCTGATCTGCTCCAGATCGGTGCGCGAGGCGGCGGCACGGTGAAAGATCAGATCGGCGGAGCCATCGCGCAGACGCTCAAACGGACCGCTCACCGCCTCGTAATCGAGATGCAGCCGCGTGCGCGGCCGGTCGACGAAGAAGGTCGAGAGCGCACCGAGGATCGAGGGCCTGTTGCACAAATCGCCAAGCACGATTCGTAGTAAAGGCTCCTCCCCGATGGCCAGTTGCCGCGCGTAACTGTCGAGATTGTCGAGCTCGCGCAACGATATCCCAGCGCGGGCATGAAACATCCGACCGGCCTCGGTTAGCTCGACGCGATAGCCGCTCCGGTCGAGCAGCGTCAGGCCAAGACGTTCCTCCAGTCGGGTGACGGCCGCGAAGACGGAAGGGTGCGTGCGATGAAGCGCATTCGCCGCGGCCTGAAAGCTGCCCAAGCGCGCCACGGCATCGAAGCAGCGCAAATCGTGCAGCTTGAAGGAAGCAGGTTTGTTCATTTCTTCGACAGTCATTGCTCAAACATAGTAATTCTCCAGCGCCGACGCGAGCGCTAGATCGGATCGACACTCGCGCGCGGAGATACCGAATGAGCAACATCAGCCACTTCATCACCGGAGACGGTTGCCGGATCACCTATCGATTTGACGGCAAAGGCGACCACCCGGTGCTGGTCCTCTCGAACTCGATCGCAACCGACCACCGCATGTGGGACCGGCAGATCGCAGAGCTCTCAAAGTCCTTTCGCGTGCTCCGCTACGACACGCGCGGCCATGGCGGCTCGGACGCTCCGCCGGGCCCCTATTCGCTCGACCGCCTCGGCCGCGATATCATCGAGTTGATGGATGCGCTCAAAGTCGAGCGCGCGCACTTCTGCGGTCTTTCGCTCGGCGGCTTCATCGGCCAATGGCTGGGCCTGCGCGCTCCCGAGCGGATCGACCGGCTCATTCTCTCGAACACGTCAGCCTATCTCGGCCCCGCGCCGCAATGGGACGAGCTTATCAATCGGGTCCTGCGCGAGCGGAATATGACCGCCATGGCAGACATGTTCATCGGAAACTGGTTTCCGCCGCAAATGATCCGCGATGAACCGGAAACGGTCGAAGTCTTCCGAAGCATGATCCTTGCGACGGTGCCCGAGGGGCTCGCGGGATGCTTCGCCGTCGTGCGCGACGCCGACCTCCGGCGCACAACATTCTGGTGGCGGCACCGACGCTGGTGATCGGAGGCATCGACGACACCGTTACCCTCGCAAGCCATAGCGAGGAGATCGCCAGCGCCATTCCGGGAGCGCAGCTTGTCCTGCTGCCCGGCGTCCATATGCTCAATGTCGAGCGGCAGGCTTCCTTTCTCGAAGCCATATTGAAATTCCTGCGCGGGGATTAGGAGGTGCCTGCCCGGTGAAGTTTGCAGATCGGGCGGCGAATGGCGGAGGGAGAGAACTTAGAAAAAAACTTGCTCGACCGTTGCGCCTCAGGTGCTTTCGCTAGATCGGTTGCAGGTTAAATTGCGCCGCGGGGGGCTTCGGTCGCCTTTTGCCAAGGTCCAAACTGCACCGTTATCAACATTCAGCGACGGTGAATGGGTTGCCTCCGCTCTCATAGATTGTGCGTTGAAGGACGCTCGCGCTTGGAAGTGGCTCATCCTGGCCGCAATCCCTGGCTTACTTGCATCTGGTCTGCCGTGTGCTCTTGTCTATCCCCGGCACCCGTCAGGGTCGAACGGGCTGCCCGATTCCAAGAAGATTGCCTTCGCTGTCGCGGAACCATGCGCCTCGCTCACCGATACCCTTGCTGGCGTAATTCCCGGCTATCTCGGCGATCCCGTCAACGGTCCTAAGACCGGGCAAGTCATATTCCTCGAACTTGACGCCCCGCGCGCGAAGCTCATGCACAGTTGCCTCGATATCTTCAACCTCCCAGCCCATCTGCGTGTGCGTGCCGGATTGCACTCCGGCCGAGATGAATATCGCAAACTCACCAGCTGCGCAGATGTAGCGCAGTCCACCTTCGCGCTGTTCTACCGGGTCGAGACCGAACTTATCGGAATAGAACGCCTGCGCCCGATCCAGGTCCTTCCGGAAGACGGGTGGCCAGGCGTAGCGGGATACTCTTCCGAGGACGCCTTCCACAGTTGCTGCATGGCGCCCCATAAAAGGACTTGCAATCAACGGTACATCAAACCTAGGATTGTCTATCTAGGTCTGCGTGGGGGACGTAGGGCTATGTCAGATGTTCGCTGTCTGGGTACAGCTGTAACCGCATCTTTGCTCCTCACCAGTTGCGCGGCGCCGCCTGGCATGCCGCCCGATTTTATGTTGCCTGTTCAGCAAATTGTTTTGCACTCAGTTTGTGAACTTCGTTTCGCTCTTCGCGAACTCAGCATTTCGCATCCAAGCTTTCTAAGAACTTCCTGGGGGATATCGATCACTCTGACGCCCAAATTTGATACACAGGGAACGCTCAACGCGGGTCTCACTGGTAAGAGCACCTCGCTACCTTCGGCGAAGTTTTTCAATAATTGGACCATCGGGCCCGCACCAGGCGTGAGGTACGATACGAAGGGCCACACCGATGGTACAGCCGCGTATCTCCTTACGTCTGCGACACTGCTGGATGAGCGGAATCAATATCCGCTATTCTGTGATACTTCCTCAACGGGCTATCACGCGCTTGTACGCTATCTTGGAATACGGGACTGGTTAGCGCGCACTGCAGCGGCTGCGGAAGGCGACGTAGGGAGTTTGGCCAGACTAAACAATCCTACTTACAACAATCAAATAGTTATTACGTTTGATGGCAGTGGTACGTTCACCTACAATCAGCCTTTCGGCACAAACTTCGCAAGTGCTTCCGGCTCCTACAAGCTGGATGAGTCGGTTGCGATAGCCTTTACGGCACAAGAGGCGAAGAAGCCCGTTGTGGTTCGGACGCTCCCTAGCGGAGCACAATACTCGAGCGCCGCTCCGAGTCCGAACGCTGTAACGCCTGCAGCTGCTGCCACACTAGGAACATTAGGACTACAGCAACAGATCATCAATCTGCAGACAGCCATCCAGCAGCAGAGGTGACGGGAGGGGTTGATGCAATTCGTACTCGTGATCATGTTTTTCGTTACGCCGCCTACGCTAGGCAACAATCGCTTGTGGGCGTTGCAGTCAACGCAGTCGATCGAGTTTGAAGATCAGTCAGCCTGCGACGACGCCATAAAGAACGTCATTCTGCCTGCTGTTATGTCTACAGATACCATGGCCCTGACAGCTTGGTGTTTGCCGAAGTCGTTCCAGGGCAAGGCGAGGTTGGACTTTTTCCGTGATCAAAACGCCAAGGGAGGGATGAGGACCTTATCGGTCGAAGACCTAACTAAGAGGAAAGCCGAGTTCGGTAGCTGCTATGATTATGTACCTCCTCCCGCAGGTACGCGTAAGCAGGACCGGGTCGTCACAAGCGGAGTGCTGGGGGAGTGCCACAAGAAATGATCTCGAACGTTCATCACTCACTTGGCCATGAGTGAGTGTCGACCTCGGTGGCGGCTTAAGCCGATTAGGTTCGGACTCGGAACTTCCCGCTGCGGAGAGATCATTGGCGCGACGCAAGCAGATGATGGATTCCCGTAGCAGAAATCTCCGTCGTCGGCGCCAGGTCGGCTAGGGGTCACATGCAGGCCTCGTCGTGATCTTTGTCCTTGGTCCGCTCGAACCCCGCAAGCCGAATCCAGGGATATCCGTTTACGCCGTGACCATCCGACCGGCTAAGCTAGCCGCTCGACACGTGCCGACGGACGGACGAAATTCAGAATATATGAGATCTAGTCGATGAGCGACCCGGCTCCCCGATGATAGCCGCCAATTCGAATACCTTTCGCCTCAGGTCCTCCACCTTAGGAGCTAAAAGCAAATCCTGCCGATCCGCCATCGACAGAATGGCATTTAGTACCTGGTCTGAATGCTGAGCCAAAACCACGAGGTGTCGGCCGCAGGGCGCATATCGTCCTAAAATCCAATTTTTGACCGTACGCTCATTCGCACCCGTCCAGCCCGCCACCAACTTTGCGCGCGAGTTCCGATCCCTAAGTTCCGACGTCAATGCCGATGCGATTTTCATCGCGAATGCATGATCGTCAACGCTGAAATCCGAACCGCCGCCTCCGCCCTTTTTTGGAAAGGACTTACCGCCTTTTGGAAAGGACTTACCCTTTTTTGGAAACGACATTCCACCCTCCTTTCCCGTACGATCAGGCGGTAATTCATGAATGCCTTAGGGGAGGCCGACAGAACCGCATTGGAATTGGGTGCTGATTGACAGGGCGCATCAAAAGCATCGGCAAGGGCCAAAATCGAAGAGAAGGTCCTTCTCTAGCCGCCGCCTATGTCCGGATGTCGACAGATCTACAGAGATACTCCACTGAGAATCAACTCCACACGATACGTCGATATGCCGAGCAACGGGGCTTCACGATCGTGCGTGTCTTTGAAGATTCTGGCCGTAGCGGGTTAAGAATGGACGGTCGTGACGGATTGCAATCTCTCATGATGGAAGTGCAATCCGGCGCGGCCGGCTTTCAAGCCATATTAGTCTACGACGTCAGCCGCTGGGGACGATTTCAAGACGCGGATGAAGGTGCATATCATGAGCACGTATGCTCTCGGGCAGGGATACGTGTCCACTATTGCGGCGAACAGTTTGACAACGACGGGAGCATCGGCTCGATCCTCCTTAAGAACGTCAAACGGGTCATGGCCGGCGAATACAGCCGCGAACTATCGGTCAAGGTTTTTGCCGGGCAGTGCCGGCTCATCGAGCACGGCTTTCGCCAAGGCGGTCCGGCCGGATTTGGCTTGCGACGCCTTCTAATCGATGAGGGACGAAATCCTAAGGGGGAACTCGGACGCGGCGATCGAAAGAGCCTTCAAACCGATCGGGTTGTCCTTACGCCTGGCCCCCATGAAGAAATTGCACACGTTCACAGCATCTATTCGATGTTCGTTGAAGAGGGAAAGTCGGAACGAGAAATCGCGTTAGCGCTAAACCAACGCGGTGTCTTAAGCGATCTTGGCCGTCCGTGGACCCGTGCTTCGATCCATCAAATTCTGACTAACGAAAAATACATTGGCAACAACATCTTTAATCGCGTTTCGTACAAACTAAAGCAGCGCCGTGTGGTCAATCGGCCAGACACCTGGGTTCGAGCGGATGGCGCCTTCCCTTCGATTGTAGATCGAGCGCTTTTTGAGCGCGCGAGAGCCATCATCGACGTGCGGGGCAATCATTATTCTGACGAGGAGTTACTGTCCCTGCTCCAGACCGTCCTTGACGAAGAGGGATCGTTATCTGGTCTTATCATCGATGAGCGTGACGACATGCCTTCGTCGAGCCTATATCGACACCGCTTCGGAAGCCTTTTAAGGGCTTACAAGTTGATCGGCTACGCGCCAGACCGTGACTATCGGTACATCGAAATCAATCGGTATATACGCGAGGCCTTCCCTGGATTGTCAGCGGATATTGTTGCTGGCTTCGAAAGAGTGGGCGGAATAGTCGTCTGTGACCCGGTAACTCACCTCCTTCTGATCAACGAGGAATTTTCGCTATCCATCGTATTCGCGCGGTCCTTCGAGACGCAGGCCGGTACGCTTCGATGGCAAATTCGCTTTGACACTGGTCTTGCGCCGGACATCACGGTTGCCGTTCGCCTAGATCGCTCGAACGAACGCCCCCTCGACTATTACATTTTTCCAAGTATCGACATGAATACCGCTCAGATACGGATGGCGGAGGACAACGCACTTTCGCTCGACGCTTACCGGTTCCAATCGCTCGATTTTCTCTATTCGATGGCCGCCCGCACATCATTCCTGGAGGCAGCATGAGCAAATCCAATCCAAGAGGGTCGAAACATGTAAGTATCATCCCGATAGACCAAATTCGCTTTTTGAATCCGAGAGTCCGCGATCGTCGTAATTTTCAGGAGATCGTGCAGAGCATCGCCAAGGTTGGGCTTAAGCGTCCGGTCACGGTTAGCCCGCGAAAGAGCGATGCAGACACCGCAACCTATGATCTGGTGTGTGGCCAGGGCCGGGTGGAAGCGTTCATTCAGCTCGGTCAGACGGAAATTCCGGCCATCGTCATCGAGGCCGAGGAGAGCGATTGCCTAGTTATGAGCCTGGTCGAAAATTGCGCCAGGCGGCAGCATCGAGCTATCGACCTGTTGCAGGATATCAGCACGCTGCGCGGCCGTGGCTACAGCGACCACGAGATTGCACCCAAAATCGGCGTTAGCGTCGAATACATTCACATGATTGGCATACTGCTGGAAAAGGGGGAGGAACGGCTCGTGGCGGCCGTCGAAGCAGGCATCCTCCCCCTGAATATGGCGATCGAGATTGCAAAATCGAGTGATGAGGACGTTCAGCAGGCTCTGACGCAGGCTTACACGGAAAAGAAATTACGCGGAAAGAAGCTGGTCGCAGTGCGCAGGATTATCGAGCAGCGGCGGCGCAGTGGCAAACATATTCACGACAACCGGTCCCAACGGCGCGACAGCGTCAGGAGACCACTTACCGGCGAATCGATCATCCGCGTCTATCGCCAAGAGGCGGACCGCCAAAAGCTGCTCGTTAAGAAGGCCGAGGTCACACAAGGCCGTTTGCTGTTCATCGTCGAAGCTATGCGAGAGCTTCGAGACGATGAGAATTTCGTAAATCTGCTCAAGGCCGAGCGTCTCGATACCATGCCTGCTTTCCTCGAACAGCGGATCGCCGATGGGGTCGCGATATGAGCAAACCAGTCGATACCAGCTCCTCAAACAAGATCACCCAGGCTTTTGGCGCCGATTTCGTGATGGTGCAGATCGCTTCGATCTTGCCGGTCAAGGTGATCGAGAAAGCTACGAAATCCACTCAAAAATATCGTCAGATTGCGGCGTCTATTCGCGAGATCGGACTAGTCGAACCGCCCGTCGTCATTCAGGACAGAAGGAATCCCAACTCCTACCTGTTGCTTGATGGCCATTTGCGAATCGAAGCGCTTCGCGACCTGGGGGAGAGTGAGGTGGAATGCCTGATCTCGACTGATGATGAAGCGTTTACCTACAACAAACGCATTAGCCGGTTGTCTCCGATTCAGGAGCAGCGAATGATCGCCAAAGCGATCGAGCGCAATGTCCCTAAGGAAAAGATAGCGCGGGCCCTGGACATCAAGGTCCGCAGCATATCCCGTAAGGCGCAACTGCTTGACGGGATATGCGGGGAGGTCGTTGGCCTATTAAAGGACCGGATGTGTCCTCTAGCCGTCTTTGATGTTCTTCGTAAGATGAGCCCCCTGCGTCAGATAGAGGCCACCGAACTCCTCATCAATGCCAACAATTTTTCGGTTAGTTATGCGTCTGCTCTATTGGCCGGCACTCCCCAGGCCCAGCTGGTCACGCCACAGACGCCAAAGCGGTTGAAGGGCATGACCGCCGAAGCTATTGCCCGCATGGAACGCGAACTCTCACGATTGCAGGAAGCGATATCTTCGATCCAAGACTTGTACGGCCAAGATCACCTCCATCTGACGGTGGTCAAGGGGTATCTCCGCAAGTTGGTCACCAACGACCGCGTGGGGCGATATCTCGAGCAATATCAGCCTGAGCTATTTGTCGAGTTTCAGAAGATTGCCGAAATGACGTCGACGCTGCCGAGCGAGGCGGCTTAAGGCTTTCGGGGACCCGGACCCTTTAAGCGCGGGGACCGCAGGAGAAGCCGCACGCTGGGGCGGATCAATTGCGGCGATGGGGATGGCGGCGAACCCGTCCGGAGCCCATCAGGCCGGCCGAGCTTTCGCTGGCCGGATAGAGCGGTGACGTGTCAACGTGCGGTACCGGCGCGCGCTGACACGCTGCCGTGAGTTTGATATGATCAACGATATTGCAGAAACTCGGGGCTTCCCGCGCGACACGTGTCGCGAATTCATAAACCATCAGTTCCCGTCTGTTTTTGGTTTACCAGACCTCTTAAGCTTTCTCGTCCGCGAGCATGCAATGGTGGCTTCAGATCGGGGACAAATCCCGACAGGGACGCGTCAGGGTCAGACCGCATGGCGGCCTGGCCCGCCATCTCGGAAATGCAATGTCTGCAAAAACAACGCCACAAAGGCCAAAACGCGAGAAATCAAAAGCGAACTCGTTGCCGTCCTCCGCGGCATCGATGCTATCGGTGGCCACGCAAAACCTAATTAATATGGTCGCAGTATCCGCCGTCTCGGGCACAGTTCTGCTCGGGCTTCTTGCTGCCAAGCATTTTTGACGAGCAGCATTCGCGTATGCGTCGTTATGGAATATTGCACATGCCGCAGTGCAGTATGCGCTGACCACCTTCTTTGAAATCCCAACCACCCACTTCGACAATCCGCGTTTATGGTCTCGACGCCTCACAGCCTTGCAGCAGCCACGTCTACAGCGCGCATTGCATTGTCGTCGATCGCTTTCTAGGAGAATACCAAGCGGATCGGCAAAACGGACCTCTGGAGGCAAAATGGACTTTGAGGTGGGCGCGCAATATACACGGACGCAGATTCAGGACCTTCTTGGCGTGCCCGGAGATCGACGAGGCGGCGATTGGGCCACCGGCTATACGCGATTCGATAACGAACTCTTTGTATTCTGCAACGTCGACTCAGCTGGACGAACCGGCCACGATTACCCGAACCGCTGGGACGGCCAGCGACTCGTCTGGTCCGCCAAAAACCGCTCAAATCTCTCCCAACCCTTGATGCGCGCCATTTCGGAAGGCTCTTCGCCGACGCATATCTTCCATCGATCTGCGGACCGCTTGCCGTTTACTTATGCAGGCCGCGCGTGGGCCAGTCATATGGAAGATACCACGCCGGTCGTCGTGCACTGGTCTTTCGACCCGCCCCCCGCCCGCGCGATGGCCAATGAACTGAGCAGAGATCTGCTCTGTGAAGAGTTGATCACGGCTGGCTTCGACCTCGCTCCAACCGGCGTTAAGACGCGACGCGCAACCCGCGGCCTCACCACGCTCTACATTAAATTCGATAGCAACAGGTCCGTCCTGGTCGTCGACCCAGCTTACGAGGAAGGGGTCACGGCTCTAATGCAGATACCTGGCGTTCAACGAGAAAATCGAAGTTTATTTTATCACAACTCGACTATGCGAGCCTTCCCAAAGCGAATTTGGTCGGGCAAGGCACCGATTCCATATGGCGTCGATTTTGGCTTCGCATCCCAGCAGGCCTTCAGACGCTTCGTTGAGACACTTGAGGGCATGCCCATCACACCTTCAGTCGAGAGCGCGGATCAGATGGACATCGATCCACGGACCGAGACCGAAGCTATGCGCGCCGTGAGGTTGGGTCAGCAAAACTTTCGTCGCGACCTTTTGGACGTCTGGGGCGCCCGGTGCGCGCTGACCGGCCTAGCAATCCCGGAGCTTCTTCGCGCGTCGCATATCAAGCCTTGGTGTGAAGCGACTTCCACCGAACGTCTCGACCCCGACAATGGCCTCCTGCTTGCCGTCCACATCGATGGGCTGTTTGATCGTGGATTCATCTCGTTCGACGAGAACGGATCCATTCTGATTTCAAGCAGATTGACCGACCAAAGCCTTCGCTGTTTCGGAATAGGTCCACAGTTATCGATTGCAAAGCTGAGCTCTCGGCACCAACGCTACCTAGACCATCACCGCAAGCTTCACGGCTTTGCATCTTCTGGCAAATCATCTCACTCTTAGCCGATCGATGTGTTTGCGCGGATACTCAATTCACGGGTAACGCAAGATCGTAGGTGAGAAATTTGGTCCCGATCGGTCCAGCTCCTTAATAATACTACTCTCGGCAGGATCGTCTGTCTTTCGCTGCCGTTGAGGGACCACAACCCCATGCAACTGAGCTCGCAAATCATCCCATCGTTGCTGCAACACAGTCCAGTGATGCTCGTCATACGTCCCCTCGAAAATGACAGGCCGCACCTCGATCTGCGGCAAAGGCATGTCGCCGTCTTTCAGTGCTTGAGCAAGTTGCTTTGACCAGTGGCTACCAACGCGATCAATCCTCCCGATCTGCTGCTCGACGACTCCCGGGTTCCATTCGGCGTGCAGCAAGACAATCGATCGACAGGCCTGATGCAAATTGAGGCCTTCCCGGCCGACCATCGATTGGGCGACAAGCACGCGGCGATAGCTACTCGGCCGATTAAAAGCCAGTTGAAGCGTTCGCCTGGTTGTCAGCTTTGTTTCGCCATGCATCAAGCTTGCGAATGTCCCACTTTGAGCGCGGTACTCATCGTGGATTCTCGCTTCGATATCGCGCCACAAGGCATCGATCTCCTCCTCATCGAGAATTCCATCTCCATTGTGATCTCCCTCATCTCGGTCGCGGAGAGCCCTCAGGAATTCGATAAACGCTTCCGCGCATTGCCCTAGATCCGGCTCAGTGGATCCGTCGATAAGTTCGTCGACCGCCCTTGCGATAAGCGCCTTTGTTACATCGGGCGCGTTCTTCGCTCGCTCGAACAGCCGCGCTTCATCGTCTGTCATTGGAAAGCGGCTCTCGTCCACGGCTTGAAACAAAGAACCCCGCAGAAACTCTCGGCGTGTTTCCAGTTTTCGGTATTGAGCGTCGAGCATCATATCGACCTCGTCGACGCCGAACGCGCACGCCATCTGCGCATGCGCCACCCTTATCGCAGCCCATTCGTCACGCTCCGAGCCGCTCACCACCTTGGACTGGGGCCATAGCTTTCCAGTACTTAGACAGCGCAACATCTCTCTCGCATTCAACAGCTCGGTGAGAGCGCGCAGTGGTTTCGTGTATCGGCCAAAAACAAGCACTTTTTCGCCTGCGTCGGTGTAGGCTTCAATAGCAGAAACCGCCGCCAAAATGGCCGGATGCTGAAATAAGCCGCCTTCACCGCCTGGAGCAGCGGCTTTGAGCACATTGAGCCACCACTGCGCCCTATCTTCTGATACTCGCGTGTCTTGACCGTATTCGTTGAGGTGCTCCGTCGTGGCTTGATCTTCGGCATTCTGCGGCGAGTCAGTTTCGATTCGATGCAACGAATCCACGACGTTTCCAATGCCGTGACCAGTCCCTATCGTGAGGCGTAAGCGCTTCGAAAATGGCGTCGCGGCCCCGGTGGCAACGAAAGAAAGCGCCTCGGCTGCGCACACTACTTTCTTCCAACTGACATTGAGATCATCGACGCGCACTCTGATCTCCTTTTCGGATCGATAGAGATCAACTTCCCCCCCGGCAGCCTTCTTGAACGCCATTACTGCGGAGTCTTCTCGCTTATCCCGCCTAAGTAAGTATGGCTTCAGGGCCGTCTCAAATGTGCGAGCGGCCTTTTGGTAGGCAGCTCGCGCGTCTTCGCTCGTCTTCCAGACAAAGCGTACGCGCTTAACTGCATCTGCATATGACTTGATGCTGTTCTCAATCTGCTCCATCGCGGACGGTTCAACTGCGATTCGTTGTAATATTTGACACCATTGGCTCGTGTCGAGTTCGACTGGTGTCGCCGTCATCGCAAGAACTCTTGCTGTTCTGGACTTCTGGACGATACTGTTCAACTGCCTTGAGAGAACACTATCATCATGCCGGCTCTTATGGGCCTCATCGAGGATGACCAAATCGAACAGTCCAAGCCCAAGCCCAACCGCTTTTTCGAGAAGCGGTCTCAACGGCTCAGACCTGCCGTACCCTGCGCCTGACATGGCCTCGGGCCAAGGCATTACCGCGCATATTTCTTCAAGCAGCTGACGCGATTGGTCACTTTGAGCAGATGCGTTACTGCAAATGCTCTGCGCCGCTGCGCGAATCTGCGGACCGGGATAGTGCTCACTTTCATAATAGCCGCGCGGATATCTGCCGCGCGTTTGCTTTCTCCATTCGCAGTAAAGCGCAGGGAAAAGGGCCCACCTTTCCATTTTGCTCGTCTCGCGCAAACGCCAATTGGAGAATGCGTGAGAGATGAGCACTACGCTGCGATCGAACCAAGGTTTGACGGCAACTGGAACGTCCGAGCGCCATGCGGTCAAATAGGCATCGAAACTTCGAAGAAGCGATGGCGTGTCCTGGATCCCACCAGCGGATAGCTCATCACCCCACTGGAATCCCAGTCCTGGCGGGACGATGATGGCGACACGGCCGCCGGCCTCGGTGACAGCGCGAATGACCGCAACGGCGACACGCGTCTTTCCCATCCCGACCTCATCGGCAAGAATAAGTCCGTTCGCGGCGATGCGTTCGCTGATAGCATTGATGGTTGCCACCTGACCGTCATTAAAGCGAGCAGCGTCGCTTCTCGCGATCTCTCTCAGCTTGTGCGCGACAACATGCCAGCCCTCGAAGGTCGCATGCATTATCCCACTCCCAATCTGTCCAAGGTCGAGATCTTCCAAGCGTCTTCGATTCGACGAAGGGTGTCCTCATAGCGAGTTGCTTCTGCGCTACCCGGTCGGTTGCAGAACGTCGGCCGAAACGGTGCCGCCCATAGCGGCGAGAGAAGATTCAAACCAAGCGCTCGGCTCGCAACGACCACAGCGCTGTTGGCGGCCAATGTAAGAGATTGCTCCAGTCGATTACACCAAGCCGGCCAACTTTCGCGATCCATGGCTGTCTGCTTGCTCGCTATGTTTTCCATGAGCTCCATCAGCTGTCTGATGGGGTATTGAGCCGCTCCGACAGCTGCCGAAGAAGGCGCGTGGCCCTGCCCTGGATCCGGCTCTACAATAGGCAGATCATCGATTTCTGGCGACTCGGGGAATGACGACAGCATGGACCAGGCTTGATCGACATCAACCGGCTTGAGTTCTGCTCCGGCCAATCGGCCAAACTCATCCAAGACTGGAACATATGCCGCACCCGCCTGGTCGCCGAGTCCCCAGCGAATAAGCACTTGTGCGGGCTTAGCGCTGAGCCAAACGAAATGATTGCCGGGCTCCATGTGACACGCGACGTCGCCGTCGAAAACGGCAAACTCTTCAACGATATCGTCGGAAGTAAAGACAACACCTCCTGACTGATCCCGATTTGACCGCCAAATCAAGAATGCGACTGGTGCAGAGACGTAGGCGTCGCCACGCTCCTCCATCCCCAAGCCTTCAAGCAATGCATCAGATGTCGACTCGAACTTTTCGGACCATTGCAGCGGCAAAACGTCAGTCACGGCCAAGGATGATTTGTCGCCCTTCTTGCGCTCCCAGACTAGATTGCCTTCAGTTAACACCACGCCGACCTCAAAATTGCCGCCACGACGCGACGCTTTCTGCAGGAAGCCAGGACCCGTGAGATTTCCGGATCCGAGGTATAACCAAGCGTTGCCGCACAGGGTCGAATTGCGCCGATAGCTGGCTCCAAATATGAATTTGGCATGCAGCTCTCGGGGTTCCCTGAAGCAGCTCAGATGGGCCGGCCCTCGTATCGACCATCCTTCGGCTTCAAAGGCCGCCCCAGCATATGCCATCGCCTGGCAGCTACGTTGGTTGACATAGACATCAATTTCGGCGCGCCCGGTGAGCAGGCCGGCCTGACGCAAGATCCCGACCGCCTCCTTGATGACAGCGGGAACGCCCCCGTTGGTGCGACTGGCCGCCTCATAGAAACCGGATCCCATAGCGAGGTAATTTCGCGCAATAGGCTGATCGTTGTCGGGATGGATGAGGTGGGCCAATTGGTCGAGCAGGCCGCGCCGGCGATTGTCGAACACACGCGCCGGACCAAGCTGCCGTTTCGAAGCGACCAGAGCCATCCAAGCGTCGAGAGATTTACGTAAATCCAGCCGGTCTTCTGATCCGGCGTCGAGTGCACGCTGATCGAATTGCTGTCGTAGCCATAAGATGGCATCCCAACCCTGTTTGAAATCAGCGCATACTTGCCTTGAAGAATCACTGAGCTGGGTCGAGAGCTGATCGCTTGAAATTGTCACAGTCCAAGCGAGGTCTAAGCTTTGCTCAAGCGTTTCGCGAGTCCAGTTTCCCGTCGAAACGATGAGCCGTGCGATCCATCTGCGCGGGTCTACTTCATGGCGAAATCCAAGCACCGCGACTTTCGCGTGCAGCAGATTGAACGGCCGATCGGCAGAGCGCGTCAACGGCAGATGCAGCAACCCAGGCACGTCTGTGCAGGTAATTTGTGCATTGCCGGAGTCGAGCATCAAAGCAATCGCGATGCTCCCCTCGTAGGCTCTCTGCTGCGATACCTTTTGTGTGAACTTCTCCACGGCGTCGTTCAGGAAATGTGTATCGGCTGAAAACCCGCACAACCATCCGAACTGCGAACGAAAGCCGTCCGGTGGCTCGAATAGCTGCGTTAGCGACGGCGGCCTGTCCGCTTGACTGCTCCACATCGTCAATCACCTACGACGAAAGGACTTGATTTAGATTGCCCTTCAGATCTGCGTTCAGCAGATGAAGATTGGGCAGCCGGAAGGAAATGCCGTCGGGCCACCTGATCGACGCACCTAACGTCTCAATTGGCCCTTCGGACGTGGTCTCGTCCGTATCGTCGACCGTTCTAGCTGCGGCACGACCCACAAATGCCGGCCCCGGTACGATTTGGGTACCACGCAGGCGAAGCACACGATCATCTCGCTCGACAAGCGAAGCCACGACCGCGGCCTTCTTGACCGACCCGCTACATTGCGCGCAAAAGACGCTAGCCTGGCCTTCAGGTGAAGGATCGAAGCCTGAGCTAAGGAAAGCGTCCGCGCTGCGTTGCAACGTTTCGATAGCTGTCTCGGCTATCCGGGGTACATGATACGCAATGTCAAGCACTCGGTCGCTTAGCCCACCGATCGTCTCCTCAATTGTGTCTAGAACGGAGATTGCGTTAGTTCGCGCAACGAAGAACTCAGATCCGACCTTTAGATCGCGCCAATGCCCTTCATCGATCCATTCCGGTTTCTTATCCCATCGAATTGCGGTGCTCGGGCCACCGTCAGGGTGACTCAGCGTATTCATCCAAAGTAATAGATTTTGGCGTCGTCCGGACGAATCAGACGCAACGACGCGTTCTTTGATAATCTCTCGCGCGGCCGCATTTAGCGCTCCGTTTGAAGCCAGCGCGTTACGCGATTCAGTTGTGCTCACACAAGTTGCGTCGCCGTCGATCCATCGGAGCAAATTGCTCCGAACAGGACGTCGGTTTGGCGAAAACCCTTCAAATGCGACATCAAGCAGTCGCAGCGCCTCGTCCGTGCATTGATATGAGTTGAATCGTTCTTTGGAGGAGCGGACCAGGTCGAGCGCCAACAAGCATTGCCCGGTTGCCATCCTCATGGGTTGCGTGACGTAGGCGCCTGGACGAATGAGACTGCGAAATGAGACATCCGCCCGCCCCTGCAATTTGCGGCGACCTCGCACGCGCGGATCGACGGCCTCAGAGTTCTGCAATGCGGACCAGCATCCAAGTGCTTCAACGGCGTTGGCAACCTGAATATTACTGACCTTATGCCCTCGCGCTCTTGCTTCGGTCGCGAGATCAATGCCGAGCAGGGCGAGAACTATCTGTCTGCCGAACCAAACGCCTCCCATTCCAGGGACGGCTAGATCATTAAAGCTTCGAACGACCGAACCGAGACCTAGGGTGCGCGTCCGGCGGGTCGTCGACAACATGTCTGGCCCAAGAATGCCCCAACTTAACTCCATCCCACCTTCCGTATTTTCTGTTTATGGCATTTCCAGTCGGTTGACCGTCATTGCGCGAAACGAACGAACTCGCTCTCCGATTGATATCACGCCCATGCACCTAAGCCGCTACACTGATCGATTCACGACTAATCGGTCATGGACAATCGACCTACTCACATCTTCTCATCTTGTGAGAGCTCACCTGGCGGCTGGCTGCTATGACTCTGTCGTCGTATCTAACGCATCCTTGATGTAGCGCGACATCGCGTTCAACCACGCTTCTTCGTGAGCAGGAAGAAAGTCCATGAGCCGGGGCATTTTGCCAGCGGCTGTTCGCGCGGCCGACTCCGTCCCGTCTTTCATGTCGCGAACTAGACCGCCGATTTCTTTGGCGAGCGCCTCGTTATAACTGCGACCAAGCTTCGTACGGTCCCACCATGAAGCTGGGGAAGTTTCGACAAAGCCGTCCTTGTCGATCGTACCAAGATTTAAGGGATTCCCCTCCGGAAATGGATGCTTCAGGTTCAGAGCCCTTTGCCAGTCGGCTGTCACGCCAAGGCTCTCGGCCCTTGATAGAAACGACTTCAGGACAGCCGCGGATCCTGGATCTCTTCGATCCAAACGCTCAAAGAACTCATCTTCACCCATGCTGATCGATCGCGGCTTCTGAGTGAGCGGCGAAACCGGGCTGGGACTATTAATAATAATCTGCTGCCCTCCAGCCTGACCATCCAAGATCTGTACAACTCCCCGTTCGATGAGAGCCGTTTTGGCGAGAACGGACGGCACAACGATTCGAAGCGATTTGTCTGTTGATTCGAAGAGGCCCATTTCGACCAGCGCAAACGTAAATCTATCTCCTGCGTGCGTCTGGAGAAGCTCAGCCAATAATTCAAGATCTTCTCTGATACCATCACCAACGACAGCGATGATTGCTCGTCCCCTTCGAAGGTTTCGCGTTACTGCATCGATAAAGTCGGCCTCGCCGATCTCCCCCTTCTCGGCTTTTACTAGATCAAATAGAGAATCAACCTGGTTAGGTAAATTCTCGCGGGCCTGCATTACGGCGGCTTCAAACTCCAGGTAGTTCATCCGGAAGATCGCTGCTGCGTACTCAATTGCCTGTGCAACGACGGCCCGGCGCGCTTCGGGATTTCGCCAAAGCTTTGCCTCGACGAAAAACAGCCCACCTTCCGCAGTGACAAAGACATTGTCGAGTGCACCAGAACGATTTGGTCCGAAGGCAAGCGGAAGCTCTTGACAAATTGAAACGAGATCGCCGAAGCCCGGCTCAATTTGCTCAGTCGGGAGCAGCTTTGGATTTTGGAATAGGAGACGCTGAAGCCATGCTTCGTCATAGTCGCTCCCCGCTAGATCCATCCTGCTTAATGCAGATGCTTGGCCACTCATGACCATCAATGGCGTTCCGTCACGGCGACGCATCCCTCCCCCCTTAAGCTCGATAGGATCAATTTCACCGCATGTTAGGCGCGGATTTTATGCAAGGACTCCCGTCGGAGAGATAGCATTACTGGATCTAACCGACGCGTCGTCATTGCCAACTTCACGCGGCGACTTCAATTACTTGTCCCGTTGTCATCAAGACCACAAGCGCCCTCTTGGCTTTGGTTTGCCTGCGATAGTCTCGTATCTGTTGACGGTAATGATCGAGTGTTGCCATATCAGGTGCCACATCGCTTTTCCAATCGATCACAACGTCAATGGCGCCGGTCTTGTCGACTGCAACAGCGTCGACCAGACCTGAAATGAGCGTTTCACCGTCCCCGGTGCTCGAGCATCCAAACACCGGGAATTCTGGGACCAGCCGACCCCTCAGTTCTTTAATCTCCGACAGCGCGAGCGTCCTCATCACTGTGTTGGATAATTCGGCAGCCGAGATGCCGTCCTTAGGACCTTGCGCAGCCTCATAGCCTGCCTGCTTCAGGAGGTCGCAAGCCCGCGTTTCCAGCTGCTCAAACGTGCCGTTCGTCTCTCCCGTCAGTATTTCCTCGATAAGCTTATGCAGGATGACGCCTCGGGTTGAACTACCTACAACAACGGACGGTGGGACTTCGACAGCTTCGCTCGTCGCCGCGGCCTCAACAGCGCTGGATTCTTGGAGATCAAGCTCCGCGCGGCTTGGACGTCGCCATGTCACGGCTTTTCTGTTGGCTACAATCACCGCGGCCTCGGCGGCAAATATCTCGCGGGTTTGCAGGTTCTCCCCGGACGTCGCCGGCGCTCCACCGGGTGCTCCATAGCCAGACGCGTTCAAGGCAGGCAAATTCTCCAATCCTAAGTCAACAATGCGGATCCAGCTTTCATCCGATATTTTCGCAGAATGCCGCGGTAGGACCAGGAGATCGCGAGCTCGCGTCGTTGCGACGTACCAGAGCCGTACCCGCTCCCTCGTCGACTCGACGACGTTCTTCGATTTAATACGATCGTAATCGGGAGGATCGTTGCCTAGCACGGGGATAGAAAAAAGATTGCTCGATCTGTCGTGCGCCAAGCCACTCTCCGATTGCGGCCTGCCCGTCACGTTCAGAGAGATCACGACGGACCATTCCAGACCTTTGGCGGAATGCACCGTGATTAAGGAAACGGACTGCTCTTCAGCATCGGGCCGACCTTCAACCTGGCGAACGGTTTCCTCCCAGTTCGCCCTCATGTCCCTCGCGAAAGCACGCAGCCCGCGCACATCGTATGCTCGAGCTAATTCGAGAAACAGGTCCACGTTTGCCACTGCCCGCTCGGTACCCTCCCTGAACCGCTGACGTAGCTGGGGTCGAATGTGCAAAGCGGCGACTGCGTCGGAAAGGAGCGCATATGGGGTCGTCTTGCGCCCCTGGCTACGGAGGAACGCGAGGATGCGTATGGCGTTGCTAGCGGTCACGTTGGCTATGTGATCCGGATTGGTCCGGAGCGACAGCATCGGCAACCGCTCGGGCTGATCCGGATTGATCGGCAAGTGCTCGACGATGTCCAGAAGTTCGGTCTCAGTCAGACCGACGATCGGACCTCGTAGGAAAGCCCCCAGAGCCAAGCTGTCTCTCGGATCGGCCAAGGCGCAGGTAAGCGCGACGAGGTCTTGGATTTCCTGGCGCCCGAAGAAGCCTTTGCCTGCCTGGGTCGATACCGGGATGCCAAGATCCTCGAGAGCTTCCTCGAACCTCCACAACTCGGTGCCGACAGGTGCCAGTAGAGCGATGTCGCCGAAGCGACACTTCCTGAGTTCGTTCGTGTGGTGATCTCGCACCAGGAGATTTCCAGCCAAACGGCTGCAGAGGTTCGCCACCGCCAGCGCTTCTGCATCTCTGATCGCGTCGGCGCTCGGCTTCTCTTCATCCACCATGATGTCGAGCGCTACCACGGCTGGATCGGCGCCGGCGGGATCGACCGGAGACAATTCCGAAAAGCCGGGCTGGCCGGCGCTCTCGGACAGTACCTGTTGGAACTGCTTGTTCACGAAACCGAGGATGGGTTCGACAGAGCGGAAGTTTGCGGTGATCTTCAGAAGCGCATCCGGGGCGATCGCCGCTCGCGCGGCGATGTACGCATTCACGTCTGCTCCACGAAAGCGATAGATGGCTTGTTTCGGATCGCCGACGAGAAACAGGGCACCGGGACGCAGCGGACGAGACAGCGGCTCCCCGTCGCTGTCATCGCCGCACAGCAACCACAGTATCTCGGTCTGAAGTGGATCGGTGTCTTGAAACTCGTCGACCAGGACATGGCGGAAACGGTTGGAAAGAGCTTTTCGCACATCCGCGTTGTTGGCGAGAAGGTCTCTGGCCTTATAGAGAAGATCGTCGAAATCCAGCAACGCGGCCGCCCTCTTGTAGGCGCGCCAGTCCTCCCGCAACCGTGCAATATCGCTGCAAAGCCGCAGAAGAAGTTCTTGCGAAACCGCTCCCATTAGGGTCGAAATCGCCGCATGGCAGGCATCGTATCGAAGCACCAAAGCTTCCGATGCGATCTTCCCGGCTGTCTTCGGTCGGCCGGCCTTAGCTGCGGCCTCCTGCCACTTCGTGGAGGCGCGAAGCTGTCGTCGCTTTCCGTCCTGAGTGAAGCACGTCTCATGCCTGTGAAAACCGAGAGCAGCGACCAATGCTGCGTTGCTTGGATTCGGCACTGAGAGCCCATGCCCCTGAAGTGTCTTGACGATCTCTCCGAGCACCTTGCAGCATTCCGAAGTCTGCTGTTCCAGAAAGTCGTACCCGGCCAGATCCTGTTGAAACTGAGCCACGGCCGCCGTCAGGTCGGCCAATCCATGGTGCGACCAACCAATCTGCGCGCAAGTGGCATCACGGTTCTTCCGGAGAAATTGAGCGAGCTCGGCAACGAACTTCAATCCACGGTCTACATCGGAAAGCACGATTTGAGCGACTAGACCGTCGTCATGGTCACCCGACAGCTGCGACCGGAGCCAGGCATCGTAACGCTCCTGGAAAGCAAGCTCGGCTTCCGCGGGATCCACAATGTCGGCGCCTGGATCGATATTGGCCTCGGCGGGATAAGGTTTGATCAGCGCCTGTGCGAAACCGTGGATCGTGCCACACATCAATTGGTCAAATGCGCTAAGTGCCTTCGAGAGATTTCCCCTCTGGGCGGCATTCACACCTTCAGGAAATGCTTGAAGCAGATCCTTCGGCACTTCGCCAAGCGACAGTTCGGTGATGAACCGCTCTATACGTTGGCGAAGCTCGCTTGCGGCGAACTCTGTGAATGTAATGGCCGCGATATGCTTAGGCTCCGTGCCTCTCGACAAGAGCACCGCGACGCGTCCCGCCATCAGGGAAGTCTTACCGGAACCTGCTCCTGCCTCGACTAGCAGCGTGCGATCCACGGCGGTCAGCGCAGTTCTCCGCGCCTCAATATCGGGAAGCAAGATCATGGCTCGCTCCAGACGTTAGCGGCTTGTCCGAGGCGCACTTGGGCGAGCGGCATCTTTCGCGGCAGATATCCGGCGCTGGCAGGAAGCGCCAGAGCAAGATCGTTGTAGGCATCGTTCGCATCGGTGCCGAGCGCTGCGAAACCGGACATCACCATGTCATGCGCGAGCGCTGCGGCTGCGGCCACTTTCCTCAGAGCTGCATCGACATCATCCAGCGGGAATAGCCCCTCGCCCTCCGGCGCCTTCGGAAACAGAAGTGCCGCCTCGATGGATATGCCGCTTCCGATAAGCTCCTTCCCGGCAAAGGCGTAGAGGCACCTTTGCAACTCGCTGCCGCCTTTGATGATCGTCTCCGGCATCTTCTTGCTCGCCTTGCCGGTTTTGTAGTCGATCACGCGCGCTTTTGATCGGTCTTCGGAGAGATCGAGCCGATCTATCAGGCCCTCGATCTTGAGTTTAGTACCCGGAATTTTCACCGGCGTATCGCGCTTCCACGGGAGCTCCCGTGCGACGCCGTCATCAACATCGGATCTTCCGAACGGGATCTCTGTCCAAGTCTGCTGTCCGGGCAGTTGAGGAAGTGGGTAGGAAAGCGCCGCCAGCGAAACCGCGCGCGCTTTATCGATGGCATCCCGCCAGATCACGTTGGGGGGAATCGGCAACTCGCTTTCCCAGTCCGAGGCGGCGGCGACGAGCGCGGTATCAATCGCGGCGCTTAACGCCGCCCGGCCTGCGCCCGCCAATCCGCCAGAGGCTTCCAATTGATTGACGGCACCGCGGAGCGAAGCGTGCACGAGATTACCGAAATGAAGCGGGCTGAACGATGTAGGTTCTTCCGCATCTTCCGGAGCTTTCCAGCCAAGCGCGTACCGCCAGACGAAACGCATCGGATCGCGCAGGAGCAACTTCAAAGACGTGGCCGACAGTGGCCGTTCGAACAGTTTCCGCAACCGCTCGTGTCCTGCCGCGATCAAACCGTCATGTGGAGTGATGTCATCGCGGTACCAATCCCGCCAACAGCCGAGACCGGACACGGCGACCGGCATGGCGGCGAATTCTTGAGCCCGCGCAAGCAGACGGTCCGCCTCGCTGAAAGCATGCTCGGGGGTGCGGGCACGGTCGAGATGGAGGACTTTCGATGCGGAGATCAGCGGTGACCGTCCCAGCAATCGGCCTCCGGCGTCGCGTCGGCTGAACGACGTCATTACATTCGAGGCACTGGAGACGATCGTGTCAAAATCTCGCTTGTCACCGTCGGCGATAGGAAGCGGATCTAGTTCTTCGATCGACAGGACGTGATCGGGAATAAGCCGGTCTTCCGATATGCGGCGGGGCCAACTTCCGGCGTTCATACCCAGGAGCCAAACGTTCGGTCGTGGCGAAGACGCAAGGGCGATGGCCGAGGTCCACAGGACGCTCGATGCAGGTTCGACACCGTCGTCCACTCGCAACCGGCCCAATGTTACGGGAAGTGCTGCTGCGGGCCCATCCATAAGCGCCCTTCTCCACAGCGCACGCTGGGTGCCGGCGAGCAACGTCTCTCCTACGTCGTCGACCCGGTCCGCCCCGCCAACAAGCAGGCGCAGCGCGTCCACCAATTCCGCGGAACGATCCTGCCCATCGGGCCAGTCCGACGGATGGACGCGTTTGAATGCCCCTTCCCATCTCGCCAATGTTGTTAGCGGAGCATCGGAAGGAACGAGCCCAACCCACTTCCGAAACAGAGCGTGCAGCGCGGGCGCGCCCCCGGCCAGCGAAAGGTATCTTTTCAATCGTTCTTGGGAGATGCCCTTTAACAGAATCTCCGCGAGCGCGGCGACAGCCTGTCCATCGGACACCGTCACGGCTTTAACGCCATGTACGAAGTGAATCGGAAGAGCACTGTCGGCCGCTTGCGCGAGTACGTGATCATCGTACTCGCCCGGGCTGGAAGCTACGATGGCGATGTCCGAAGCAGGCGTTCCGCCTGCCAGCAACGAGCGTATCCACCGGAACGCCTCGATAACTTCGTGCTGCTGGTTCGCACAAGAACGCACAGCAAACGCGGTGCCCGATGCTTTGGTCGCTTCCACCACCACTTTTGTTACGACTAACCATGGCGGCGCGCGTCGCGCGCCCGCCATCCACTTCACCGAAACGACTTCAGCAAGCCGCGCAAGGAAGGGACGCCAACACGGGGACATCTCGCTATGGCCATGAATCTCCACAGGACCGATCAAGGTCTTCGCGAGCTCAAGGCGCAGCGACGCCAGTTCGACCAGCTCCGAGGGCCTCCTCATCGAGGCGGGCAGGCGGCCCACGATCTCCTCCTCCAGACGGGCCAATGCAGCTAGGCGGGGATGACCAGACTCGGCGAGCCGAACACCAGCGCGCCAGACTTTGTCGAGCGTGCCGGCGACCGCGCTCGGCATGCCCGGAAGGTCCTTGATTGGCTCGAGCTCTCCCATGTCGACCGCGGAAAGCGCCTCGCGCGCTGTCTGGACCAGGACATCCGAATCAACCGGCCGCAGCAAACCACCTGCCAAGCGGGCGACCAACTGTCCCATGGTCAGAACTTGCACGCCATTTTCGCTTCGTCGGGCGAATTGGACGCGCAACATGTGACCTGCCAAGTTCGTATGCACGACTACGCTTCGCCGCAACGCAGGCATTGTCTCGCCCCCCGACCGCAAGCCAAGACTTGCAGCATGTCCGAAGCCCACTGGCTCCGGTTAACCCCCCTTGTCTTTACAAAGGACGGCGCGAATCATCACTACCAATTCGTCTATTACCGTCGAGCGACGCTAGCTTGCTTAGATGCAGACCGAACACATCGGTCGGCCAACGCAGTGACTACGCACCGTTTCCAACCACCTTGTCCAAGCAGCGAGGCCCACGATTCGCAAATCAAACGTTATGGAAGAAATCGGCCATAGGCCGAGTTGACCTGATTCAAGCGCACATTGGAGCACAGCTGCTCCGCTCCAAGTCTGTTTATTGCCCAAGCCGGATGCGGATCTCTCGCCAGTGCCACGAGTTGCCGTGTGCCATTATGCCGGAGGCAAAGATGCAATGCGGTTACGAAAGTCACGCAGGTATTCCCTGGCGATCGCTGAATGGGGCGCAGTGGGCGCTGCAAGCGATTGCATCTGATCAAGTATTCGACGCTGGAGCCGGTCTAGACGATCCGCGGCGTCAGTGAGTTCCTGACGCGCAACTGTGACATTGACCGCCGCGAGGTCGCGCGAGACCTCGCTAACATCCAGAAGCACACTTTCGAGAAAGCGGAGCTGCTGCAGCAGCCGTGCACGCTCCTGAACGAGACGAAGCCGGTTAAGGCCATAGACCTGAATTGAAACTGCCCCGCGCACACTCACTCCGGCAGCAGAAGCATGGTTACCGATAGTCGCAGCATCTTCGACTACTGCTGGCAAAATCAAAGGTCCTGCCGCTGCGCCGCCTGATCGCGCTGGATAGACCAGCCCTGCAGCGCGGTCTCCCCCCAGCCAAAAGGAGAGATGTTCGTCGGGGTCATCGCGCGTGGGATCCAAGAGTAGCGCCCGCTCACTAGCGAGGTCATCCAGCTCTTCCGTGGCGCGCGTGCCCAGCACGGGGAAGCTGTCCTGTTTGCCAGTCAGCATCCCTGCGTGGAGTACCGATAGATCACCAGTGATGGTGGGGACAGCTTGCTTGCGTCTCCGATTGCAGTCCAGACAACTCGGAAGAAGATTGGTCCACTCGGACGCCAACCACCAGTAGCCTGGATGGGCATGTTCATCTTTGACCCGTCCTTTCGGCCGGTAGTGTTCCACATCAACTGGAGCTTGGGACGCATAGAGCGATTCGCAGTAGGCACATTTGCCGTGGAAGAGCTCTTCGAGACGCTTCTTCACACCTTCTGCTTTGTAGGCCTGGAATGGAAATGCCTTCCGCTTCATGCCCGGAGGAAGAACTTCCACCATGTGAGCGCGCACTCGCTCAAGCTCCGTGCCCTTTTTACTTCGTGCGGCGAGAGCGGCAGGCGGTGGTTTATTTCCCCTAAAGACCCCCCGCACGTCAGTACGCCTCCAGAGCTTTCACAATAAGCTCTCGTGTGTCGCCTCTGAGGGTCTCGAGCTGGAGGGCTCGTAGTCCGCGCCTTTTCTGGATGTAAGCGAACACAGCTTCCTCGATCAGACGCTGCACTTCTGAGGAACCCAGCGATAGTGCATCCACGACCTCTTTGCGAAGGTCACTGAGCGTCGTCTCTTCGGATACGTCCAGCACTTCCCCTCGAGCCTCCCGTGCGATTAGATCTCCTAGCTTTGCGAGATGGAATTCAGCTGCGGGAGAGTCCGTGCTGAACATCGAAAAGAAGTCTGATGTCAAAAGCTGTTCCACGGTCAAGTTCTCGACGTTTGGAAGCGCGAACACAGCTTCGACAAAGACGGGTAGATCGTCTTGACTTTCCTTGCCTGCCTTTATGGCGCGATTAAGTACGACGACCTCCTGGTCATGCATCCCACGCAGACAGAGCGGGTCATGGGTAGTCGCAATGATCGTGGCCTTAGGGAGCACTCTCCTCAACGCAGCCATTATTTGCATCTTCCACCGTGGGTGGAGATGGGCCTCAACTTCATCAATCAGTAGGACAGCCTCGAGTTCTCCGAAACTCTTGCGTTGCGACGCGGGCTGCAGTGCTATCAATCCCGCCAGTACGTCGCATACCATCGCCAAGACGGAACGAAAACCTGAGGAAACAACCCTAAGTGGTGTGTTAATCAACCGCTCCTCTGGTCCCTCTCCAACCTTGGTTACGATCAGGCATCGGCGATTGGCGGTGTCGCGGGTCACTACCTCAAGGTCCCCCTCGATCATCAAAATGCGCTGGAGCGCACGTACCACCATCGCGAAATGATCGTCGGGCAGTTTGAGGAGCCACTCTTCGGGGTTCGCAAGCAGCGTCTCTGACTTAAACAGCGTGGCGATGTGCCCTTTCGGCGGCCGGCTTGGTGATCGACCTGCGTATTGCCTGAACGCGCCGTAGGCGAAGACCGGCGGCAGATTGTCGGTGGCGCCTGCCTCGTCGAAACGTTCGGAGACAGTCAAGGTGAGCTCGCCACCCCCCTCAAAATTGAGACGTACGTTCGCCGCTGGTGGTGAAGGCAGATTGTCGGCTCCCATCAGAGTAGGATCGAGAACAAAACTTGCTGGCGAGCGCGCGACGATGTTCCGGGTACGCTCATCCGTGAGGGCAAGCGCTACGGCTTCTAAAATCGAGCTCTTGCCAGCGGCATTCTCGCCGAGAATAAGTAGGGCTGACGCCTCTGCTTCCCGCCCCACACGCGTGTCTGGCGATATTGCGGGCGGGAGTATCAGCTCAAGGTTCTCAAGAGCCTTGAAGTTGGTGACATGAACGCCGATCAGGCGCCGAGGCTCGCCTCGACTTTCCGGACGGGCGATAGTGGCTCGCTCCACTGGGTTGCGGACGTCCTCCAGCCCAGCCCGGATAGCTTGTTGTCCGATGGGAGTACTCCAGATACGGACGATGGTACTGGCTATTTGGTCTGCGCGGAAACGAAACGTCTGATCGAGTCGACGCCCTATTCTGTCGAGCAGCCGGCGGAGTAGAAGGCTCCAGCCTCCCCCATACTCGAGAGATTGGAAGTCGAAGACGTTCGGAGGAATCCCGCGCTCTAGTTCGCTCAAGAGCAATTGAACATGGGAATCGAATGCGGCTGCGCGGGAAGCGACAAGGTCTTGGCGATCGAGGTTGAATACGGCAATCGTTTGGGCACCTACCCTGGAAAAAGCTTGAATTCCACCAGAAAGATTAAAACTTAGGTGGCTGGCAATGCTGCGATCTTCGCAAGGATCCAGCAACTGCCGCCGGTCGCGATGGTGCCATCGCCACAAGCCATAGTTCTCGTTCGTAAACGCCTCCAGTTCCGCAGTAGTCGGCAGCGGGCCTCGGTCTAGTTTGTCCACGGGGAACTGGTTACCTGCCGCCTTCGCGCACGCGCTGCAAACCGCGTAGACGTTCCCCCAGTCTGTTCGGAGCCATGCGTAGTAGAGGTGCGCAAATTCCGATTTCGCCAACGGCTCAGCTTCCTCTGCTGGCCTGAAGAGACGGGCGTTTAGAGGCGCGCGGCTCTCGCAGAAGGCGCATTTGCCCTTGAAGAGTTTATCGAGCGCCAACAGGGTCTCGTCCTGGGCCAGCTCGAAGCGTCGGGAGGACGGCGTGGTCTGCGAGAGGCGCTCTGGGCTCTCTCGCATGTAGCGAAGGAAGTCACTTCGTTCAGCCTGCGCGGCGCTGCTCTGAAACGGCGCTGGCGGTGCGACTAATTCCCTGTTGACGTACTGCAATATCCCACCCCAACCAATAACTTCCGCGCGCAATTATCTGCGATGCCCGCTATACATGCAAGAATTTGGTGAGGGAATTTGAATGAAACGCCAGGTGGGAAAGCTGGATGCTGTACCGTCCAAGCGGCTCTTTCTTTCGATCATCGCCGACTATGATCTGAACAAGTCGATTTGCGAGCTGGTCGACAATGGTTTCGATGTCTGGACCCGAGCCGGCCGGAAAAGCGCTATCAATATCAAGCTAAGCCTCGACGAAGAGCAGGGTACAATCCGGGTAGAGGACGATGCCGGCGGTCTGGCTCGCGACGAGTTGCGCTTCATTGTTGGACCAGGTCAGTCCGGATCATCCTCGACGGACGAGACTATCGGCATCTTCGGGGTCGGAACAAAACGTGCAGTGGTGGCGCTCGCAGAAGACATCAAGATTCGAACGCGGTACGGCGACGGAGGGACGTACCAGGTAGAGTTTGATGAGACATGGCTCAACGATGACGACTGGGAGCTGCCGCTCTTTAGCGTCGACGCTATTCCACCACGCACAACCCACGTTGAGCTTCAGAAGCTGCGTGTGAAAATCTCCGATGATTCTCTTGAACTCCTTCGGAATCATCTCGGCGCGACCTACGCGAAGTATCTTACCCGCCCTGGGGTATCGCTTGAGCTTAATGGCACGCCGGTGATGCCGCGCTTCTTCGATGATTGGTCGTTCCCACCCGGTTACGAGCCGCGACACTATACGGGCAAGCTTGAAACTCCGAAGAACCGCATAGTTGAGGTCGAAGTCCTAGCTGGCCTCAGTAGCGAATCCAGCCCTACGGCCGGCGAGTACGGCGTCTATTTCTACTGCAACGACCGACTGGTGGCTCCCGCAATGAAGAGCTTCGATGTTGGGTTTACGCGCGGCCAAGCCGGCCTTCCGCACCCGAAGATTGCCCTAACAAAGGTAATTGTATCACTTCGTGGCGATGCCGGCGAAATGCCATGGAACAGCAGTAAGTCGGACGTCAGCACCAAACATCATGTCTTCGTTGCACTTCACGATTGGCTGGTTACAGTGGTGGCCGATTACGCCAGAATCTCGCGCACGTGGATGGGTGACTGGTCCGATAAGGTTTTCGCCTACAATGTTGGTAGGATCGTCGATGTGCCGATCGCCGACTTCATCACCGCGCGAAGGTCTTTCCTTCCTGATGCTCCGAAGTCGAGACCAAGGCTTGCAGAGCGCATGGCGGCCAAAAATCTTCGGTTGGTCAAGCGAAAGCCCTGGGTAAAGGGTCTCTACGAAGGGGTGGTCGCTGCAACGACGGTTGCTAAGCAGCCGCTAGAACAGGCGAACTGGTTTTCATTCAACCTGCTAGATCTGACTCTCACCTCGGCCTTGCGCGCATACTTGGTAAATGAATTAGACCCTGGCGTTGATGAGAAGGACCTAAAGTTGCTTTTGCGGCGCGCACCGCGGGTGCCGGCCGACCTAAAGACCTCTATCACTCTGCCAGACGACGTCTGGGTGCAGATCGAGAATATGGCCAGACGGCGCGAAGCTCTTACCTACGGACGTGCGGATCCTGTGATCACCGATACCGACCTCCATGAAGCTGAAGAGCTTGTCAAAGTGGTTCTGATGAAGCTCTACCATATTCATCTGGATGCGTAGCCTCTCGCCTCTGTCGTGGAGAGTCCAGCATCGGACCGCTGTGACGCTCGAAGTGCATACGACGCCCATCTTAGTTGCGGCCAATTTAGGCCGGTGGCTGCATAGCCACGTCGTTGCCGATTGCCCGGCGCTCGCTCTGGCTTTGAGACAGAAGCACCATCTCGAAAAGCATGCTTCAGTTCGTCGAATTAACACGCTTTGAATCGCCTTTTGAATTGGAGCATCCGCAATCGATGACATGGCCCGCACTATGGCGTCTTTGACGCGACCGAAAGGGTAAATGCTGGGATACAAATCCCGCCTCAAAGTCGCTGATCAAGTTCGGAGCGAAAGCGATTGAGCGCGACTACACAGCATGCGCGCCCAGGAGCGGGCGTTCGCAAATGAGATGTTATGGAAGAAGTCGGCCTACGGCCGACCGGCAACTAGTCGCACAACACTTTGCTGACGAAGGCGAGCGGCCCCTGGCGGCTGATGAGACGCTGCTGGCACGAATCGCAACAATCTGCCCTCTGCTGCCGCACTCCGCGATCCGCAAACACGAGTTCTAGGAGCCAAGTTGAAAAGCTCCTGCGTACAGCTCGCCTGGGTCCCGTGAAATATCCAACAAGAGCCTCCCGGAAGCATCCCTGGCACGTCGTTAGGCGTGCCATTCGATCGATCTGAGTGGCCTTGTGGTTTGACGCGGCTAAGGCCTCGGCAGGGGACAATTGGGCGTTCCCCACCGCCCGATCAGCCATAAACTGCAAAAGACCGATACCGCGCCGTGTATTGCTCCGATCGTGCAGCAGCACTGCAACAGAGGCTTTGCCATCTCGGCCGGCGCGTCCGAATTCTTGAAGATAGTCCTCAATGGAAGATGGATGCTGCCAATGGATGACCAAGCGAACGTTTTTGATGTCGAGGCCCATACCGAACGCGCTCGTACAGATGATTCGATCGACCTCCGGCCGACTTTCCCCGGAGAATCTCTTCAAGAGCTGCTCCCGCTTCCAGGCGTCACCGAGCTGCGAATGATAGAACGGCGTTCTTAAACCCTGTTCGCTAAGATGCTTTTGTAGCGCCTCCCCAATCTTCCGGGTTGGTACGAAAATCATCACCTTACCGCGACTTGGCATACGAACGCGACAAAGCTGCGCGATAACTCCAGGACGTTCGTCGACTGCCACGCTCCATCGACAAAGCGCAATGTTGGGTCGGTCAACTCCGCGCACGAATACTTGCGCGTCCGGGATACCGAGCGACTTCAGGATGCGTTCTTGCATGTCCTGTCCAGCCGTCGCCGTGAACGCCAAAACCGGCGGTGACCCCAGCGCTTCGCGAACCTCCTTGAGACGGCCATACTCCGGCCGAAAATCCACGCCCCACTGGTCAACGCAGTGAGCTTCGTCGATCACCAAAAACGCGGGCCGAAGTGACCGCAGCAGCTGTTGCTCATTGAGATTTCGAACAAAGAACCGTTCCGGCGCCGCATACAGCAACTTAATATGGTCGCTCGCCAACAGCCGGTAGCGAAGGCGCTTCTCATCCACGTCAATGTCACTGTTGATAAAGCTGGATGGAATCTTGCGCCTCAGCAACGCGGAGACCTGCTCGCCCATGAGCGCTTTCAAGGGAGACACGACCACGCTGACCTGCCGTCGCAAAACTGCCGGCAATTGAAAGCACAGCGTCTTGCCAAAACCCGTCGGGCTGACAACCAGAATCGATCGACCCGCAAGGGCTGCTTGGATGACCGCCAGCTGACCGTCCCGAAAGCGATCTAAGCCGAATAACCGGAGCGCCGGCCCGAAGTTCTGACCCTCCTCGGGGACCTCACCCCGGCGATCGAGCCATCGGGCCAGTCTCACGGCCCACCGTTCGATGGCGCGGCGACCTAGTCCGGCAGCAAGTTTGGGATGATGTGCCGCATGACAGCCGTCGCACAGCGTCACCAAGTTTGAAGGTTCATCGGTACCACCGGCCGATCGTGGAAGGAGATGATGAATGTCAGCGTCACCGCGGCTGCATGGCGTCTCGCATTCGACGCATTTAAATTTGTCGCGCCGAAGGATGCCCTCTCTAACCTTGCGCCAATCTCCCTCGACTGCTCCCGTCAAAGCCCGTCTCGCTTCTCGATATCAGAATGTCGAGCCCTGCCACGATGGCGTCGAGTGCTCCCGACGGACGCCTCCCGACATCAAGGCTGGATTACCGAACCGGCCCGAAAAAGGGAAGCGCTTGGCGAGGTACAGGCTTGCGGCGGCCTGGCGCACGGGTAGCGCGGCTTGGCCGGATTCGGAAAATAGAAGTTATGGAAGAAGTGAGCCGTCGACCGAGTGCCGAATGGGCTGCGCCCCGCAATCGACCAGGTAATCAGCTAGCCGGTCCATCTCCAACGGCGATCTGGTCGGGTCCGCCTCGTCTCCTAGAGGCACCCAAATCACCATTCCCTCACGTGCCCTGGTCAGAAGAACACGATACTTGTTGATCGTGTACTCACGCTCCCTCGGCCGCCTCACGTTGGTCCAGTTGGTGCCGCGGAACGTCCGCGGCAAGAGTTCACCCTCGCATAGGGTCAGGTCCCACCCCCAGCAAACGGCTACCCTGTCCAGCTCGAGGCCCTGGCACTCGAATTCCGTTGCCGCAGTCTCCAATGCGAACGACGATCGCAAATCACCTCGCGGCGCGGTGAACCATTCAGCGTAGTCCAATTCCTTCCTGAACCCCGCCGCAACTTCGACCCCATATGGTCTCAAGCGAGAACAGCCCGAACTCGCGACCAAGCCGAAACGCCTGGAGCCGAGGGTCGTCTTGCGTAGCCACGCTCTGGCATCATCGAGGCGCCTGACGAGGGCTATCGGAAAGCCGGTGTGATCTATGTGTTGGCGGGCATCTTTGGGACGTCCCGTCAGTACAGCATCCACCCAATCAGCATGCTCAGACGCACGATGACTGCGGATTGAGCTGGTCAGATGCATACTTGGCCACACCTCGGCATTCACGCCCGCGGCGTCCACACCCGCTCGCTCTATTGCAGAAGGGCTACAGATGAGCCGCCAATCGGCGTAGGACTGATTTCGAGCGGCGATCCATTCTCCAACACCAGCTTCCCCATCATGGATCTCCTGCCCGCTTCCGCAGAGGGCCACGACCATGACGCCCCCTGCATGGCGGTTCATTACTTCCAGGATCTGAGCCGGTTCCGAAGTTGCCGTAACGGGTGGAGACAATTCAGACACGGCACCAAAGCTACGCTGTCGCGCCGCCATCTTCTGCATCTTGGCTGCATCCCAGGCGCGCTGCGCTTCATCAAAAATCACAACGCTCTCTGACGGCGGCGATTCGGTCTTTTGGGCTTCGGCAAGGTACGCATGCACGCTATGGAGCAATGATTCGGCATGTCGCTGCGCGATAGCTTTGGTGCAGCCCTGATGATCCTTATAGTCTGCCGCCAAAGCAGCTTTCAGGACCTTCAACAGTGGACCGTTTCCCGACAGGAAGACGCTCCGCCAGCCGGCTTGCAGAAATTCCGGACTGTGCGCGATACGAAGTCCGGTTAGCGTCTTGCCCGCGCCGGGAACGCCCGTGAGAAGGCACAAAGTCTTTTGGCTCCGCTCGCGAGACTCTCGCGCGATACCCTCGATCGCCCTCATAGAGCGATCGATCGTATCGCGGTCGGCCAGCGCGGCGTTGATGTCGTCCGAGCCGTGCTTGTTGAACAAGCTCACCGTGGTTTCAATGACTCCAGGAATCGGTCGATAGGAACTCGCGCACCACCGCACGTGCGAAATATTATCAGAAGTCCCCTTCCTGTCGCTGTCCGCGATGCGGGTCAACAGTGCCGCGAAATCCGCCTCACCGACGCACTGCGTATCCTCGATCAACGTCGAATCGGATGTAGGCACCACCTGACTGGACTGCGCCTCCGTCGAGCACACGATGGGAACGATCTTCCTCCCTTGGCTCTCCGCGTGATAGTAGGCCAGATCGAGGCAATAGTCGGCGACTTGAGCCAAAGCATCACTCGTCGCTGTGGCGCTCCCTGCTTTAAACTCAACAACTGCGATAGTTTCGCGAAATAGGAAGGCAGCATCCAACCGCTTTTCTCGGCGGGGGATGCGGTATTCCAAAACGATGCCGACATCTGAGTATCGTACATCTGCGATGATGAGCTGTTCGCAAGCCGACTTCATCAGCCGGACGGCTTCACCCCACGACCATCCTTGTTTGTGAGAGAATTGGCTGAAGCCAGAAACTGCATCACTTCGAACCAGGCGGGCGAAAATCGCATCGTCCGACGTAGTGAGAAATTCCTGAGCCGTATAGCTCGCATATGCGACCATCTCGAAAACTTATCCCGTCTTATTTGCACAACCGTTCTAAACTACTGGCCGCGAAAAGCGCGAATGTCCACAGGGCGCTCAGATCTCTCCATCGTCCCCATCAAAGAGTGGTAGCTGATCTTGCGAAGGCAAGGATATCCGACTGCGACTTGCGGGCGTGAAACCGAACTCCGACGCGATCCGCATCATAATCTCCGCCTGTCGGTTGGCGATTGCTAGGTAGGGTGATTGTATCGGATATCCTGTCGGTGATTTGACCATCGTGCCGAACTTCTGGATTTGCTCCATCGCTTCCGCCCACATCGCATATGCGCCGCAGTAGGTAGCCAGCGCGCCGCGGTCTAGGTGAGTTATGAGACCAAGTTTGGAAAGCTCGCCGGTCAGCCGCATCCATTCGCGCTTGGCAACCGAATTGAGTTCCGGTGGGCATTCGGGTAGCGCGGGTTCGGGCCGCGGCTCGTGCAAATTGAGGGGACGCTTCCCCGGATTACCCGTCAAAGACTTGATCCTCGTTGGTTTTGGACGACGGCCCCGCATGTCCGTTCCGATCACGCCAGCCGATCACGAGCGCCGCCTGCGGACTGCGTCTCCTTCTCCAGGAGTTCAAAGCACGTGCCATCCCGTTCGCGAATTGCTTTTTCACCTGTAAAGGCTTGCCAACGGCGGATCGCGACATCGACGAAAAATGGATCGATCTCGGATGCCAAGCAGATGCGCCCACACGATTGCGCCGCGATCAGGGTCGTTCCGCTTCCAAGAAACGGTTCATATACCGCCTGTCCGGGACTGGAGTTGTTCAGCATCGGCCGGCGCATGCATTCGACCGGCTTTTGGGTCGAATGCTTGGTCTCGGCATCCTGCCCGCCGCTGCTGATATTCCAGACAGTCGTTTGCTTGCGATCGCCAGTCCAGTTACCCTTCTTCCGTACCGCATACCAGCAGGGCTCATGCTGCCAGTGATAGTCTCCCTGGCTCATGACTAAGCGCTCCTTAGCCCAGATGATCTGCGCGCGGATCGAAAAGCCGCTCTTGAGAAGGCTTTCGGCTACGATGGTCGACCGTAAAGCACCATGCCAGACATAAGCGATCTCGCCTGGGTATAAGCCCCAGGTAGGCGCCCAGTCGGCGATCTCGTCGTTGCGGATTTTGCCGGTCCGCTTGGAATTGTTGACGCCGCGACGATGACGCCATTCCGGGTCGTACTCGACGCCATAAGGCGGATCGGTGACCATCAATTGAGGCAAGACTCCAGCCAGCAGTGAACTGACGAGAGCTGCATCTCGACTGTCGCCGCACGCAACGCGATGGGGGCCGAGCTGCCAAATGTCTCCAGGTCGGGAGACTGCGGCCTCAACGACCGAGGGGGTGTCGTTCTCGTCGGTTAAGCCGCTCTCGACCCGCGAAAGCGCGGCCGCCAACTCCTTCTTGCTGAAGCCAATAGAGGCGAGATCGGCTCCCAAGCCGGATAGATCCGCCAATTCGAGGCTCAGCATCTTGCTGTCCCAACCGGAATTTAGCGCAATCCGGTTGTCGGCAAGCACCAACTGACGGCGTTGCACCTCGGTCAATCCTCGGAGGACCACGACCGGTGCCTCTGTCAGGCCAAGCTTGCGAGCAGCGGCCAGCCGGCCGTGTCCCGCGATGATATCTGCATCTTCACTGACGAGGATCGGATTCGAAAAGCCGAAGGCGCGAATGCTGCCGGCGATCTCGGCGATCTGAGCCTGACTATGAGTGCGCGCATTGCGCGCGTAGGGGATTAGCCGATCAAGCGGCCAGTATTCGATTTGAAGTCGCGCGTTCGCTTCTTCTGGGTACGTCGCGTGTGTCATGTCTTGTCTCGGCCTTTTGCACATTGCCATGTCATCGGACACCCCCCTCCCCCCTAGGGAATTTCGCGACATTTTTTCCAAACCACGGCCGTTGTTTTGATTCGTCTTTTTTTGCGCTGGTCTGCCGGTGTTCACCTTGCCGCGAAGGAAAATAATCGTCGATTTTGTTGGCTGCTTACGAAGTTGAGGCAGACAGCGAGGGAGGCATAACGAACTGCGCCGAAAAGACCCTGCACCTTCAGAGGGTTACAGTCTTTAGCTGCCCACGCAGATGGTTGGTTCGGTGATGGGCCCGAAATACATCCATCTACAGGCTCAAAAGTTTGCCTGCGCAGGAAAAAAATCCCTGAATGAGAGAGGCGCCGGTCCGTGCTTGCGCGCAGCCCTGAGATTTGACCCGCCCCCCCGGTCTGACTATTCACCACGATCTCCCATCTTCACGGGACTATCGCGGTAGCGCTGCAGGACAAGTCGCAGCCCAGCACCGCGACAGTTGAGTTCAGCTTCCGTGGCAGCACTACGAAGTGGCTCGTCAATGAAATCGACGATTGCTCCGTACACCGCTACCTTCGTCGACAGCTCACATCGGAGATTATCGCTCCATCGCCGTTCGGCAGCGATACGCGCTACGTTTGAGGAAGACATCGTCGTCACTCTAGAATTGGATGCTTTGAACTCCTTCCTCGGCAACTCCGTCGTCAAGCCTCTAGCTGGCGCTGCTCGCGCGGCCGAACCCTCAGGACGTTTGGCTGCTAAGGTTTTATATGGTGGATTCCTAGAATAGGTTTGGTGGCCATGCCCGTCACCCTCAGGATGCCGCGTCTGTCCCGTCGAAGGTGACACATCGAGCGACGCGAACTTCTGCTTCCGAAACTTGCGTCGAGCATTCCACCGATCTTCGGCTTCTCTAAACGAGGACCAGATTGGCTCGTAACTATTACGGTGGAACTTCCCACCGTGTCGCACCCTCCGAAAGAGGCTCAACCGTTCCAGACGAGCGACCGCACGCATAACCGTGCGACGGCTCATGCCAATAAGATCAGCGAGCGTATTGAGGCTCGGGTCGCACTGTCCGGTGCGACGGTTGAAATGATCAATTAGCGCCCCAGCCACCCGCTTTTCTGCTCCAGAGAGCTCGGCAGCCAGATTTATGACCTTATGAGCAAGGAGCGTCTCTAGTGGAGTGACTGACATGCGAATCCCGTCTTCATTACGGACGCAATCAGAGGCTCCTTTGTACCAGATGGAAATTGTGAAGATCGACTACTACTATGTAAAACGATTATTCTTGATCGCAGGCTCTCGAATATTATCGTGATGACGAATCATTGCGGGGGTTTCGAGCCATGGTAGTGCATCGAACGCGCTCAGCAGCTGACCCTAGACAGCGTCAGCTCGATAATTTGCAAATGGCGACTGATGCCGGCATCGAACTCGCGCCAGCAGCCGCGCTTTTCTTCTGCGATCGCCATAAGGTACCCGTTCCCGATTGGCTGGTGAGTCATGCTGCTCGCGGATACTGCCAGCAATTGGGGCCCAGTCGACCTAAGAACCGAGGCCGCTCGTCTGGCATCGTGGACCGTTGCCGTCAGGATATGATCGATCTGATGCGTTGCGACACTGTTCGAAACGCGCGCTTTCAGCAAAAAAGATTTAGCGAAACGCTCAAAACGGATGCGGACGCACCTCCTAATGTGCTCGAGCATCCAATGAAGATGTCAATCTGGTACGGACACGATTGGCTAAGGGCCTACGAATGCGCATCGATGATCCTCAAGAACACGCCTGCGTTCGGCGGACCAGATGCAATGAAGGCAAGCTACTGCCGCGTCGAGCGCAATATGGTGCACCCGAAAGAGTCTTGGCGATACTTCCTGTTCGAGCCCGAATTTCTCGAAGCCATTGGGCTCGATCATCCCAGCCGCTGGGGCCAGTCTAGTAAATGCGCGCCATTGTATCACCTGACGCTATAAGCGACGTCTGACAGCTTCCTTGGCACAAGACGAATCATAGTCGCCAAGGAGCATGAAGGTGCATCAAGAACAAAGCCGACGGCTGCGGGCCATTGAAGCAGCAAAGTACCTTCGCGTAAGCCGATCCACGCTCGCCAAGTGGCGCATGGCCAAGATCGGGCCGCCCCACCATCGCTGTGGGTCTCGCCTAGTTTACTATTTCGTGCATGAGATCGATGCCTGGTTAGCCACCTGCGACGCCGCAGTAAATGGTCAACCACGATGATTCAACAGGATCGTGCGGCTCCGAGGACAAACCTCGCAAGTGGTGATCGTTTCTCCGAAATTGCTGAGATTCTGGCGTGCGGTCTTGCACGCTTGATGAATCGAAAGTCCAGTCAAGTTTCGGAAGTGAACCGGGAAAACCCACTTTACTTCTCGTCTTTCCAGAGCGTTGGTCGACCCGTTCCGCTGAACGGAGAACGGCCGTGAAATCGTCCATGCTGGCGCAATTGGCCGCCCTTAGGGGCGCCCCCGCCCCCGTTCTAAAGGCCCGCTGGCGGGAGCTTTTCGACACCGAGCCGCCCGCCTACAACCGGCGCTTCCTGGAGAGCCGACTGGTCTACCGAATACAGGAATTAGCCTATGGCGGCCTCAGCCGGGAAACCACCGAGCGGCTCAAGGCCATGGCCAAGCAGTATTCCGACCAGAAGCCGGCCGACCGCAAGACCCGACCGCTTTTGCGCCCAGTCGCCGGGACCAAGCTGATCCGCGAATGGGAAGGCGTGGAGCACTGCGTCACCGTTCGTTATGACGATTTCGAGTATCTCGGCCGTCCCTACAAATCCCTGTCCTCGGTCGCTCGCCAGATCACGGGCACGAAGTGGAACGGCTGGATCTTCTTTGGCCTGAAAAATTCGCTCGGCAAATGACGTCCCGACAATCGCAAAAGCGCCGAGCCGTCCCATGCGCCAGTCCATTCGAGCGAGCAGCCTCGGGGCACTCCCCAATCCGCAAAGTCCGCTGTGCGGTGTATACCCGCAAGTCGAGCGAAGAAGGCCTCGACATGGACTTCAACTCTCTCGATGCCCAGAGAGAGTCATGTGAAGCTTACATCGTGAGCCAGCGAGCAGAAGGATGGATGGCGGTTTCCGACCGCTACGATGATGGTGGCTTCTCGGGCGGCACCCTCGATCGACCAGCTCTGAAGCGACTTCTTGCTGTTGTCCAGGCCGGCAAGATCGACGTCATCGTCGTCTATAAGATCGACCGGCTTTCGCGGTCGATGCTCGACTTCCTCAATCTTGTCGAGCTGTTTGAACGCCAAGGGGTGACGTTCGTGTCCGTTACTCAATCCTTCAACACCAAGGATGCCATGGGTCGGATGGCGCTGAATATCCTGGTGACGTTTGCACAGTTTGAGCGCGAGCTTATTGGGGAGCGCATCCGCGACAAGGTCGCGGCCTCTCGCAAGCGTGGCAAGTGGATGGGCGGCTGGACACCACTCGGCTATGAAGTCCGCGATCGCAAATTGCTGATTCACCAAGCTGATGCCGAACGGGTACGGTCGATCTTCCGGCGCTTCGTACAGCTCAAATCTGCAACCTTGCTGGCTCGAGAGCTTATCGCTGCTAATGAGCGCACTCGGTACGGCCATCTCATCGACAAGACGCTGCTGTATAGAATTCTTCGTAACCGTGTCTATCTCGGTGAAGCAGTTCATAAGGAACACTCTTACCCAGGCGAGCATGAGGCGATCATCGATCGCAAGCTCTGGGATCAGGCGCACGGTATTCTCAAGGAAAGCCCGCGCAAGCGCGCGAACAACAGCCGGGCTCAAACCCCCGCTTTGTTGAAAGGCTTGCTCTTCGGTCCTGACGGTGCCGCAATGTCGCCAACGCACACCCGAAAGTCGGGTCGCCTTTATCGTTACTACATCAGTCAGACTGCAATGAAGCAAGGCCGATCGGATTGCCCGGTCAAGCTGGTGCCCGCTGCCGAGCTAGAGCGCATCATCATTGATCAGGTTCGTATGCTCCTTCGGTGTCCTGAAATTATCGTCCAGACCTGGCGCGCGCTGCGCGAGCAGACCGTTGAGGTCAGCGAGAGTGACGTACGGAGCGCGTTGTTCGGCTTCGACGAGCTCTGGGACGAGCTGTTTCCAGCCGAACAGGCGCGCATCGTTCAGCTGCTCGTCGAACGCATCGACATGCATGCCGAGCGAATGGACATTACCTTGAAGATCCAGGGCCTGACCTCGCTCTCCGCGGAACTGCAGCCGCAACTCTTTCAGCAGGCCGCGGAATGAACCGACCGACCACCCTCACCCTCGGTCCCATTAGTCGACCGAAGCTCAGCCGTGACGGCCGAACGATGGTCGTGAGCATCCCAATTTCGTTCCGCCGGCAGGGTGGACGCAAGCGCGTGGTTACCCCGGCAACTGCCGAGGCCTGGCCCCCGTCCAAGCCTCAGCTCGACAACACGTTGATCAAGGCGGTGGTGCGCGCCCATCGCTGGCGCCACATGCTCGAATCGAACTTGTTTAGTTCGGTGCGAGAACTCGCCAGGGCCGAGAAGATCAACGAGTCCTATCTATGCCGGGTGCTTCGGCTCACCCTGCTCGCACCGAGGATCACGGAAGCCATCCTGAACGGACTGCAGCCGGACGGGCTTGAGCTGGCGCAGCTGTTGAAATCCATCCCAGCTGAGTGGGACCAGCAGGAGATGCTTCTCCCGCCAAAGGTGATCCGGCGAGCTTAGGTAGAGGGCAAAGAATTATTCCGAATGCGAACAATTCTTTGGACCGGCGGATTCCGCACATCGAATGTTATGGAACCTCGACCGCTCGCGTGACGGCATGGGACTGCGATTGGTACAAGGGACAGTAGCAAAATGGGTCGAAGATCGCGCGCTTTAACCTAGCCATACCGTGACGGGGTAGATGCCATGCCGAACAAGAAACTCTCACCCGAAGGCGAAGTCATCGCCGCGCAGGGCGCCGCAATGGTCGCGGCATTCCAAGTCCTTATCAACTGCTTAAAGGAAAGCGATGCGCTGTTGCCGGGGCAGTTTTCCGAAGCTCGGTGTCTACATGGAAATGGTGAAGGGCCGAACGGGTGGCGTGAACGATATGACGCTCGCAGTGCTCCACGACATTCGGGCGGCTACGTTAGACTAGACATCGATCTTTGGTCCCCCGGGCGGCTCGGGACCCTCTGGCGCCGCGCGGAAAAGATTCCGGTATTTCGGCTGCTGACGAAGGCTATTCCGTGGTTTCGCGTGGAACCTAAACGTGCTTTCTTATAGCGCTTCAATCAATAGGGGCGGCAAAATGAATTGGTCCTGGACTGTCTTCTTCATAGCGCTCGTTCTGTGCACCATCCTTTCGCAGTTTGCTCGGGGCGCCACGAATAGCTCGAACGTAGCGAAGTATGGCTCGCGCGCAGACTATCGCGCGGAGCCAAGCAAAGCGATACTCGGATCGATATTCGCCGGTGCCATTTACGCAGCAATCGCGACTGCGGTGGTTGGCTTTATCTTTTAGATCGTCGCGCCTCCTATACCGGAAGGGGAAATGATGCTCTACGGCGTCGCTATCGTCATCGCTGCAATCGGTCTCTATTGGCTGTGGGGCATGCGCAAGATGGTCCGGATGAACAATGATCCGGGGCAGTTGATGTTAGCCAACCTCCTGCTCAAGGCAGGCGCTGGAGACGACACAGCATTATTATCGTTCATTCGCGAGGAGCGATGGACTCAGGTCCAGATCGCCGACCGCATTGCGCATGCTCTCTCCTTAGCCCAAAGGATTTTCGCGCCGAGCGACTATTTCAGCGCAAAAGCCTATGCAAGTACATTGCAGGGTCGTTACGAGGCATTCCAAACGGGACAGCGTTTAAGGTCATTGGCGGCCGTTTCTCGTGAGGATGTCGCCTCAGGCACCGGCGGCCCGCCCCGACACGAAATAGAACTGCAGACGAATTCACCCGCGCCACCTCGAATCCGCGAGCGGCAGGGCTTTGAGGTCAACGAGTTTGTCGTCTACCCCGCTCACGGCGTCGGTCAAATCCTTGCAATAGAAGAGCAAGAAATCGCTGGAGCGAAACTGGAGTTGTTTGTCATCAACTTCATCAAGGATAAGATGACCCTCCGCGTTCCTACAGCAAAGGTCGCAAATGTCGGAATGCGCAAATTGTGCGATTCTGGAAGCATTCAAGACGCGTATCGCGCTTTGGATCAGCCGCCTCAGATGTCCGAAGCGACATGGGCCCAAAGGGCGCAGGAGTACGAAGCCAAGATCAATTCAGGAGCTATCGTTGCCATCGCGGAAGTGGTCCGTGATCTATACCGGCCAACCTCAGGCCGGGAACAGAGCTACAGTGAGCGTCAGTTGTATGGGGCGGCACTTGATCGCCTGTCCAGAGAAGTTGCCGTCGTCGAACAGCTGACAGAAGAGGAAGCTGTCAAGCGGTGTGAAAGCTTAGTGATTGCTAGCGCACTATTGAGGCGGCACGACTAGCAGCGCCCGATTCTTGTTTCCCCATGAGGGGCGAGATTGTTTGAGGCGTTCTGTGACTTCGGCACGCTAAGCTTTAGACAGGCTTTTCCTTCCTGCCGGCTTGAGTCCAGCGGTTATTGGCGCAACTAGAGCTTCATAAAGACCAAATAAATGCTCGACGCGCTCTCGATCTTCTGCGAAGGCCGCGGGTCGGTAGAGCCGATCAACCGCTAAATCCAACGCCTGGTGCGCTCTCCGAAGAGGCGACGGCATACTGTCTGGATCATATAAATCGGCAAGCGTTGCGCCGGCATGCGCGGCGCGCGCGTCTAAGATCGCCTGGGCTAGAGAGCGAAGCCTTAGTTTGACGTTTTCGTCAGCGATTGGCCATGGAAAGGAGTTGTATACGATACCTATCGAGTACCGATAATCGCTCTTTAAGCGGCCGCCGATGTTGCGCAGCCAAGACATATGCATTCTCGATGTGAGAATCGCAAACTCCCACAGATCTGCATTGAGAAGCGTCTGAACCAAGTTGCTCGGTATCGTTGGCGCCTGGAGAAATCCGATGGGAACATACTCTCGCCGCTCAGAACTCACCTCTGGAATGCAGAGAAAGTCCGAGGTCGGAACGGTCGTGACTTCGAAGGACGTAGGCAAGTCGGCCAGTGCCCTTGTTTTTGCTTTTTTACTCCCTGCGCGAAACCTCTTTACCGCGGCAATTCGTTTCAGGGCCTGTGGCATGCTGCGCAACGTCTGCGGACTAACCCCTTCCAGGCGAAGGATCCAGCGATTTCGCCCGTTTATGTATTCGACTGATCCGATGAAGGGCCGCATGTAAGGCGCCGCAGTCGGCTCAAGCTTCAAAAACTCGCTTCGTTGCTCGTCGTTGAAGATATAGTGGCCGCCGTCTACAATCTTTGATCCCATCCTCATCGGTCTTGGCGCAGACAGCGGAGTTCGCCGGTCGTCAACCACCAAGTGGCGGTTTCCTAACCGACTCGCATCGAACAAGTAGGGGGCTAGCGATGCATGGTGGCTCTCGACCGGATCGCCTTTCAGATCACTGTACGAAAATAGCCTCTTTTGCTGTGGCTCATCACTTCGCGGCGTAAGTCCCAGTATGACCACGTGAACGTGCGCGACGCCTCTTGCATCGGACCCCCACGCAAAAGTGCGATGTGCAAAAGCGATTTCGAGATGGTGTCGCTGAAACAAGATGGGCCATAGCTGAGCGACTTGCTCGCCTTGCGTAATCGAGTTCGTGGCGACGAAACCGATATGCGCTTTCGAGGACCTCACATATTCTCCAGCCTTGATAAACCAGCCACTCACATAATCCAGCGATCCGCCTCGCCCGCTGCCTACTAAACGTGCCATCTGTTGTCTTTGAACGGCACTTTGGAAGCTTTGGCCTATGAAGGGCGGATTGCCCAGAACGAATGAGCACTCGCTAGGCGACAATACCTGGGCCCAGTCTTTCTCTAAAGCGTCGGCGCAGTGAATATGCGGAGAGTTCTTAAGCGGGATACGCGTGAAGCCTTCACCAAATTCAAGGCTGAGCCGATTGTTCAGGATGTGATCCATCATCCAAAGCGCTGTCTCCGCAATGAGAGCCGGGAACTCACTGATCTCAATTCCATAGAACTGGTCTACGTCAATTCTAGACAATGCTTTTACATCTAGAACTCTTTGTCCTTTTGGATTGAGCAACTTTAGTAGTTCGATTTCGAGCATTCGCAGCTCGCGGTAAGCAATGACCAAGAAATTCCCGCAGCCGCAGGCGGGATCAAAGAATGTCAGTTTAGAGAGCCTGTCGTGAAATGCCCGAAGCTCGGCGTCCCGTCTCGTGCCTCGATGGATACGCAATCTCTCTAACTCAGCTCTTAAATCGTCGAGAAAGAGAGGTTGAATGACCTTCATTATGTTTTTTTCAGTAGTGTAGTGCGCTCCGCTTGCTCGGCGTTCCTTGGCATTCATAACAGATTGAAACAGCGATCCGAAGATTGCCGGCGAGACGGCCCCCCAGTTGAATTCGCAGGCTTCAATAAGAAGTGCGCGCATCTTCAGATCAAAGGCCGGAGTCGGAAGACGCTCAGCGAAAAGTTGTCCGTTTATATAGGGGAAGGCCGCTAAGTCTTCGTCCAATGTCTTCTGACGTTTTGATTCGAGCTGGTTCAGCACGTCGAACAGCTCAATCAATGTTCGTCCGGTGTCGCTGCCATCTTCCTGGGTTCGAAGCTGAATGAGGTCGAGAAAGATGCCCCGCGGCTCAAAGATGCCGGTATCGTCAGCGAAAAGGCAGAATACAAGTCGGACCAATAACCTTTCAAGATCGTGACCATCATATCCAGCCGCCTCCAAAGAATCATGCAAACGCCCCATGATTTCTGAGGCTTCGACATTGACAGGGTCCTGATCTTTAAAAGAGCGCTTTTGAACGCCGAGAATGAATCCAAATTGCTCGATGTTCGCAGGCAGATCAGAGAGGCGAAATGCAACCGCCGAATCCTCTTCGAGATCGAAAAGTTCGAACGTTTGGAAATCTGAAACTAGAATGAAACGCGGAAGCTCCGCATCTCTCAACCCAGGGAAATAGTCGAGCGCTTGGCTCTTCGCCCTGCTTAGGTCGAGCCCGGCACTTTTTTGCTCGACCAGGAGGACGCCTTTCCAGAATAAATCGATGAAGCCACGTTTAGTACCTAGTAGTTTTACAGGCTGTTCAAAGCTCGCGACCTTGCGCCGCTTGACTCCAAAGACTTCGAAGAAGTCATTATAGAAACTCTGGGTCTCGCCTTTTTCATAAGCCGCGTCGGCCCAGTCGTCAGCAAAACGAGCTGCGCGGGCTCGGATTTCATTCCAAGAAAGACGCATGCTTTAGCTAGACCCCTGTTCGTCGATGATATCGGGGGGTGGCTGGCTCGATGCGCTCCTTAGATGCGCAATCCGAGGTGCACACAAGAGCCGAGGAGGTGCGGACGGTTAAACTCTGCTCGGCGTGAGTATGACTAAGGCACGAGCGTGACGCTTGCCGTTTGATTTTCATCTGCACCATATATTGCCCCCGAATCAATTTCCCCGGCGCATTGTAACCGCAGGTAGCTTTCGGCCGAAATCGCGCAGAAGGCGCGAGCAGGGCTCAGTGCCGGCGCGACGAAGAAAATTCCGGAATTTGGGCTATTGCAGTTCTTCGCGGGCATACTTCCCAAGTGCCGACAGCAAACCCTCACGCTTTTCCATATACGGTTCGTATACCTCCGGCCACCCGTCGTTTAAGCCGGCGATGTCTTTGTTGAGCCGCTTATGCGCTCCCTTAGCAATCCAAACCTCCAACTGACTTGCGGCGACGTCCAACTCCGTGACCAACTTGGAGAAGCGCGGAAAATAGATGGAAGTAATGGATTGCACCTTGGCGAAGGGCGTCATTGCCGCCGGGATGGCTTCCCCGTACACTTTTCGATTTCGCTCGCATTCCAACCAATTGTTAAAATCATAAATGGCCGCAACCAGTTCTTCGAGCTTATCCGCGCGTCGTTTCTTCGCATCCCGCCGTTGTTGCGCGACATCGCGAATGATCGTCACCACCGAACCGGCAGTGGTGCCCGCTAGAGTCAAAAGCCCGCCGACCACCACGGGCCACAACGACGCGTCTGATGCAGCCATAGAATTGCAACCCAGCTCCGAGCGCTCGGCACCCATTATTGGGTGGTAAATCGTGGGGAACTGACTCGCAATCTCTTGAAACCGGGACCCTTCTCCCTGAGAGTCCCTAGGCGAGTCGGCAAAGCTCGATTCGCATCCGTGGCGGCAGAGCCGGTCAACTGCCAAGTACGATCCGGCTCCGCTCGCCCGTGGCGATCCGCGTCAGTAACCTGACGGGACCAGCAAACGGCTCGTTGGGGAAACCCTTCGGGCCGTTTGTTTTCGAATTAGGACGATTCGTCCCGAACATTCCCGTACACTAGGCGTACAGATCATTCTGTAAAGCACTCGTTGTAACCAACTCGGTTACATCCACTGTGCTCTCACAAACATTATCAAAATCATCACCAAAACCATCATCGCAACAATCACGCACACCGCACCAACAGGCACGAGCGTACCTTCACCGTACCTACTGACATGCGGCCGATTTGCGAGTTCGACGTAAGTACTTGAAAAGGCTGGTGCCGCAAGAGGGATTCGAACCCCCGACCCCGTCATTACAAATGAAGGGGCCTTTGGGTGAGCGAGAGGGATCCAAACCGCCGCGCAGCCAAGCCGTTGATTCTAGAGAAAATGCCGTACTAGACCGATTTTGCGGGTTCAAAGATTCGGAGAAAATTCGGTTCTCCAGATGCATTCAGGCCCTTCTTGGCGCACCCTTGGGAATTCTCCGTGCGCGGGAATGCAGGAAAACAGCCGAGTTTCTGGCCAGTCTGCGGCTCAAGGTACGAAACGCTTTTGATGGGGTGGCGGAGGGAGAGCACCTGGCTTCGAACCTTCTCCGTCTTCCAGCACATGTATACGCAATGAATCGTGCTGGGCGCAGCAAAGCGCAAATCCGGTCGACCATTCAGGTCGAGGCGTTCGACCGCCTCGCGGTCTTTGGAAGGCGTTCTCAGCTGACTAACCTAAGCCGCGGGAGCAAAAATAGTGGTCCAAGAGCCCAAAAAGTCCCGTAGTGGCTGAGAACGAGAATCACCAGGATGCGGGTGCCCCATCAACAGCCATTCTCGTTTGGAGCAAATATTCAAATTCCACATGGTTCCACCTACCATTCGAAGACGACATGCGAACGTCCCAGCCACCGGTTCTGCACGCCTTGTCGTTTTCTTCTGGAGCCGGTGCGGCCGCTGCCAGTTTGCGGCCTCAGTCGCCTGGTTTGAAATCCGCGAACTGAATGCAGGTCATTAACTTATGAAAATGCCAGGTCGTTTTCTCGCTACTTAAAGTCTGAAATCTAAAACCCAACGGTTAGGACCCGTAAGCTCCGAGGTTGTGCTATGCAGCGTCGTCGCCGATTTAAGCAAATCCTGTCACTCGAAGAACGACTTGCCCGAGAGGCCCAGCGCCTTCGCGTAGAAGCTCAATCGCTTCCACCTGGTTTCAGACGAGACCAATTGCTCCGCAAGGCCCGACAATGCGAGACCGGCTCGCACGTGAGCGAGTGGCTGCACTCGCCGGGCTTACGGCCGCCGACCTGATCCGCTTCATTCTCTGGATCGGCCTTTGCAGCCCATGGGACGCAAGCCTATTGGGCCATGCTCACGCGCGGGATAACGCTCCGCTGAGGACTTTCAGGAGAAACTCCGGCCTCCAGGATTTTCCAACGTTGACTGCATCGCGCAGTGCAGGCGCGGCTTGGACATCGGCCGCACTGTAACCGCTGGCCAGAATGAATGGCACAGACGCTGCTCGGAGGACTTCCGCCACAGGAGTGACCCATTGCCCTCCAAGGTTGACATCGAGGATGGCAGCGTCAGGCCGCTCTGCCCTCAGCATCGCCAGAGCATCATTTACGTCTCGGGCAGGACCGAGCACCTGATAGCCGGCAGCCCTTAGAACAGTGTCAAGCTCCAATGCGATGAGGTACTCATCTTCGACCACCAATATTCGGGGAGCGTCGTGCAAGATGTGTTGTCCCCGGGTTCAAGACTCCACAGGCGCAGTGATGTGAACCCTTAAACCGGTTGGCTCATACTTCAGTTCCACCGCGCCGCGTAAGCCCTGCACGGCGCTGAGGTCAATGAGCCTGGAGCCAAAGCCCGAGCGAGTTGGCGGCGTGACGGGCGGGCCGTTTTCCTCTCGCCAATCGATGTGAAGAAGGGATTTGCCCTCCTCCTCCGAAATGCGCCAGCTTAGGTGAACGAGCCCTCCGGGCTTGGAAAAAGCTCCGTATTTCCAGGCATTGGTGACGAGTTCATGCAGAATGAGGCTCATCGGCATGACCTGTCGTGACTTAAGATGGACTGCCGGCCCGGCGATCAGCCGGCATCGCTCCGGACCTGCGGCCTTCAACAATTGCTCAACAAGAGCGCTCAGGTCGGCTTCAGCGCTGCCGGCCAGCGCGAGGGTCTCGGCCTCGGCCACAGCTTGGAACCGTCCCAAGAAGGCGTCGCGGTACTCCTTGGCTGACCGGCCTTCCACAACGGTCTGGTTGGCAAGAGAGCGCACGATCCCGAGGAGGTTCTTCATCCGATGGCGCGTTTCAGCGAGGAGAATCTCCCTTTGGATCTCGCCGTGGCGTCTGTCGGTCACGTCCTCAAACAGGATCAGAATGCTCGTGCTGTTATTATCGGGGTGAACCAGGCGACGCGCGCTGACCAGCATCGTGCGCCGGCCGATGGTTGGGAACTCGGCGGCTACCTCATATCCAACGATGGCAGCAGACTTGGGAACGATCTCGCTCACGAGCTGCCTGAGTTCGGGGATGTCCCATTGACCGTCACCAAGGGCGAATAGGCTGCGTCCAACCGTGTCGTCGCGTCCCACCCTGAACGTCTCATAAAACCCGCGGTTGGCGCTAAGGACGCAACCCGTCTGGTCAAGCACCAGGAGAGGCTCCTCCAGGGTGTCAACGATCCCTTGCGCCTGAACGTGTTCGCTGCGCAGAAGCCGGTACAAGTCTTCGAGATTCATCTTGCCGCCCACCTCAGGATGTTCCCCCTAGGCTAATACGGCGCGTGATCGTCCACAAACCAAATTCGGCTACTTTGTAGGTACCTCGTGCTACTAAGGCTACCCACGTAGTTCCCTTAAGATTCGATGGATTGAAATTTCAGATGATCGCATGGGGGCGAGTGTCTTGGTTCAGGCTAGACAAGAAGTTTGGCTTCGTTGAGCTGGAGGGAGGCATCGGCGATGCGTTTCTCCATGTTTCGGTTCTGAAAGCCGGTGGCTATGTGACCATCCCTGCGGGGACAACCATCCGCGTCCGAGTGGAAACGCAAGCGGATCGACGGCGGGTTATCGAAGTGCTCTCGATAGACACCAGCACCGCGCTCGCAGGCGAGCCCGCTCCTGTGAGAAGCAAAAAGGCTGATTGAGGCCATCTCATTACCCCTGGCTGACCTCCGCTAAGCGACTCGCACTGTCGACTTCCCAGCAGGGCCTCGACGAGCGCCAGGCGCTTGATCTTGCGACGGAGCGATCTTGCCGTCCGTGCCAAAGCCGTCCTTCCCGATGTCCATGCGATCCAGGCCAGGGGCTGTGTGGTGGTGTCCATGGGCTGCTTCTCCGGTGCTGCGGGGTAGTATTTGCAGACTATCCCCCGCGGAGGAAGCAGCCGGTCCATCCCATTAGCGGACATTCAAAGCTGATGGAAAGCTGGTTTCGGTGGGCACATTCCGCAGGCCGATCGTTTTTCGGTAGTGGCGGCGTAACCCTAGGCATGTGGCTCGACTGTTTGGGAGACTTGGGGCCGCTCTGTCGTGGTTCATTCGCAACAGTTACGCCGCGGTTCGATGGAACCGAAAACGATTGATCGGCGTTTCAGTAGCTGTGTCCCAACCCACACTGGGGCTGGGATAAGATTCGAATGGAAACCTCAAACCGCTTCGAAGCCGCACAAACCACCGAGGGCCGCTACCGGCTTCTCGTCGAAGCGATCACTGATTACGCGATCTACATGTTGGATCGCGAGGGTCGCGTGACCAGTTGGAACCCCGGCGCTAGGCGCTTCAAGGGCTATGAGGCGGATGAGATTATCGGTCGACATTTCTCGACCTTTTACACCGACGTTGAGCGGTCGCAGAACGTCCCTGCCCAGGCGCTGGCAGAGGCTGAGCGCACCGGCCGCTTCGAGCGCGAAGGGTGGCGCGTCCGCAAGGACGGCACGCAGTTCTGGGCCCATGTTGTCATCGACGCGATCCGTTCCCCTCAGGGGGACCTTGTCGGCTTCGCCAAAATCACCCGCGACCTGACCGAACGAAGGGCCGCAGAAGCAAAACTGCGCGAAAGCGAAGAACAGTTCCGATTGCTGGTTCAAAGTGTTACCGACTACGCGATCTACATGCTGGATGCCGGCGGCCACGTGGCGAGTTGGAACGCAGGTGCGCAGCACATCAAAGGCTATGCCCCTGAAGAGATCATTGGTCGGCACTTCTCCGACTTCTACACGGAAGCCGATCGTGCCGCTGGGCTTCCGCGTATTGGTCTAGAGACGGCAACCCGAAACGGACGCTGGGAACACGAAGGTCAACGGGTCCGAAAGGACGGCACTGTATTCTGGGCAAACGTCGTGATCGACGCCATCCGTGACGACGCTGGCAAACTCCTCGGCTTCGCCAAGGTGACACGGGACATCACCGAACGCCGCGAGGCGGAAGCGGCACTCCAAGCCGCGCAGGCGACCATGATCCGTTCGCAGAAGCTGGAGGCGATCGGGCAACTCACCGGCGGCGTCGCTCACGACTTCAACAATTTGCTGCAGGTCATCAGTGGAAACCTGCAGCTGCTAAGCAAAGATATCGCTGGCAATGCTCGGGCCGAGATGCGGGTCCAAAGCGCCCTCGGAGGTGTGGCCCGCGGTTCGAAACTTGCCTCTCAATTGCTTGCCTTCGCGAGGCGACAGCCGCTAGAGCCCAGAGTGGTGAACGCCGGCCGTCTAATCAAGAACATGGACGAGATGCTTCGTCGCGCCCTCGGTGGGGAGATCGAAGTCGAGACGGTGGTCGCGGGTGGGCTGTGGAACAGCCTCGTCGACCCGGATCAACTGGAAAATGCGGTCTTGAACCTCGCGATCAACGCCCGCGACGCGATGAAAGGCGAAGGCCGGCTCACGATTGAAGCAAGCAATGCCTTCCTCGATGACGAATATGTCCGGCAGCATGACGAATTGTCTGCGGGACAATACGTGATGATCGCGGTGACCGATACCGGCACCGGCATTCCACCGGACATCCTGGAACGGGTCTATGAGCCATTCTTTACAACCAAGGCGGAGGACAAGGGTACGGGACTCGGCCTCGCTATGGTTTACGGCTTCCTCAAGCAGTCCGGCGGACACGTCAAGATCTACAGCGAGGTAGGCGCCGGAACCACGGTGAAGCTGTACTTCCCGCGAGAGGTTGCAAGCGAAGACACTATGGTCGGGACTCCGACTGGCGAGGTTCAAGGCGGAGAGGAAACCGTCCTTGTGGTTGAGGACGACGAAGAGGTTCGCGAGGTCGCGGTCTCGATGCTCACCGAGCTCGGTTACCGCGTGGTCAAGGCGCGAGATGCGGCGAGCGCGCTCGTCGTCATCGACAGCGGCATTCCGATAGACCTTATCTTCACCGACGTCATGATGCCTGGCAGCCTGCGTAGCCCGGACTTGGCGCGAAAAGCCAAGGAACGATTGCCGAATGTCGCCGTGCTTTTCACATCCGGCTATACTCAGAACGCCATCGTGCACGGCGGGCGGCTCGATCCCGGGGTGGAGCTCTTGGTCAAGCCTTACACGCGCGAGGCGCTCGCGCGAAAAATCAGACACGTGTTGGGCAATCAAGCTCAAAGGCGCGTCGCTCAGGGATCGCAACACTCGGCCAATGAAAAGACCTTCAAGGACGCGACCGTGTTGCTCGTCGAAGACGACGACCTCATCCGCCTTACGACGACGGAGATGCTGAGCGACATCGGATGCAAGGTAAAAGAGGCCAGCACGGCGCAAGAGGCCATGAATATCCTGGATGAGCAACCCGTGGACATTTTACTTACGGATGTCGGCCTCCCTGGAATTTCAGGTCTGCAACTCGCAAGGCACGCCAAAGCGTGCCGGCTCGATCTACGATTGATTCTCGCGACAGGTGACAGCGGAGTGAAAGCTGAAGCCGCGCGATTGGGCGCGATATTCATGGTGAAGCCTTATACCCCGGAGTCTCTTCGCCGGGGTTTGGAACACGTGATGAAGCAGCGTCGCTGAATAGATGGGATCTCGCTTAGTAGGTCGAGAAGGGTGCAGTGTGAAGAGCGGCGAAACTTGATTCCCCCGGATCACCTTCTAACATTAACGCCTGTGGCAGGCGGAAAATTGTTAGGAATGCTTCCGCGAGGTTTCCTTTTCGCCCACTTTCCGCCATGCATGGGCATGGCAAAAGTAAAAGTGAGCTTCAAACCAGTTCGTAAATCTGAGGGTAACTGGGCTATCATCGCCGAGTACCCAGGTGCAGAACTCCGAGAGATAACGGGCTTCACGAGCAAAGCCGATATTGACGATTGGATGAATGGAGAGCGTCGGATCGCTTGGCTCCGATCACAGGGCTACGCGAAGTGACTTGATAACTCCTTCCTCCGGCTATCGCGTCCGTCTGACGCTGCTGGCTCGCGCTGAAGGTCTGGCTATCACCTCTATTATTCAATCTGCCCTCAACCAAAGCCGCCATTCTCGCTGGCAGCCGGGGCTCTCTGCGGCAAGTGGGCGCTGAACGCTTTTGGCCCGTGGAGAACTCTCGCGGCCGGACGTCCGACGTGCAAGTTGGCAGCAGCTGTTAAGATGGCCATCAGAGCTATATGCGCAATGCGCTATGATCAATGGATGCAAGAATCTTACGCAAACGGCGGTACCTCGACCAGCGTTCCGATCAATCGCAACAATGCTTGCTGTTCGGGTCCCTTCCCGTCACGCAAGAACTCGCCCAACTCGACGTGAGACAGCCGGCCACCAGAGGGCGCATTGGGCTGGTGGATGATGAAAGCGTAACCGTTTGTCGGCTCGCGTGCGATGAACCAAGCATCGCCATTTGGGCTTCGATAGAGCTCCCGCCGGTCTGACATTTTTCCTCCTAGCTGCTGCCCTGGGGGAGGCCGATGACGCTTGAGGAACGGGAGATCACTGAAAATACGAAAGTTGATCTTCCGTAACGACGCGCTCGATGTTCTCGGACTTGCACTTGATACGGTACCTAACGCGTCCATCGGACTCGATGGGCATGTGCTGTACGATCGTGTAAATCATCGGCGGTTCAGTTGCGGCGCGTCCTTGTGGGCCTTGAGGATGGTGGCGAACGTCTTCATTCAGCTTATAGGCATATGACATGTCTTTTACCTCAACGTTTACGGCTCTATCTGACCCTTGTGCCGTAGGCGGAATCTAGTCCGCTAGAATGGATTTCGTAGCCTCGAATATCTGTTCCGCTGTGCCCTTGATCGTGCCCTTCGCCCAGGCTTGAAACACGGTGACGTAGGCATTCTTGTACGCCGCTTCGTCTGCAGAAAAGTAGACTTCGTCCGTGGCGACATCCAAGACAAGCGCTCCTGTATCGATGCAAATTTCCTCGATAAGTACCAGGCGTTCTTCTTGTTCGGCCAGATGACGTTTTACGATGCTCATTGAATCTCCTGCTTTGCACTGAACATACCACGTTCCGGATGCACCCACGCCTAATGAAATGCCGACCTGGTCGGCGGAGGGATACCCGTCGCCTCGAATTGGACCATCTTACCCGGGTAATCTGTAAACATCCCCCGGCCTAAGCTTTAGCTCTTCGAACAGCCTTTGCTGCTCTTGCGTCAGGGGTTGAACCACGACTTCAGCCGTCCAGCCTTCGGGGACGGCTGCGAGTACCAACGTCACCGCCTGACTTGGCTTGGCAAACGCAATCCAAAACTGCTTTACCGGCTCGTTCGCAGACAAATCGTCCGCTGTCACTTCGACGATAGTGAAGGAGTTGCCGAATGACTCTGCCATGAACGGCTAATCCAGCCATAGGCTACTGGTTCAATTTGCCAGCTGCAAATCATCCTTCAGAAGGGAATGCCGAACGCGCGCACCGACAGGATCGGTGATGAGAATCGAGCATCCCCGTTTATCCCGAAAGACAAGACAAGCCACTGCGAAATTCAATTTGGGCGATTGGGTTCCGAGCCCCGCTCGTCTGCCTTTTCAGTGTTTTTCTCTTCGCAGCTAGGTTGACCCCAGGTGGCGACTGTCGAAGTGAAGCGCCTAGGTCTACGGTCGCTTCATGGATTGAAGTAAAAAGACCGCTCCCGATGACTCAGGCGCGGGGCGTGACCACAAGCTCTGCCAGTACATCCGTGGCTAGAGCGACAGGTCTGTCGCGCTCTTAACTAAGCAGCACGAAGGTTTTCGGCAGCGGACTTGCCCGTGCGACGGTCTGCGACGACGTCATAAGACAGCGTCTGACCTTCACTGAGAGCCCCCATGCCGGCGCGCTCGACGGCGCTGATGTGAACGAAGCCGTCGTTGCTACCGTTTGATGGCTGGATAAAGCCGAAGCCCCTTTTGGCTGTTGAACCACTTCACTGTACCTGTATTCATCAGGTCTTCCTTTCGTATACGCGCAGGATTTGGCGCGCGGAGTTGCGGCCAACCGTCCAGTTAGTCGATGTTGGAGAATGTCCGAAACGTGCGCGCCGTCAGGATCTGAGGCGAAAGCGGAACAGTTGTTCGGCCAGTATCGATGCGACAGACGTTATACCAGCAGTTGAGAGACTTCAAGAAGAAAGCCAGCGGTGCGTCACATCACTGCCGGTGTGTTCGATCCTCATCAAGAGCACCTCAACCCGGCGATTGATCGCCGGCGAGGCCTTGAGTGGTGGGAGCCAGATAGGCATTTGTTGCCTGAAGTGACTTGGATCAGCATGCAGCTTCGCAGGGTTCCAAATGAAATTGCGAAAGCTTTCTCGGTAATCAACCCCAGAGATCCGCCTGGAGGCGCGACACTGTTGCTGCTCGAACCCGCTTCAACAATGCGGAGGAGGTGGCGTTACGAGAACCGGCCCATCGCCCAACGCGCGTCGGACAATGGGCCGTTCCGGGTGGATGACGCAAACCTAGAGGGGTCCAGGTATCGCGCCACAGACCAATATCTCAATCAACGGACCGGAGAGTCGTTCCTGTCAGACGCTCCAGACGCTACTCTACGCGCACGGCCAGTCTAGCGCTCTCGGCCTTGTTCGCCGCCGAGAGTTTGTCTCGGATGTAGCTGCGAACTTCACCGATCTCGGCCTGCAAGTCGGTTTCCGAGATGCCCTGCTCCTTCGCGGCCGCGACAAGGCGGCTGGTAAGCTCGGCCTCGTCCTGAGAGGCTCCAGGAGCCCGGAACTGCTCTGCGGGGTGAACGCTGTTTTCAACCCAGAAGTCGATGAATTCGCGTGCCTTGCTCACCTAGCTCTCTCCGTGCGAGTCGACTGCAGGGTAATCTCGAGAGACGTACTGAGCAAGGCGGCCTTGGATGGGCGGCTCGACTAGAGAGCACCCTCATTCCATCGGCTTCCGCACATCTCAGAGTCGTCGAAATCTCATGCTTAAAGGCTGCGACATCATTCGTGACGCATTGAAAAGGCCAACGCTGCTGCGGTGCTTTAACCTATCGCCTGAAATCAATGCCTCGCAGAACTATTCCCGGCGACGTACCTTCGAACTCTGTCGCGCGATATTTGCTCGCCGCGCAGGCTTCGATGCGATCACGCAGGCGGGTAAACTGAGCTTCCCGCTCCTCGGGACTAACTTGCGGGCCACTTTCCAGAGAGTCCATCGCAGAGGTCGATATGGCGCAAGGAATCTCCCTAGCTCCGTCATGCATAGAGAACCGAACGATCATCCGGTCGTATTCGTGGCCAATGAAACGGCCGCTGGTCAATGTCATGGCTTGCTCCGTCACGAGATCACTTCGCCACGATTGCGCTAGGCCAACGCTGCCGCTCCCAAGCAGTCCCGCAAGGCTCATGCTGGAAAGGCATGTTGGCCGCCGCTCTCAGTCCTCCCCCGACAGTCGGACGAAATCGTCGAACAACGCTGCCACCAGCGCGCGATGACGCGTGTCCGAAGGCGCAGGCGCGCCATTGCTCGAAACGCAATTGCATGGACACATGGAACGTCAGCGGCAAAAGCGTCTCTTTGAAGAGGAACCAGGCCGGTACGCAGAACTAGCAAATGGCTGCCGGAGCATGCGGTAAGGCCGCCTCTGGGATAGGACGGACGGCGTCTTCCACAAGTCATAAGCAGGCAAACTCCTTTCGAGAGAAAGGCATCCTACCGGGTCTGAAGCCAGTTGCTGCTGGCTAGTCGGCGTCGCCGGGCGCCGAACAACGCACTCCGCTAGTCCAAGTGTGAAAGATGCGCGCTCCTAGGAACACCCTTAGAAGGTGGCGATTGTTGGAGCATGGCTGATACACCACTCCCTACCCCGGCTGAGACGGCTACGGAGACCAATAAGCGGGTCTGCGACGAAATCGAGGCCGAATTGGAGACCAATCTCAAGCGTAAGGCGCCTCCACCAAGAGAGCCTAAATAGGCTTCCTCATCCAGCTCGGCATTCAGTCCTGTGACCCGTCGGCGGACTGTTGCAGCGGCGTTTGGCATTCGTTGCGCGTTGTCGCCAGCGGTGCGAAATTCGGCGCGAGCACTGCTGCGGATACCTAAGGTCGGCCGGGCTGGCCGCCTTGTACACCGCGCGCTCGAGCGTGCGACGTCCGCATTGGCCTCGGAAACAGACCTCAGCGCCGCCTATCGGAAGGTCCACGAGGGGCCATAACCGGAAGTCACCTTATTCGATTACCTCGTCGGCGCGAGCGAGCAGCGTCATTGGAATGTCGAGACCTAGCGCCTTAGCGGTTTTGAGATTGATACTCAGGGTCACATCTGTCGTCTGCTGGACGGGAAGCTCCGCCGCACGCGCTCCTTTCAGAATGCGATCAACATAGCCTGCGGCGCGTTGCCATAGTTTGAAAAGGTTGGCCGAGTACGACATCAGTCCTCCTCTCTGAGCCGAGTCGCGGAATGGAAAGATCGCCGGTAAACGCCGGTCTGCGGTGAGCGCGATCAGTCGGGGGACGAGGGGTATCAGCGATGGATCGTCGGTGACGACGAGGCCATCGAAGCTTCCCTCTCGCAGAGCGGCGAAGCTGTTATCGATTTCAGCGAGCCGCACCGAGAGGGCTGTCAACTCGAGACTGATCCCGGGTGCCGCTTTTTGCATGAGTTCGACTTGGTTGGCAGTCGTCGGATTGTCAGGATTCCACAACACGGCGATGCGACGTAATTTCGGTGCCACCTCCTTTAGTAGATCCAGCCACTTGACGCCGTAATCGCCGGAGAGCTGCGACAACCCGGTGATATTGCCGCCTGGCCGGGCAAGGCTTGCCACAAGGCCGGCTCTGACGGGATCTCCGCTCATACAGACGATCGGCACCGTGGATGTTGCACGTTGTGCAGCCTGCGAAGTGGGTGTGCCTGGAGTCACGAGAACATCGACGTTGAGCGTGAGGAGTTCAGCGATCAGCGCAGGAACGTGCTCCGGCTTTCCGTCGGCGTAGCGTTCCTCGAGTAGCAGGTTGCGCCCCACCACATATCCAAGGTCCGCAAGTCCCTGACGGAATCCGGTCTGGTAGTACACGTCCGTCCCGCGAACACCACTCCAGACGTAGCCGACTCGTGGCACCGCTGGATGCTGCGCGTAGGCTGCGAGGGGCAAGGCTACCACCGCTGCACCGACAAGAGTGACAAGATCGCGGCGTTTCATTGGGGCACCTCGCGCCACGCTATCGCTACAATATGCGCTGCAACTCGGAATTTTGAATAGGTTGAGCCGGTGAAGTAGCTGTCAGCTCGAAATGTATCCAAAGGCGGATCTCGATGACGTGTTCCTCACGTCAGGGACGGATTTCGCTGACGTGATCCTCCTGGGTAGAGGCAGTCCGCTTTGGGTCAAAAGGCGGCACCCAGTCAGCGTCATGGCTACGTCCGCTTTGCCCTCGAACTCGGCCATTGCTCGATGCGTCAGATGGCAGACGAAGGCGCCGCAGCAAACAGTACTTGTGCCGTTAGCGAGAGAAGGACGCGGTCGCCCGCCCTCACGTGATGCGGTAGACGGCGTATTCGATGCTGCCGGTCCCAAGTAAGCGGCCCTTGGCCACGAACAGCGACGTATTGAGCCAACGGTAGCGCTCGGCACCCGTATCGAAGCGCATCGTCAAACGCATATATTGGTCCTTCCAGTCCGTCGGTTGATTTGCTTCGGCTGCCTGCTTGAAAGCATCCGTTTGCTGCACGAGGCCGGTATATCGCATGAGCACGGTCTCGCCGTCGTCAGTCTGAAAAGGCACGCGCACCTCCGGCCGCCAGAAGCCATCGTCGGACACGCGCATCCAGTCACTGCCCGGTGCAGCAATGCGGGCCTTGATCCTCGTGCCTTCGATCTCGGCGTCGCTGACAATCCAATAGTTGCGCTCGCCATCCGGCGAGCCTTTCGTGGTTTTCAAGGGACCTGTCGTTTTCACGCGATAGAGCAATTCTTGGATCAGATCCGTCGGCGGACGCTCGAAAGTTTGTCGGACTAGATGACGGACTCTTTGCGGGCCATCGTCAATGGTTCAATCGGAACGCCCTTTGGAAAGTTCCGCAATTTCGCGTTGGGTCAACCGAGAAGAACTCAGTGCGAGCTTATGTTAGTCCGCTTTGCCCTCGAACTCGGACATTGCTCGATGCTTTCGGCATGTCTCAAAGGGGCCACTTCCGGACTCATGCAGCGCAGCAGAAGGGGTTCTATTCGATCACCTCGTCGGCACGCGCCAGGAGATTAGGCGGGATAGTAAGGCCGATGTTCTTTGCTGTTTTGAGATTGATCGCCAACTCGAATCTGGTTGGCTGCTCCACGGGAAGGTCAGCGGGTAGAGTGCCGGTCAAAATCTTCGCTGTATAGTTGGCAAGCTGACGCTGAACATCGGTAATGCGAGGCGAGTAACTCATCAGTCCGCCAGATTTGACAAAAAATGACCATTCATAGGTCGCGGGTATACGATACTGCTCGCACAACGCGGCGAGTTGCTCGCGGCGTGCAATGTAAAATGCATCTGGACTGACAAGAAGCGCTACATGCCTTCGGTTTCTGACTTCGTCGAAGGCAGTAGCAATTTGCTCGTCCGTGCTCGCCTTCAAGATGTGAAGTTCTCGGCCGAGCGACTTGGCCGCAGCTTCAGCATCCGACACTACAAAATTTGCGTTGGGATTCGTCGGATTTACGAGCATGGCGATTGTACCGCCTCCAGGCGTCAACTCAGCCAACAATTCAAGTCGCTTGGCGGTGAGTTGCGGAGTGTACATGCTCACGCCAGTCGCGTTACCTCCCGGCCTATTCAAACTGGACACCACGCCGAGATGCACCGGGTCCATGGCAATTGCAAACACGATTGGAATTGTCTTCGTCGCGGCCGTGGTCGCCATGACGCCGTTGGTACCGGTTGCGGCGACAATCAATCGAACGCGAGCTTGAATGAGACTTGCGATCAATTCTGGAAAGCGATCATATTTTCCATCAGCGAAACGGTATTCGATTGCGACGTTCTGGCCTTCTACAAAGCCCTTTGTGCGGAGAGCGTCGCGGAAGGCGATCAGCAAATCCTTACTTTTCTCGGCCGAGTCGAAGCCAAGATAGCCAATTACCGGTAAGGCGCGGCCCTCTGCGTAAGCCGCACAAGGCAAGAGAGTTGCCGCGACCATGAAAAGCGAAATGAACTCCCGCCGCCTCATTGGTGCCCTGGAGGTAATGAGAGGGGACGGGTCAGGATAGCAGGCGCCTTGGCTCTGGCGCTCGATGCAGATCGTCGCACCCGTCTCATCCAAGAACTGGATCGATCCACTCGACGCCGGGGCATCTCCCCATACGCAATCGCCTGTGGGAAGTTGAGGCTGCACGTCAGCCATTTGAAAGGCGCGAAAGCTCCCTCGAAATCATCCAGACGGTTCGCCTCTACCGGCGAATGTCTCAAATGGGTCACAAACTGACAATCGGCTGGCGGCCCCCAAACGTCGGCTAAGGGCCAAAACCCGACTCTCGATTATGAGACGTTAGTCCGCTACGGGCGGGTAGACCGTATAGGCAAGCTCAAGCCCGCTCCTAACCATCATTCCGAGTACTTCTAAGGAAATTGCGCCAGTTAGTTGCCCATGTTGGCTTCCGATTTGAAGCCCAATATCCGCTCTTCGATACTTTAGTCGGTCCCACGCACTCCGCGCATCGTAAGGCAGTGCTTGGATCAGTTCGGCAATAGCTTGCAAGGTGGCTTCAGCAGATGAGAACTGCTCAGCCAATTCCAGCGATGCATCCCCACCCTCGTGTCGCATAACGACAACGGATGGTGCGATGAAACTGATTACCTGTTCGATGTCAGCAGCACTTCCGTGCAAATCCAAGTCAACATTGAAAAATGTCCCTTCGATCTGGCTCATCTTGGATTTGTTCCCACCACACGCAACGCCGTTCGCAATTTACCATAGCCCAGAAGCGTTGAATTTTTCCGTTCACCTGCACGGTTAATGTCGGCTTTGGGTCACAAGCGGCGGTGGAGGCCACTGCTGCCTAGCGTCTGGTTTACCGCCCATAGCCGACATCTCGATAGCTTGGGCGCTGTTCGGCTTGGGGCCATAACCGGACCTTTGCTCGTTCACTCAATTATCTTATCGGCACCTGCGACGAGCGCGTGAGGTACGGAAAGCCCCAACTGCTTTGCTGTCTTGAGGTTAATGGACAACTCGAATCTGGTTACCTGGTAGATCGGGACGTCGCCGGGCTTAGCCCCTCGGAGAATTGCGTCGATGTTACTGGCGGCGCGCTTATGCAACTCGATCAGATCGAAGAAATAGGCCATTAAGCCCCCGGCCTCGACGGATTCGGTAAATGTGAAAATCGCCGGAAGTTTCGCGTCGCCGAGCAGCTTAGCGATCAAAGTGCTGTCTTGAAGAACCTGAGGCGAGTCAAGGACCATGACCGCATTTGCACCGCTGCGGGAGATGCTCTCGATCGCCGTCCGATAGTCTGCTTCGCTGGTACTAAATTCCAATAGAGACACCGAGAGAGGGAGGCCCGCCGCTTCGGCAGCTGCGCGGAAAGCGTCTGAGCCTGACCCATTCCATACTAATCGAAGCGCGAGACAGCCAAGTTTCGACATTGACGGAACCATCTCACGTAACAATGCAATTCGCTTTCCATGAATGGATAGACCGGCGTCGATGCTGGCTCCTGTGAAATTGCCGCCGGGGTGAGCCAGACTTTCGGCAAGCCCTTGCTTAACGGGGTCGCCAGTTATCACTACGATCGGAATGCGCGATGTTAGCTTTTTGAAAATGACTCCGCCAGGGCCGACGACGTGGATGACATCCGGGTTGCTCCGAACGATTTCCGTCGCCAGGACATCAGGGCCGGCCGCATTTTGCTCTCGGCCGTAACTTTCGACCTTGAGGTTTTGTCCTTCGATCCACCCTAACCGCCGAAGTTCCGCAAAAAAGGCTCGGTACTTCTTGCTTTCACTATGCCCTTGCAAGTCCGCGTTTGGCTCTGCTGGGCTGAAGATGGCAAGACGCTTGCGATTGGTGCTCTGCTGCGCCGCCCCAGCGAGCGGCCACGCGACCGCCACACCGCCAAGCAGACTGATGAAATGGCGCCGTCTCATGCAGCCCTCCAAGGAGGCTCAGGACCACGCTAAATCCAGGTCGAAATATATCACATCACGGCATGGGAGTCCGGGGTGGTGGCGGCGCAAGATGTCAGCGCGGCGATCCGCTATCTGCATTGCGACCATGACCGCTAAGGGTCTTGGCTGTGTGAAAACGCGAAGACGCTCAATCGCGATAGAAGAAGTTATTCGTCCAAGACCGTTTTAGTCGCTCAACGCGCAAGCGGATTCAACTTAGAGATCGAACAGAAAAATGTCATTCTTTGTCGAGTTTCGATCTTTGAGTTTTTACACAGCCAGGGTCACAAGCGGCAGTCCGAAGTGAGCGCGGCTCCGCGTCCGCTACACTGACAATACCCTACATCACAACAGGGGCAGCGTGGTTCGGCTAGGGGCCACAAGCTGACTCGGATGAGCCTCCGACTGCGTACCGGCCCCCGCTAACCTCCCGTTGGCGATGACGGCCGTCGTAGACATCAACGCGCCGCGACGATCGCCGGCGGCTTCCAGGTTCCCTCGCCCGCCGGCAGGATCGACGGTGGCTCGGTCTTTGGCCAGTACAGCCGCATCACGAGGTAGAGAGGTCCGTCCGGCGCGGGCAGCCAGTTGGATTCCTTATCCGCACCCGGCGACCTGTTCTGGATGTAGAGCGTGACCGAACCGTCGTCATTCTTCTTCATGTTCGGCAGCATCGGCGAATTGATCAGATAACGGTTGATCGGGTTCTCGATCAAAAGCTGCGTCTTGCCGTCGTACATTGTCACGGACCAGAACGAGTTCACCGGGGGTTGCTGGCCCGGCGGAAATGTCAGCGTGTAGTTGTGCTTGCTGCCGTCGAGCGATTGACCATCGCCGTCGATACGTGTTTGCGGATAGGTCGCTTCCACTGCATCGTTGCCGTAGATGCCAGCTTTGGCGGCGACAGCGCGTTTCAGCCAGTCGCCATTGTATTGTGCGTTGTCGCCGAAAGGCGCACTGACCTGCCAGCCGTTAATCCTCTTGCCGACCGTCGCGACCGCCTCCTCGACCTTCTTCTCGCCTTCCTTCATGCCGAGGCCGATTTCGAGCTTCTGCTCCAGCGGCAGGTCCTTGAAGTTGAAAGTCTTGCCGGGGCCGACGCCGATCTTCGCTAGTGCTGCGCGTATTTCCTTCTCGTTCTCTTGCGGGGGCGCAAACTGCAATACGAAGTCGAGGTATTCAAAGAAGTTGGTCTTCACGAGCTCCTTATCGATCTTGGGAAAATCGACCGCCGCCGATGCAGTCGTCGCCGGCTGTTTCAGATAGGCGGAAAGCGGCTGCATCTTGTAGCCGGCCTGGACCTTGACGACGTCGTCGAGATCCTCCGGATTGAACAATTGGGTGCGAATGATGGCGAGCGAGAACTGCGTGCCCGACTGGAACACCTTCTTGATCCCCGGCGGGGTTGCACCCTTCCAGTCCGGCCCGACCACCATGTAGTCGCCGGCATCGCTTCCCGTGGCGCGGCTCCCCAAGTAGCCGTAATTGTAGGTGTTGCCGTCCACGAGCTGGACCGAGTAGTAGCGTTTCGGGTCCACCGCCGGAACGGAAATGACGATGGGCTCCGCGCGCAGATCCATCCATCCCATTGAATAAGGCGTGTCGCTGTTCGGCGTGACAATCGCGGTGTCCTTGTAGGTGTAGACGCGGGCCTGGTTGTTGAGGTGGTTGAACGGTGCCTTGAACTGGCCGGAGTTGCGATCCACCGAGTATTCGTACATCACGCCGTAGTTCATCACGATCGGCAGACCGAAGATGAAGCCGGCTTCGGCGATATCCTTGGCTTTGAAGAAGCCCGGGCGGCCCGTCTGCGCTAGCGCAGCGACCGGACTTGCTGCAACTGCTACCGTCAGGACGGTCGAACGGAGAAGGTCACGTTTGGTCAACATGATGCGCTCCTGTCTTGCCGAGACTTGGCACAATTTACTGTCCTAGTGGGCGAAAACGCAACTCAGCATTGTTTGATCTAAATCATTGAGGCGCCGTTCGCGACCCGGGTGCGGAGGCGCTGATGCCCGTCTCGGATACGGTTGAGCTGGCTGCCGACCGACTGTCGGCGGTGATTGGCAAAAGGCGTACAGTTTGCGCTAACGGCAGAGGCTGAAGGACAACGAGGCCTCCAAGCGGCGGTGGACGCCCAGTGCGGCCCAGCGTCTCGTCTACCCCCTATACCCGACATCTCGATGGGTTAAGCGCTATTCGGCTTGGGGCCAATTCCGGACTCATGCACCGCAACAAGAGTGAGCCCTATTCAATCACCTGGTCGGCGCGGGCGAGCAACGTCGGCGGCACCGTGAGATCGAGCGCGTTGGCAGTATTCAGGTTAATCACCAACTCGAAGTGTGTCGGCTGCAAGACAGGCATTTCTGCCGGATTTGAGCCTTTCAGAATTTGGCCGACGTAGCCCCAGCTTGGCGGTACATCCAGCTGATGCTTGGACCATAGCTCAGGAGGCCGCCAGCCACGGCGATCTGTTGCACAAAGCCCATTGCCAGCACCTTATGCCTAAGCGCGAAAGAAGTAATTTGTTCGCGCCGATCTAGCAGGATCGGATCACTCGCGGTAATCAAAGCCTGTGCTTTGGCGCTCAGCAACTGCTCTAACGCGATTTCCATTTCGCTCGCGTTTCTAGCATTGACCGTGATCGTCTCGATACCCAGCTTCTTTGCCACTGTTTCCGCGTCCGCTTCTTCGATTTTGACGCTGGGATTGGTGGGATTCATCAGCAGTGCAATTCGGGAAATGTTTGGGGCCATTTCCTTAAGCAGTTCAACTCGTTTTGCGCCAAGCACATTCTGATTGAAAAGGATGCCCGTCACGTGCCCGCCGGGGCGATTAATGTTGCTGATCAGCCCATGGCGAACAGGGTCACCACCAATCGTGAACACAACTGATATCTTGTTGCTGGCGAGCTGCGCTGCCCGCGCAGAGGCAACATCTCCCGTGGCGGCAATTGCGACTACTCCCATCGCGACAAGTTCAGCCGCAAGGATAGGTAATGCACCGTAGTCCCCGCGAGCCCACCGTTCCTCAATACGAACATTGCGGCCCTCGACGAAACCGGCCTTCGCCAGGCCTTCTCGAAAAGAGTCAGCATTGAAGCGATAGGTATCGGGCGAGGCGCTGTTCAGAAAGCCAACCCGCGGCGTCTCTCGCTGCGCCAACACGGCAAGAGGCAAAGCCGCCGTAGACCTTAAGAGGAGTGGAAGACCGACTCTGACCAGAAGTTTGTTAGTCAGGCCAGCGAGGAGAGGCAGGTGACCGATCAATGCCGCGATCAGTTGCATACCTCAAGCTGACGGCCAGACATTAACCCGGTGTTGCGTCCGATTCGGTCCTCTTCCAGTCTGCATCCGCTTCTGACCGGCCGACATCCCGCCGGGCCGCAGAAAATCTGGCCGGCAGACTTGGCCTGTGAACCAGTGGGGACGGCTTCGCCCTTCTTCCTGTCACCGTCTCGCGGATTGGTATCCTCACGGGTCGCGACCGGCTTCTTGTCCTGCACCTTCTCGCACTCATTGTGATCGTTGACTCGATAGCCGGCGCGGCAGGCGATCTTCGCGCAAGTGTCGCCGTCGGCCTTGAAGCCATGATCGCACACCAGCGGGCAAACGCGGCCCGGCTTGGCCTTGATGGCGTCGAGCGCGTCGAGGCTAGCCAGCTTGCCGTCGAACTTCGTGCCCGCATATTTGTTGAATAGCGTCAGCGAGCGTTGTGATGACGCATTCCAGTCGCCATCGGCAGGGGCGGCCAGGCAGCCGACGCGGTGCAGTTCGGACTGAACCAATTTCGCAGTCTCTTGCGGCGAGAGACTGGGCGGCGATTGCGTTGGGGCGACTGCCGCGACCTTTTGCTCGCCATCTGCCGGCGTCTTGTCGGCTGGTTGTTTTGCAATCAGCTCGGCAGCCGCCTTGTCGTTCTCGACCTTGTCGACCAACGCCTTCCTGGCTACGGCGGCTTCGGCATCCTTCCTGCGCTGCTCGGCTGCGGCCGCCTTGGCCTCCTCGACCTGCTTGGCCTTCTCAGCCGCAATTCGTGCGTTCTCTGCAGCCCTGGCGGCGGCCGCCGCCTTCTCCTGTTCGGCCTTGTTCGCGCGCTCAGCCATGAGCCGCGACTTTTCGTCTTCGGCTTGGCGCGCCTTGGCGGCTGCAGCCGCTCTCGCCTCCTCAGCCGCGACGTTCTTCAATTGCGCGCGAGCCAGGCCTGCATAGAACCCGTCGGGATACGCTTGGAGGAATGCTTCCCATCCGTCCCGGTTTCCTGTCTGCAGGGCAAGCTCATAGTCCCTGCGGATCCCATCCTGCGAGTTCGCTTGCGGCCCTTGCGGCCCCGCTGCCACAGGCTTCGCAGGAATTAGCGCCAAGTCATCGCCGCCGAGCGAACCGTAGACATATGGCTCCTGCTTGTTGCCAGTTTTCTTCAGGACATCGTCGCGGACGAAGCGAAATGCCTTGCCCAGATCCAGCCCAGGCGTCGGGAGGCGCTCGACCAGGGCCGCCGCGAACGGACTGTTTTTGGAGTCGCCATCTGATGCCGTCGACCCCGCCTTCGCTGCGAACGCGATCATGGTATTTGGGCTCGTCGGCTCGATCTTGGCGAGGCCGCGCCCGATGGCGCGAGCCGCGACCGAGCGCTTCATCGTTTTGGCGAACGGATTGTCGCGGCAGGCATCGAGAATGACAAGGCGGAGCTGCTTCGCGGGTTCGACCGCAAACAGCGCGCGGTCCAGAGCAATTGTCTCGTCGAGGACGTCGCTATCCCTCTCCAGCGTTGCGTCCGTGGGGATCAGATAGTTGGTGCCATCAAGTTCGATGCCGTGACCAGCGTAATAGATCACGGCGACCTCGGCATCCCTGGTCTTGTCGCCGAAGTCACGCAGTGCCCTCCGCATCTCCGCGACATTGAGGTCAAGCTTGATGTCGACCGCGTCAAACCCGGCTTTCTTGAACATGCCGCCGACCAGGGTGGCATCGTTCGCCGGATTGGCGAGCCGGGCCACGTTCTTGTAGGCGGAATTGCCGATCACCAGCGCCACACGCCGTTCGGCGATCGCCGGCCCGCAAGCCAGCCAGACCAAACAAAAGGTCAAACCAAGCAGTCGAACCGCGCCCATTGCTGCCCCCCGATGCAATGTCATCCAAACTAGTCAGAGCATTCCGGAAGGCAAGCGGCCGATCTGTGACGTTGGTCACGCATAGGTCCGCATCGGGTCAACGGCTGTCTTGGGCGGCTCGCAGGGCTTGGTTCGGGTCACCTTCAGAAAGCAGACGTTGCGGTCTTCTGAGCTTAGGTCCGGCACGGGCCATATACCGGACTCGTGCACCTCAGCGAACGGCATCTCTATTCGATCACCTCGTCGGCACGAACAAGTAACGAGGGCGGCACGGTGAGCCCGAGCGCTTTGGCCGTCTTCATGTTGATGACTAGCTCGAATTTGGTCGGCTGCTCGACCGGCAGATCGGCAGGCTTGGTACCTTTGAGGATCTTATCGACGTAACCGCCTGCGCGGTGGAACAGATCGGCTATATCGGGGCCGTAGACGACCAATCCGCCATGGGCGAATTGTCGGAAGAAGTAAATCGCGGGCAAATGATGCTCCGCCGCGAGCCCGACAAGTCGCGGGGCGTGGCGAATGGTCAGAATGTCGCCAAAAACAATCATTGCATCGGCTCGCTGGGCGGCTGCCGAAGTAAAGGCGGTGTCGAGTTCCTCAGCCTTGGTCGCCTCGACTATAGACAGAGCCACGTTGTGCTTCCGGGCTGTGCTTGGTACCTCCTCAGCTAACAACAGCCTGTGCATTGGGTTGTCGCGATTGACTAAGAGCGCAATCCTCGCGGCACCGGGTATCAGTTCGCGCAGAATTTCGATTTGTTTTCCAAACCAGTCGCCCGGAACCCACGACGTAAGACCGGTGATGTTGCCGCCTGGGCGCGAGAGGCTTTGGACGAGGCCAAGCCCGACGGGATCAGCAACAACCACGAAGACGATCGGAATGGTGGCCGATTTCAGGGCTAAGGCTGCTTGCGGCCCGGCGGCAACTATCAGATCGGGAGCTAGAGCTACCAACTCCGCAGCGAAGATTGGCAAGCGATCCGGGGTTTCGGCATAACTACGATATTCGATGAGCAAGTTCTTGCCCTCGATCCAACCCCTTTCGCGCAAGCCAGTGCGCCACGCTTCGCGAGCAATCGGATCTAAGAAGCCGAAGAAACCGATTCGGCGAGGCATCCCTTGCGCCCGCAAACGCCCTGGCGAAACGAGCAGCGCCGCAGCAGTCGCCATGAACTCCCGCCGCTTCATTCGATCCTCATCGCAGCTCGGGGAGAAAGGTGCAGAGCATCAGGTCTCGATGGTCGTCGCACTCACTGCGGATGCAAATGCGACGTCGCAATTGCGGCGCGATGGCGCATGTCCGCTTCCGGGCCACAACCGGACGTTTGGTCGTTCACTCAATTATCTTATCGGCACTCGCGACGAGCGCTGGAGGTATGGAAAGTCCCAGCCGCTTGGCTGTCTTGAGGTTGATGGACAAATCGGATTTGGTTACTTGATAAATCGGGATGTCGCCGGGCTTTGCTCCTCGAAGAATTGCGTCGATAGTGTTGGCGGCGCGCGTATCGCCGCGATCTGCTATTTGCATTGCGACCATACCGCTAAGGTTTAACAGGCGAAGCAGAACAAGCACGTCCTGATGGCGTCCGGCGCAGCCAAGCCTGGAATGCCTCAGCGACAAGATTAGCGGAAAAGCCGCCGCCGGGTCGAGCGCGGCGACGGCTTCTCCTTTACGCGCTCAGACGGCCGCGACCAACCGCCGCGTCGCATGAAGGAAACGGGTTAGCGGGCGCTGCGACGCTATCAATTGGATGACGCTCCTGTTTGCGCAATTCATCGACTAGACGTTCTAGGTAGGGCGGCAGAGGGGAGGCTTCAAAAGATAAGTTCTGTTGCAATCTCCCACCCACCTCGTCACAGATCGACCGGGCAGTCTTATGATCGATGTGGTCCGATATTCGACTGGTCGGTTCCATATCGCGACCTTTCAGTTTTGGCCCCACGATTAACTTAAGTTACAGGGGTATGAAAATGTTTCGCGCACCTTCGAAGAATGCCGATGGTTTGATGGAACGAAGATTCAGCGCATCGACAACGCCGCCAACACCCTCGCCGAGGAAGCCGCGCTCGATCTCTCGGACGTGCTCGCGCGCCCACTGATCGTGATGCGCAACGACCATCAGGACTCGCTCGCGAACGGTCTTGCGGTCAGCGAATTCGTGCCGAACGGCAAGTCGGCGGACGAGATCCGCGGCCTCTGGCAGTGGATCAAGACCCGGCTCGAGCTCTCAGCCACGCCCCATCTGCTGATCGACCAGGTGATGGCGGCTGCCGACGGCATGCTGCATGCCGCCACCAGACTTTCGATGGACGAGACCACGACACGGGCGTCCTGAGCGGGGCATCGCTCTGACGGCAGGCGGCCCTTCACCATCCGGAAGGGCCCAGCGACGAAGCAATCCGGCCACCAGCCCGGCCGGATTGCTTCGCTTTGCGTTTTTTCGCCCCTATCCATCCGTCATGCCCGGGCTTGTCCCGGGTATCCACGCCTTGGCCGCAGAGAAGAACGTGGATGGCCGGGACAAGCCCGGCCATGACGGAGCCATCAGTCGCACTCACGTCCTGCCGCGCAGCCAGGCCTCACGCCGCACGATCCATTTCTCGGATTTCGTCTGCCCGCCGTGATGGGCAAGCTCGATGAAGCCGACGAATTCCGCGCCGGTCTTCTGCTTGACCCGGCGCGAGGCTTCGTTGGTGGCGGCGTTGCAGACGTAGAAATGATCGAGGCCGAGCGCAAGGAAGGCGAAATCGTTCACCGCGGCGATGGCTTCCGTCATCAATCCGCGCCGCCAGTAAGGCTCGGCGAGCCAGAAGCCGCGATTGCCCTTCAGACCTTCGGCACGGGGCCGCAGATGAATGTTTCCGATCGCCTCGCCGTCGCCGCCCTTCAGCACCAGCACCCAATGATGGATGTCGTCGCCGGCTGACATTTTGTCGAGCTGCATCCTCACGAACGTCGCCGCGCCGTCGGCGGGATATGGCCACGGCACGACGGTGGAGAGATGCCGGATGATGTTCCAGTTGTCGAAATGACGCTGGATCGCCGGCACGTCAGACAGCGCGAGCGGGCGCAGGATCAAACGTTCGGTTTCAAGCTGCGGCGTTTGCATGGCGAGCTATTTCTGACATTTCGGACACCAGAAGGTGGAGCGGCCGTTCTGGGTGAAGCGCTTGATCGTGCCGCCGCAGGCGGGCGTCGTGCATTTCTCGCCTTCGCGGTCATAGACCTTGAAGGAGTGCTGGAAATAGCCGAGCTCGCCCGAGGTCTGGCGATGGTCGCGCAAACTGGAGCCGCCGGCCTTGATCGCATCGTTCAGCACGGTGTGGATCGCGCCGACCAGCCGCTTGGCATGATCCGTCGGCTCGCCCTTCTTCGTTGACAGCGTTGCGGCGATCCGGCGCGGCGACAGATGCGAGCGGTGGAGGGCTTCGCAGACATAGATGTTGCCGAGCCCCGCGACCACGCGCTGGTCGAGCAGCGCCGCCTTCAGGCTCGTGGTCTTGCCGGCGCAGGACCGCGCCAGCATCGCGGCATCGAACTCGTTGCCGAGCGGCTCGGGACCGAGCCCGCGAAGCAGCGGCTCTTCATCGAGCGCATTGCGCGCGATCACTTTCATGTAACCGAAGCGGCGCGGGTCGTTGAAGACGATGTCGGCGCCGGAGGACATTCGAAACAGCACGTGGTCGTGCGCGGAATCCTTGCCCTTCGGATAGTGAAACTCGCCAGGCTGCGCGTCGTTGTCCGGCTTGATGACACGGAACGAGCCCGACATGCCCAGATGCATCAGGAGCACGTCGCCGGAGGCGAGATCGGCCATAAGATATTTTGCGCGGCGGCCGAGCCCGGTGACGACCTGCCCCTTCAGCCGCGCCACGAAGTCCGGCTGGAACGGAAAACGCAAATCCGGCCGGCGGGCCTCCGCAACCAGGATTTTCGCACCCTCCATGACGGGCTGAAGGCCGCGGCGGACGGTCTCGACTTCGGGCAATTCAGGCATGGTCGGGCATTCACCTTATGAAGGCGGTGTGATAGCGCCATTGCGGCGGGCGCGCTATGGTCCGCCTCGTGGAGTAGAGTAATGGATCGGCCGGGCGAAACCACGCATTTTGGCTTCAGGAACGTCCCCCTGGGCGACAAGCAGACGCTGGTGAACGATGTGTTTCACAGCGTAGCCTCGCGCTATGATCTGATGAACGACCTGATGTCCGGTGGCCTGCACCGGGTCTGGAAGGACATCATGATCAACGCGCTCGACCCGCCCAGGAGCGACCGGCCGTTCGCGCTGCTCGACGTCGCCGGCGGCACTGGCGACATCTCGTTCCGCGCCGCCAAGGCGGCCGGCCCCGGCTTCCATGCCACGGTCTGCGACATCAATTCCGACATGCTCGCCGTCGGCCGCGAACGCGCCGCCAAGCGCCATCTCGAGACCCAGGTCGATTTCGTCGAAGGCAATGCCGAATCGCTGGCCTTCGCCGACCGCAGCTTCGACGCCTATACGATCGCTTTCGGCATTCGCAACGTGCCGCAGATCGACCTTGCGCTGCGCGAGGCCTATCGTGTGCTGAGGCCCGGCAGCCGCTTCCTGTGCCTGGAATTCTCCACCGTCGAAATGCCCGGGCTCGACAAGCTCTATGATCTGTTCTCGTTCAAGGTGATTCCGCCGCTCGGCCGCATGGTCACGGGCGACGCCGAATCCTACCAATATCTTGTCGAATCAATCCGCAAGTTTCCAAAGCCAGTCGTCTTCGCCGACATGATCCGCGACGCCGGCTTTTCCCGCGTCAGCTGGCAAGCACTCTCCGGCGGCATCGTCGCACTGCATTCAGGCTGGCGTTTGTGATTTCTGGCATCACCCACATTACGCGCCTGATCCGCGCCGCGTTCGTCTTTGCGCGCGAAGGCGTGTTCGGCTCGGTCGATCCGAGCCTGGTGCCGCCGCCGGGACAACTCGCGCTGAAGCTGGCGCGCATCATTGAGCGCCGCGGTGTCAAGCACGGTCCACGGATATCGCGTGCGTTGACGCGGATGGGCCCGGCCTATCTCAAGCTCGGGCAATTCCTGGCGACGCGCCCCGACGTGGTCGGCGTCATCATGGCGCGCGACCTCGAAAGCCTCCAGGATCGCCTGCCGCCGTTTTCGCAAGCCGAAGCGGAAGCTGCGATCACGACCTCGCTGGAACGGCCGCTGACGGATGTGTTTGCGAGCTTCGGCCCGCCGGTCGCCGCCGCTTCGATCGCGCAGGTGCATCGCGGCGAGGTGTTCCGTGACGGCATCCGCAGGCCGGTCGCGATCAAGGTGCTCCGGCCCAACGTCGCCGCGCGCTTCCGGCGCGACCTCTCCGACTTCTTCTTCGTCGCGCACAAGGCCGAGGCTTACTCCTCCGAGGCGCGGCGCCTGCGCCTGATCGAGGTCATCAACACCATGTCGCGCTCGGTCGCGATGGAGATGGACCTGCGGCTGGAGGCTGCGGCGCTGTCGGAGATGGCGGAGAACACGCAGGGCGATCCTGATTTCCGCGTGCCTGCAGTCGACTGGGACCGCACCACGCACAACGTGCTGACGATGGAGTGGATCGACGGCATCGCGCTCAACGATCACAAGCGCCTGGAGGAGGCGCAGGTCGACCTGCCCGATCTCGGCCGCAAGGTGATCCAAAGTTTCCTGCGGCATGCACTGCGCGACGGCTTCTTCCACGCCGACATGCATCCGGGCAATCTGTTCCTGGACGACGCCGGCCGCCTGGTCGCGGTCGATTTCGGCATCATGGGCCGGCTCGGGATGAAGGAGCGGCGCTTCCTCGCCGAGATCCTGCTCGGCTTCATCACCCGCGACTATCGGCGTGTCGCCGAGGTGCATTTCGAGGCGGGCTATGTGCCCGCGCACCATTCGGTCGAGAATTTCGCGCAAGCGATCCGCGCCATCGGCGAGCCGATCCACAACCGCACCGCCGAGGAGATCTCGATGGCGCGGCTGCTGACGCTGCTGCTCGAGGTCACTGGCCTGTTCGACATGACGACGCGGCCCGAGTTGATCCTGCTGCAGAAGACCATGGTCGTGGTCGAAGGCGTTGCGCGCGCCTTCGATCCGAAGCTCGACATCTGGAAGGTCGCCGACCCCGTGGTGCGCGAATGGATCGAGCGCAATCTCGGCCCGATCGGCCGGGTACAGGGCGCGCTTGCCGGGACCGGGGACATCGCGCGGGTGCTGATGCGCCTGCCGGAGATCGCCGAGCGATCGGTGAATGTGCTCGAGCAGCTCGAGACCATGACCCGGGAGGGGATCAGACTGTCGCCGGAGAGCATCGCGGCGATGGGGCGCAGCGAGGGCCGCAAGAACCGCTGGCGCACCGTGGCGCTCTGGATCATCGCCGCGACCTTCATCGGCATCCTGATCGCCGTCCGGAATCTATGATTGCACTGCAATCATCGGGATGATAGCATCGCTATCATTCCGTGCTGGAGGGGCGTCATGGCAAGCCTGACCATCCGCAAGCTCGACGACGCCGTCAAAACCTATTTGCGGCTGCGCTCGGCCAAGAATCACAGGTCGGTCGAGGAAGAGGTCCGGGTCATCTTGCGGGAGCTGATCGAGGGCCGGGAGGAGCCGCTGACGCCGTTTGCAGTGCCAGCGGCAGCGTCCACCACGGCGACGCCCCAGCGCACCGGCGCCCTCCCCGAGGCCAGCGTCACCCTGATCATCGGCGGCGGGATCGCGGCCTATAAATCACTCGACCTGATCCGCCGGCTGAAGGAGCGGCGCGTCGAGGTCCGCTGCGTGCTGACCAAGGCGGCGCAGCAATTCGTCACGCCGCTGGCCGTGAGCGCGCTGTCGCATGAGCGCGTCTACACCGACCTGTTCGACCCCCAGAGCGAGTTCGACGCCGGCCACATCCGCCTCGCGCGCGACTGCGACCTGATCGTGGTGGCGCCGGCCACCGCCGACCTGATGGCCAAGATGGCCAACGGCCATGCCGACGATCTCGCCAGCGCCATCCTGCTCGCGACCAACCGCAAGGTGCTGCTGGCGCCGGCGATGAACCCCCTGATGTGGAACAACGCGGCGACGCGACGCAATGTCGGCGTGCTCCAGCGCGACGGCGTGGTGTTGATCGGCCCGAATTCCGGCGAGATGGCGGAGGCGGGTGAAGCCGGGACCGGCCGCATGTCCGAAGCCATCGAGATCGCCAATGCCGCCGAGCGGCTGCTGCGGCCACCGGTGCCGCGTCCACTCGCCGGCAAGCGTGTGCTGATTACCGCAGGTCCCACGCACGAACCGATCGATCCGGTGCGCTACATCGCCAACCGTTCCTCCGGCAAGCAGGGCTTTGCCATCGCCGCCGCTGCGCAGGCCGCGGGCGCCGAGGTGATTTTGGTCAGCGGTCCGGTCGACCTTAGCGATCCCCAGGGCGTGACCGTGAAGCATGTCGAATCGGCAAGGCAGATGCTGGAGCAGGTGCAGGCCGCACTTCCCGCCGACATCGCGATCTTCGCCGCCGCGGTCGCCGACTGGCGCGTCGCCAATGAAGGCGAACAGAAGTTGAAGAAGACGTCGGCCGGCATGCCGCCGCTACAGCTGGTCGAAAACCCCGACATCCTCGCCACGATCTCGAAGCTGACCGACAAGCGGCCGCCGCTGGTGATCGGCTTCGCCGCCGAGACCGAGCACCTCATCGACAACGCCAAGTCAAAACTCGCACGCAAGGGCTGCGACTGGATCGTCGCCAACGACGTTTCGCCGGCCACCGGCGTGATGGGCGGCGACCGCAACACCGTCCATCTCATCAGCCGCAAGAATGACGTGAAGGACGGCGAGATCGCAGTTGATTCCTGGCCGGTGATGACCAAGGAACAGGTCGCCATCGAACTGGTCGCGCATGTCGCCAAGAGCGTGACCGCCAAATCCCGGGAGCCGGCATCTTGAGCACGAAAGTCACGGTCGAACTGCAACCCCTCGCGCATGCCGAAGGTCTGCCGCTCCCGGCCTATCAGACCGCCGAGGCCGCCGGCCTCGACCTGATGGCCGCAGTGCCGGACAGCGACCCGATGACGCTCGCGCCCGGCCAATACGCGCTGGTGCCGACCGGCCTCGCGATCGCGCTGCCGCCCGGGCACGAGGCGCAGGTGCGGCCGCGTTCGGGGCTTGCGGCCAAGCACGGTGTCACCGTGCTGAACTCGCCGGGCACGATCGACGCGGACTATCGCGGCGAGATCAAGGTGATCCTGATCAACCACGGCGCGGCGCCGTTCGTGATCAAGCGCGGCGAGCGCATCGCCCAGATGGTGATTGCGCCTGTGGTGCAGGCCGCGCTGGTTCCCGTGGCCACCTTATCGGCAACCGATCGCGGCGCCGGCGGCTTCGGCTCGACCGGCCGCTAGCTGAGCTGCGAGTTGGCTTCACCTCTCCCGCTTGCGGGCGAGGTCGCGGAGCGAAGCGACGCGGGTGAGGGTTCTTTCCTCTGGGGGAATGTTCCGTTGCGGCGACACCCTCTCCCCCAACCCTCCCCCCAAGCGGGGGAGGGAGCGCACCGACATCGTGGCAAGCGATACGCATCACACGTTAAATCGCGGCAATTCCAGTCGAATCACCCGCAGAATTACGTGAGCCGGGAACAGCACCCCGCATTTTTGGGGGGCCGCCTTTGCGTTCACGATCTGGACTCTTACCGCCGGAGTCGCGGTGAGGGTATTGTCGTTTGATTCGCGCGCGACGGGGGTCGCCGCGCGCAAATCTGTGCGATCTTGGGGCAACTATGTCAGGCGTGATCGTGTCGATGCGTCGGACGCTGCTGTCGTGCACATCGTTGGCGCGCAACGGCTTGTTGGGAGGCGCTTTCGCGGCGCTGCTGCCGGCTGCGCCGGCCGAGGCCGCCGATCTCTTCGACACTCTCTCCATCATGCTGGATTTCAACCGGCAGGAACTCGCGGTGCTCGCCACCGCGCTGGCCCTGCTCGGCTTCTCGGTCGTGGCCGCGATCCTGTTGATGCGCACGCGCGTGCGCACGGCCAAGAACGAGGCACGGCTGCGTGCGCGAATCGGGGAACTGCAGCTCCAGGCCGATCGCTTCGGCGCGCTGCTGTTCGCCGAACCGCAGGTCCTGATCTCCTGGCCGGCCGGCGACAATCGCGCGCAGATTTCCGGCGACATCTCCATGGTGCTGCCGCGCGATTCCTCGCCGCAACGCGTGCTCGCGTTCGGAACCTGGCTGCCTCCGGAACCCGCGCTGCAGATGGACCACGCCGTCGATGCGCTGCGCGAGCATGGCGACGGGTTCCAGCTCACGCTGACCACCGCGCATGGCCACACGCTCGAGGCCATCGGCCGCGCCATCGGCGGCCAGGCCATTGTCAGGATTCGCGAGCTCTCCGGGCTCCGGCGCGATCTGGCCGAGACCCATCTGCGTTACAAGGCGCTCTCCGACGAGACCGAGATGCTACGTGGCTTCGCCGCCGCCGCACCCTGGCCGATCTGGGCCAAGGGGGAGAACGGCGCACTGACCTACGCCAACCCGGCCTATGTCCGTGCGACCGAGGCGGCCAGCATCACCGACGCCCAGCAGCGCAAGCTCGAGCTGCTCGACAGCGCCGACCGCACCGCGATGGAGCGGGGACTGAAGGACAGCGCCAACTTCAACTCGCGGCTGCCGATCGTGATCGACGGCGAGCGGCGCATCTACGACGTACGCGCCGTCAATGTCGGCAGCGGCAGCGTTGGCGTCGCCATCGATGCCAGCGAAGCGGCTGCGCTCAGCTCGGCCCTCATACGCATGGCGGAGGCGCATCGCCGCACGCTGGACCAGCTCTCCTCCGGCGTTGCCGTGTTCGACGGCCAGCGCCGCCTCGCCTTCTACAACGATTCCTATCGCCGGCTGTGGGACCTCGACCGCACCTTCCTCGACGCCAACCCCGATGATTCCAGCGTGCTCGACCAGCTTCGCGCCGCGCGCAAGCTGCCGGAGCAGCCGGACTTCCGCGCCTGGAAGGCCAAGCTTCACGAAGCCTATCGCGCGGTCGAGACCGCCAAGGACACCTGGTACCTGCCCGACGGCCGCGCGCTCTCCGTGGTCACCACGCCGAACCCGGAAGGCGGCGTCACCTATCTGTTCGACGACGTCACCGAGAGCCTCGAGCTGGCCCGCCGCTTCGACGGCATGATCCGGGTGCAGCGCGAGACGCTGGACAGTCTCGCCGAGGGCGTTGCGGTGTTCGGCAGCAACGGCAAGGCGCAGCTGTTCAACCCGGCCTTTGTCCGGATGTGGAAGCTGTCGAGCGATGCCATGCGCGACGAGCCGCACATCCAGACCGTCGAAGGCTGGTGCCATCAGCTGTTCGACGACCCCATGGTCTGGCGCCAGATCCGCGAGGCCATCACCTCGATCGAGAATCGCGCCGACGTGCCGCTGAAGCTGGAGCGCAAGGACGGCAGCGTGCTCGACGGCATGATCCGGCCGCTGCATGACGGCGCCACCATGCTGACGTTCCAGGACATCACCGACACCGAGAATGTCGAGCGCGCGCTGCGCGAGCGCAACGAGGCGCTGGAGGCCGCCGACCAGATGAAGGTGGATTTCGTCCACCACGTCTCCTACGAGCTGCGCTCGCCGCTCACCACCATCATCGGCTTCGCGCATTTCCTCAGCGATCCCTCGACCGGGCCGCTGACGCCGAAGCAGGCCGAGTATCTCGACTACGTCACCAAATCGACCAACGCGCTGTTGGCGCTGACCAACAACATCCTCGATCTCGCCACCATCGACGCCGGCGCGATGAAGCTGGAACTCGGGCCCGTCGACGTCAGCAAGACCATCGAGCTGGCCGCCGAGGGCATCCAGGACCGCCTTGCCACCGACCGTATCCGCCTCAAGGTCGAGATCGCGCCCGATGTCGGCAGCTTCGTCGGCGACGAGAAGCGCGTGGTGCAGGTGCTCTATAACCTCCTCGCCAACGCCGTCGGGTTTTCTCCACAGGATTCCACCGTCGGCATCAGCGCGCGCCGCACCGAACGCAGCGTGGTCTTCACTGTGACAGATTCCGGGCCTGGAATACCTGCCGACATGAAGGACAAGGTGTTCAACTGGTTCGAAAGCCGCTCGCAAGGCTCGCGTCACCGCGGTGCCGGGCTCGGACTGTCGCTGGTGCGCTCCTTCGTCGAGCTGCATGGCGGCAAGGTGCGGGTGGATTCGATCGTCGGCCGGGGCACGGTCGTGATCTGCGATTTCCCGACCGACCAGGCGGCGCATCGCGACGCCGCCGAATGACTGAACCCATCACATTCTCCGTCGCGCTCCGCAACGAGACGGCCACTGCGCAACTGATGGCCGATCTCGCGCTGCTGGTCGGTCCCGGCGACGTCATCACGCTCACCGGCGATCTCGGTGCCGGCAAGACCGCGGCGGCGCGCAGCCTGATCCGCTATCTCGCCGACGACGAGACGCTGGAGGTGCCGAGCCCGACCTTCACGCTGGTGCAGGGCTATGAGCTGCCGCCCTTCCCTGTGATGCACGCCGACCTCTACCGCGTCGAGAACGAGAGCGAGCTCGAGGAGATCGGGCTTTCGCCGCTGCCCGATGCCACGCTCGTGCTGATCGAGTGGCCGGAGCGCGCGCCGTCGGCGATGCCTGGGGATCGCATCGACATCGCACTGACGCACCGGCCCGCGCTGGGCTCGAATGCGCGCGCCGCTGACATCACCGGATACGGCAAGGCCGCCGCGATCGTCGCCCGGCTGAAGGCGCAGCGCGAATTCCTGGATGCGGCCGGCTACATGGATTCAACGCGCAGGCGCATGGCGGGCGATGCCTCGACGCGCTCCTATGCGCGGCTGCTGCGCGACGACGAGATCGTCATCCTCATGAACTTTCCGCAGCGGCCCGACGGCGCGGCGATGTACGATGGAAAATCCTACAGCGCCGCGGTGCATCTCGCCGAAAACGTCAAACCTTTCGTCGCCATCGATGAAGGCCTGCGCGCCCAGGGGATTTCGGCGCCCGCGATCCACCATTCCGATCTCGACCATGGCTTCCTGATCACCGAAGATTTCGGCAGCGAGGGCGTGATCGAAGGCGATCCGCCGCGCCCGATTCCCGAGCGCTACGAGGCCGCGACCGACGTGCTGGCCACACTGCACGGCAAGTCGCTGCCGGAAACGCTGCCACTGGGCGGGCAGAGCTACGACATTCCGGTCTTCGACGACGAGGCGCTGCTGATCGAGATCGGCCTGATGCCGGAATGGTATCTGCCCGATCGCAACGCGCCGCTGAGCGCGGAGGCACGCTCGGTGTTTTTCGCGATGTGGCGCGAGTTGCTCAGGAAGCCGTTGGCGGCGCCGCGGTCATGGATCATCCGCGACTATCACTCGCCCAACCTGATCTGGCTTGGGAAGCGCAGCGGCATCGAACGCGTCGGCGTGATCGATTTCCAAGATACCGTGCTGGGGCCGCGATCCTACGATGTCGTCTCGCTGCTTCAAGATGCCCGCATCGACGTGCCCGAGGCGCTCGAACTGACGCTGCTGTCGCGCTACATCAAGGCGCGCCGTGCGAACGATGCAGGCTTCGACGCGGCCGGTTTCGCCGAGCTCTACGCCATCATGTCGGCGCAGCGGAACACGCGCCTGCTCGGCACCTTCGCCCGACTCAATCGCCGCGACGGCAAGCCGCATTATCTGCGTCACCAGCCGCGGATCTGGACCTATCTCCAGCGCTCGCTGGCGCATCCCGCGCTGAACTCTTTGCGCGACTGGTATCTCGCTAACGTCCCGCCGCCGCAACCCTGATCCTGATACGATTTACCGGCCGTTAGCCAAGATGTCGCTATTCTGGCGGCGAGGGCGCCGGATGATTACGGGGCTGGAGCAAGGGCAGATGGCGGCGAAAGCGGATCAGCGCGGGAATAGCCGGGTTATTTTCGAGCGCGGGGTTCCGGCCCAGATGATGGGCATCGACGGCACCTGGCGGCGCGACTGCACCATGGAGGACGTCTCCGAGACCGGCGCCAAGCTGACCATCGACGGCTCGGTGGAAGGGCTCCATCTGAAGGAATTTTTTCTCCTGCTGTCTTCCACCGGACTTGCGTACCGGCGTTGCGAGCTGGCCTGGGTCAATGGCGACCAGATCGGAGTCAATTTCCTCAAGGTCGGCGACAAGAAGAAAAAGGCGCGCTCCACAGCCGTCGGGGCGTGACGGCAACACTCGTCGTACAACCGTCACGGCGGGCGATTAAGGCGGTTGGGATGCGGTGCGGCTGGACAAGGCTCATGCTAGGATTGCCGCGAAAGCGAAATCAAGGGATCTGAGAAAGCGACGAATGTCCGTCAAGCCGACCAAAGCCATGGTGCTCGCCGCAGGGTTCGGCCTACGCATGCGTCCGTTGACGGACAAGATGCCGAAGCCGATGGTGCCGGTGGCCGGCCAGCCGCTGCTCGACCACGTGCTCGACAAGCTCGGCCAGGCCGGCGTGACCGAGGCCGTGGTCAACGTGCATTACCTGCCGGACCAGATCATCAATCACACTGCATCACGCCAGCATCCGCGGGTGATCATCTCGGACGAACGCGACCAGGTGCTCGGCACCGGCGGCGGCGTGGTCAAGGCTCTGCCGCTGCTCGGCGATGCGCCGTTCTTCCACGTCAATTCCGACACGTTGTGGATCGATGGCGTGCGCTCCAATCTGACGCGGCTTGCGGAGAACTTCGACCCCGCGCGCATGGACATCCTGCTGCTGATGGCGCCGACCGCGACCAGCATCGGCTATGGCGGTCGCGGCGATTACGGCATGCTGCCCGACGGCGCCTTGCGCAAGCGCAAGGAGAAGGAAGTCGTTCCATTCGTCTATGCCGGCGCGGCGATCATGTCGCCTGCGATCTTCGCAGACGCGCCCAAGGGCGAGTTCTCACTGACCAAGATGTTCGACCGCGCCAACGAGCAGGAGCGGCTGTTCGGCCTGCGCCTCGACGGGGTCTGGATGCATGTCGGGACCCCCGACGCCGTGCATGCGGCAGAAGAGGCGTTTCTGGAGAGCGTGGCGTAGGGCCGCTCCAGACACGGTGCCGTAGGGTGGGCAAAGGCGCCCTCGCGCCGTGCCCACCATCTCTCTCGATCGCAAAAATGCGTGGGCACGCTTCGCTTTGCCCACCCTACGGCTGGGGCACGAGAGCCGTGAATGGCGAACAGCGGGGAAGACCGCACTGCTGCCCATGACCATTTGACCCTGTCTCCCTATATTGGCGCCTGATCCTCCGAATCAGGCAGCCCATGCGCGTTTTCAGCGTCCCCCTCTCAGTTCCGTTTCTGCGCACGGTCGTCACGGCCCTGCTCGACGGCCGGCTGGTCGATGGGTTCGAGGCGCGCAAGGAACCGGCGCGGCTCGCGGACGCGACGCTGTACCTGCCGACCCGGCGCGCGATGCGCGTCGTCCGCGAGATCTTCCTCGACGAGATGAAGGCGGATGCGGTCGTGCTGCCGCGCATCGTCGCGCTCGGCGACATCGACGAGGACGAGCTCGCTTTCGCCGATGAAGGCGAACAGTTTTCCGGCGCAACGCCGCTCGACATTCCGCCGCGGCTTGGCGAGCTCGAACGCCGCCTGACGCTGGCGCAGCTCGTCACCGCCTGGGCCAAGGGCCCGGTGCTGTCGCCACTGGTGGTCGGCGGTCCCGCCTCGACGCTGGCGCTTGCTTCCGACCTCGCCCGGTTGATCGACGACATGGTCACGCGCGGCGTCGACTGGAGCTCGCTCGACGGTCTCGTGCCTGATAATCTCGACCGCTACTGGCAGCACTCGCTCGAATTCTTGCGCATCGCACGCATCGCCTGGCCCGGCCATCTCGCCGAGATCAACCGGATCGAGCCGGCGGCACGGCGCGATCTCCTGATCGCCGCGGAAGCGAGGCGCCTGACCGCGCATCCCCATGGTCCCGTGATCGCGGCAGGTTCGACCGGCTCGATGCCGGCCACCGCAAAATTCCTCCATGCAGTCGCATCGCTACCGCACGGCGCGGTGGTGCTGCCGGGGCTCGACACCGATCTCGACGAGGAGGCCTGGCGCAGCATCGGCGGCGTGCGCGACTCGCTCGGCAAGTTCGCGGAGCATCCGGCCTCGAACCATCCGCAATATGCCATGCACGCGCTGCTGGATCGCTTCGGCATCAAGCGCAGCGACGTCGACATCCTGCAGCCGCCGGCCGCAGGCGGCCGCGATTTGCTGGCGTCCGAATCGATGCGGCCGTCCGCCAAGACGGAAGTCTGGCACGACCGTCTGAGGCAGCCTGATGTCGCCGCGAAGATCACCGGCAGCATGACGAACCTCGCGGTCGTCGAAGCCCCCAACCCCGAGATGGAAGCCCTCGCCATCGCAATCGCAATGCGCGAGGCGCGGCATCTCGACAAATCGGCGGCGCTGGTGACGCCAGATCGTGCGCTGGCGCGGCGGGTGATGGCTGCGCTGACCCGATGGGATCTCGCCTTCGACGATTCCGGCGGCGACGTGCTGATGGAAACGTCGGCCGGCGTTTTTGCCCGGCTCACCGCAGAAGCTGCGACCAAAGGCCTGGAGCCGCCAACGCTCTTGGCGATGCTGAAACATCCGCTCTGCCGGCTCGGCCGGCTGCCCGGCGCATGGAAGGCGGCGATCGAGGGCCTCGAGCTTGCGGTCTTGCGCGGCACGCGCCCACCCGCTGGCACGGCCGGCCTGTTGCGCGAATTCAACCGCTTTCGCGACGAGCTGGCAAAGCTGTGGCGCAACGAGGTGTCCGCGCTGCACCGCGCCGAGCCCCGTGCGCGTTTGAAGGCGGAGGAGCTCGATCGCATCCAGTTGCTGATCGATGCCTTGCAAAAGGCATTGGCGCCGATCGAGAGCCTCGCGACATCAAAGCCATTTGACTTCGCCGAGCTCGCGCACCGGCATCGCGAGATCATGATTGAGCTGTCGCGCGACGAGCAGGGGGGCCTTTCGCTCGCCTTCGAGGAGCGCGAAGGCCTGGCGCTCGCCGGCGCCTTCGACGATCTCCTGCGCGGCGGGACGACCAGCGGATTGATGGTAACGCTGCCCGACTACGCGGATGTCTTCCAGACCGCGTTCAGCGATCGCGCGGTGCGGCGTCGGGACAGACCGGGCGCGCGGCTGCAGATCTACGGCCCGCTGGAATCGCGCCTGATGCAGGCCGACCGCATCATTGTCGGCGGCCTGATCGAGGGCGTCTGGCCGCCGACGCCGCGGATCGATCCCTGGCTGAGCCGGCCGATGCGGCACGAGCTTGGTCTCGACCTGCCGGAGCGCCGCATTGGCCTCTCCGCCCACGACTTCGCGCAGCTGCTCGGCGGCGACGAGGTCATCCTCACCCATTCCGCCAAGGCCGGCGGCGCGCCGGCGGTCGCCTCGCGCTTCCTGCACCGGCTCGAGGCGGTTGCGGGCGACGATCTCTGGAAGGCGGCGATTCGCGCCGGCGAGAAATACGTGCAGTTCGCCGGCGCGCTGGACCAGCCCGCCGAAGTCAAACCGATCAAGCAGCCCGAGCCGCGCCCGCCGCGCGCGACGCGGCCGCTGAAAATGTCGGTCACCGCGATCGAGGACTGGCTGCGTGATCCCTACACGATCTACGCAAGACACATTTTGCGGCTGGATGCGCTCGATCCCGTCGATATGCCATTGTCCGCCGCCGACCGCGGCTCGGCGATCCACGATGCGCTCGGCGAATTCACCGAAACCTACGCCACTCGTCTGCCCGACGATCCCGCGCGCGTGCTGCGCGCGATCGGCGAAAAGTATTTCGCCCCGCTGATGGAGCGTCCCGAGGCGCGGGCGCTGTGGTGGCCGCGCTTCCAGCGCATCGCACGCTGGTTCGGCGAATGGGAGACGGCGCGTCGCGAGGCGATCGAGGCCATCACGGCAGAGACCCAAGGCGAGATCTCGATCACGCTCGATCCTCAGCGCAGCTTCCGCCTCTCCGCGCGCGCCGACCGCATCGAGCGGCGCCAGGGCGGCGGCTATGCTATCCTCGACTACAAGACCGGGCAGCCGCCGACCGGCAAACAGGTCCGCATGGGCCTGTCGCCGCAGCTGACGCTGGAAGCCGCGATCCTGCGCGAGGGCGGCTTTCCCGATATCGACGCCGGGGCGTCCGTGAGCCAGCTCGTCTATGTTCGCCTCAGCGGCAACAATCCGCCGGGCGAGGAGCGCATTCTCGAGCTCAAGTTCAAGCCGGGCGACGAGCCGCAGCTGCCGGATACCGCAGCCGCAGAAGCGCGGGCAAAATTGGAGGCGCTGATCCGCGCCTTCGAGGACGAGAATCAGCCCTATACCTCGTTGAACCTGCCGATGTGGACGAACCGCTACGGCACCTATGACGACCTCGCCCGCATCAAGGAATGGTCCGCGGCCGGCGGATTGGGGATCGAGGAATGGTGAAGGCGCCCCGCCCCATCCCCGACGAGGTACGCGCGCGGCAGGCGCGTGCGTCCGATCCGAGCGCCTCGGCTTTCGTGTCGGCCAATGCCGGCTCGGGCAAGACGCATGTGCTGGTGCAGCGCGTGATCCGCCTCTTGCTGTCGGGCGTGCCGCCGGAAAAGATCCTCTGTATCACCTTCACCAAGGCCGCCGCCGCCAACATGGCCGAGCGCGTGTTCACCACGCTCGGTCATTGGGTGACGCTTGACGATACCGGGCTTGACGCAGCCATCCGCGCCGTCGGCATTCCCCATCCGGACCGAAAACTGCGACGCGACGCACGAAAACTTTTCGCCTGTGCGCTGGAGACGCCGGGCGGCTTGAAGGTGCAGACGATCCACGCGCTATGCACCCGCCTGCTCCAGCAGTTTCCGTTCGAAGCCAACGTGCCGGCGCGCTTCGCTGTCATCGACGAGCGCGACCAGACCGACATGATGGAGCGCGCCAATCTGAAGGTGCTGCTGGAGGCCGCGCGTGATCCGGAAAGCGTCACCGGCCGTGCGTTGCTGACCGCGATGGCGAGCGCCGCCGACGTCACGTTCAAGGAGGTCGTGCGCGAAGCCTGTCTCAGCCGCGACCACTTCATGGCCTGGACCGACGAGGCCGGCAACGCCGGGGCGGCGGCCGAGCAGATGGGCGCAGTGCTGGGCGTCGATGCAAGCGACCGTATCGAGGATGTCGAGACGGAGATCCTCGACGGCCCGTTCCTGCCGCGATCGCGCTGGGACGACATCGCCTTTGCGCTGGAGGACGGCAGCAAGTCCGACAACGACCAGGCTGGCCGGCTCCGCGAGGCAAAGGTTTTTTCCGGCAGCGCGCAGGTTGATGCCTATCTCGGCGTCTTCCTCACCGACGAGAAGCTGCCGCGCAAGGCGGTGCTGACCAAGAAGTTTTGCGATCACAATCCATCCGTCGCCCGTCTGTTCGAGAACGAGGCGCAGCGTCTCAGTGGACTGATCGAGAAGCGCCGCGCGGTGACCATGCGCGACCGCACCGCGGCCCTGCTGCATATCGCGACCGCCGCCGCCGCAAACTATCGCCGCGAGAAGCAGGAGCGCGGGCTGCTCGATTATGACGATCTGATCGACAAGACGCTGGCGATGCTCGACCGCGTCTCCTCGGGCTGGGTGCACTACAAGCTCGACCGCGGCGTCGACCACGTCCTGATCGACGAGGCCCAGGACACCAGCCCGCGGCAATGGGACATCGTCGCGCACATCATCTCGGAATTCACGGCCGGAGAAGGCGCGCGCGAAGGGCTGAACCGCACCGTCTTCGCCGTCGGCGACGAGAAGCAGTCGATCTTCTCGTTCCAGGGCGCTGACCCGCACGAATTCGATACGCGTAAGCGGGAGCTGGGCCGCAAGTTCACCGCCGCTGGGCTGAAATTCGATCCGGTCGCCTTCACCTATTCGTTCCGCTCAGGCGCCGCGATCCTGCACTCGGTTGACCATGTCTTTCGCGAACCCGCGATCTACAAGAGTATCCATTCTGTCGACATCGGCCAACCCCTGCACAATGCGCTCGCCGATGCAGGCCCCAGCGTTATCGAGCTGTGGGACCTTGCGGAAGCCGACGACAGACAGGACATCGAAGGCTGGCGCGCCCCCTTCGACGGCGTTGCCGCGACCAGCCCCGAAGTGAAGCTCGCCCACCGGATCCAGGCCGAGATCAAGCGCCTGGTCGAGAGCGGCACGCTGACGGGACACGACGGCGAGCGTCGTCCCCTACGCTACGGCGACATGCTGATCCTGGTGCGCCGGCGTGGCAACGCATTCGACGCCGTGATCCAGGCGCTGAAGCACGCGGGCGTCCCGGTCGCCGGCGCCGACCGGCTGAAGCTGACCGAGCACATCGCCATCATCGACCTGATGAACCTTGCGGACGCGCTGCTGCTGCCGCAGGACGATCTCGCGCTCGCGGTCGCACTGAAAAGCCCGCTGTTCGGCCTCGATGACGACGATCTGTTTCAGCTGGCCCATGGCCGCAAGGGCTCGCTGCGCCGCGCGCTCGGCGAGCATGCGGGCACAAGCGAGAAGTTCACCACGGCATTGCGGCGCCTGGAAGCCTGCGAGACGCGGGCGCGCGAGGAGACGCCGTTCGCGTTCTACGCCTGGCTGCTCGGCGGCGACGGCGGTCGCGCACGCATGCTGCGCCGGCTCGGCTTTGAAGCCAACGACGCGCTCGACGAATTTCTGGAGCTGGCGCTGAACTACGAGCGCAAGGCTCCGGCCTCGCTGCAAGGCTTCATGGCCTGGCTCCGTTCGGCCGACACCGAGGTGAAGCGCGACATGGAGATCTCGCGCGACGAGGTGCGAGTGATGACCGTGCACGGCGCCAAGGGCCTGGAGGCCTCCGTCGTGTTCATGGTCGACACCACATCGTCGCCTGCGGATTCGCAGCGCCTGCGGCTGATCCACGTGCCGCGCGGCAATGGCGGCGAGGTCGTGGTCTGGGCCGGCCGCAAGGCGGACGATCCCAAGCCTGTTATCGAGGCGCGCAAGGCGATGCTCGAGGAGACCGAGGACGAATACCGCCGCCTGCTCTATGTCGCGATGACGCGCGCGGCCGACCGGCTGATCGTCGGCGGCTGCATGCCCGGCAACATGAAGACGGTCCGCAAGCTGAGCTGGTACGATCTGGTCGACACCGGGCTTGCCGGCTCGGGCCTCGACAAGCAGACGATCGAGACGCCCCTCGGCAAGGTGACCCGATTCGCCCGCCCTGGGGATGTCGCAGCGCTCGGCACGCCCGCAACCTCCGCGGACCAGACCGTCGCGTTGCCGGATTGGCTGCGCGCACCGGCACTGCGCGAGACCGTCGACGACGATCTGGTGCGTCCCTCCGGCCAGCCTGCCGAGGGGGGGCGCGCGGTACGATCAGGCGAATCGGTCCAGTCCCGCGCCCTCGCATTGCAACGCGGCACGCTGGTGCATCGGCTGCTGCAATCCCTGCCCGATCTCGCCATTGAGCGCCGTCGCGAGGCCGCGCTCGGCTTCATGGCACGCAACGCCTCCGACTGGCCGGAGGCCGACCGTACCGCGCTGGCCGACAAGGTGCTCGGTCTGATCGCTGAACCGCGTTTCGCCCCGGTGTTTGGCGCCGGCAGCCGGGCGGAGGTCGCCATCGTCGGCAAATTGGAGCGGCCGGGCCGCCAGCCAGCGCTGGTGTCGGGGCAGATCGACCGGCTGGTGGTTCGTCCCGACGAGGTCCTGATCGTCGACTTCAAGACCAACCAGGCCGCGCCCAGGAGTGCCAGCGAAGCACCCGCCGCCTATGTCCGGCAGCTCGCACTGTACCGGGCGGTGCTCTCGCGGCTTTATCCCCAAAAGCCGGTCAGGGCTGTCCTGCTCTGGACCGAGGCCCTTGAATATATGGAGATTTCAGCCCCCGCGCTGGACGCGGCGCTGGCATCCCTTGTTCGCGGCGTGAGCATCCTTGACCCGGCAAGGAGCCGTTCATAGGTTCACTTCATGATCCCGGGCGCGATTCCAGGTCGCGCCGATTCTTTCAACCGAGTGAGGTACTCCAATGGCCGTTAGCAAGGTTTCCGACGCCGATTTCGAAGCCGAAGTGCTCAAGGCGAACGGCCCCGTGGTCGTCGATTTCTGGGCGGAGTGGTGCGGCCCCTGCCGCATGATCGCGCCCGCCCTCGACGAGATCGCCGGCGCGATGGGCGACAAGGTCAAGATCGTGAAGCTCAACGTCGACGAGAGCCCGAAGACCGCGTCCAAGTACGGCGTGATGTCGATCCCGACGCTGATGATCTTCAAGGGCGGCGAGATGGCCTCCCGCCAGGTCGGCGCGGCGCCGAAGGCGAAGCTGCAGCAATGGATCACCTCCGCGGTCTGATTCGCGTCGCTCTCAATTTTTTCCGACAACGGCCGGCGAAATGCCGGCCGTTTGCGTTGATGGGACATGTCCTGCGTATGACGAGTCCCGCCCTTGCCAGCCCCACCCGCGAAGCGCGCCCGAAGATCGACCTCGCTCGTAGCGATGGAGGCGCGCTCGGTCGACGAGATCCCGCGCGGCAAGGAGTGGCAATATGAACCCAAGTGGGATGGCTTCCGCTGCCTGCTGTCGCGTGATGGCAGCCGCATCGACCTGCGCTCGAAATCCGGCGAGGACCTCGCGCGCTATTTCCCCGAGATCGTCGCCGCGGCGCTGAAGCTGAAGGCGGATCGCTTCACGCTCGACGGCGAGATCGTCGTGCCGCACGGCAAGAGTTTTTCCTTCGATGCACTCTTGCAGCGCATTCATCCGGCCGCGAGCCGCGTGAAGAAACTCTCGCAGGACACCCCGGCGCTCTACCTCGTCTTCGATCTGCTCGCGACGGCCAAGCAGAAAAATCTGACCGAGAAGACGCTGAGCGAGCGCCGGCCGGCGCTGGAAGCTTTTGCGAAGACCAATCTGAAAGGCAGCATCTTCCGCCTCTCGCCGTTCACGACGAGCTACGCCACGGCCAGAAAATGGCTGGCGCAATCCGGCGGCGGCTCGGACGGCGTCATCGCCAAGCGCGTCGACCTGCCCTATCAGGTAGGCAATCGCGACGGCATGCAGAAGATCAAGAAATTCCGCAGCGCCGATTGCGTCATTGGCGGCTTCCGCTACGCCACCAACAAGATCGCGGGCCGGAACGTCGTCGGCTCGCTGCTGCTCGGGCTCTATGACGACGAGGGCCTGCTGCACCATGTTGGCTTCACCTCGGCCATCAAGGCGGAGGAGAAGCCTGATCTGACCGACCGGCTCGAAGCATTGATTGCCGAGCCCGGCTTCACCGGCAATGCGCCGGGCGGGCCGAGCCGCTGGTCGACCGAACGTTCGGCGAAATGGTGTCCGCTGAAGCCAAGGCTGGTGATCGAAATCTGCTACGACCATTTCAGCGGCGAACGATTTCGCCACGGCACCTCGATCCTGCGCTGGCGCCCCGACAAGGCACCGCGGCAATGCAGCTTCGAGCAGCTGAAGCAGAAGGCGGCAGACCCGATGAAGCTGTTGACGCGCCCGTAGCCCAGGTGGCGAGCGGCGCACGAGACGCCTATTTGATCCATCCCGTCGCGAGCGCGTTCGCCAGTTCCGGCTGACCGTTGCGCCGCGCCAGCGCCGCCATGGCCTCATGATCGTACGCGACATGGCGGAACGTCACCTGCCACGCACCATCGAAGAGTTCGAGGATCGCATAGCGCGCGTGCGGCGTGCCGGCCTCGACCACATGCGGGAATGGATGCACGTCGCGATAGCCGGGGCTGCCGACACTGCCGGGATTGACGATTAGGCGGCCGTCGCGCAGCCGCACGGCGCGCGCGAGATGGGTGTGGGCGCAGAGGATCAGCGACTGTGTGATGCCTTGCGCGAACTGCTCGATGCGATCGAGCGGCGACAGCGCCACGGTGCCATCAGGGTGCACGGTATCGAGCCAATAGACCTCATCGTTGTCAGGCGTCGCGTGGCAGAGGAAAACCTGGTCGCTGAAGACGCGCGTCATCGGCTGTGCGCGCAGCCAGTCGAGGTGTGCGGCATCGAGCTGCGCATGCGCGGGACGATCCCACGAGCCCATCTTCTCCGGCGGACGGTCGAGCAGATAGCGGTCGTGATTGCCGAGCACGTGCACGGCGTCGAGCCTCATCAAGATCTCGATGGTGCGGCGCGCATCAAGCGGACCGCTCAGCATGTCGCCGAGATTGACGATGTCGGCGATCCCCAGCGCGCGGATGTCGGCGAGCACCGCTTCCAGGGCGAGGTAATTTCCGTGGACGTCGGCAATCGCGGCAAAACGCATTGGTATTCACTCCTGCCCCGGACGTAGCGCAGCGTGAAACAGTGCGCTGCTCAGCCGAGGCCCATGTTGCGACATTCTGGGTCCCGGCTCTGCGGCTCATCGTTTTACGCGATGCGCCTTGTCCGGGACACGAGACCGTCTATGCAGGAGGCGTGCCGTTGATCGCCAGCACGTGGCCAGCCAGGTACAGCGAGCCGGTGATCAGAATGCGCGGTGGCACCTCATAGGCAAGCTTCGCCAAGGCGCGCAGCGCGGCTTCGATGCCGGGCGCGGGCTCGACGCGCATGCCGAGGCTGCGCGCGGCGTCCGCGAGACGGTCGGCCGGCATCGCGTTCTCGGTATCGGGAATCGGCACCGCGATGATGTGGCGGGTGAGGCCGGCGAAATTGGCGAGAAAACCCTGCGCGTCCTTGTTGGCCATCATGCCGGCGATGACGACCAGCGGCCGCGATACCCGCTCTTCGAGATCGCCCAGCGCCGCCGCCGCGACGCGGCCGCCCTCGGCATTGTGGCCGCCGTCGAGCCAGATTTCCGAGCCCCGCGGCCCGAGAGCGAGCAGCTCGCCCGAGGTGATGCGCTGCATCCGTGCCGGCCATTCCGCACCGACGATGCCGGCCTCGAACGCGGCGTGACTGACCTTGAAGGCGGGGACCGCGCGCAGCGTCGCGATCGCGAGGCCGGCATTGTCGAACTGGTGGCGGCCGAACAGGCGCGGCGCGGCGAGATCCATCAGGCCGCGATCATCGGAATAGACCAGGCGCCCGCGCTCGACATTGACGTGCCAGCTTTCGTTCGCGGCAAACAGCGGCGCGCGCATGCGCTTGGCCTGCGCCTCGATCACGGCCATCGCTTCCGGCATCTGCTCGGCGCAAATCACGGGCACGCCGCGCTTGATGATCGCTGCCTTCTCGCCGGCAATCGAGGTCAGCGTGTCCCCAAGGAAATCCATGTGGTCCATGCTGACAGGCGTGATCACACAGGCCGCGGGCGTGTCGACCACATTGGTCGAATCGAGCCGGCCGCCGAGGCCGACTTCGAGCAGCACCACATCGGCCGGATTCTGCGCGAACAGGTGCAAGGCGGCGGCGGTCTTCAGCTCGAATACGGTCGCGGCCTCGCCGGCATTGACGCGCTCGACCTTTTCCAGAGCCGCGCGCAACTCGTCGTCGCCGACCAGCACCCCGCCGCCGACGCGGCCGAGCCGGAAGCATTCGTTGATGCGGACGAGATAAGGCGAGGTGTAGGCGTGGACGCGCAGGCCGGCGGCTTCCAGCGTCGCGCGCAGATAGGCCAGCGTCGAGCCCTTGCCGTTGGTGCCGGCGATGTGGATCACCGGCGGCAGCTTGCTTTCAGGGTGGTCGAGCCGCGCGAGCAGGCGGTGCATCCGCTCGAGCCCGAGATCGATGCGTTTCTGATGCAGGGCCGACAGCCGCTCGATCACTTCGCCGAGCGGCGTCTTTGTGCTGTCAGGGGACGCGTTCACGCGTGCGGCGCGGCCGGCGCCGTCTCGGCGGCCGATACGATCTGCGCCGGGCTCGCGACCGGCTGCACGGACTTCGATGCGCCTTCCTGAGCCGGCGCCTTGGTCAGCAGGCGGCAGAGCCGCGCCAAGGTCGGACGCAATTCGTGACGATGCACGACCATGTCGACCATGCCGTGCTCCTTCAGATACTCGGCGCGCTGAAAACCCTCGGGAAGCTTTTCGCGGATCGTCTGCTCGATCACGCGCGCGCCGGCGAAGCCGATCAGCGCGCCGGGCTCGGCGATCTGCACGTCGCCGAGCATCGCATAGGATGCGGTGACGCCGCCGGTGGTCGGGTTGGTCAGCACGACGATATAGGGCAGCTTGGCCTCGCGCAGCATCTGCACCGCAACGGTGGTGCGCGGCATCTGCATCAGCGACAGGATGCCTTCCTGCATGCGCGCACCGCCAGATGCGGCGAACACGATGAACGGCGAATTCTTCTCGACCGCAAGCTCGAGCCCGCGCACGATGGCCTCACCCGCGGCCATGCCGAGCGAGCCGCCCATGAAGTCGAAATCCTGTACGGCGACGACGACCGCAGCGCCCTCGAGCTTGCCGTAGCCGACCTTGATCGCGTCGTTGAGGTTGGTCCGTGCACGGGCATCCTTGACGCGATCGACGTATTTCTTCTCGTCGCGAAACTTGAGCGGGTCGGCCGTGACCTCGGGCAGCGCGACGTCGTACCAGGTCTCATTGTCGAAGATCGACTTCAACCGGGCCACCGCGCCCATGCGCATGTGGTAGTTCGAGCCAGGGATGACGAACTGGTTGGCCTCGACGTCCTTGTAGAACACGAGCTGTCCGGAATCCGGACACTTGATCCACAGATTCTCCGGCGTCTCTCGCCGCAGCATGTTGCGGATCTTCGGCCGGACCACATTGGTAAGCCAGTTCATGGTTTGCTCCGATGTGCGAACCCGCCCCCGGGAATCGCCTGAAGAGATATATGGCGGCCGGGCCGTTGCCCGGCAAGCCGCCGTGTCGACCGCCGCGGAAGCGGAATTATGGCCTATTCCGCCGCCTGTTGCGCGCCCTTGACGCCCTGGGCGAGGGCCGCCGTCAGCTCAGCCACGGCGTTAACAGTTTTGGCGGTCGCCCGTCCCTCGGCATCGAGGCTGTTCTTGAGCGCGTCGACCAGCGCGGTGCCGACCACCGAACCATCGGCCTTCTCGGCAATGGCGCGCGCCGCCTCCGGCGTGCGGATGCCAAAACCAACGCAGATTGGCAGCTTGGTATGCCGCTTGATGCGCGCGACAGCTTCACCAACGGCATTGGCGTCAGCCGCCGCTGCACCCGTGATGCCGGCGATAGAGACGTAATAGACAAAGCCTGATGTGTTCGCGAGCACCGCGGGCAGGCGCTTGTCGTCGGTGGTCGGGGTCGCGAGGCGAATGAAGTTCAGGCCCGCCTTCAGCGCGGGAATGCAGAGCTCGTCGTCTTCCTCCGGCGGTAAATCGACGATGATCAGGCCGTCAACGCCTGATGTCTTGGCATCAGCCAAAAACTTGTCGACGCCGTAAATGTAGATCGGATTGTAATAGCCCATCAGCACCAGCGGCGTGACGTTGTCGTCCTTGCGGAAGTCGCGCACCAGTTCCAGCGTCTTCTTCAAGGTCATGCCATTCTTGAGCGCGCGCAGACCTGCCGCCTGAATCGAGGGACCATCCGCCATCGGATCGGTGAAGGGAATGCCGAGTTCGATGACGTCGGCACCTGCCTTGGGCAGCGCCTTGACGATATTGAGTGACGTCGTGAGATCGGGATCGCCGGCCATCACATAGGTGACAAAAGCCGAGCGGCCTTGCTTCTTCAGCTCGGTAAAACGGGTGTCGATACGCGTGGTCACTTGCTCTTGCCCCTCAGGATGTCGCCGACCTGCGGGACGTCCTTGTCGCCGCGGCCGGAGAGGTTGACGACCATCAGGTGATCCCGAGGCCGCTTCGGCGCGAGCTCCATCACCTTGGCGATGGCGTGCGCCGGCTCCAGCGCCGGAATGATGCCTTCGAGCCGCGACAACAGCTGGAACGCGGCGAGTGCTTCGTCGTCGGTTGCGGAGAGATAGTTCACGCGGCCGATCTCGTGCAGCCAGGAATGCTCGGGGCCGATCCCGGGATAATCGAGGCCGGCCGAGATCGAATGCGCGTCCTGGATCTGGCCGTCGGCGTCCATCAGGAGATAGGTGCGGTTGCCATGGAGCACGCCGGGCCGCCCGCCCGCGATCGACGCCGCATGCAGCTGCGTGAGCCCATGGCCGGCGGCCTCGACGCCGAAGATCTCGACCGAGGGATCGTCGAGGAACGGATGGAACAGGCCCATCGCGTTGGAGCCACCGCCGATGCAGGCGACTAGCGAATCCGGCAGGCGTCCCTCGACCTCCTGCATCTGCGTCCTGGTCTCGTTGCCGATGATCGACTGGAAGTCGCGCACCAGCGTCGGATAGGGATGCGGACCCGCCACCGTGCCGATGCAATAGAAGGTGTTGTGCACGTTGGTGACCCAGTCGCGCAGTGCCTCGTTCATCGCGTCCTTCAGCGTGCGCGTGCCCGACTGCACCGGGACCACCTTGGCGCCCAGCATCTCCATGCGGATGACGTTGGGCTGCTGCCGCTCGACGTCGACGGCGCCCATATAGACCACGCATTCGAGGCCGAAGCGCGCGCACAGCGTCGCGGTGGCGACGCCATGCTGGCCGGCGCCGGTCTCGGCGATGATGCGCTTCTTGCCCATGCGCCGCGCCAGCATGATCTGGCCGAGCACGTTGTTCACCTTGTGCGAGCCGGTGTGGTTGAGCTCTTCGCGCTTGAGGTAGATCTTGGCGCCGCCGAGATGCTCGGTCAGGCGCTCGGCGAAATAGAGCGGCGAGGGCCGGCCGACATAGTTCTTGAGGTAGCCGTTCATCTCGGCCTGGAACGCCGGATCGGCCTTGGCCGCGGTGTAGGCCTTCTCCAGATCGAGGATCAGCGGCATCAGGGTTTCGGCGACGAAGCGGCCGCCGAAAATGCCGAAATGTCCGCGCTCGTCGGGGCCGCTGCGGTAGGAGTTTGGTTTGGCGACGTTCATCGAACACTCAACTCTTGGCTTGTATCTTGGCTGGCGCGCGCGGCGCGAATGAAGGCCTTGATCATCTCAGGATCTTTCACGCCGGGAGCGTTCTCGATTCCGGAGGAGACGTCGACACCACCGGCGCGGGTGACGCGAACGGCTTCCGCGACGTTGTCGGCGTCAAGCCCGCCCGAGACCATGTAGGGCAGTTTCAGATCGAGATTTTCGAGCAGATGCCAGTCGAAGGGGGCGCCGAGACCGCCGGGGCGGGTTGCTTCTTTCGGTGCGCGCGCGTCGAACAGGATGCGATCGGCGATCGCGGCGTAGCCGGGCAACACGGCGAGGTCGGCCGCGGTTGCGACCGGCACCGCCTTCATCACCGGACGGCCAAGCCGCTGCTTGATGTCGCGGAGCCGCGCGACGCTCTCCTGGCCATGGAGCTGGAGAATGTCCGGCGATAGCGCGTCCATGATGTTGTCGAGCGTGGCATCGTCGGCATCGACGGTGAGCGCGACCTTGAGCGCGCGCCGCTTCACCTGGCGGCCGAGTGCGCGTCCCGCATCCAGCGACAGGTGCCGGGGCGACGGCGGAAAGAACACGAACCCCACCATGTCGGCACCCGCCTCGAGCGCCGTTTCGAGCGTTTCGGGCGTGGACAGGCCGCAGATCTTGACGAGCAGGGACATGGTCTCAAAGCAAATGGAGGCCGCGGGCCTGCGGCCGGAAAACAGGGCTTTCGGTTGCGGCCGCTTCTACAACGTCGCGCGCTGCTTGTCTCGCCCGACGGACCCGTAAAGGCCGAGCCCCGAGGGGACGGGGAGGCGCTGGGACTCGGGCCGTGTGGCGGTCATTCGGGCCCGCAGATCGGCCAGTTCGCCCCTGGCCGCCCGTGCATCCGCATCATTCCGTCGCGCGGCGCGCCGCCAACGCCGCTGGCCGAACCAGACGGCGCATCCACCCGCAAGGACGCCAAGGGCGGCGACCAGGATCAAGAGCAGGAACAGCGGCAAGGTGACCGACAGCGAGGGGTCGGCCGACATGAAGGGATCGAAGGAGACGGTGACGAGGTGCCGGTTGGCGACGGCGAAGACCACCAGGATCAGGCCCAGCGGAAGCACGATCAGCGCGGTCAGGAACTTTCGCATCTCGCTTCGCTCGCCTTGAATCAAGCTTCCGGCCGCATCACGGGCGACCGCGGCAAATCCTGACGTCGGCCTTAGTCCGGCGCGCCGGGATCCGGATGGTCACGGTTCAACCGCTCGCGCATTTCCTTGCCGGTCTTGAAGAACGGAACGCTCTTCTGATCGACGGGCACATGGGCGCCGGTGCGTGGATTGCGCCCGGCACGTGCCGGGCGATGCTTGACCGAGAAGGCACCGAAGCCGCGCAGCTCGACGCGATCACCGCGTGCGAGGGCCGCTACGATCTCTTCGAGAATCGCATTCACAATGTTCTCGACATCCCGCTGGTACAGATGCGGGTTGTGCTCGGCGATACGCTGAACAAGTTCGGATTTGATCATCGAGAGATAGGACCCGGAAGCGTGCGGATGACCATTTCCGTGAAAATACCGTGATCTGTCAAGACGCTAAATCAAGGGTGGGCGTCGTGAAAATGCGTGACAAATGCCGAAAAAGCAGGCTGCCCCGGCACCCGCCACACGGGAAAACCCTCTAGCGCTCGCCCATATCCGTCAATTTGACGCGGCCGGCTGCCACAGGGCCAGCATTCCATCCATTCCGAACCGATCGACCGCCTGTGCGACGCCGGTCTGTCCGATTTGGTGCGCAATCGAGCCCAAACCAAGCACTTCCAGCGTCACGGCGGCGGCCGTCTTGAGGAACGTCAGGTCGCCAAACCGCGGCTGGAGCTTGTAATCGCGCACGCTGAGGCCCTTCTTGACGCCCTTCTGCTCGACCAGCCAGGTCACCGCCGTCTTCTCGTCGCCGATCTGGTCGATCAGCTTGAGATCGATCGCCTGGCGGCCGGTGAAGACGCGGCCGTCGGCCACTTTCTCGAGCTGCGTGTCATCCATGCCACGCCTCTCCTTCACCAGACCCTTGAACCAGGCGTAGGAATCCTTGACCAGCGCATCGAGCGCCGCGCGCGCCTCGGGGCTGGTGGGCTCGTAACCGTTGGGTGCGGCCTTCAGCGGCGACGACTTCACCTCCTCGACCTTGACGCCGATGGTCTTCAACAGCTCGGTGACGTTCGGATACTGGAACAGCACGCCGATCGAGCCGACCAGCGAGCTCTGCTGGGCGACGATATGGTCGCTGGCGATCGCGGTGATATAGCCGCCGGAAGCAGCAAGGCCCTCGACCACGACGACCAGCGGCTTCTTCGCCTTCAGCCGGGTGAGCGAGTCATAGAGCTGTTCGGAGCCGGCGGTGGTGCCGCCCGGCGAGTTGATGTGAACGATGACGGCGGCGGCCTGCGAATTCTCCAGCCGCTCCAGCGCCTGCGTGCGATCGGCGTCGCTGCGGATCAGGCCCTCGATCTGGACCCGGGCGATCGAGCCGGCAGATGCGAACGTGCCGCGCGCACCAGGTGTCGCGATCAGCGCAAAGCTCGCAATCGCCGCGATCGCGATCAGTGCGGCCGTCACGCGCCAGAACGTCAGCTTGCGGCGAATCCTGCGGCGATCGACGATGATGTCCGAATCGAGCGACATCGGAATATCTCCAAAATGAATGGCTGGGCGCGTTGTGCCGTCACGGCGTGACCAACAGCTTATCTGGATACATCAATTGCGGCGCATTTTGAAGAAAACAAGGCTGTGACCGGGTAGCAGCGTAGTCCGGATGGAGCGAAGAGGCTGGGCAAGTATTTGTTTGGGCGCGGCTTACGCGGCATATCGGAAAATTGGACGGATTTGGGCTCGGATTGGCGCTGGAGCGGGCCGTATCCGGGTGATGATGTCGGTGATGTCGGTGATGGCGTTGAGCAGCAAGAGTGCCAAATGCGGAAGCCGGCTTGCCAGATAGGCCATGAAGGCGTCGAGGCCGAGAATGCTGAGGACTCGGGAGAAATTGTAGCAAAGCGCCATCAGGCTCCATTCGCCACAGACTTTGTCGAAGCCGCGGACGAGGAAGTGGCGGTAGCCGGCCCGGCATTTGATGGTGCCGAAGGGGTGTTCGGCGAGTTCGGCGCGGCGGCGCATCTGGGCCTCGGCGCCCTGCATCCGCGCGCGATGCCGATCCAGCACCGCTTCATGCTCCCAGCGCTGGACGGTGCGCGTCGGGATCTTGACGGTGACACAGCGCGCGCGCAGCGGGCAGGCGTCGCAATCTGACTTGCGGCTGACATACCTGATCTCGATCCGGTTGCCGTTGGTCTTGCGACCGTCCGTGGGACGCAGCTGCTTGCCGGCGGGACAGCGATAGACATCCGCTTCGGCGTCGTAGGCGAACGCCTCATGGCTGATGCGATCCTGCGCTTCGAGCCGCGTGGTTCGCTTGGCCAGCGGAACGTAGGCGGCAATGCCGTTCTCCTCGCAGTCCTTGAGCGTATGGCCGTTGTAGTAGCCGGTATCGGCGAGAACCGTCAGCGTCTCGACGCCAAGCTCGTCCTTTGCGGCCTTGGCCATGTCGTAAAGCTGGCCGCTATCGTTGCCGTCGTTGACGACCTCGCTCGCCGCGATCAGAGCGTGCTTGTCGTCGACGCCGATCTGAACGTTATAGCCTGCCACCACCTGGCCGTTCTTCGACAACAGGCGGGCATCCGGATCGGTTCGCGACAGCTGCGTCTGCCCGCTCTCCTCCAGTCGTGCCAGATCGGCCTGCAAGCTGGCGCGCTTGGCCATCAACGCCGCCACCTCTTGTGCGAGGTCTCCGCCGCGACTGCCATCGCCTCCGCCATCCCGCCCCGCGGGTGGACGTTCCACCTCGGCGCTGTCGTTGGCCTCGAGCGTGGCACCATAGGCTTCAATATCCTGCTCGATCTCCGCCAGCCGCTTGGCGAGCTTGCGCTGCGTTTTGATGCTCGCCTTGCTGGCGTTGCCATCAAAAAACGCACCGTCGATCGCCACAACCTCTCCGCCAATCAGACCGAGTTCGCGCAGCATCAGCACAAACTCCCGGTTCACCGCCTTGAGCGTCTTCCAGTTCTCCTGGCGGAACTTGGCGATGGTGCGATAGCCCGGCACCAGGCGCTTCATCAGCCAGATCAGTTCCAGATTGCGCCGGGCTTCGCGCTCCAGGTTGCGCGACGACCGGATCCGGTTCAGGTAGCCATAAAGATAAAGCTTCAGCAGGTCGGCCGGGTCATAAGGTGGCTGTCCAGCCCCGCCGCTCGATCCGGCATGGCGGAAGCCAAGCTTCCCGAGGTCAAGCGCTGCAACAAAAGCCTCGATCACCCGAACCGGATTGTCGCCGGCCACATAATCTTCCACCCGCGCCGGCAGAAGGCTCGGCTGATCCCGCCTGACGCCGGTTTTGAAGGTACGATTCGTCATGCCGAATCCTACCTTCACTCGATGTTAGAATCTTGCCCAGTCTCGAAGCGCAATCCGGGAAAAGTCCCTCCGTTGCACGAATCCCGGATTTCGCTTCGCTCCATCCGGGCTACGGACGCAACAAAAAAGCCCCGGCTCGCGCCGGGGCTTCGATGCAGCGGAACAGACGTTTCGCTTACTTGCTGTCGCGGTTCTTGAGCGCGGTGCCCAGGATGTCGCCGAGCGTCGCACCCGAATCGGAGGAGCCGTACTGCGCGATGGCTTCCTTCTCTTCGGCGACTTCGAGCGCCTTGATCGACACCTGGACCTTGCGGGCCTTCTTGTCGAACTGGATCACGCGGGCATCGACCTTCTCGCCGACGGCGAAGCGTTCGGCGCGCTGGTCGTTGCGGTCACGCGCGAGCTCCGAGCGCTTGATGAAGGTGGAGAAGTCGGTACCGGCGATCTTCACCTCGATACCGCTCTCCTTCACTTCGAGCACTTCGCAGGTCACGACCGCGCCCTTCTTGACATCGCCCGGCTCGGCGAAGGGGTCGCCTTCGAGCTGCTTGATGCCGAGCGAGATACGCTCCTTCTCGACGTCCACATCGAGCACCACGGCTTTCACCACGTCGCCCTTCTTGTAGTTGTCGATCACCTGCTCGCCCGGAAGCTTCCAGTCGAGGTCGGAGAGATGGACCATGCCGTCGACGTCGCCCTCGAGACCCAGGAACAGGCCGAACTCGGTCTTGTTCTTGACCTCGCCCTCGACCACCGAACCGGTCGGATGGCCTTCGACGAAGACCTCCCAGGGGTTGCGCATGGTCTGCTTGAGGCCGAGCGAGATGCGGCGCTTGACGGAATCGACTTCCAGCACCTGCACATCGACTTCCTGCGAGGTCGATACGATCTTGCCGGGGTGCATGTTCTTCTTGGTCCACGACATCTCGGAGACGTGGATCAGGCCTTCGATGCCCGGCTCGAGCTCGACGAACGCGCCGTAGTCGGTGATGTTGGTGACGCGACCGGTGAAGCGAGCACCCAGCGGGTACTTGGCTTCGATGCCCTGCCAGGGATCGTCCAGCAGCTGCTTCATGCCCAGCGAGATGCGGTGCGTCTCGTGGTTGATCTTGATGATCTTGACCTTCACGGTCTGGCCGATCGAGAGCACCTCGGTCGGATGGTTGACGCGGCGCCACGCGATGTCGGTGACGTGCAGCAGGCCGTCGATGCCGCCGAGATCAACGAACGCACCGTAATCGGTGATGTTCTTGACCACGCCGTCGATGACCTGGCCCTCTTCGAGGTTCTGCACCAGCTCCTGACGCTGCTCGGCGCGGGTCTCTTCGAGAACCGTGCGGCGGGACACCACGATGTTGCCGCGGCGACGGTCCATCTTGAGGATCTGGAACGGCTGCGAGTTGTTCATCAGCGGCGCAACGTCGCGGATCGGACGAATGTCGACCTGCGAGCGCGGCAGGAAGGCCACGGCACCGTCGAGATCGACGGTGAAGCCGCCCTTGACCTGGTTGAAGATGACGCCGTTGACCTTTTCGTTGTTCTGGAACGCCTTCTCGAGCTTGCCCCAGCTCTCCTCGCGGCGCGCCTTGTCGCGCGACAGCACGGCTTCGCCGAGGGCATTCTCGATGCGATCGAGGAACACTTCCACCTCGTCGCCGACCTTCAGTTCACTGTCACGGCCGGGGCCGGAAAATTCGCGCAGGGCGACGCGGCCCTCGGTCTTCAGGCCGACGTCGATGACGGCCATGTCCTTTTCGATTGCAACCACCTTGCCCTTGACGACGGAGCTTTCCTGCAGGTTGCCGCCTGCGAAGGACTCGTCGAGCATCGCGGCGAAATCGTCGCGCGAGGGGCTATAGGTATCAGCAGAAGTCGAAGCCATTTGTTCTCCAGTTGCGGATGTCTTGCCGGCCGTTGGGTTCATGGGCGCATCGCACGCGCAGTGTCGGAAGGTCCGCAAGACCTTCGAGCGACCGCTCGCTGCTCCGGCTCGGCGCCGGAACAGCGGAGGCGGGCCGGCTGAGGCCCGCGCGTTCGATACGTGGAAATCGTTGTCCGGAGACTGGATCGCGCCGGCCCCAAAGGGGGACCTGACGTATCGACCTCAAAGAGCGGGAGCGGGCGCTTCCTCCAATGACGGCTGCGGCTTAACCCCGCGACCGGCCCGCTCGGACGGCCTCGATAATGTCGATGGCAGCCCGGACGCCGCCTTCTATATCCAGTTGGGAGTTATCTAGCAAGTAAGCATCTGCGGCCGGAATTAAAGGCGCAATCGGGCGGTTCTTGTCGCGCTCGTCACGCCGGATGATGTCGGCAAGCACCGCCGCCTCGTCGGCCTGCTCGCCCCTTGCCTTTGCTTCCATGGTTCGGCGGCGCGCGCGGACCCTGGGGTCGGCCACGACGAAGATCTTCACGTCGGCATGGGGGCAGATCACGGTTCCAATATCCCGGCCATCAAGCACGGCGCCAGGCGGATCGGCGGCGAATTGCCGCTGGAAATTGACCAGGACCTCGCGAACCCTGGGGATCGCCGAGACGATGGAAGCACCCTCGCCGGCCTCCTGGGTCTTCAGGGCGGGGTTGCCGAACTTTTCGGGATCGAGCTCCAGTGCAGCCTGCACCGCAGCCGCCTCGTCCCGGAGATCATGGCCCGACTGCATCAGTGCGTAGGCGACCGCGCGATAGATCACGCCGGTATCGAGGTGACGATAGCCGTAATGATGGGCGAGACGCTTGCCGAGCGTCCCCTTGCCCGAGGCCGCGGGCCCGTCGATGGCGATGATCATGAAAACTCGGCCCCCAGCGAACGCATCATCGGAATGAAATCCGGGAAACTGGTGGCGATGAAGGCGGTATCGTCGACCGTCACGGGCTGATCGGAGGCACAGCCCATCACCAGTGCCGACATCGCGATGCGGTGGTCCATGTGGGTGGCGACAGTGCCGCCGCCGGGGACGTGGCCGCGGCCTTCGACGATCAGATCGTCGCCGGAAATCTCAACCTTGACGCCGTTGACGCGCAGCATGTCGGCGGTGGCTTCCAGGCGGTCGGATTCCTTCACGCGCAGCTCCTGCAGGCCGCGCATGATGGTGGTGCCTTCGGCGAAGGACGCCGCCACTGCCAGCACCAGATATTCGTCGATCATCGAGGGCGCGCGCTCCGGCGGCACCTCGACGCCCCGCAGTTTCGATGCGCGCACGCGCAGCTGCGCCATCGGCTCGCCGGCATCGCGACGCACCTCGTTCTCCTCGATCGAGGCGCCCATTTCGCGCAGCGTGGTGAACAGTCCGGCGCGCAGCGGATTGGTCATCACGTCGGACAGAACGACGTCGGACCCCTCGGCGATCAGCGCAGCAACGACCGGGAAGGCCGCCGAGGAGGGATCGGCGGGCACGACGACCGTGGCGCCGTGCAGCTCGGGCTGGCCCACCAGCGTGATGCGGCGGCCATGCTGGCCTTCCCTCACCGACGTGATGTCGGCGCCGAAGTGCGTCAGCATCAGCTCGGTGTGATCGCGGCTGGCCTCGCTCTCGATCACCGTGGTGGTGCCAGGTGCAGCAAGGCCCGCCAGCAGCACGGCCGATTTGATCTGGGCCGAGGCGACCGGGGTCTTGTAGGTGATCGGCAGCGGATCGCGCGCGCCCTCGAGCGTCAGCGGCAGCCGGCCGCTCTCGCCGCCCGACACGATCCTGGCACCCATCTTTTCGAGCGGATCGAGGATCCGGCGCATCGGGCGGCTGCGCAGCGAGGCGTCGCCATCGAACACCGCCGAGATCGGGCAGCCCGCGACGGCGCCCATGACCAGCCGGCAGCCGGTGCCGGAGTTGCCGAAATCCAGCGCCGACCTGGGCTGGGCGAAGCCGCCGACCCCGACGCCATGCACCTTCCAGGCGAAATCACCGGTGCGCTCGACCTTGGCACCGAGCGCCTGCATCGATTTGGCGGTATTGAGGACGTCCTCGCCCTCCAGCAGGCCCGAAATCTTGGTCTCGCCGACCGCGAGTGCGCCGAGGATGAGGGCCCGATGGGAGATCGACTTGTCCCCGGGTACCCGTACTTTCCCGGTCAGTGGACCGCTGGCGCGAGACTGAAGCGGCCTCGGTTGGTCGGAATGAGTCAAGATTGTGTCCTTGGATGAGCCTTTGGGGCTGGGCGCAGGTACCACATGGTCTGCGCCCCGTCACGGGCATGTCGTTCTCCCGTAATGCGCTATTGACAGCGGGCCGCCAACTAGCCAAGTGAAGCACCGCTTTTCAGACATTCCCAGGATTCCTGCCGTGGCCAAGTCAGAACTCGGAACCAAACGTATTTGCCCGACCACGGGCAAGAAGTTCTACGACCTCAACAAGAATCCGGTGATCTCGCCCTATACCGGCGAAGTGGTGCCGATCGCCCCGGTGGCGCCCGCTCGCGCGCCCCGCGGTGCCGAAGCCCGGCACGCGGCGACAGCGGATGCCACGCCGGAGCCGGCAGAGGTCGAAGAGGTCTCGCTCGAGGAGGCCGACGCCGAGGAGAACACCGGCAAGGTCAAGGCCGCGGTGCCCGAATCCGAGGACGACATCGAAGTCGACGAGACCCTCGACGACGACGATGACGATGATTCGACCTTCATCGCCGACGAGGAAGAGGGCGATGAGGACGTGACCGACATCATTGGTGATGTCGGAGGTGATGAAGAGACTTGAGATCAGCCCTGATCTGTGAAAAAGGGTGCACCGCGCGAGTCGCCTAGGGCTCGCCGGCCGGGACGGATCCCCCAGGATTCTCCCAACTGGAAGACTTACGGGGCCATAGCTCAGCTGGGAGAGCGCTTGCATGGCATGCAAGAGGTCGGCGGTTCGATCCCGCCTGGCTCCACCAGCCTTCGCTCGCTTCGCGAGCTTCGGCTGGGCAAGCCCGGGAAGTCCCTCGTAGCGAAGTAAGCGAAGGCTGTCCCGCCATAGCCCGAAGGGCGGCGGCGGACTCCACCCGCGATCACGATAATGGCTCCAAGCTGCTATCCTTCCTTCCGGGGAGGAAGCAGGATGAAGTACGTCTATATCCTCGAAAGTCTCGATTCCGAGCATTTCTACGTCGGCATCACGGACGATCTACGCGCACGTCTGGCAAAGCATAACGCCGGCGAGGTGCCTCACACGTCGAAATATGGGCCTTGGCGAATAAGAACCTATTTCGCGTTCGATGACGCCGCACGCACTCTCGCGTTCGAGCGATACCTGAAATCCGGCTCGGGGCGCGCATTCGCGAAGAGGCACTTTTAACCTCCTGAGCTTCCCCTACTCCCCGATCACCGCATTGAGCCTATCGCGCAGCGCGACAATCTCGTCCTTCATCGCCACCAGTTCCGACACCGAGCAATCCGACGCCGCCAGGATCGATGGCGGCACGCTGCGCGCCTTGTCCTTCAGCGCGTGGCCCTGTGACGTCAGTGCGATCAGCACCTGACGCTCGTCTTCGCTCGAGCGGGTGCGCTTGACGAGATGGGCGGCCTCGAGCCGCTTGAGCAGCGGCGTCAGCGTGCCCGAATCCAGGAACAGTCTTTCGCCGATGTCCTTGACCGGCACGTTGTCGCGCTCCCACAGCACCAGCATCGCCAGATATTGCGGATAGGTCAGGCCGAGCCGGTCGAGCAGCGGCTTGTAGACGCGGTTGAAGGCATGCGCGGCCGAATAGACCGCGAAGCAGATCTGGTTGTCGAGCCGCAGCGGAGCGTCCGCTGCCGATAGTTTCCGGGCCATGGAGAATCTCACGGGATTTCCCGGTATTGTGGCCCCGGGCGGCTGCAGATTCAATTGCGAACAATTAAATGTGAGGCATCGTAATTTCAATTGTGCGCAATCTAATTGTCTGCGATACAGATCCCGCCCACCCGAACCCCAGGGAGATCAAAATGTCCGTGAACGTCCTCTACAAGACCAGTGCCAAGGCAACCGGCGGCCGCGACGGCCATGCTGCAACGCTCGACGGCGCGCTCGACGTCAAGCTGACCACGCCGAAGGAACTCGGCGGCGGCGGCGGCGCCGGCAACAATCCCGAGCAGCTGTTCGCGGCCGGCTACGCCGCCTGCTTCATCGGTGCGATGAAGTTCGTGTCCTCGCAGGGCGGCCCGAAGGTTCCGGCCGACGCCTCCGTGACCTCGACCGTCGGCATCGGCCCGCGCGCGGCGGGCGGCTTCGGTCTCGACATCGATCTCGCCGTCTCGCTGCCGGGCCTTGCCCGCGCCGAGGCCGAGGCGCTGGTCGAGAAGGCACACCAGGTGTGCCCGTACTCCAACGCCACGCGCGGCAATGTCGACGTTCGCCTGACGGTCGTCTGATCGAACGGCGGATTGGCTGGCCCGGGATCCCCCTCGGGCCGGCCGCTTCGATCTGATTTTCCCACTTCGCGGGGTTGCGCCGCATCGGCGCATACGCCCCTACGCGCGGCGCCATTGCTGGCGTGCACGAACCTCGCTAGGCCTGTGATCAAACGTCGACACAGGGGAAGCGAAGGCATGAGTTCCGAAGCCGCCACAGGTGCCATGAGCGGACTGCGCGTCATCGATCTCACGCGCGTGCTCGGCGGTCCCTATTGTACCCAGATCCTCGCCGACCACGGCGCCGACGTGATCAAGGTCGAGCCGCCCGCGGGCGACGAGGTGCGCGAATGGGGTCCTCCCTTCCACGAGGAGGACGCGGCGTATTTCATCGGCATCAACCGCAACAAGCGCTCGATCGGCCTCGACCTGGCGTCCGAGGGCGGCCGCGCCGTGCTGCTCAAGATGCTGGAGACGGCCGACGTCCTGATCGAGAATTTCAAGCCGGGCACGCTGGAGAAATGGGGCATCGGCAACGAGGTGCTGCGCGCCAAATTTCCGCGCCTCGTGCATTGCCGGATCTGCGGCTTCGGCGCCGACGGTCCGCGCGGCGGCAATCCCGGCTATGACGCCATCATCCAGGCCATGACCGGCATGATCGCGGCGACCGGCTCGCCCGAGAGCGGGCCGATGCGGATCGGCGTACCGCTGGTCGACATTACCACCGGCCTCTACGCGGCGATCGGCATCCTGATGGCGCTGTCGGAGCGGCAGCGCTCGGGCCAGGGCCAGTTCCTGGAGACGACGCTGTACGAGACCGGCCTTGCCATCATGCATCCGCACACCGCGAATTACTTCATGCATGGCAAGCCACCGTCGCTTACCGGCAACGAGCACCCCAACCTCGTGCCCTACGCGATCTTCCCGACCAAGACCGACAACATCTTCATCGGCGTCGGCAATGACGGCACCTTCCGCAAGCTCGCCAAGGAGATCGGCAAGGAGGAGCTCGGCACCGATCCGCGCTTTGCCCGCAACAAGGACCGCATCGCCAATCGCGAGGCGCTACGCGCCGAGCTCGCCGCCGTCTTCAGCCAGCACGAGGCCGAGCCGCTCTGCAACCGGCTGCTCGCCGCGGGCCTCCCCGCAGGCCCCGTGCAGAAGATCGACCAGGCCTTGACCAACCCGCACACGATCGCGCGCGGCGATATTATCGAGAAGGACTGGTACAAGGGCGTGGCCTCCCCGATCCGGCTCGATCGCAGCAAGCCGAGCCTGCGCCGCCTGCCGCCCAAATTCAGCCAGCACTCCGCGGAGGTGCTCGGCGAGTTCGGCTACTCCAAGGCCGAGATCGACACCATGGTCGAAAAGGGCACGGTCTGCGGTCCCGAGCGCAAGCGCTGAGATTAAGACAGATCGAGCATCGGCGCCGGTGCGCTCCCCCTCCCGCTTGCGGGAGAGGGCTGGGAGAGGGTCTGTCCACAACGGGACAATCCCCAAGCGGAGAAAGCCCTCACCCGCGCCTGCGGCGCGACCTCTCCCGCAAGCGGGAGAGGTTAAGGGAGCCCGGAGCGGCATTGCTCTGCTTCTCAGCGTTCCGCGCCGACGGCGCTCTCCTTCCCCTAACATCCAATGCCGCACTGCGGCGCGACCCACGCGCGTGCAGCGCGAACGACAACGGCTGCCAGGGCGCATTCGCCTAATTGCCGGCTTTCCTTTTCCAGCGCTTGCCGCTTTCGTTTCGGCCGCTTACACAGTCATGTGAACGTCATATGGCGCTGCTAGCGCAAGCGCTTCTTAAGTGACGGGCAAGGGAGGTTTTCTTGATGGTTCTTCGACATTTTGGTGCGGCTGCGGCTGTTGCAGTCACGATTGGCATGACGGCCTCGCCGGCCCTGGCCGTGACCGAGATCCAGTGGTGGCACGCGATGACCGGCGCGAACAACGACGTCATCGTCAAGCTCGCCACCGACTTCAACGCCTCGCAGAGCGACTACAAGGTGATCCCGACCTACAAGGGCAACTATCCCGATACGATGAACGCCGGCATCGCGGCGTTCCGCGCCGGCAACGCCCCGCACATCATGCAGGTGTTCGAGGTCGGCACCGCGACCATGATGGCCGCGACCGGTGCCGTAAAGCCGGTCTACAAGCTGATGGCCGAGACCGGCGAGAAGTTCGATCCGAAGGCCTACCTGCCTGCGATCACCGGCTACTACTCGACCTCGAAGGGCGAGATGCTGTCCTTCCCCTTCAACTCGTCGTCGACCGTCATGTGGGTCAACCTCGACGAGCTGAAGAAGGCGAATGTCGAGATCCCGAAGACCTGGCCTGAAGTGTTCAACGCGGCCAAGAAGCTGCACGACAACGGCCATCCGACCTGCGGCTTCTCCAACTCCTGGGTCACCTGGGTCAATCTCGAGCAGCTCTCCGCCTGGCACAACGTGCCGCTGTCGACCAAGGCCAACGGCCTCGACGGCTTCGACACCGTGCTCGAGTTCAACAGCCCTCTCCAGGTCAAGCACCTCGAAAAGCTGGTCGAGCTCCAGAAGGACAAGACCTACGACTATGCCGGCCGCACCAACACCGGCGAAGGCCGCTTCACGTCAGGCGAATGCCCGCTCTATCTGACCTCGTCGGCTTTCTTCGGCAACGTCAAGGCGCAGGCCAAGTTCGCCTTCACCGCCGTGCCGATGCCCTATTATCCCGATGTGAAGGGCGCACCGCAGAACTCGATCATCGGCGGTGCCTCGCTCTGGGTGATGGGCGGCAAGTCGGCCGACGAATACAAGGGCGTGGCGAAATTCCTCAGCTTCCTCTCGGACACCGATCGCCAGGTCTACATCCACAAGGCCTCGGGCTATCTGCCGATCACCAAGGCGGCTTACGAGAAGGCCAAGGCGGAAGGCTTCTACAAGGATCAGCCCTATCTCGAGACCCCGCTGCTCGAGCTGACCAACAAGGAGCCGACCGAGAACTCCCGCGGCCTGCGTCTCGGCAACATGGTTCAGCTCCGCGACGTCTGGTCGGAAGAGATCGAGCAGGCGCTGGCCGGCAAGAAGACCGCCAAGCAGGCGCTCGATGCCGCCGTCGAGCGCGGCAACACGATGCTGCGTCAGTTCGAAAAGACCGCCGTGAAGTGAGGCGATCAGCGGCAGGCCGGTCAACCGGCCTGCCGCTCCTGCGGGCATCATGCAAAAGCAAGCCATTTTCCAATCGAAGTTGTTGCCCTACGCGCTGGTTGCGCCGCAGCTCGCGATCGTCCTGATTTTCTTCTACTGGCCCGCCCTGCAGGCGGTGATCCAGTCCTTCCTGCTCCAGGATGCTTTCGGCCTGTCGACGAGCTTCGTCTGGTTCGACAATTATCTCGAGCTGCTCAAGGACCGCGCCTATTTCGAGGCGATCGTGCGAACCTTCTTCTTCTCGTTCGCCATCGCGGTCTCGTCGCTGTCGTTTGCGCTGCTGCTCGCCGTGATGGCGGACAAGCCGCTGCGCGGCTCGATGCTGTACCGGACGCTTCTTATCTGGCCCTACGCGGTGGCGCCGCCGGTCGTCGGCGTGCTCTGGATCTTCATGCTGCACCCCTCGCTGGGCGTGCTCTCGCGATACTTGCGCGCTCTGGGCATCGACTGGAATCCGCTGCTCGACGGCGACCAGGCCGCTGCGCTGATCATCCTCGCCGCCGCCTGGAAGCAGATCTCCTACAACTTCCTGTTCTTCCTCGCCGGCCTCCAGAGCATTCCCCGAAGCGTGCTCGAGGCCGCCGCGATCGACGGCGCGCGCCCGATGCGAAGGTTCTGGACCGTGACCTTCCCGCTGCTGTCGCCGACCATCTTCTTCCTCCTGGTCGTCAACATCGTCTACGCCTTCTTCGACACCTTCGGCATCATCGACACCATGACCCGCGGCGGTCCCGGCAAGTCGACCGAGACGCTGGTCTACAAGGTCTATTCCGACGGCCTGCTCGGCGGCAATCTCGGCAGCTCCGCGGCGCAATCGGTGATCCTGATGGTCATGGTCATCGTGTTGACGGGAATCCAGTTCCGCTTCGTCGAACGCAAGGTGACCTACTGATGGTCGAGGAAGAAGGCTTTCGACGCTACGTCGCCCACATCATCCTCTGGATCGGGATCGCGATCGTCGCATTCCCCGTCTACATCGCGATCGTCGCCTCGACCCAGGACAACGCGCTGATCGCGAACGGGCAGATGTCGCTGCTGCCCGGCGGTCACTTCTTCCAGACTTACTACCAGACGATCTTCGTCGGCACGAGCGGCTCGACCCGCGAGCCGGTCGGCAACATGATGCTGAACTCGCTGGTGATGGCGCTGCTGATCGCGGTCGGCAAGATCGCGATCTCGATCATCTCGGCCTATGCGATCGTGTATTTCCGTTTTCCGTTCCGGATGCCGATCTTCTGGATCATCTTCATCACGCTGATGCTGCCGGTCGAGGTGCGCATCTATCCGACCTACAAGATCGTCGCCGATCTGCACATGCTCGACAGCTATGCCGGCTTGTCATTGCCGCTGATCGCCTCGGCCACCGCAACGCTGCTGTTCCGCCAGTTCTTCATGACGGTGCCGGACGAGCTCCTGGAAGCCTCGCGCATCGACGGCGCTGGGCCCTTTCGCTTCTTCTGGGATACGCTGTTGCCGCTGTCGCGCACCAACATGGCGGCGCTGTTCGTGATCCTGTTCATCCTCGGCTGGAATCAATATCTCTGGCCGCTGCTGATCACCACGCGCGACGACATGCAGACCATCCAGATCGGCATCCGCAAGATGATCACCACCACCGACGCGTTGACCGAATGGCCGATCGTGATGGCGACCGCCGTGCTGGCCATGTTGCCGCCGGTGTTCGTCGTCGTCGCGATGCAGAAGCTGTTCGTGCGCGGCCTGGTCGAGACGGAAAAGTGAGAGGGCGAATGGCGAATAGCGAATGGCGAATGGCACGCCGGCGATTGAACGGCGCGCGCACGCCGCACGGATCCCCTATTCGCCACTCCCTACTCACCACTCGCCCGAGCGGAGCTCGCAATGGCTAACGTCACCCTGCGCAGCGTCCGCAAGACCTATCCCGGCGGCTTCGAAGCCATCAAGGGCGTCGACGTCGATGTCGGCGACGGCCAGTTCTGCGTGCTGGTCGGCCCCTCCGGCTGCGGCAAGTCGACCTTGCTGCGCATGGTCGCAGGCCTCGAAACGGTCACTGGCGGCGAGATCGACATCGGCGGCCGCATCGTCAACCAGGTCGAGCCGGCCGACCGCGACATCGCCATGGTGTTCCAGAACTACGCGCTCTATCCGCATATGAGCGTCTACAACAACATGGCCTATGGCCTGCGCAACCGCGGCATGGCGGAGGCCGAGATCAAGACCCGCGTCGAGGAAGCCGCGCGCGTGCTCGAACTGTCGCCAATGCTGGAGCGCAAGCCGCGCCAGCTCTCCGGCGGCCAGCGCCAGCGCGTCGCCATGGGCCGCGCCATCGTGCGCCAGCCGAAGGTGTTTCTGTTCGACGAGCCGCTGTCGAACCTCGACGCCAAGCTGCGCATCGCGATGCGCGTCGAGATCCGCAAATTGCAGCGCCGCCTCAACACGACGTCGATCTACGTCACCCATGACCAGCTGGAAGCGATGACGCTCGCCGACATCCTGGTCGTGATGAATGGTGGCGAGGTCGAGCAGGTCGGCAATCCCCTGGCCATCTACGAGAAGCCGGCGACGACCTTCGTCGCCTCCTTCATCGGCGCACCGCCGATGAACCTGATGTCGACGCGCACTGAGGAGATCAAATCGCAGCTCGACGGCAGCGCGGGCGAGGCCGGCATCCTCGGCATCCGCCCGGAAGACTTCGTCATCACCGACCAGACCCCGGCCGGCGGTGTCGCACTGCCTCTCACCGTGGAAGCGATCGAGCGCGTCGGCGCGGAAACCTTCGTCTACGGCTCGCGGGCGCAGGAAGACCAGCGCGTCGCCGCCACCCCCGGCGAGCTGCCACCGGGCGAGGTCATCGTCCGCATTCCCGGAACCGAGGCCCCCGCCATCGGCCAGAACATCCGCGTCGCGGCGGTGCGCCAAAAGCTGCATTTGTTCAGCGGCGACGGGCGGAAGCGGATCGAGGCCTGACCGGTTCCGGCGGGCCTTCCATCAAAAACCGCAAAAACAACCCCATGCACAGTAGAGGGGGCGTTGTTTTCGTTAGGAAAATCGCCACGCAATATTGTCATGTTGAGACTTCAGCCCGGACACATCACTGACGGGTGTTCGGAGACATAGCCGACATATCAAACGATGGCGGAATGGGTGGGCCGCCCAAATGGCCAATCCACAGGGCTCCTGCTACCTGCTTGAACCGACACGGGGATATGCCCATATTGCTGACCAAGGGGCGCCGGTTCCGGGCCCTGAAATGTCAAAGTCGCTTTGCGAGGACTTTGTAAACTATGTCTCGTGTTCCAACGCTCTCCAGTCCCTTCCTGCTGGGCTTCGACGAGATCGAGCGCGTGCTCGATCGGGTCGTCAAAGGCGCCGACGGCTACCCTCCCTACAATATCGAGAGGTGCGACCGCGCGGACAACCAGCCCGAGCGTTTGCGCATCACGCTGGCGGTCGCCGGATTCACCCGCGACCAACTCGATGTAACCATTGAGGAAAACCAGCTCGTGATCCGCGGGCGGCAGCAGGACGACAAGACCCGGCAATACATCCATCGCGGCATCGCCGCGCGCCACTTCCAGCGCACCTTCGTGCTGGCGGAGGGGATGCTGGTGCTGGGGGCGGATCTGAAGAACGGGCTGTTGTCGATCGATCTGGCCCGGCCTGAACCGGAGAGGATCGTTAAGACAATCGCTATCAATGAGCACGAATAATGGAACGAGTAGCGGACTCGACCGCTTAGTGTTCCAGAGGAGTCGAGACCATGAGTGAAGGTCACGTTGCGTTCGAATACGAAGCCAAAAATGTCTCTCCGGAGACGCTGGCAACCCTCGGCGAAGGTCATATCGCCTATGTGAAGCAGATCCGCTCCGAGGACGTACCGGGCCTGTTTCCCGAAGCGCCGAAAATCGCGCCGGGCCTCAAGCTCTTCGCGCTCCACGCCGCCGACGGCACGCCGATCATGCTGACCGACAGCCGCGAAGCCGCGATCGCCAACGCCTGGAGCAACGAGCTGCAAGCGGTGAGCGTGCACTGAGCGCGCACCTTCACGCGCGACTGACGAATTTCAAATGCGCGGGCATGCCTCGACCTGAGGCGGCCCGCGCATTTTTTTGGTCGTCCCACACAACGCCGCACCAAGCGACGCCACCCTTGCTTGGTGTTATGGCCTCTGGCCAACCCGATCAGCCGGATCGAGCTTCTGGAAGCGTGACCAAGCCGACATGACCGACGAGCCAATCGCGTACATTGGGAGTGCTCAGGCTCGATTCGTTGAGACTGTGTTGGCATTTCGTCGTTGGGCTGATCGCTATCCAATTTGCCAGAGATCTGGCGAATGGGAATGCGACTATGACCAATGGCCCGCAATCGCAACGGCCTTCGCTGCGTTCCTAGACTCTGGCGTTCCAGCATTGGAGCCCTCCGATCGTCGAGTCGCTGCTTTACATCCTTGGTCGCGACAATGAGGTGGAGATACTCAAGCGCGAGTTGACGGCCAGGCCTGCTCATCTGCTGGCTTTGGCGAGGGCAGCGCCGCACTCGCCGGAGCGAGATGCCCGATGGCAACTTGCTGATGCACTTGGGAGCGACGAATTTGCCGCCGATGAAGTCGAACCGCTGTTGGAGCAATTCTTTCACGACGCGGATGAGTACGTAAGCCGGCGAGCACTTCTGGCTCTCGCGCGCAGGCGGTCAAAAAGGGCGGAGGCGCTTGCGCTTCGCGCGTGGGGCACGGAGCATGAATATCAGCGGATGGCCGCGCTCGACGCACTCTCCGCGGTTAACTCGCCATTGCTGCCGTCCTATCTCGATCTCGCTCAGCGCGATGGACGGGAATACCTCGTTGATTTTGCAAATAGGCTCCGCGCGAGACCGGCTTCTGAAGATACGAGTAAGATTGGTTAGCCGTCTGACCGCGCCGCCAGCCGCGCACGGATATCCGGCTTCAGCACCTTGCCGACCTTGGAGCGCGGCAGATCGTCCCAGACTTCGATCTGCTTCGGTGTCTTGACGCTGCCGATCCGCTGCTTGACGAAGGCCGCCAGCGCCGTCGCATCGACGCTCTGGCCGGCGCGGGGCTGCACCACGGCGACGATCCGCTCACCCCATTTCTCGTCCGCCACCCCGATCACGGCGCAATCCTGTACCGCCTCATGCGCCCGCAGCGCGTTCTCGACCTCGATCGAGTAGACGTTGAACCCGCCGGTGATGATCATGTCCTTGGCGCGATCGACGATATAGAGGTAGCCGTCGTCGTCGATGTAGCCGATGTCTCCGGTGTGGTGCCAGCCATGCGCGGAGGCCTCAGCCGTGGCCTCGGGATTTTTGTAATAGCCTTCCATCACCAGCGAGCCGCGAACCACGATCTCGCCGCGTGAACCTGATGGCAGCAAATTGCCGTCGCCATCCATGATGCCGGCCTGCACCAACGGGCTGATCCGCCCCGCCGAGGCGAGGCGCTCCATCGCGATCGTGCCATCGGCATTGTAATGCTCGCTAGGCGCCATCATCGAGATCATCATCGGCGCTTCAGTCTGACCGAACAACTGCGCCATCGGCCCGATGCGCTGCAGCGCCTCCGCAAGCCGTGCGGCCGAGATCGGCGCCGCGCCGTACCAGAAGCATTGCAGCGACTCGAGCTTCGCGGAGTTCAGCTTGGGATGATCGAGCAGCATGTAGATCACGGTCGGCGGCAGGAAGGTGTGCGTGACATGGTAGCGCTCGATCAGATCGAGGAATTCGGCGATGTCGGGATGATGCATGATCACGATGCGACCGCCGAGCGCCATGATCGGGAAACACAGCACGCCGGCCGCGTGGGTCAACGGCGCGAGCGCGAGATAGACCGGACGACCCCTAAAGGGATAGCCCATCAGCGTCAGTGCCGTCATGGCCTCGATGTTGCGGCCCGACAGCATGACTCCCTTCGGCTTTCCGGTGGTGCCGCCGGTGCCGGGAATCATCACGAGATCGTCGACCGTCTCGCGTTGATATTGGTCGGCGGGGAGACCAGCGAGCCAGCTGTCGAACGAGGGCGCGAAGGGCAACTCGGCATCGAGGCAGACGAGGGCGCGCAGCTTCGGCAGCTCTGCACGCACCGCCTCGACCATCGGCGCGAAGCTTGAATGAAACAGCAGCAGGCTGCAGTCGAATTGGTCGAGGATGAGCCGGTTTTCGGCCGCCTCGTTGCGCGGATTGATTGGACACCAAACCGAGCCCGCGCGGGAAATGCCAAACACGCATGCAAACGCGACCGGATCGTTGCCGGAAAGGATTGCGACCTTCTCGCCGGCAGCAATCCCCGATCGGACGAGCCCGCGCGCGACGCGGTAGCTCAGCAACTGCACCTCGCAATAGCTGAAATCGCGCCCGTCCATGGTCAGGCACGGCGCGTCGGCGCCGAGCGAGGCACCTTTGTCGAGGTAATCGATAAAGCGCATGATCAATCCCCGAAGCATCGAGAGGTTGGTTAGACGCGAGTCGCGGCGAAGGTCCACCTCTCCCTTGGGAGAGACGTAGGCCGCCTTCGGCGGCCGTTCTCTAGGGACGCCGAAGCGAGCTTCGGCTACGGCGCAGCGCCGGGTGAGGGTTTACGGTCTCTCGTGAGCCGCGCCCCCTCACCCGATTTGCTGCGCAAATCGACCTCTCCCCGATGGGGAGAGGTGAAGAAGGATCGCCGTCGCAGCCGCGTGTCCTAATCATGCACAGTCAGGATCGGCTTGCTGACCAAGCCAAAGCTGCGCAGCTGGCCGAGCAGTTCGTGGTGACCGAACGCTTGGCAACCGGAGGCGAAGCCTACGCGCTTGGGTGGCTGCTGCAGCAGGTGCGCCGCGGCATAGGCCTGCAGCAAGCCGGTCTGCTTGTAATTGCTGTTGCCGTTGATGACGCAGTGCGCGCGCCCCAATGGGCCGGAGGCATGCACCGAATCCATCGACTTGTTGACGCGCGGGTTCTCGCGCGGCGGCATGGTGTTCATCACGCCGGCGGCAGTCTGCGCCAACGCGGCGTAGCGGTCGTCGGGGTTCATATCCTTGGTCGCCTCCAGCGCGGCCGCGACGATCTGCGGCACGCCCAGCATCAGCGCGCGGTTGAACACGCCGCCCAGCACCTTGACGTTGGCCACGCGCGGATCGCGCTTGAACCACACGGGGTGCGAGGTGCCGCCCCAGGGCAGCGCCAGCGCCAACTCATGCTGGCCGGGGATTGCGAGGTTATAGAGACCGGCATCGGGCTGATGCTCGACATACTTGTTCTGTTCCAAATAGTAGGCCTTTGCCATCGCGGCGTTGACCAGGATGGTCTGCGTCGATGCGATGGTCGGGCTGCCGCCCCAGAACACGGCGATATCAAGCGTGTCGAGGCCCGGTGTCTCCAGGCAAAGCTGCGCGGCGATCTCGCCGGTGGTGTACATCTGCGCGATGCCCGGAGCGAGCAGCAGGCCGGCGTTGGCGAACTTCGCGCCCCACTCCTGCTCGAGCGTGATCAGCCAGTCCTGCTCGCCGGTGGTGTCGGTGTAGTGGCATCGGGAAGCCCAACACGCCTGCACCACCTCACCGCCGAACTTGGCGAACGGGCCCACGGTGTTGAGCACCACCGAGGCACCGTTGAACAACTCCGTCAGTGCACTCACGGTGTGCGGCACTTCCACCACCTCGTAGTCGGCGGTCTCGATACCGGCCACGTTCGCCTTCATTGCGGCGTTGAGCTTCTCCGCGCTGCGGCCGGCGGCGATGAAGGGGATGTTGTACTCGCGTAAGTATTCGCAGACCAGCCGGCCGGTGTAGCCGGACGCGCCATAGACGATGACGGGCTTCTTCGCGCTCATTGCGTTCCTCCGAAATGTTCGTTGTCAGGTTCTTTGCTACATTCCCATGCCGCCATCGACCGGCAGTCCGATGCCGGTGATGAAGCGCGCCTCGTTCGAGCACAGGAACACCGCGGCGTCGGCGATGTCGCCGACCTCCGCGAGCTTGCCGAGAGGCGTCTGCTCCACCACCGAGCCGACCGCGGCGTTGACGTCGGGCGCGAGACCGATCTTCACGATGTCGTTGGCCAGCTGCAGGCCCATGTCGGTCGGGATCAGGCCGGGATAGATGCAGTTGACGCGCACGCCATAACCGAGCTTGCCGGCCTCCATCGCGGCGACCCGTGTCATGCGATCGACCGCAGATTTCGTGCCGGAATAGACCGCGATGCTCGGGAAGGCGATCGTCGCCGCGACAGAAGCGATGTTGACGACCGCGCCACCTTTGCCCGCCGGTCCGCCCGGCCGCATCGCGCGGAAGGCGTGCTTCATGCCGAGCACGGTGCCGACGATGTTGACGTCGCACATCCGCCGCGCATCCTCGGCGTTGATCTCGCTGACCAGCGACGTGATCTCAATGCCGGCATTGTTGATGAGGATGTCGTAGCCGCCGAGGGTGGCGACAGTCTCGGCCACCGCCCGCTCCCATTGCGCGTCGTCGGCGACGTCGAGCTGGACGAAGCCCGTCGCGACATCTTCCTTCGCGATCGCGGCTGCGCTGGCGCGGCCGGTCTCCTCCAGAATGTCGGCGATCATGATCGAGGCGCCGGCGCGCGCCAACGCCTGCGCGATGGCCGCGCCGATTCCCCGGGCACCGCCGGTGACCAGGGCTTTCCTGCCTGCAAGGCTCTTCCCACTCATGACGCACTCCTCCGTTGCTGGTGATTGATTCGTGCTGCGCCAATCGGCGCGCGCGCCAGGTCGATGGACGCAAGGCCTTTCGGCCGCATCCAGCGAAGCGTTCCTCCATGGTCGGACGTCTTGACGACTGTCCAAAATTATTGGCGCGAACCTCCGCCAGAATCTTGACACTTGTCAAGATCGAATTTGACAGTTGTCTAAGGAAGTGGTTGTGAGGGGGTGGGGCTATGCCGCGGTCAACGCGGCATAAGTCCTTGAAAGAACGGGACTGAGGAAGAGACGACATGGCGCGGCAGGTGACGGGGACGGCCCGGCGTGTGGCCGATGCGGCCGAGGCGCTGCGCGACGAGAAGTTCAACGCGCGACGCATCGAGCTTGCCGAGGCCGCGCTCGAAACGCTTGGAGAGCTTGGCTTCGCCCGGACCAGCCTGCGGGAGATCGCGCAGAACTCGGCGTTCACGCACGGCGTGTTTCACTATTATTTCAGCGACAAGCTCGACCTGATCTGCTGCTGCGTTCGCCACTACAAGGCGAAGTGCGTGACCCGCTATGACGAGGTCGTCGCGACAGCAACGAGCCGCGACGAATTGACGGAGGGCTTCCTCGCCAAGCTCGCAGCAACGCTGCAGAACGAAGCCCGCATGCACCGGCTTTGGTACGATTTGCGCTCGCAGGCGATGTTCGAGGCGGCGTTTCGCAAGGATGTACTCGAGATCGACAAGAGCCTGGAAGCGATGATCTGGCGCATTGCCTCTCGCTATGCCGAGCTCGGCGGCAAGCGGCCGGCGTCGTCGCCAGGCGCGCTCTATGCGCTGTTCGACGGTCTATTCCAGAGTGCGCTGCTCAAGCACCTCGCGGGTGACAAGACGGCGGTTCCCAAACTGCTCGACGAAGTCCGGCGCCTGCTGCCGACGGTCTGCTGAAGCGCACGAGTGGCGCCCGCAAAGGCGTCGCCAAAAATTTTTGTCCAGAAATGGCCGCGGTGAATGCGAGGCGTTACGCCGCCGTCGCCGGCGGCAACGCCAGCACCGAATAGATCGCCTGGGCGTCGCGCGAGGCGCGGAGTTTTTTCGCAATGTCCTGGTCGCGCAGGAGGCGGGCGATGCGGGCGAGGGCCTTGAGGTGGTCGGCGCCGGCGCCTTCGGGGGCGAGCAGCAGGAAGACGAGATCGACCGGCTGGCCGTCCATCGCCTCGAAATCGATCGGGCGATCGAGCCGCGCGAACAGGCCGAATATCTTTTCGAGCTTGGGCAGCTTGCCGTGCGGAATGGCGACGCCGTATCCGACCGCTGTTGTGCCGAGCTTTTCCCGTTGCAGCAGCACCTCGAACACGGCGCGCTCGTTCTGCCCGGTCAGCTCGGCGGCCTTGGCCGCGAGTTCCTGCAAGGCCTGCTTCTTGCTGTTGACTTTCAATGCCGGGAGAATCGCCTCGGGTGCGACCAGATCGGTAATCGGCATGGAAGCTTTCCGAGGTGAATTAAAACCGTCAGGTTCCGATTTGGCCATCTTGGAAGACCAAGCTGGGCCGGCGTCAATAACATGAAGCAGGAGGCGGACTTAGCCCCGATCCTGATGTGGGGCGCTTCTACTCCAACGCAATCCCGGTGCCAACTCCCGCGTACGGCTTTGCCCCCGTCATTGTTAAGACCTGCGGAGGATACGGGGCCATCAACCGCCCGCCTTGCCGTCGGCCTTGGTACCCGACTTGGCGTCGGACTTGGCATCGGTTTTGGCATCGGTTTTGGCGCCCGGGGGGTCGATCCAGCCCACATTGCCGTCGGCGCGGCGGTAAATGATGTTCACCCGGCCGCTGGAGCCGTGTTGGAAGACCAGGCAGGGGGCCCCGCTCAGGTCGAGTTCCATGACGGCCTCGCTGACCGACAGCGGCCTTAGCGAGGTGGTGGCCTCTGCGATGATCACGGGGCTGTAGCCGGCGACGTCGTCCTCGCCCTCCGGCGCCTCCAGCACGTAAGCCATGGCATCGAGCGCAGCCATCGCCTCGGAGGCGGCATAAGCCTTGCGGGCGGAACGGTCCTTGAGGCGATTCTTGTAGCGGCGCAGCCGCTTCTCGATCATCACCAGCGCCTGGTCGGCGCTGGCATAGGCATCAGGCGCGTTCGAATCGGCCTCGAGCGTAACCCCCGAATCGAGGTGCAGCGCACAGTCGGTGCGGAAGCCGAAGCCATCCTTGCTCAGCGTGATATGCCCGGAATAGCTGCCGTCGAAATATTTGCGCAGCACCTCGTCGGTGCGGTCGGCAACGCGGCCGCGCAGCGCCTCGCCGACGCTGATGCTCTTACCCGAAATCCGGAGGGTCATGTGATGCCTCGCTTGGTTTGATCCCAAGCTGCGACGACGCGTCATCGCAGCCGGGGTTATCCCTGCGCATGATCTCCCCGCAAACGCGTTCCACGCTTGTCGGGAGGGAAAACCGCTGCACACTTTTCCGGTTCATGCGCGTGCTTGGATCGGTCTCGATGGGGAAGTGAGAGTAGCGCGATTTCGCGCCAGCGCAATCAGGCCGGCTCGGTGTTGCGGGAGCGATCGGGCATTGCGGTGGAGAGGACGTTACCAAGAGCGCTCTGCTTGTCGCGGCGGCGTTGCACCGAGGAGGGTATGCGCATGGCTTCGCGGTACTTCGCGACCGTGCGGCGGGCAATATCAATTCCTGAAGCGCGCAAGCGTTCCACGATGGTGTCGTCCGACAGGATCGCCGCGGGCTCCTCCGAATCGATCAGCTGCTTGATGTGATGGCGAACGGCTTCGGCGGAATGCGCCTCGCCGCCGTCGGCCGAGGCGATCGACGCCGTGAAGAAATATTTCAACTCGAATGTGCCGCGATTTGTCGCCATGTATTTGTTGGCGGTGACGCGCGACACCGTGGATTCGTGCATCTGGATGGCGTCGGCGACGGCCTTCAGGTTGAGCGGCCGCAGATGCGCCACGCCATGGGTGAAGAAGCCGTCCTGCTGGCGCACGATCTCGGTTGCGACCTTCAGGATGGTACGGGCGCGCTGGTCGAGCGCGCGCACCAGCCAGGTCGCGTTCTGGAGCGCGTCGGTGAAATAGGATTTGTCACCATCCTTGCCGATCTTCTTCGACAGCTCGGAATAGTAGGTCTGGTTGACCAGCACACGCGGCAAGGTGTCGCTGTTGAGCTCGACATGCCAGCCGCCATCCGGGCCCGGGCGGACATAGACGTCGGGCACCATGGTCTGGAGCCGCGCCGAGCCGAATTTCATGCCGGGCTTGGGATTGAGGCGGCGGATCTCGCCGATCATGTCGGCGATGTCCTCGTCATCGACGCCGCAGAGCTTGCGCAGGCTCGCAATGTCGCGCTTGGCGAGAAGATCGAGATGCTCGACCAGCGCCTGCATGGCCGGATCGTAGCGGTCGAGCTCGCGGAGCTGGATCGCCAGGCATTCGCTCAAATTGCGCGCGCAGACGCCGGGCGGATCGAATTTTTGCAGCACGGCAAGGACGTCCTCGACGTCCCGTTGCGAGGCGCCAAGACGCTCGGCGGCCTGGCCGAGATCCGGCGGCAGATAGCCGGCTTCGTCGACGAGGTCGATCAGGTACTGACCGATCATGCGCTGCGCCGGCGCGGTGAAGGCGACCGAGAGCTGCTCGGCCAGATGGTCGGCGAGCGTCAGCTCGGCGGCGACGAAGGCTTCGAGATTGTAGTCCTCGTCGCCGGAGGCGCCGCCGCCCCATTCGGTGTAGACGCTCGGCGCGACGTCCTGGGCGTTGCGCGCGGCCGCCTCGGCCGGCTCCTCGGAGAAGACGTTGTCGAGGCCCGTGTCCAGGGTCTGCTCGATCTCGGCGCGGGTGCCGAGATCCTTGCTCATCCATTCTTCCTGGCCCGGCTCGAAGGCCTCGCCGCTGCCGCCAAAGCCGTCATCGGCACCCGAACTGCCTGAATCGTCGCCATCGTGATCGCTGAACTGGGCGGTCTCGGCCGGCGCGTCGCCGCCGGGGGCCTCTTCATTGGCCCGCTCGAGGAGGGGATTACGCTCGAGTTCCTCCTCCACGAAGGTCGTGAGATCGAGATTGGACAATTGCAGCAGCTTGATCGCCTGCATCAGCTGCGGCGTCATGACCAGCGACTGCGATTGCCGGAACTCTAATCTCTGCGTGAGCGCCATGAAGCAAGAACCGTTCCCAAAAATTGGTCCGATTTTTGCTTATATTAGTCCGAGCCCGATGTACACGTCTTGACGTCGCGCAAAAACGGGCTAGAGGCGGAATTCCTCGCCAAGGTAAAGCCGGCGCACGTCGGGATCGGCGACGATCTCATCCGGGGTGCCCTCGGTCAAGATTTCACCGGCATAGACGATGTAGGCGCGATCGGTGAGGCCGAGCGTCTCGCGCACATTGTGGTCGGTGATCAAGACGCCGATGCCGCGGTTGGTGAGATGGCGGACGAGGTCCTGGATGTCGCCGACCGCGATCGGATCGATGCCGGCAAAGGGCTCGTCGAGCAGCATGTAGTTCGGCCGCGTCGCGAGCGCGCGCGCGATCTCGACGCGGCGCCGTTCGCCGCCGGACAGCGCGATCGACGGCGATTTGCGCAGACGCGTGATGTTGAATTCGTCGAGCAGCGAGTCGAGCTGCTGCTCGCGCTTCTTGCGCGAGGGCTCGACCACTTCGAGCACGGCGCGGATGTTCTGCTCGACGGTGAGGCCACGGAAGATCGAGGCTTCCTGCGGCAGATAGCCGATGCCGAGCCGCGCGCGCTGATACATCGGCAGCTTGGTGACGTCGTGGCCATCGAGCTCGATCGCGCCGCGATCGGCCTTGATCAGGCCGGTGATCATGTAGAACACGGTGGTCTTGCCGGCGCCGTTCGGGCCGAGCAGGCCGACCGCTTCGCCGCGGCGCACATAGATGCTGACACCGCGCACCACCTGGCGGCTGCCGAAGGCCTTTTCCACGCTATGCACGGCCAGGAAGCCCGGCCGCTTCAGGAGCTGCGGCCCGCCGGCGCCGTTGGACTTATTGGCGGCGCTTCTGACGGGATGAACCGCTTGCGGACGCGGCTCGGCTTGATAGTCGGCCTGGTAGTCACCCGGGAACGGGTCGGGCGCGCGCATCGGCTGGTCCCGGGCGATCGGCGGCGCGTCCCTGACGGGACTTGGCACGAGGCCGCCGACGCCGTCACCGAGCGCGGTGATGTCCTGACGCGCAAATCCTGGCCGGCCGCGTTTGGCGGGGCGCCGACGGAACATGCTGAAGAGATCGACCATCCCCGCCTTCTAGTCCTGCACGGTTTTGCGCGATGCTCGCGCGATCTGCCGCCCCGGCGCGATTCGCCGGTGCAGCATGCGTGAAGGGATGTTTCATGCCCAGTGAAACACGCCCGAAAAGCGGCGACCCCGCTTCGAAAGCCCTTCGCGCTAGATACAGTCTTGCCGGGCAGGCTTCAACCTCGGATCGCCAGCATCCGCGACAAGTGATTGAATTTACTTTTGTTTACTTGCACCGGGCAATTGCAAAGGCGGTGCCGCGCCGGGTTTGGCCCCCTGGCCGCAGTCACTGCCGGCGCCCTGCGGCAGCAGGACCTGAACCCGGCCGGTGTCGGATTCCACGCGCGACACCCCCGTGGTCATGTCGACCGTCAGCCGGTCGCCGCGCATCACATTCTTGCACTGCGTCAGGACCACCGGGCCCCCTCCACCGAGCATGGTGATGAGATTGGTCTTGGTGTCGAACACGGCGGTCTCGCCCGTCACCACCTGGTCCTTCTGGGTGACCACGACGTTACCGCGCGCCTCCAGCCGCTTGATCGAGGAGCTGCCGCCCGGGCCCGGCGTAGCCGACTGCATCGGTGCGGATTTCGCGCCCTTCGCCGCAGGCTGCGCCGTGGCCGGCTTGTCGCCGCCGGAGTCGTAGAACACCACCAGCGTCTTCGAGGTCATGGTGGTGTCGCCCTGCACGACCTTCACGTTACCGGCGAAGGTCGCCTCCTTCTTCTTGTCGCGCATCTCGAGCGAGGCGGCCTCGATCTGGATCGGCTGATCGCGGTTTTGCGAGAAGCCCTGCATCGCGTTGGGCACGCCCTGCATCGTGTTCTGTGCAATGGCGGCGCCGCCAGCGACCAGTGCAACGGCGGTGGCGACAAGCGCGGCGGCGCCGACGATGGCGCTCCGCTTCTTGTCGTTGCGCGGAAAAAAACCGATCATGAAAATCACTTCGAATTGGCGGATTTGTTCTGAGGCGTACGCGTCTTCGCAGGCGGCGCAGGCTCGGCCGGAGGCGCAGGCTGAGCGGCCGCGGGGTCGTCCAACTTATCCAGGTGCATCACCACGTTGCCTTCGAAGCGGATGAGATCGCCGCCTTCCGTGATCCGCAGGCGATCGGCCGTCAGCGTGCCGTTGGTCAGCTTGACGTCGACGCGTTCATCGGAGCTGACCGTGCCCTTGTTCATGTCGACGAAGGCGGAGTTCAGCCGCGCCTCGTAGCCGGTGGAGGTGCGCAGGAAGATGTCCTTGTGCAGATCGAGCTGCTGCTGCTTGTTGTCGAAACGGCCGGTGCGGGCATCGAGGAACAGGGTGGATTGATCCTCCATCAGCACCTTCGCACGCAGGTCCGAGAGATCGACATGATCGGGATCGGTGATGTCCTGGGTCGCGGTCTTGGCCCAGAGCTCGTAGGGTCGCTGGTCCGGCGTGAAACCGGCCAGATGCGGCGATTCCATCGTGATCTTGGTGCCCGACACCACCAGGTTTCCGGAATCGAGTGGCAGCTTCGGCATCAACATGCGGAACGGATTGAAGACCGACACGCCGACGATGGCGGCCAGGGACAACAGCACCGCGGCCGGCACCGCGACGCGCAAAATCCGCACCAGCCGGCTGTGACGCGCCGCGCTGGCAAACTTCGCCGCGAGCGCGGCGTCGTAGGTCGGATTATGGGCCGAATTCACTGAGGTTCCTGAGTCACCTGGGCTCCTGAAATGTCGCTCGCCGTGTTCGGTCACAGACGTCCCATTGTAGCCGGCGCCGCCGAAATATGCAGCCGGCGACAGGCCGTTACGAAAGTGACCGAAACGGGGCGGCAGCCTGAGCCTAGCGAGCCCTGGAGGCGTCAGGAATGCGCGAAAATGTCCTCTTCCGCCCAGCCCTGGAGGTCGAGCAGGGCGCGGGTCGGCAGGAAGTCGAAACAGGCCTTCGCCAGCTGGGTGCGGCCCTCCCGCACCAGCATGGCATCGAGCCGCTCGCGCAAGCCGTGCAGATGCAGCACGTCGGAGGCGGCATAGGCGAGCTGCGGCTCGGTCAGGCTGTCGGAGCCCCAGTCGCTGGACTGCTGCTGCTTGGACAGGTCGATGTTGAGCACCTCGCGCACGAGGTCCTTGAGGCCATGGCGGTCGGTGTAGGTGCGGGTCAGGCGGGAGGCGATCTTGGTGCAGTAGATTGGCCCGGTCATGACGCCAAACGTCTGGTACAGCACCGCGACGTCGAACCGCGCAAAGTGGAAGATTTTTGTGATGGCGGGATCGGCCAGCAGGGCCTTCAGGTTCGGCGCGTCGGTGTGACCCTTGGGGATCTGCACCACGTCGGCGCCGCCGTCGCCGGGCGAGAGCTGCACCACGCAGAGCCGGTCGCGATGCGGGTTCAGCCCCATGGTCTCGGTGTCGATCGCCACCGCTCCGGTGTAGCGCGTGAGGTCGGGCAGGTCGCCGCGATGCAGGCGTACGGTCATGGCGTTTCAAAACCTCGGGTCGAATCGGTCTGTCGGCAGCATAGGCTCATCGGATGGGTTGCGATTTAGCCACTGCGGGCGGACCGCGCAAGCGCTGCGCACTCAGATCGCCGCCAGCATGATGCAGATCATCGCCGCGACCGCGATGCGGCTGGGGCCGTCACGGAACGCGTAGATGATGGGATCGTCGGGCATCTCGCGTCGGTGCGCCATCATCAGGGCGCGGCCGAACCAGTACAGCAGCAGCGGATTGAGCAGCCACAGCATCCAGGGGCGGCTGTAGAGCGGCATCACCGCGGAGGAGGAGACGTAGAGCGAGAACACGGTCACCGCGTTCATCGCACTGGCCGCCGCCATCGCGGCGATGATGTGCAGGTCGGTAATCCTGTAGTCGCGGTTGGAGGGATCGGCGAGGCCCGCGCTCTCGCGCATGCTGAGCTCGCTGAAGCGCTTGATCAGCGCCAGCGAGGTGAACACGAACAGCGAGAAGATCAACAGCCATTCCGACAGCACCACGCCGACGCCGACCGCGCCGGCGATGATGCGCAAGCTGTAGAGACCCGAGAGCGTCACGACGTCGACCAGCATCTTGCGCTTGAGCGCGAGCGAATAGGCGATCGTGGTGACGAGATAGGCGCCGAGCACGCCGAGGAACAGCGGCGAGATGCAGAGGCTGGCGGCGACCGCGAACAGCCACAGCGCAGGGATCGCAAGCAGTGCCGAGGAAATCGGCAAATCGCCGGCCGCGAGCGCGCGATGACGCTTGGTCGGATGCTGCCGGTCGGCCGCGAGATCCAGGAGATCGTTCATCAGATAGGCGCCCGACGCGCAGGCCGAGAACGCCATGAACGCCAGCAACGCATAGAAGAGCGTCGGCAGGTTCATCTGATGCGCGGTGATGAGAGGCACGAACACCAGCGTGTTCTTGGCGTATTGATAGACGCGCAGCGCCTTGGCCCAGATCCTGGCCCAGACCTTCCAGCTGACGCGGCTTCCGCTTCGGCTATCGATGCGATCGATCGCACCGTGATCGAACGGCAGCGCGTGGCCGGCAGCAAGATCGGCCGGCGTCACGACGCCATCAAAACCAAGATGCGCCGCGATCGCCGCGGCATGATCCGCGAAACGTCCGGCGAGGAGATAGACCTTCGCGCCCCGCGCCCGCGCCGCCAGCGCCCGGTTCAGCACGTCGGAATCATAGGGCAGATGGGCATAGTCGATCTCGGCCCGCGCCAGGATATCCGTGAGCGCCGCCATGCCCGGACGTCCGCCCGCGCCGAAGCGCGCCAGCATGCGGCCGGGCGCGCTGAACAGCGCTTCCATCAGCAGCTCGGAACGCAGCAGGGCGCCTTCGAGATCGATCACGAGCGTCCGCGCAGCCGCCGTTGCCGACGGTGCGGGGGCGCCAGAATCGTACCGCCAGGCAGGCTGCTCCATCCGAAAACGCTCTGATTTGCCGCAAGAATGACCGGCCCCAAGGGCTGGGGAGGCCGGGGAGCAGGGAAATGGACGGCCGCGAGCCTAGAGGGCATTCGCTAAAGGCGGCTTAATTCGCCCGGCGCGGGGCGGACGGCTCCTGCAGGAGGCCTGTTGCCCGGATCCCACAACCCGGCGCCAGCTTCCTGTTTCGGCAGAGCTTTTGCCTTGCGCCCCGTGGACATCGTCAAAGCCCACCCTATCTGCCAGTTTCCCGTTCCCCCCGCCGCAGACCTTGAATCAGGTGTCATGACCGAACAGACGTTAGCTGCGCCGATCGACGATCAACGGAAGAGCCGGCGCGGCTTCTCGCGCTATCAGATGCTCCTCATCGTGCTGCTCGCGTTCACGCAGTTCACGATCATCCTCGATTTCATCATCATGTCGCCGCTCGGCGCCATCCTGATGCCCGCACTCAACATCACGGCCGGGCAATTCGGCGTCGCGGTGTCCGCCTACGCGTTCAGTGCGGGCGTTTCGGGCATCCTCGCCGCCGGCTTCGCCGATCGCTTCGATCGCAAGCGCTTGCTGCTGTTCTTCTATGTCGGCTTCACGCTCGGCACCATGCTCTGCGCGGCGGCGCAGACTTACCATGTGCTGCTGCTCGGCCGGATCGTGACCGGATTGTTCGGCGGCGTGATCGGCGCAGTCGTGCTGGCCATCATCACCGACCTGTTCCCGCTGCAGCTGCGCGGCCGCGTGATGGGCTTCATCCAGACGGCGTTCGCCGCGAGCCAAGTGCTCGGCATTCCCGCCGGGCTGTTTCTCGCCAATCACTGGAATTGGCATGTCTGCTTCGCTGCGATCGTCGTGCTGTCGATCGCTGCGATCGCCATCATCGCCTTCGCCATGGAGCCGGTCGACGCGCATCTGAAACTGAAACAGGACACAAACCCGTTCCGCCATCTGGTCGCGACCATCGGCGAGCCGCGCTACACGCTGGCCTTCGCCGTCACGACGCTGCTGGCGACGGGCGGCTACATGCTGATGCCGTTCTCCAGCGCCTTCACCGTGCACAATCTCGGCATCGACATCACGCATCTGCCGACGATCTATCTCGTCTCCGGCCTGTTCAGCATCGTCACGGGGCCGCTGGTCGGCCGGGCCAGCGACGCGTTCGGCAAATACCCGACCTTCGTCTTCGGCTGCGTGATGACCGTCATCATGGTGCTGATCTACACCCATCTCGGCCACGTCTCGCTCGCGACCGCGATCACCGTCAACGTGCTGATGTTCGTCGGGATCTTCTCGCGCATGATCCCGTCGCAGGCGCTGATCTCGGCGATCCCCGACGCGAGCCAGCGCGGCTCGTTCAGCGCGGTCAGCGCCTCACTTCAGCAGCTCTCCGGCGGGCTCGGCTCGGTGCTCGCCGCGGCGATCATCGCGGAAGCACCTGATGGCTCGCTGCTCCATTTCGAGCGGATCGGCTACGTCGTCGTCACGACGACGATCGTCACGCTGGTCGCGATGTATTTTGTGCAGAAGGCGGTGGCGGAGCGGGCGGGGCGAAGCGTGGTGTGAGGGGGCGAGCCCAACGTGGCCCGACGAGGACCGTCCGTCCCGGCGTCCATACCAGGACCGCGGGCCCTACCATCTCTACCGATCGGCGGGATCTCTATTTTGGGTCCAAACCCCGCAAAATGGTGCCCAGGAAAGGACTCGAACCTTCACGGCCGTTAAGCCACTGGCACCTGAAGCCAGCGCGTCTACCAATTCCACCACCTGGGCATGCCGTTTGGGGCACGGAGGCGGTTACTACGGTTCGGTGACGCGGTTGTCAATTCATGCTTGAAGCCCAGTTCGGGATGCCGATTGCGCATCGCAAACCGGCCCGATACAAGCCTGACAACACGTTACCCCACCTGCAGGAACCGACCCCATGGCATCGAATCTGGACACGCTCGTCACGGTTTTCGGCGGATCGGGGTTTTTGGGCCGGAATGTCGTCCGCGCGCTGTGCAAGCGCGATTACCGCGTCCGGGTCACGGTGCGGCGGCCGGAACTGGCCGGCTATCTCCAGCCCTCCGGCAAGGTCGGGCAGGTCCACACCGTGCAGGCGAATTTGCGCTATCCGGCCTCGGTCGAGGCGGCGCTGCGTGATTCGCATGTCGTCATCAACCTCGTGGGCATCCTGACCGAGAGCGGCGCGCAGACCTTTGACGCGGTCCAGGCTAAGGGCGCCGAGACTGTCGCCAAGGCGGCGGCCGCGGCCGGCGCCAGCCTGGTGCACGTCTCCGCGATCGGCGCCGACGCCGAATCGCCCTCGCGCTATGCCAAGGCCAAGGCGGCCGGCGAGGCGGCGGTGAGGGCGGCGGTGCCGTCGGCGACGATCTTCCGCCCCTCCCTGATGTTCGGGCCTGAGGACCAGTTCACCAACCGCTTCGCCGCGCTCGCCCGGATGTCGCCGGTGCTGCCGCTGATCGGCGCCGAGACGAGGATGCAACCGGTCTATGTCGGCGACGTCGCCACAGGGATCGCCGATGCCGTCGACGGCAAGGCCAAGGCGGGCGCGACCTACGAGCTCGGCGGGCCGGAGGTGCTGACCATGCGCGAGATCATCGAGACCATTCTCGAGATCACCGACCGCAAGCGGATGCTGGTCCCGCTGTCGTTCGGCCTCGCCCGCTTCCAGGCGAACTTCCTGCAATTCGCGCCGGGCGACTTCAAGCTGACGCCGGACCAGGTCACGATGCTCGAGCGCGACAATGTCGTGTCGGATGCGGCGAAGGCGGCGAACCTGACGCTGGAAGGGCTCGGCATATCCGCCGATTCGCTGGAAGCGATCGCCCCGCAATATCTCTGGCGCTTCCGCGCGGCCGGTCAGTTCCAGCGTATGAGCGTGTGAGGCCTGTTTCACCTCTCCCGCTTGCGGGAGGTCGGCGCGCAGCGACGGGTGAGGGTTTCTCCCCATTAAGAGTCGCTCCGTGGAGACACCCTCTCCCCAGCCCTCTCCCGCAGGCGGGAGAGGGAGCGCACCTCCAGCGCGGCAGCGCCTCAAAACTTCAGCTTCTTGAACACCGCTTCCGGCAACGTCCTGATGATGAGCATCACGAGGCGCCATTTGCCGCTGACATAGACGACGTCGGTCTTCTTCTCGACCGCGCTGAGGATCGCATCGCCGACGACAGGCGCTTCGACCGTGAGCGGGCCGATCAGCTTCATGCCTTCCGTCATCTTGGTACGGACGAAGCCGGGCTTGACCGTGACGACATGCACGCCGCCGCGGCTGGCGCGGGCGCGCAGGCCCGACAGGAAGGCGGAGAAGCCTGCCTTGGCCGAGCCATAGACATAGTTCGAGGCGCGGCCGCGATCGCCCGCGACCGAGGACACGCCGACGAGCGTACCGTTGCCTCGCGCCAGAAATCGTTCCGCGAACAGGCCGAGGATCAGTGACGGGCCTTCGTAGTTGGAGCGCATGATCATGGTGGCATGCGCGAGATCGCTCTCGGCATTTTGCTGCACACCCAAAAGGCCGACGATCGAGACGACGACGTCAGGCAACGCTGGAAGGCTGTCGACAAAGGCCTCGAACGAGGCGGTGTCGAGCACATCGAATTTGTGCAGACCGACATCGACATTGTAGCGCGCGCGCAGATCGGCGGCATCAGGCTCCAGCGCGGCGACGTCGCGGCCTGCAAGGGCGACATCGTATCCCGCCTTGGCAAGGGCACGCGCGGCAGCACGTCCGATATCGGAGGAGCCACCGAGCACAATTGCGGATTTGCGTGACGTCACGGCCTAGACCTCATCGAACAGACGTTGCGACAGTTTTGAGCGGATGTTGCCGGCGGGATCGAGCGATTTGCGGATCGCGTTGAAGCGCTGCAAGGCGGGATAGCCGGCCGCGAACGTCGCGCGCGACTGGCGCGCGTCTTTCGCCAGATAGAGCCGGCCGCCGGCGGCGACGACCAGACGGTCGATCTCGTCGAGGAAATTCAGGATGTCGCCCTTCACCGGGAAATCCAGTGCCAGCGTGTAGCCCGGCAGCGGAAACGACAGGATGCCGTCGCCCTGGCCGAGCTTCTTGAGCACGGCGAGGAAGGATGCATCGCCGCGCCGTGCGACGCGCTCGAGGATGTCGCCGAGCACATCGCGCGCATTCGGTTGCGGAATCACGCATTGATGCTGGAGGAAGCCGCGCTTGCCGTAGATGCGATTCCAGTCTTTGAGGCTGTCGAGCGGAAAGAAATACGGATAGAGCGAGACCACCCGGCTGCCGCCGGCACGCCGTGCGCCCCTGCGGTAATACAGCTCGTTGAAGGCGCGGATGCTGTAGCGGTTCAGCGTCATCGAGGGTAAATCGATGGGGACGCTGAGGCCGGGATCTTTGCCGGCAGGAAATGCAGCGGCGCCTTCGGCGAGCTCGTCTGTCTGTGCGTGCTCGCCGAGATAGATCAGCGAGCGGCCGAGATCCCTGCCGCGTGCGACACAATCGATCCACGCCACCGAATAGGTCGCGGAATCGCTGGCCTCGAGCGCGCGCATCGCCGCGTCGAGGTCGGATGCGGAGATCACCCGCTCGCGAATCCATCCCGTTTCGGCCGGACGCAGCCGCATCGTCGCCTCGAGGATCACCCCAGTCAGGCCCATGCCGCCGATGGTCGCAAAGAACGCGTCGGAGTTCTGCTCGCGCGAGGCCTCGATCACCTCGCCCTGTCCGGTGCGCAGCAGGATACTGTCGACATAGCGGCCGAAGCCGCCCTCGCCATGATGGTTCTTGCCATGCACATCGGCGGCGATGGCGCCGCCGACCGACACGAAGCGCGTGCCGGGCACGACAAAGGGCAGGAAGCCGCGCGGACCGAATGTCTCGATCAGGTCCGAGAGCAGCGTGCCGGCCTCGAGACGGATGCGCCCGGTCGCCGGATCGAACGACCTGACCCGGTCGAACGCCGTCATCGCGACGGTCCTGACGGTTCCGATCGCGGCATCGCCATAGGCACGGCCATTGCCACGCGCGACGGTACCTCCAGAGACGGCCTCGCCGACCGCCGCGAAAGAGCGCGGACGCAGCACATCGCTATCGACGACCGGGAAGCGCCCCCAGCCGCTGACGAGGGTCATGGCTCAGCTCCTGTGCCGGGCGCGCGCCGCCCGGCGGTGGAAACTGACTACCGATCAAAAGCTTATATTGCGTTGAGAATACCGGTCCAACTGAACGGCGTAGCCCGGATGGAGCGCAGAGACTGGGCAAGATTCTAACATCGAGTGAAGGTAGGATTCGGCATGACGAATCGTACCTTCAAAACCGGCGTCAGGCGGGATCAGCCGAGCCTTCTGCCGGCGCGGGTGGAAGATTATGTGGCCGGCGACAATCCGGTTCGGGTGATCGAGGCTTTTGTTGCAGCGCTTGACCTCGGGAAGCTTGGCTTCCGCCATGCCGGATCGAGCGGCGGGGCTGGACAGCCACCTTATGACCCGGCCGACCTGCTGAAGCTTTATCTTTATGGCTACCTGAACCGGATCCGGTCGTCGCGCAACCTGGAGCGCGAAGCCCGGCGCAATCTGGAACTGATCTGGCTGATGAAGCGCCTGGTGCCGGGCTATCGCACCATCGCCAAGTTCCGCCAGGAGAACTGGAAGACGCTCAAGGCGGTGAACCGGGAGTTTGTGCTGATGCTGCGCGAACTCGGTCTGATTGGCGGAGAGGTTGTGGCGATCGACGGTGCGTTTTTTGATGGCAACGCCAGCAAGGCGAGCATCAAAACGCAGCGCAAGCTCGCCAAGCGGCTGGCGGAGATCGAGCAGGATATTGAAGCCTATGGTGCCACGCTCGAGGCCAACGACAGCGCCGAGGTGGAACGTCCACCCGCGGGGCGGGATGGCGGAGGCGATGGCAGTCGCGGCGGAGACCTCGCACAAGAGGTGGCGGCGTTGATGGCCAAGCGCGCCAGCTTGCAGGCCGATCTGGCACGACTGGAGGAGAGCGGGCAGACGCAGCTGTCGCGAACCGATCCGGATGCCCGCCTGTTGTCGAAGAACGGCCAGGTGGTGGCAGGCTATAACGTTCAGATCGGCGTCGACGACAAGCACGCTCTGATCGCGGCGAGCGAGGTCGTCAACGACGGCAACGATAGCGGCCAGCTTTACGACATGGCCAAGGCCGCAAAGGACGAGCTTGGCGTCGAGACGCTGACGGTTCTCGCCGATACCGGCTACTACAACGGCCATACGCTCAAGGACTGCGAGGAGAACGGCATTGCCGCCTACGTTCCGCTGGCCAAGCGAACCACGCGGCTCGAAGCGCAGGATCGCATCAGCCATGAGGCGTTCGCCTACGACGCCGAAGCGGATGTCTATCGCTGTCCCGCCGGCAAGCAGCTGCGTCCCACGGACGGTCGCAAGACCAACGGCAACCGGATCGAGATCAGGTATGTCAGCCGCAAGTCAGATTGCGACGCCTGCCCGCTGCGCGCGCGCTGTGTCACCGTCAAGATCCCGACGCGCACCGTCCAGCGCTGGGAGCATGAAGCGGTGCTGGATCGGCATCGCGCGCGGATGCAGGGCGCCGAGGCCCAGATGCGCCGCCGCGCCGAACTCGCCGAACACCCCTTCGGCACCATCAAATGCCGGGCCGGCTACCGCCACTTCCTCGTCCGCGGCTTCGACAAAGTCTGTGGCGAATGGAGCCTGATGGCGCTTTGCTACAATTTCTCCCGAGTCCTCAGCATTCTCGGCCTCGACGCCTTCATGGCCTATCTGGCAAGCCGGCTTCCGCATTTGGCACTCTTGCTGCTCAACGCCATCACCGACATCACCGACATCATCACCCGGATACGGCCCGCTCCAGCGCCAATCCGAGCCCAAATCCGTCCAATTTTCCGATATGCCGCGTAAGCCGCGCCCAAACAAATACTTGCCCAGCCTCGAAGCGTAATCCGGGGATCGTGCCACGAGTGACGCCGGCCCCGGATTGCGCTGCGCTCCATCCGGGCTACGGGACTCAACGGGTTTTCGAGACGTTAATGCCCCAGCGCCAGCGCGATCAGGCCGAGCGTGCCGACGATGACGCGCCACCAGGCGAACACCACGAAACCGTGCCGGGTGACGTAGGTCAGGAACGACTTGACCACGATGATGGCGGTGATGAACGACACCACGAAGCCGATCGCGACGATGTTCATGTGATCCATCGTCATCTCGGCGCGGCTCTTGTAGAAGTCGTAGGCGAAGGCGCCGATCATGGTGGGGATGGCGAGGAAGAAGGAGAACTCCGCGGCCGCGCGCTTGTCGGCCCCGAGCAGCATGGCAGCGACGATGCTGGCGCCAGAACGCGACACGCCCGGGATCATCGCCACGCACTGCGCGATGCCGATATAGAGGTACATCAGCAGCGGAAACTTGGTCGCGTCATGCTCGCGCGGCTTGAGATCGAGCTTGTCGACCCAGAGCAGGATGGCGCCGCCGACGATCAGCGTGAAGCAGACGACCCAGGGATTGAACAGCACGCTCTTGATGTACTTGCCGGCGACGAGGCCGACGATCACCGCCGGCAGGAACGCCACCAGCACGCCGATCACGAAGCGGCGCGCATAGGCATCGCCCGTGAAGAAGCCGATCACGACATCCCAGAGCTTCCTGAAGTAGAGCCCGACGATCGCCAGGATCGCGCCCAGCTGAATCAGAACCGTAAACGAATCCCAGAAGGCACCTTCGCCGAGGTGAAAGAAGCGTTCGGCAAGCAGGAGATGACCGGTCGAGGACACGGGAAGGAACTCGGTCACACCCTCGATGATGCCGAGGATCACTGCCCGTATTGCATCTGACATATTTACGGTCCATTTCGGCTGGAAAAGCGGGGGCTCTTCTCGCCTATTCCCCCCAATGCCGCAATCGCAAAATGCGACATCACGCCCTTGCTTCGCGGTTTTGAAGGACTAGTGTGGCGCCGCACAAACATTGATGGATTCTTAAGCACCATCAAATAGTCAAAGGCTTCATGTTTACGCTGTTTCATCATCCGTTCTGCCCGCATTCGCGCTTCATTCGTCTGATCGCGGGCGAATACGGGCTCGACCTGAAGCTGGTCGAGGAGCGCAGCTGGGAGCGGCGCGAGGCGTTTCTGCTGCTCAATGCGGCAGGCACGACGCCGGTCCTAGTGGACGACGAGCAGCCGCCGATACCGGGCGCGGCGATCATCGCCGAATATGTCGATGAGGCCTATGGCGCCGAGATGGGCCCCAAGCGCCTGATGCCGGAGACGCGTCCCGAGCGCGTCGAGGTGCGCCGGCTGATGGCCTGGTTCAACGAAAAATTCTTCGAGGAGGTCTCGCACCCTCTCGTCACCGAGCGCATCTACAAGCGGTTCATGAGCGAGGAAGACGGCGGCGGGCCGCCCTCAGCCGACGTGATGCGCGCCGCCAAGGCCAACGTGCGCTATCATCTGGCCTATATCGGCTGGCTGGCGCAGACGCGCAACTTCCTCGCCGGCGACCGGCTCACCTACGCGGATCTCGCCGCCGCGGCGCATCTCTCGGCGATCGACTATCTGGGCGACGTGCCATGGAGCGAGGACGACGCAGCAAAGGCGTGGTACGCGCGAGTGAAATCCCGCCCATCGTTCCGTCCGCTGCTGAGCGAATGGCTGGCGGGCGTGCCGGCGTCGCGGACCTATGTGGACCTGGATTTCTGAACGCCGATCCGACTGAACTGAAGACGGCGCTTGCGCGCGAGGCGCGTGCGCTCGGCTTCGACTGCATCGGCATCACCGCGCCGGGCACGATCGAGAACGCCGGCAAATACTTCCTCGAATTCATCGCCTCGGGCGGCCATGGCGACATGGACTGGCTCGCCGCCAACCCCGAGCGCCGCGTCGATCCGCGCGGGCTGTGGGGCGACGTGCGCTCGGTGATCATGCTCGGCGTCAATTACGGCCCCGACCAGGATCCGCTCGGGATCCTCAAGCAGCGCGCGCACGCGGCGATATCGGTCTATGCGCAGGGCGACGACTATCACGACCTCATCAAGAAGCGTCTGAAGGCGCTGGCGCGCTGGCTGGTGGCAACCGCGCCGTCGGACGTGAAGGTGTTCGTCGACACCGCGGCCGTGATGGAAAAGCCCTTGGCGCAAGCCGCGCATCTGGGCTGGCAGGGCAAGCACACCAATCTCGTCTCGCGCGAGTTCGGCTCCTGGCTGTTCCTCGGCGCGATCTACACCACGCTGGAGCTGCCGCGCGACGACGCCGAGATCGATCATTGCGGCTCGTGCCAGGCCTGTCTCGACATCTGCCCGACCGCGGCGTTTCCCGCGCCCTACAAGCTCGATGCGCGGCGCTGCATCTCGTATCTCACCATCGAGAACAAGGGGCCGATCCCGCACGAATTCCGCAAGAGCATCGGCAATCGCATCTATGGCTGCGACGATTGTCTTGCCGCGTGTCCCTGGAACAAGTTCGCGCAGGAGGGCCGCGAGGCCAAGCTCGCCGCACGCGCCGAATTGCGCGCGCCAGGTCTTGCAGAGCTGGCCCGGCTCGACGATGCGGCGTTTCGCGCGCTGTTCACGAAGTCGCCGGTGAAGCGCATCGGTCGCGACCGGTTTGTGCGCAACGTGCTGATCGCGATCGGCAACTCGGGCGAGGCAGCGCTGGCGGACGAGGTGCGGCGCTTGCTGGAGGATGCGAGCCCGCTGGTGCGAGGGGCCGCGGTGTGGGCGCTGGGGCAGCTGGTGGCGAGCGAAGAGTTCGCGGCGGTGAAGAACGCTACGTTGGGCAGAGAGTCCGACGAGAGCGTGCGTGAGGAGTGGGACCTCGTTTCCTAGCTCCCGGTGTCATGCCCCGGTCAAGTCGGGCGATGACAGCGGTGCTTGTGGCGACGACGCCCGCTCTCACCAACCTTGATTTTCCGGCGCGTTTCTTCAATCTCGCGCGTCATGACAACAAACATGCCTTTCTTCACCCGCGACGGCGATACATTCCATCCGACGGAAGTGGCCAATGGTCCCTGGGATCCGAAGTCGCTGCACGGTCGCGTCATCGTCGGCCTGCTCGGCTTTGCCATCGAGGAGCGCCATTCCGGCCCCGAATTCGTGCCGGCGCGGCTCACTGTCGACATGTTTCGGCTGCCGACCATCGACAAGCCGATCGAGGTGACGACGCGCCTGATGCGCGACGGAATGCGCATCCGTGTGGTGGAGGCGGAGTTCGTCTCCGGCGGCGTCAGCATGGCCCGCGCTTCGTGCCAGTTGCTGCGACGGACGCAAAATCCTGATGGCAATGTCTGGTCGCCGCCGAATTGGGACGCGCCGAAGCCGGCCGACATCCCGAAACCTACCGACCCAAGGCTCGGCATGAACGGCAAATGGACGACGCGCCCCATCGTCGGCCATATGGGCTCGCTCGGTCCGCGCCGGCTCTGGATGAGCGAGGTGCGCGAGCTCGTTGCGGGCGTGCGGATGACGCCGTTCGTCCATGTCGCCGTCGGTGCCGACTTCGCCAGCCCGTTTGCGAACGCCGGCGACAAGGGGCTCGGCTACATCAACAGCGACGTCACGATCTATCTGCACCGCCTGCCGGTCACGAACTGGATCGGGTTCGACGTGGTGAATCACCAGGCCACCGATGGCGTGGCGATCGGCGAATGCTGGCTCTATGACGAACAGGGCTCGATCGGCACCGCAACGGTCGCTGCATTGGCGCAGCGCAAGCCGATGGCGAAGCCACCGCCGCCGTAGGCTCCCCGGGGCACGCGAAGCGTTAGCCCGGAATCCATTTCGCCTCTCGCTCTGATGCCCGATGGATTCTCAGGTGCGCAATGGCGTACCATAGCTCGCGCCAAGTGCGCCCCGGAATGACTGGGGAAAGATCTAAGCCAGATGCCGCCGCATCTCCGGCCGCGCCTTGAGCTCGGCGCCCTGCTTGGCCACGATCTTTGCGATCCGCTCCGGCGCAAACTTCAGATCGACGAATGCCGGCGCGGTGTTGGCGACCTCGCGATAGTTGGCGATCCTGCCGTCCGTCAGCGTCATGATCGCGACGCCCTCGAACATCGCCCGCGCGCCGCCCGCTTCCGGCAAGGTCGAGCGATAGCTGAAGGTGTAGCGCGCATAGAGCGTGGTGCCGTCGGTGACGGGGTCGTGCATGTCCCAGCGGAAATCGGTCGCCGTGCGATAGAACCAGTCGTCGATCAATTCGGCGATCTTCGCGCGGCCAACGAAGGCGCCGTAGAAGACGTCGTGATAGACGCCGTCCTCGGTGAAGAGATCCGCGAACGCCTTGCCGTTGCGCTGCTCGACCGCGTCGCAGAAGCTGCGCAGCATGGCGGTGGTGTTTGCGCTCATAGTGCCTCCCGGTGTTTCTTGTTGTGCCCTCTCCCCTTGCGGGAGAGGGCAGCGCCGCTCGTTGACACGCATTCGCTTGGGTGAGGGGTCTGTCTCCACGAATCCAACTCTCATTGGAATGCACGGCGAGAACCCCTCATCCGGCGCTTCGCGCCACCTTCTCCCGCAAGGGGAGAAGGAAGAAAGACACTTCACCCGATCTCCGCCACGGCGGCAAGAATGCGCGCGATGTCCTGCGGGCGCGAGAGGCGGTGGTCGCCGTCCTGGATCATGGTCAGCACGACGTCGTCGGCCGGCAGACGATGCGTCAATGCGAAGGCGTGCTGCCACGGCACATCGGGATCTTTCGCGCCTTGCAGGATGCGGACGGGGCAACCGAGATCGATGGCGCTGCCGAGCACGAGGTGATTGCGGCCCTCCTCGATCAGGTTTCGCGTGATCGGATAGGGCGAGCCGTCACCATAATCCGACGGCCGCAGCCACATGCCCTTGGTTTCGATCTCCTGCTTCACCGCGGGCGGGAAATTCTTCCACATCAGCTCCTCGGTGAAGTCGGGCGCCGGCGCGATCAGGACGAGACCGGCCAGCGACGCCGTACTGGTCCGCTTCTTGATCTCGCGCGCGAGCAGCAGCGCCATCCAGCCGCCCATCGAGGAACCGATCAGAACCTGCGGGCCCTCGCAGAAGCGCTCGAACACCGCCACGCTCTCCTCCAGCCAGCGCCCGATGGTTCCATCGGCGAAATCGCCGCCGGATTCGCCGTGGCCGGAGTAGTCGAACCGGACCACGGCGCGGCCGTGCTCGCTGGCCCAGGCATCCAGCGCTAAGGCCTTGCCGCCCTGCATGTCCGATTTGAATCCGCCGAGCCAGACCAGCCCGGGGCCGTTTCCGGCGCGTCGGCGCACCGCGATCCTGCGCGCCGACGGACCCTCGCCCACAGTGATGAAGTCGATCACGATATCGGAAATTGCATTGGTCATGGAACGTTTACTCTAGCTGTGCGGTTTGAGCTGTCCGGACAGGTTCTACGGCGCCGCCGGACACCGGCATTGTCCCTTTGGGACGCTTGCGGAACAGAGGCAAGGTGTCTATGTCGTCTGCGTGCCAACGGCCGTGACCAAAATGCCTCGCATTTGAGGGTTTTTCGCGCCTTGCACGAGCGAGTTGCTTGCCGGCAAACGCATCTTCCTTCAAGATAGCCGCTTCTTTCACAACTTTGGAGAACCACCCATTCGCCGTCCCAATAAAGCCCCGCCCGTTGCCAGCAAAGACGGGCCGCGCATCAATGACGATATTCGCAATGCGCAGATCCAGCTCATCGATCAAGCCGGTGACAACAAAGGCACCGTCGAGACCGTTATGGCCATCCGCATGGCTCAGGAAGCCGGCATGGATTTGGTCGAGATCTCGCCGAACGTCAGCCCTCCCGTCTGCAAGATTATGGACTACGGGAAGTACAAATATTCCGCCCAGAAAAAAGCCGCCGAAGCCCGCAAGCGGCAGAAGATCGTCGAGATCAAGGAGATCAAGCTCCGCCCGATGATCGACGACCACGATTACGACGTGAAGATGCGCGCGATGCAGCGGTTCTTCGAAGAAGGCGACAAGGTCAAGATCACGCTGCGCTATCGCGGCCGCGAAATGGCGCACCAGGAGATCGGCACCAAGCTACTGGACAAGATCAAGACTGACGTCGCCGAGCTCGCCAAGGTCGAGCAGGACGCACGATTCGAAGGTCGCCAGGTCGTCATGGTGCTGGCGCCGCGCTGACGCCGGCTCTTTGGGACTGAGAGTTCAACGGCCCGTCTGGATCTCCGGCGGGCCGTTTTTGTTTTCACCTCTCCCGCTTGCGGGAGAGGTCGCGCCGAAGGCGCGGGTGAGGGCTCTCACCTCTCGGGGGTTCTCGCGTCAGGAAACACCCTCTCCCCAACCCTCCCCCGCACGCGGGGGAGGGAGCGCATCGAGCGCTTCGGGACTAGGTTCGCGTCGCCTGCCAGGTGCCGCTGCAGCGGTCGCCCGAAATGACGCCGTTCCACGAGCCGGCGCCGTTCACCCCCGCGAGCCGGCCGCCGCCACTGGCATGGGACGCGCCGACCGAGACCTGAACCGCGACCGCGCCGCCGCGATTGACCCTGCCGGACACCCGGCCACCGCCGGCGGACGATACCCGGCTGCCGGTGACGGCGAAGGGGATGCTGTAGCCGGAGCTGCAATTGCCCCTCTTTGTGGCAAAGGTGACGTTCCAGATGCCGTCATAGCCGCCGGCGCGGGCATCGGCAGCCGAAGGCACCATGGCGGCGGCAAGCACGGCGAGCAGCGCCAGGCGCCGCGGCCCGGCAAAGGCGGAGAACGAGGAAATCGAGTGCGGGAAAGAGGCCATTGGGTCCTGCTCCGGACATGAAGGCGTGGTCATTGGGGGTGGCGACCTCCAATAGTCGCCGGGCAGGTTTCGGCGGTTCATCGTTGCCAATTGGCTCCTGCTCTGTCATAAGCCCAGCCTTCATCGCCCGGCTGATTAAGGGCTGCCGTGGCGGTGTTTCGTGCGGGTTTCGCGCGTGTTCGCAAAAACCTGAGCACAATCAACGCTCTAACGAGCATTCTAGACGGCCAGCCGCCTTCGCGGGCGGGTTTCTGTTGTGGCCATAGGAGAGCCAAATGCCCAAGCTGAAGACCAAATCGGGCGCTAAAAAGCGCTTCAAGGTGACTGCCACCGGAAAAGTGATGCACGCCCAGCGCGGCAAGCGTCACGGCATGATCAAGCGGACGAAGAAGCAGATCCGTCAGCTTCGCGGCACCCGCGTGCTGTTCAAGACCGACGGCGACAACGTCAAGAAGTACTTCTTGCCGAACGCCTGATCGCGTCCACGATCACTGCCAACCGTGCCGTGCATCCCGCGGCAATCCGATAACCAAAGTCATCTCTGAAGGATTTTGTCATGTCTCGCGTCAAACGCGGTGTGACCGCCCACGCCAAGCACAAGAAAGTCTACAAGGCCGCCAAGGGCTTCTATGGCCGCCGCAAGAACACCATCCGCGCCGCCAAGCCGGCCGTGGAGAAGGCCCAGCAATACGCCTTCCGCGACCGCAAGCGTAAGAAGCGCACCTTCCGCGCGCTCTGGATCCAGCGCATCAACGCTGCCGTCCGTCCGTTCGGCCTGACCTACAGCAAGTTTATCGACGGCATGGCCAAGTCGGGCATCACCGTGGACCGCAAGGTGCTGTCGGATCTTGCGATCAACGAGCCTGCGTCGTTCCAGGCGATCGCCGAGAAGGCCAAGGCCGCGCTGGCGGCGTAAGCTGCCCCACTGCGCTCTGCGCAGCGTTCAGCTTCTGATGGCCTGGGCACAGGCGCGTGTCGCGCTTTCATCGCCCCGGCCGTCATCTCTCGCGCATACACTTCTCCGACGTGGATGCCCGGCAGAGCGCCGGGCGTGACGGGCTAGGATCATCGGCTCAGCATCCTGGCCAAAAGGGATTGCCATGACCGATCTTGCCCACCTCCAAGCCCAGATCATCACCGACATCGCCGCGGCTGCCGACGAGGCGGCGCTCGAGGCCGTGCGCGTCGCAGCCCTCGGCAAGAAAGGCTCGATCTCAGCCTTGCTCGCAACGCTCGGCAAGATGTCGCCGGACGAGCGCAAGACGCAGGGCGCCGCGATCAACCAGGCCAAGGACGAGGTCACCCAGGCGCTCGCCGCGCGGCGCGACATCTTGAAGTCGGCAGCGCTCGATGCGCGGCTTGCCGCCGAGACCATCGACGTCACCCTGCCGCTGCGCGATACCGCGACTGATGCCGGCCGCATCCATCCGCTGAGCCAGGTCTGGGACGAGCTGACCACGATCTTCGCCGACATGGGATTCTCGGTCGCCGAAGGCCCCGACATCGAGACCGACGACTACAATTTCACCAAGCTGAACTTCCCGGAAGGCCATCCCGCGCGCGAGATGCACGACACCTTCTTCTTCCATCCGAAGGAGGACGGCTCGCGCATGCTACTGCGAACCCACACCTCGCCGGTGCAGGTGCGCACCATGCTGAGCCAGAAGCCACCGATCCGCGTGATCTGCCCGGGCCGCACCTACCGCATCGATTCGGACGCGACCCATACGCCGCAATTCCACCAGGTCGAAGGCCTCGTCATCGACAAGACCTCGCATCTCGGTCACCTCAAATGGATCCTGCACGAGTTCTGCAAGGCGTTCTTCGAGGTCGACCACATCAACATGCGCTTCCGCCCGTCGTTCTTCCCGTTCACCGAGCCGTCGCTGGAAGTCGACATCCAGTGCCGCCGCGACAAGGGCGAGATCCGCTTCGGCGAGGGCGAGGACTGGCTGGAGATTCTCGGCTGCGGCATGGTGCACCCGAACGTGCTGCGGGCCTGCGGCATCGATCCCGACGAGTACCAGGGCTTCGCCTGGGGCATGGGCATCGATCGCATCGCCATGCTGAAATACGGCATCGCCGATCTGCGCCAGCTGTTCGACAGCGACGTCCGCTGGCTGTCCCATTACGGCTTCAAGCCGCTGGAGGTGCCGACGCTGGCTGGGGGGTTGAGCTCGTGATGCTGACGCCCGGACATGCGATGACTCTCTCCGTTCCCTTCGCGGAGAGAACCCTCTCCCTGCCCCTCCCCCGCAAGCGGGGGAGGGAAGGGATGGAGCGAGCGCGTATCCGCTATCTCATGGGTACGTATCCTCTGTCCGCTCGACGGGTCGGACTCCCTCCCCCGCTTGCGGGGGAGGGTTGGGGTGAGGGTTTCTCCGCAATGGGGCTGCCGATGGTCGATCCCAAGCATCCGGACTGGAAAGTACCGACCAAGCTGCGGGCCAATGCACGCGCGCTCAGGCGTAACGCGACCGATGCAGAGCGTATCCTGTGGTCGGAGCTGCGTGCCGGCCGGTTGAACGGTGCAATCTTCCGCCGCCAAGTACCGATCGAGAATTACATCGCCGATTTCATCTGCCACGCCGCCAAGCTCGTCATCGAGCTCGATGGCGGCCAGCACTTCTCTGATGAAGGCGAGCGTGCCGACGCACGCCGCTCTGCCGCCATCGAAGCAAAGGGCTTCAAGGTGCTCCGCTTCAGCAATCTCGATGTCATGATCAATCGTGGCGGCGTTCTCGAAACAATCGCGACTACCATCGCGGAGAGAGCCCCCACCCCAGCCCTCCCCCGCAAGCGGGAGAGGGAGCAGACCGTCTCCGTGGAGAAGAAGCAGCCATGAAATTCACCCTCTCCTGGCTGAAGGATCATCTCGACACCGACGAGCCACTGGAAAAGCTCGCCGACAAGCTCACCATGATCGGGCTCGAGGTCGAGAACATCGAGGACAAGGCGAAGGCGCTGAAACCCTTCACCATCGCGAAGGTGATCTCGGCCGAGCAGCATCCGAACGCGGATCGCTTACGGGTCTGCATGGTCGACACTGGTGACGGTGGCACGCCGGTGCAGGTCGTGTGCGGCGCGCCGAATGCGCGCGCGGGTCTCGTCAGCGTGTTCTCGCCGCCCGGGACCTACATTCCCGGCAAGGACATCACGCTCGGTGTCGGCACCATCCGCGGCGTCGAGAGCCGCGGCATGCTGTGCTCGGCAGCGGAGCTGCAGATCTCCAACGACCATGACGGCATCATGGAATTGCCGGCGGATGCACCCATCGGCGCCGGCTACGCCGAATGGGCCGCACTCGGTGATCCCGTGATCGAGATCAACCTGACGCCGAACCGGCAGGATTGCACCGGCGTGCACGGCATCGCGCGCGACCTCGCCGCCGCCGACATGGGCAAGTTCAAGGACCCCACGATCAAGCCGATCAAGGGCGAATTCCCCTGCCCGGTAAAGGTCACGATCGAGGACGCCACGCTGTGTCCGGGATTTGCGCTCCGCCTCGTGCGCGGCGTCAAGAACGGCCCGTCGCCGGAATGGCTGCAGAAGCGGCTGACCGCGATCGGGCTGCGCCCGATCAACGCGCTGGTCGACATCACCAATTTCATGACCTTCGATCGCGCGCGGCCGCTGCACGTGTTCGACGCTAAGAAGGTAAGGGGCAATCTCGTCGTGCGCCGCGCCCGCGAGGGCGAGACGCTGCTCGCGCTCGATGGCCGCACCTACAATCTCGATCCCGCGATCTGCGTGATCGCGGACGAGCACGGCGTCGAATCGCTCGCCGGCATCATGGGCGGCGAAGCCTCGGGCTGCGACGATGAAACCACTGACGTGCTGATCGAATCGGCGCTGTGGAACGAGATCAACATCGCCCAGACCGGCCGCAAGCTCGGCATCAATTCCGACGCGCGCTACCGCTTCGAGCGCGGCGTCGATCCCGCCTTCATGGTGCCAGGACTGGAGCTCGCGACCAGGCTGGTGATGGAGATGTGCGGCGGCACGCCGTCCGAGACCGTCGTGGTCGGCAAGGCCTTTGGCGATGACCGCGTGATCGATTTCCCTGTTACCGAGGTAAAGCGCCTCTCCGGCATCGAGGTGCCGCAGGTCGAGATGAAGCGTATCCTGACCCATCTCGGCTTCATGATGGCGGGCCCGGGCCCGGTGGTGAAAGTCGCGGTGCCGTCGTGGCGCACGGACGTGCACGGCAAGGCCGACATCGTCGAGGAGATCGTCCGCATCTTCGGCGTCGACAAGGTGCCGATGACGCCGTTCGAGCGAGGCGAGGACGCGCGCAAACCAGTGCTGACCCCGCTCCAGCTGCGCATCCGCCGCGCTAGGCGCGCGCTTGCGAGCCGCGGCATCATCGAAGCGGTGACATGGTCCTTCATCACGAAGTCTGCGGCCGAACTGTTCGGCGGCGGCCAGCGTGAGCTCGAAGTGGCCAACCCCATCGCGTCTGATCTCTCCGACATGCGCCCGACCCTTTTGGCGGGCCTGATCGCGGCGGCGCAGGCCAATGCTGATCGCGGCTTTGGCGATGTTGCGCTGTTCGAGGTCGGCCAGATCTTCAAAGGCGACCGCCCGCAGGATCAATTCATGGCAGCGAGCGGCATTCGCCGCGGCTTTGCTTCGTCGGAGGGGCTGGGACGGCACTGGTCAGGCTCGGCGCAGGCCGACGTGTTCGACGCCAAGGCCGACGCGCTTGCGGTGCTGGCAGCCGCCGGCGCGCCGATGCAGGCACTTCAGATCGTATCCGGTGGACCCGGCTGGCTGCACCCGGGACGTTCCGGCACGATCCAGATTGGCCCCCAGAATGTGCTCGGCACTTTCGGCGAGGTGCATCCGCGCGCGCTGGAAGCGCTCGGTGCCGACGGCCCGCTGATGGTGTTCGAGGTGATCCTCGACCGCATCCCCGAGGCAAAGAAGAAGCCGACCCGCGCCAAGCCCTTGATCGAGCTCTCGGCGTTCCAGCCTGTGACGCGCGATTTCGCCTTCATCGTCGACCGCACCGTGAAGGCCGGCGACATCGTGCGCGCGGCGCAAGGCGTCGACAAGAAGCTGATCACCGGCGTCAACGTGTTCGACGTCTACGAGGGCAAGGGCATCGATGACGGCAAGAAGTCGATCGCGATCGCGGTGACGATCCAGCCGCGCGAGAAAACGCTGACCGACCAGGAGATCGAGGCCGTCGGCGCCAAGATCGTGGCCGAGGTCGCGAAAAAGACCGGCGGCGTCTTGAGAGCATGATGCCGAAAAGTGTGAAGCGGTTTTCGGACAACATCATGCTCCAGACATAAAGCATGAGCCTTGCGGACTTTCTCCCGAAGGACGTCAGCCTCACCATTGCGATGGCGCTCTGCGCCGTCGCTTTCGTTTCTGGCACCGCGCGCGGCTTCTCCGGCTTCGGCTCGGCGCTGATCTTCATGCCGCTGGCAAGCAGCATCGCGGCGCCGCGGCTCGTTGCGGCCTTGCTGCTCGTGATCGATTTCGTCGCGGCCGCACCACTCCTGCCCAACGCCTGGCGCAAGGCCGATCGCAAGGCCACGGCGGTGATCGTGCTGGGCGCGCTGATCGGCGTGCCCCTCGGCACCTATTTCCTCAGCGTGCTCGAGCCGGTCACCACGCGCTGGATCATCTCCTGCTTCGTCGCCGCGCTGTTGCTTCTGCTGCTGTCGGGCTGGCGCTATCGCGGCAAGGACCATGCCTGGCTCTCGGTCGGCATCGGCGGCCTCTCGGGCTTCTGTAGCGGGCTGGCGCAGACCGGCGGGCCGCCGATCGTCGGCTACTGGCTCGGCCGCCCGATCGCCCCGATCGTTGCACGCGCCAACATCATGCTGTTCTTCGGCGCCTCCGATTTCTTCTCGATGGTCAGCTACGCGACCACTGGCCTGATCTCACGCGAATCGCTGCTGCTCTCGCTGATCGTCGGCCCGGTCTATGCGATCGGCGTCGCGTTCGGCGCATCTCTCTTCGGCCGCGCCAGCGAGAAGGTGTTTCGCGGCATCTGCTACGTGCTGATCGCGATGGCGGTGATCGCCGGGCTGCCGCTGCTGGATGGGATTTTGCGCTGAACCATCCCCGCGTCGTCCTGGCGAAAGCCAGGACCCATTACCCCGATCAACGCTAATAGCAACTGCTCGCAGCCACGATCTTCGTCAAACTCCTCCCTGGGGTAATGGGTCCTGGATCTACGCTCCGCTTCGCTTGTCCGGGACGACGGCGGAGTTTGGTGCGATCTGGTTGCCCTAATGCCTCGGCGCCCGCCGCTTCTTGGTCGATTGCGTCGGCACATCCGCCGGATCGTCCTTGAGCGCGCCGATCTTGCGCAAGGCCGCCTCCGCGGCGCGTTCGCCGCTTTCCCAGGCGCCGTCGACAGTGCCCCAGAGCGTCTCGTGCGTGGCTTCGCCGGCGAGGAACATGTTGCCGATCGGCTCCGCCAAAACCTTGCGCGAGAGCTGACCGCCGGGCGAAGACGCCGACATCGCGCCCATCACATAGGGCGAGGCGTTCCAGCGCGTCGCGCTGGTCTTCTGCACGCCGGCCGCCGCCTCGCTGCCGAACAGCTTCGTGATCCATTCCCGCGCAAAGGCCGTCATGGCCTTCTCGCCCTGCTCGGAGAGATCGCGGCCGAACGAGCCGCCGACATCGATCGAGCACAGCGAGGAGCCGCCGATATTGGCGAACATCAGCGCCGTGCGCGTCGAGTTGCTCTGCTCGATGAGAGTGTCGTCGCGCCCGAGCCCGAGTGGATTGCCCGGCAGCTGCAGCACGATGTGATCGTAGCTGCCGAGGGTGAGCTTCGACGCCGCATCGAGCGTGCGCTTGGGAATGTCGGGCGCGAACTTGATTGCCCCTGACATCAGCACGTTGGTCGAGACCGTGATGATAGCGGCGCGGGCGGTAATCTTGCCGCTCGGGGTCTCCACGCCGACGTCGCGATTGCTCCAGACGATCCGGCTCGCCGGCGTCGCCAGCGCCACCGGCGCCTGCTCGCCGAGTTTCGTGATCAGGGTCCCCAGACCCTGGCGGCAGGCGATCGCGCCATTGCGGTCCTGCGCGCGGGCCTTGTCGATGGCCGAAAGCTCCTTCAGATCCTTGCCGGCAAAGCTCGCACCCAGCATGAATTCGGCCGCGCCGGTCCAGTCGCCGAGATCCTTCGGCAGCACCGAGGCGCAGGAGGTATCGAGCTTGCCGCGCGCGGCCTCGTCGATGGCGCGGTTGGCGCGGACCAAAGCGGCCAGGAACTCCTCGGTCTCGCCGGCGCGCGCATTGCGGCGGCCGATGCGCATCTTCTGGCCCGAGGGCGCCGGCAGCACGTCGAGCCCCGCGCTGCGCGCCAGGCGGATCATCGGATTGGTCTCGGGATTGTGCATCCAGCGCGCGCCGCGGTCGAACGGCACGTCGAAGGTCCTGCTGTCAGTGATGCAGCGCCCGCCGATCTCGCCAGCAGCTTCCACCACCACGACCTTGCGATTGGCCGCCATGATGCGCCGCGCCGCGGCAATTCCCGCGGCCCCCGCGCCGATCACGACGATGTCGGCCTCCCGCGGCAGAGGTGCGGCGGTTGCGCGCAGGACCGGCATCGCAGCGAAGGCCGCCGACGCCGAAAGGAAACCGCGGCGCGTGATTGTCATGACATGGTTTCCGGGGACTTGCGGCGAACGGGAACAGCCCGCGAACCTTGCCGTATCTGATGTTGCGCAGCAACCATCATGGTGAATCAATCGTGCTTGATCTCACAGAGTGATGAACCGAATTGCAACACGTTTCGACCATGATAGAGAAGGGAAAAAGACGGCCGGAAAAGGCCGTGGGGGGAGTTTCGAAATGGGGACGGTCCTGGACTCAGTCGGCAAGCTGATTGCCGCGTACCTCTCGAAGGAGGTGCCGGGCTACGAGCCGTTCACGCCGAGCGACCCGGAGCACCTGCGCGGCGTCATCGAACCCGGCGACGTGCTGCTGGTCGAGGGCAACAACCGCATCTCCGGCATCATCAAATATCTGACGCAATCGACCTGGTCGCATGCGGCACTCTATGTCGGTCCGATCGAGGGTGCGGAAGAGGCGGACGGCGAGCCGCATGTCCTGATCGAGGCCAATATCGGCGAAGGCGTCACCTCTGCGCCGCTGTCGAAATACTTCCCCTATCACACTCGCCTCTGCCGCCCGGTCGGGCTGTCCTATGAGGACCGCACCACGGTCTGCCGCTATGCGATCAACCGCATCGGCTTCGGCTACGACACCAAGAACATCGTCGACCTCATGCGTTTCCTGTTCCCGCTGCCGGTGCCGCAGCGCTGGCGGCGGCGCATGATCGCGCTGGGCTCGGGCGATCCGACCAAGATCATCTGCTCGGCCCTGATCGCGCAGGCATTCGACGCCGTGCGCTATCCGATCCTGCCGAAAATCACCAAGGCCGGCAGCCGCGCCGCACGGCGCGAGATCCTGCACATCCGCGATTCCTCGCTCTACATGCCCCGCGACTTCGACATCTCGCCCTATTTCGAAGTCGTCAAACCCACCATCGTGCACGGTTTCGACTACACAGCCTTGCACTGGGCCGACAAGCAGAAGCCGCTCGAGGAGGTAGCGGGCACATTCAGTGTGTTTCCAGAAACGCTCCGTGCGCCGCCGCTCGTTCCTGAGGCGATTGACGAAGAAACGCCGGCAGAGATTCCGGTTGAAGAAGTAGGCGCGCAGCCCGCGGCGACTTCGGTCGCGTTCTCCGAGCATTTCGTGTTGCTGAGCGAGCTCGCAATATACCGCACGCGAGCGCGGGAGATGACGGTTTAGGTCAGCCGCCCCCAAACGTCGTCCTGGCGAAAGCCAGGACCCATACCGCGGAATCTATCCATCGCGGCCGGTCGCAGTACCGAACGACGAGTCTTCGCCAAACTCCTCCCTGGGGTTATGGGTCCCGGCCTTCGCCGGGACGACGGTTGGGGATGTGGCGCTATCGTCTCTCTCTACCGTCATTGCGAGGAGCGCAGCGACGAAGCAATCCAGACTGCCGCCGCGGTGACAGTCTGGATTGCTTCGCTGCGCTCGCAATGACGTAGATACCTACCGCTCCGCCCGTCCGATCACCGCCATCAGCTCCGCAATCTTCTCGCGCTGGTCGGCCTTGTCGCCGCTCGCGATCGCGTGCTCGACGCAATGGGCGACGTGGTCCTTCAAAACCTCTTCCTCGACCCGGCGCAGCGCGGCACGCACGGCCGAGATCTGCGTGACGATGTCGATGCAGTAGCGGTCTTCCTCCACCATTTTCGACAGGCCACGAACCTGGCCCTCGATCCGGCCGAGACGTTTTCCGACAGATGCCTTGATGTCCTTGCGCATGGGGTCTATATACCCCTACCGGGTATGGGTTGCAAGCCCGAGTATGAGACCGGAGCATGGGAATGAACGACGCGGACCACGAGCATCAGCACAACGGGGAAACCCATTCCGGATGCGGCTGCTCCGCGAAGGCGGCGCCGCCCGCCAGGCCCGCGGCCTCGTCCTGCTGCGGCGGACATGGCGATCATCCCGGCCACACCCATCATCCCGCGCATGACCACGCCGCAGCCGCGACCAAGGTCCTTGATCCCGTCTGCGGCATGACAGTCGATCCCGCGACCTCAAAACATCGCTTCGACCATCACGGCGAGACCTTCCATTTCTGCTCGGCCGGATGCCGCACCAAGTTCGCCGCCGATCCCGCAAAATATCTCGCCAAGGAGAAAGCGCCCGAGCCCGAGATGCCCGCGGGCACGATCTACACCTGCCCGATGCACCCCGAGATCCGCCAGGTCGGGCCCGGCAGCTGTCCGATCTGCGGCATGGCGCTGGAGCCGGAGGTGGCAAGCCTGGAGACCGGGCCCAACCCCGAGCTCGCCGACATGACGCGACGGTTCTGGATCGGTGGCGCGCTGGCGCTGCCGGCGGTGGTGTCGGAGATGGGCGGCCATCTCGCGGGCCCGCACAACTGGATCGACCCGACGCTATCGAACTGGATCCAGCTCGTTTTCGCCACACCCGTGGTGTTGTGGGCCGGCTGGCCGTTCTTCGTCCGCGGCTGGCAGTCGCTGGCAACGCGCAACCTCAACATGTTCACGCTGATCGCGATGGGCACAGGGGTGGCCTATCTCTACAGCATCATCGGCACCGTCGCGCCACAGTTCTTCCCCGCCAATTTCCGTGACCATGAGGGCGCGGTCGCCGTCTATTTCGAGGCGGCCGCCGTGATCACCGTGCTGGTGCTGCTCGGCCAGGTGCTGGAGCTGCGCGCGCGTGACGCGACGTCGGGCGCGATCAAGGCGTTGCTCCAGCTTGCGCCGAAGACGGCGCGCCGCGTCGATGCCGATGGCAACGAGCACGAAGTCGAGATCGATTCGCTTCATTCCGGCGATTCCTTGCGCGTCCGTCCCGGCGAGAAGGTGCCGGTCGACGGCGTGCTCCTCGAGGGCCGCGCCTCACTGGACGAGTCGCTCGTCACAGGCGAATCCATGCCGGTGACCAAGGAGAGCGGCGCCAAGGTGATCGCCGGCACGCTCAACCAGTCCGGCAGCTTCATCATGCGCGCCGACAAGGTCGGCCGCGAGACGCTGCTGTCGCAGATCGTGCAGATGGTCGCGGACGCGCAGCGCTCGCGCGCGCCGATCCAGCGCCTCGCCGACCAGGTCGCGGGCTGGTTCGTGCCGGCCGTCATCGTCGTCGCCATCACCGCGTTCGCGGCCTGGGCCTGGTTCGGGCCGGAGCCGCGGCTCGCCTTCGGCCTGGTCGCTGCGGTGAGCGTGCTGATCATCGCCTGTCCTTGTGCACTTGGCCTGGCGACCCCGATGTCGATCATGGTCGGCGTCGGCCGCGGCGCACAGGCAGGCGTGCTCATCAAGAACGCCGAGGCGCTGGAGCGGATGGAGAAGATCGACACGCTGGTGGTCGACAAGACGGGCACCCTGACCGAGGGCAAGCCGAAAGTGGTGTCGATCGTCCCGGCCACTGGTTTCGCGGAAGGCGACATCCTCCGCATGGCGGCCAGCGTCGAGCGCGCCAGCGAGCATCCCTTGGCGGACGCGATCGTGCGCGCGGCCAAGGAGAAGCAGCTCACCCTCAGTCAGGTCGAGCAATTCGATTCGCCGACCGGCAAGGGCGCGACCGGACAGGTCGAGGGCAAGACCATCGTGCTCGGCAATGCCAAATATCTGACGTCGATCGGCATCGATACCAAGCCGCTCGACGCGGAAGCCGAACGGCTGCGTGGCGACGGCGCGACCGTCATCAACATGGCCGTCGACAGCCGGCTTGCCGGACTGTTCGCCATCGCCGATCCGGTCAAGGCCTCGACTCCGGAGGCGCTGAAGGCGCTCGCGGCCGAGGGCATCAAGGTCATCATGCTGACCGGCGACAACCGCACGACGGCTGAGGCCGTGGCCCGCCGGCTCGGCATTGCCGAGGTCGAGGCCGAGGTGCTGCCGGACCAGAAGAGCGCGGTGGTGACCAGTCTGCAAAAGGCCGGCCGCAGCGTCGCGATGGCCGGGGACGGCGTAAACGACGCGCCGGCACTGGCCGCCGCCGAAGTCGGCATCGCCATGGGCACCGGCACGGATGTGGCGATGGAGAGTGCGGGCGTCACGCTGCTCAAGGGCGATCTCACCGGCATCGTGCGGGCGCGAAAGCTGTCCCAGGCGACAATGAGCAACGTCCGCCAGAACCTGTTCTTCGCCTTCATCTACAACGCCGCCGGCATTCCGATCGCGGCCGGCATCCTCTATCCGGCCTTCGGCGTGCTGCTGTCGCCGATCATCGCGGCGGCAGCGATGGCGTTGTCGTCGGTGAGTGTGGTCGGAAATGCGCTGCGCTTGCGCGCGACGCGGTTGTGAAGGAGCTGCGTAGCCCGGATGGAGCGAAGCGAAATCCGGGTTATGCCTACATATCGACACCGTCCCGGATTGCGCGTCGCTCCATCCGGGCTACGGTTCAACGGACATGAGCGGCACGCGCGGAGAGCACCTGATGCAGCGAATTACGATCACGATCGAGGACGATCTGTTGGCCGAGATCGACGCGGCGGCGGAGGCGCGTGGCTATCAAAACCGCTCCGAGATCATCCGCGATCTCGCCCGCGCCGGCCTGCAACAGAGCACCGAGGACACCGCGCAGACCGGCCAATGCGTCGCCGGCCTCGTCTATGTCTATGACCACGCCGCCCGCGATCTCTCAAAACGCCTGGTGCAGGAATTCCACGGCCATCACGACCTCGCGCTGGCGACCCTGCACGTCCATCTCGACGACAACAATTGCATGGAGATGACGGCGCTGCGCGGCAACGCCTCCGAGGTCCGGCATTTCGCCGACCACATCATCGCCGAACGCGGCGTGCGCTACGGCCGCGTGGTGATGATTCCGACGGGGGAAGGCAAGCAGGCGAAGACGCGCAAGCACGGGCATCGGCATGAATAAGCTGAGGGCTAGCCAGGTGTCGTTCGTCCCCCTCCCGCAAAGAAAATAGGCCGCAGGCTGGCCTCCCTTGCCGAAGCGGCCGGGGGTGTCTACCTCTCGCGGGTGGTTTCGTGAGAGGATACCCCTATGCTGGATGCCGCCGTGAAGGCGTTCTCGCAAATGATCTCGCCGCCGATGCGCTCGATCCTGTGGCGATCGATCGGGCTGGCGCTCGTGCTGATCACCGTGTTGGCGATCGGCTTGCAGCGGCTGCTCAGCTGGTTTGCGACCTCCGGTGAGGTCTGGCTGGAGGGGCTGCTCGGACCGGGCTGGCATTCATCGCTCGAGATCCTCTCCTGGATCGTCTCGATCGCGGCGGGCCTCGGCGTCGTGTTTGGGGGCATCTTCCTGATGCCCGCGATCACGTCGCTGGTGGCGAGCCTGTTCGTCGACGACGTCGCCGACATCGTCGAGCGCGAGCACTATCCGGCCGAGCGGCCCGGCGTGGCGCTGCCGTTCAGCCAGGCGATTTTCGAAGGCATCAAGACCGCGCTGCTGACGATCCTGGTCTATCTCATCGCGCTGCCGATGGTGCTGTTCGCCGGCGCCGGCTTCCTGATCTTCTTCCTCGCCGCAGCCTGGCTTCTGGGCCGCGAGTACTTCGAGCTCGCGGCGATGCGCTTCCGCCCGCCGGCGGAAGCCAAGGCGATGCGGCGTGACAATGCCGCGACCATCTTCACCGCCGGCCTGTTCATCGCCGCCTTCGTCTCGATCCCGATCGTGAATCTGGCGACGCCGATCTTCGGCATGGCCTTCATGGTGCACATGCACAAGCGACTTTCAGGTCCGCGGCCCGAGCTGATCGAGCCCGCGCGGCAGATGCGGTGACGGTGCGCTCCCTCTCCCGCTTGCGGGAGAGGGTCGGGGTGAGGGTGTTTCCGCAACGGGACAATCCCCAAGCGGAGCGAGCCCTCACCCGGCACTACGTGCCGACCTCTCCCGCAAGCGGGAGAGGTGACCGCCCCCCGCGGCATGATCGAACGACCCAAACGCCATCGCATTCAAGTCAACGTCACCCCGCATTTGCGCAAGAGCATCTTGGCGAAGCCGAACGGCGCCGGCGCGAACGGGCCCGTCGGCGCGCGGGTGACGAGCGCGAGGACGCCGAGCGCGGCCATTGCCAGCCAGAAGCACAGCCAGAAACCGTCGATATAGGCGAGCACATTGGCCTCGCGCTGCACGACGCCCGCGAGCGTGCCGACCGCACGCGCCTGCGCCGATCCTGTCCCATGGGCCGCGAAATGGTCGGCGAGCTGCTTCAGTCTGTGCATCAGATCGACATCGCCGACCGCAAGGTTCTGACCGAGATAGAAGGAATGGACCTGCTCGCGTACGCGCAGCCAGGTCCCCATCAGCGCCACGCCGATCTCGGCGCCGCCGAGCCGCATGACCTGGATATAGGCGGCAAAGGCGGTGGCACGGCTCGGATCGGCATTGGACAGCAGCGTGATGATCAGCGGCAGCAAGGTCAGCGACTGCCCGATCGCCTGCAGCAGAACGATGCCGGTGAAATCCTCGCGCGCCCAGGCGTGGGTGAGCTGCGTGCCCCAGAGATTGGCCGCGGCAAAGCAGGCAAATCCCACGACCAGCACCGTCCGCGTATCGAAATGCCTGAGCAGCCAGATCGAAAGCGGCACCAGCACGAACATCGGCAGCGCGCCATAGGTGAGCAACAGGAGGCCGCTCTGCTCGGGCCTGAGCAGGGCGATGGTGGCGAGGAAATTCGGCACCAGCGTTGAGTTGGACAGGCTGGTCAGCGTGTAGAGCAGGATCAGGATCAGCCCCAATCCGATGTTGCGCGAGAACAGCACGTTGACATGCGCCCAGGGCTGCCTGACCAGCGACTCGTTGACGAGGAAAGCCACAAACAGAATCCCGCCACTGGCGAGCAGCGCCATCACCGTGCCGGAGCTGAGCCAGTCCAGTCGGTTGCCCTGGTCAAGCCCGGCATAGATCATCGAGACCGCCGCGCCGAGCAGCAGCATGCCGCCCCAATCGGCCTCGCGCAGCAGCGCGCGGTTCACCGGCTCGCTCGGCGTGCCCAGATAAACCATCAGGCCCATCAGGGGCGCGATCACCACACTCTGCCAGTACACCCATTGCCAACCGAGATGATCGACATAGAAGCCGACCAGCGAGCTCGATGTATCGAACGCAAAGCCGACGCGGATCGAATAGAGCGCGATCGCCGGCAGCCACCAGCGCATCGGCAGATTGCGGAACACGATCATCAGCGTCGCCGGCACGAAGGTGCCGAGCAGGAGGCCATGCACGACGCTGAGCGCGAGCAGCGTCGGATAATCGTGCACGAAGGGGACGATCAGCGAGATCACGGCATAGATCAAACTCGGGATGCCGAGCACGCGGCGCAGGCCGAACACGGTCGCAAGCCACGGCACCGCGGGCGCGATCAAGATCTGCGATCCGATGCCGGCGGTGGAGAGCCAGGCGCCTTCGTCGAACGAGAGCGAGAACGCACCGCGCAGATCGGGCAGGCCGATTGTGGTCAGGCGGCTGTCGACATTGGTGAGGAACGAGCCGAGCAGCACCGCCGCCACGGCAAACAGCGGCTGGGGCGCGATGCCGCCGCGCGAGACCGGTCCGCGGCGGGCATCGTCATTTTCCGCCATTGCCGCTCTTCGTGTCGATGCTGGTGACGACCGACATGCCGGGCACCAGCCGCGTCAGCAATGGTTGATTGTCATCGAACTGGATGCGGACGGGAATGCGCTGCACTACCTTGGTGAAATTGCCGGTCGCATTATCCGGTGGTAGCAGCGCGACCTGAGCGCCCGTCGCCGGCGCAATGCGCTCGACCTGGCCGCGCAGCTTCTCGCGCGGAAAACTGTCGACGGTGATCTCGACCGGCTGGCCCGGCCGCACATGCGTGAGCTGGGTCTCCTTGTAGTTCGCGATCACATAGACTTTCGGCAGCGGCACCACGTTGATGAGATTGGTCCCGATATTGACATAGTCGCCGGGCTGGACCTGGCGCTCGCCGACGACGCCGTCGAACGGCGCTGATATCCTCGTGTAGCCGAGCTTGAGCTTCGCGCTCGCCAGCGTCGCCTTGGTCGCCTCGACATCCGCAGCGCGCTGCTTCTTGGTGCCTTGCAGGACTTCGAGCTGGTGCTGCTGGGCCGCGATCACGGCGCGGCTGGCACGCACGTCGGCCTGCGCCTTGGCGTAGCCAGCGACCGCCTGCTCGAAGCGCTGCCGCGTGCCGGACTCGGTCTGCGACAGCGACTGCTGGCGCTCCTGCTCTTGTTTTGCCTCGACCTCCAAGGCTTCGGCCGAGAGCCGCGCGGCCTGGGCCTGAGCGATCGTCGCATACTGCAGCTCGATCTGGTTGGCGAGATTGTCGAGTGTGGCCTGCGCGGCGGCAACGGCGGCTTCGGCCTGCGCGACTTGCGCCTCGTAATCGGCGGGGTCGATCTGAATCAGGAGATCGCCGGCCTTCACGCGCTGGAAGTCGGTCACCCCTACATTGAGTACTTCACCCGAGACGCGGCTCGACAGCCGCGTCAGCTCGGCGCGGACATAGGCGTCATTGGTGGTCTGGATTACGGCGTTGCCGACCCATTCGTCGAACCGCAACGTCGCCAGCGCGACGAAGCCGAGCGCAACGATCACGGCGAACAGCGGGATCGCCAGCCGGCTCCAGAGCGAAGTGGCCGGCCGCTGCGTCGGCTTGGGCGGTGGAGATGGTGTTGCGGTGGGAGGGGATGACGGAACTTGTTCTTGTGGACTCACGACATCACCCCAAAGCGGACTCGCCGCGATCTCAGACCGTCTTCTCCGGCCACCGACAGAGATCGTTGATCAGGCAGACTTCGCAGCGCGGCTTGCGCGCGAGGCAAGTATAGCGGCCATGCAGGATGAGCCAATGATGGGCATGCAGCATGAACTCGGCCGGGATCACCTTTTCGAGACCAAGCTCGACCTCAAGCGGCGTCTTGCCCGGCGCAAGCCCGGTGCGATTGCCGACGCGGAAGACATGCGTGTCGACCGCCATCGTGTGTTCGCCAAAGGCCATGTTGAGCACCACGTTCGCGGTCTTGCGTCCGGCACCGGGCAGCGACTCGATCTCGGCACGCGTGCGCGGCACCTCGCCGCCGAAATCGCTAAGCACCTTTGCCGACAGCGCAATTACGTTCTTGGCCTTGGTGCGGTAAAGGCCGATGGTCTTGATGTACTCGCGCAGGCGCTCCTCGCCGAGGTCGAGCATCTTCTGCGGGGTATCGGCCACCTCGAACAATGCGCGCGTCGCCTTGTTGACGCCGGCATCGGTCGCCTGCGCCGACAGCACCACGGCAACCAGCAGCGTGAACGGATTGACGTGCTCGAGCTCGCCCTTCGGCTCCGGATTGGCCTTGCGGAAACGGCTGAAGGCCTCGTGGATTTCGGCAGGAGTCCAGGGCCTTGTCGCCTGGAGCGCCTTCTTGGCGGGGACGTTCGGCTTCGCCACGGCCGCTTTTGCCTTTTTCTTCGGTATGGCCGCTTTGCGCGGGGCCGGCTTACGGGTGATTTTCGCCATGATCGGGATATACTGAGGGACGATGAGCACAGGCAACGAAATAGAGCGCAGCGATTCTGAAGATCCGCGCGACGTGCAAATCTTCTCCGCGCGGCTGACGCCACACCGCTCGCTGAACCGCACCGGCTTCCTCGCCGTGATGCTGTTCCTGAGCGTCGTCAGCTTCGTCACCGGCCTGGCGTTCCTGATGATGGGGGCGTGGCCGGTGTTCGGCTTCTTCGGCCTCGACGTCCTCGTGATCTGGTGGGCCTTCAAGGTCAATTTCCGCGCCGCGCGGGCCCGCGAGGAAATCGTTGTGACCCCTTCCGAATTGCGCGTGCGCCGCGTCAGCCATCGCGGGCAGGTCGCCGAATGGACGTTCAATCCGCTCTGGGTCCGGCTCGACATCGAGGTCGACGAGGATTTTGGCATCGAACATCTCTATTTGATCTCGCGCGGCCACCAGATCCAGATCGCGAGGTTCCTCGGACCGGAAGAAAAGGCAAGTTTTTACAAAGGCTTGGTGGAGGCGCTGAACGCCGCCAAGCGAGGCCCGACCTACAATCCGGTCACCTGATTTCGGATCAGGAATCGGGTGGTTTCGCCCTCGCCCCTCTCCTACATTTCCGATCATGATGACACTCGCCATACATGACCAGCGCCTGGCCAAGCCAGGCCCCCAGAACGCCGCGCTGCGCGACTATGATTCCGTGCGCCGGGCCATCGCGTTCATCTCGGAAAACTGGCGCGCCCAGCCTGCCATCGAAGCGATGGCGGATGCGGCCGGCGTCACGCCGGATGAGCTGCACCATCTGTTCCGCCGCTGGGCCTCGATCACGCCGAAGGCTTTCATGCAGGCGCTCACCCTCGACCACGCCAAGGGGCTGCTACGGGATTCCGCGAGCATCCTCGACGCCGCGCTCGACTCAGGGCTGTCGGGCCCCGGCCGCTTGCACGATCTCTTCGTCACCCATGAAGCGATGTCGCCAGGCGAATGGAAGAACGGCGGTGCGGGATTGACGCTGCGCTACGGCTTCCATCCCTCGCCGTTCGGCACCGCGATCGTGATCGCAACGGACCGCGGCCTGTCGGGACTGGCCTTCGCCGATCACGGTGAGGAGAAGATCGCACTCGCCGACATGACGCGGCGCTGGCCGAACGCGACCTATGTCGAAGATCACGAAGGCACCGCGCCGCTTGCGGCGCGCATCTTCGACACGAAACTGTGGCGACCGGACCAGCCGCTGCGCGTTGTCCTGATCGGCACCGATTTCGAGGTGCGGGTGTGGGAGACGCTGCTGAAGATCCCGATGGGCCGCGCGGTGTCCTATTCCGACATCGCCTGCAACATCAACAGCCCGAAAGCCTCGCGCGCCGTCGGTGCCGCGGTCGGCAAGAACCCGGTCTCGTTCGTGGTCCCCTGCCACCGCGCACTCGGCAAGAGCGGCACGCTGACAGGCTACCACTGGGGCATCACGCGCAAGCAGGCGATGCTGGGCTGGGAAGCCGGGCGGCTGGGGATGCAGTGATTTTTCTCCCTCGCCCCGCTTGCGGGAAGAGGGTCGGGGTGAGGGGGAGTCTCCGCAGGGACGGTGACAGTCGGACTCGCGGAGAGTCCCCCTCACCCGGATTGCATCTTCGATGCAATCCGGCCTCTCCCCGCATGCGGGGAGAGGCAAAGAAAGTCTACCCCGCCAGATCCAGCTTCGAGGCCACCGTCGAATCCGCGTTGAGACGGTAGATGATCGGCACGCCGGTCGCGAGTTCGCGCTTCAAGATGCCTTCGGGCGAGAGCTTTTCCAGCACCATGATCAGCGCGCGCAGCGAATTGCCGTGGGCGGCGACCAGCGTACGCCTGCCGTTGAGCACGCCGGGCAGGATCTCCTGCACGTAATATGGCAGCGCGCGCGCCAGCGTGTCCTTCAGGCTCTCGCCGCCGGGCGGCGGCACGTCGTAGGAGCGGCGCCAGATCAGCACCTGGTCCTCGCCCCATTTCCTGCGGGCGTCGTCCTTGTTGAGGCCGGAAAGATCGCCATAGTCGCGCTCGTTCAGCGCGAGGTCCTTCGAGGTCGGCAGGCCCTCCTGGCCGAGCTCGCCGAGGATGAGGTCGAGCGTATGCTGCGCGCGCGTCAGCACCGAAGTGTAGGCGACGTCGAACACGAGCCCCTGCGCCTTCAGCTTGCGGCCGGCTTCCGTGGCTTCCTTCACGCCGAGTTCGGTGAGGTCAGGGTCCTTCCAGCCCGTGAACAGGTTCTTCAGATTCCATTCGCTCTGGCCGTGGCGCACGAGCACGAGAAGACGTTCGCTCATCAACTGCTTTCCATCTAGTTTATTGTTTTGAGCATGACCTTGTCGGAAAACCGCTTCGCACTTTTCCGGATCATGCTCTCGTTCAGATGTCGGACAGGCCGAGCACGTCGGCCATGGAGTAGTGCCCCGGCTTCTTGCCATGCGCCCACAGCGCCGCCCTGAGCGCGCCGTGAGCGAACAGCATGCGGTCCTCAGCCTGATGCGACAGCGTCAGGCGCTCGAACGGGCCGAGGAAGCTGACACTGTGATCGCCGGCCGCAGTGCCGCCGCGCAAAGAGGCAAAGCCGATGTCGCCGGGACGCCGCGCGCCGGTGATGCCGTCGCGGCCGCGCGCGGCACGCTCATCGAGCGGGACGCCACGGCCGCTAGCTGCCGCCTGGCCCAGCATGAGCGCGGTGCCCGAGGGCGCGTCGACCTTCATACGATGATGGGTCTCGACGATCTCGATGTCGAAGGTTTCATCGAGCGCCTTGGCGACACGCTTGACCACCGCGGCGAGCAGGTTGACGCCGAGGCTCATATTGCCTGATTGCACCACGACCGCGCGATTGGTGACGCTCTTGATCACGGCGTTGTCGGAGCCCGAAAGCCCAGTCGTGCCGATGACATGCACGATGCCGCGCTCGGCGGCGATCGCGACATTGGCGATGGTTGCCGCCGGCACGGTGAAATCGAGGATGCCGTCGGCCTCCTTCGACATCGCCCAGAGGTCGGCGGAGAGCTTGATGCCGTTGGCCGGCAACCCTGCGAGCACACCGGCATCCTTGCCGAGCAGGTCCGAGCCCGGCGCCTCCAGCGCACCGGCCAGCACCGCGCCTTTGCTCTCGGCAATCGCCCGCGTCAGCGCCCGGCCCATCCGGCCGCCGGCTCCAGCAACAATCAAGCGCATATCGGACATGATGTGATCCTCTTCGAAGCCGTTTTAGCGGGGGGATGCAGTTCCGGCAACCGAGGGGGATCGGGCAGGATCGCCTGCGGCCATCCTTCGAGACGCCCGCCTATGGCGGGCTCTCAGGATGAGGGCGCGTTTCGCGGCGAGATGTCAGACCCTCATGGTGAGGAGCCCGCGCAAGCGGGCGTCTCGAACCATGCAGGACGAGCACGCTCGGCAGTTTCCCAGCTGTCAAACGCGAGGGCCCTGCCTGAAGGTCGGATGCCTATCCCGGCTGGGGCCCGTCATAGCCCTCGATGATGATGAGGTCGGCGACGGAGTGCGGTTGGCGGACCTTGATGTTGGCCTGGTATTCCGGCGAATTGTAGCAGGCGATCGCGGTCTCGTAATCCGGGAATTCGATCACGACGTTGCGGGTGCGGCTGGCGCCTTCGACGGTAGTGAGGCGGCCACCGCGAACAACATAGCGGCCGCCGAATTTCTTGAAGATCGCGAGATTGGCGACCGCATAGGGCTTGTAGCCCTCGTCATTGCTCACGTCGACGCGTCCGATCCAGTAGCCTTTTGCCATTGTTCTTCTCCCTGTTGTTGATCAGCCAAGCGCCGCTGCGATTTCTGCCTGGATGGCATCAGCCGTCGCCTTGGGGTCAGCGGCTTCCACAACCGGCCGACCGACGACGAGATAATCGGCGCCAGCGGCAATGGCGCGGCCTGGCGTCATGATGCGCTTCTGGTCGCCGCTTGCCGAACCCGCTGGCCGAATGCCGGGCGTAACGAGGCTCATCTGGTGGCCGACGATCTTGCGGAGGCTACCCACTTCCTCCGGCGACGACACCAGACCGTCGACGCCGAGCACCTGCGCCTGCTGCGCGCGCGCTTCGACCAGCTCGGAGACGCCGAGCCGATAGCCGGCCGCATGGAGATCGTCATCGTTGTAGGACGTCAGCACGGTGACGGCGAGGATCTTCAGGCTCGAACTGCCGCGGCCTTCGACGGCGCCCTTCATGGTCTGCGGAAAGGCGTGCACGGTGACGAACGTCGCGCCGAGCCTGGCTACGCTCTCAACGCCGCGCGTCACCGTGTTGCCGATGTCGTGCATCTTGAGATCGGCGAAAATTTTCTTGCCCTTGTCGGCAAACTTGCCGATCAGCGGAAGGCCGCCGGCATAGGCGAGCTGATAGCCGATCTTGTAGAACGTGACGCTGTCGCCGAGCCTGTTGATCAACGCTTCCGCGGCATCGACGCTCGGCACATCGAGCGCAACGATCAGGCGGTCTTTCGGGGCGATTTCGGCTGGCGTCATGTCACCTCACATCATGCGTTGGGAAATGTCGATCAATTGCGCTACCAGCTCCTTCAACGCGGCGATGTCAGCCTCGTTCTTCAGCCTGTCCATATCGTCATAGGCCTGGTCGGCAAAGGCGAGCGTGAGTTGGCTGGCAATCACATTGGCGTGGCAGGAGGTCAGGATCAGCCTGAGCGCCTGGAGCGCGCGGGCGGCCCCCAACCTGCTCTGCGAGGCGCCGGCGAGCGCGAACGCGCGGTTGCGGAACACCTCGCCGCGCGCCTCGTGCAGTTCGTGCACGCGGCTGACCCAGTCGATCGCGTTCTTCAGCAGCGGCGGCACCGAGGCATTGTATTCGGGCGAGACGAACAGCACGCCATGATGCGCGCCGATCATCCGCTTGAGATTGATGGCGTGCTTGGGCACGCCGGACTTGGCCTGGAGATCGCCGTCATAGATCGGCAGCGGAAAATCGGCGAGCGAGATGCGCGTAACGTCGACGCCGGCCTGGGCAAATTCATAGGCTGCGACCGCCGCCAGCTTCGTATTGTGCGAGCCGGTGCGCAGCGAGCCGGGAATGACCAGGATCTTGGGAGCTGACATCCAATCCAATGCGTTCGGCGAAACGGGTCCGCCGCGCAAGAAGAGCAGCCGGCGGAATTAGTCCCTGCGATACACCCAGACGCGGGCCGGCGGAAGGTTCATCCAGATCCGTTCCGAGGCCTCTGTGGACACGCCGGGCAGCGATTTCGGGATCGGCGGCACCACCGCATAGGTGAACTGGACGAACGGCGCGCCGGGAGCCAGCGCCGTGAAGGCGTCGCGGATGAGCCGCAGCCGCGTCAGCATCGGCTTTGTGACGAGCGGCAGGCCGGAGACGACCGCAGACGCCGGCGCGCTCAAGACGTTCCAGAGCGTGTCGCGCAGGCGGTAGGCATCGCCCTGCACCACCTTGGCTTGCGGATAGCGGTCACGCAGCAGCGCACAGAAACCGGGATTGTATTCGACGAGGACGAGACGCTTCTGATCGACGCCGCGCTCGATGAGCGCCGAGGTGATGGCGCCGGTGCCGGGTCCGAGCTCGACCACAGGTGCGTCCGAGTCGATATCGACGTAATGCGCCATGGTCCGGGCCAGCAGCTTGCCCGACGGCATCACCGCACCCATGTGCAGCGGCTTTTCGATCCACGACCGGAGAAAACGCACCTCGTCATCGAGACGAGGCTTCTTCAACGCACGCGCGGACGATGGCAATGGCATGTCGGGACCGGACGGGACCGCGGGACCGCGGCGTGTCAGAAAATGGTCATAAAGACGTATAGGCCGAAGGCGGCACGGTCAAGACGGGTCAACTTGCGCGATTACCGAAGAAATCCTTGACCTTGGCGAAGAATCCCTCCGATTCCGGCTGGGTATTGCCGGAGGAGAGCTTCTCGAACTCGGCCAGCAATTCCTGCTGCTTCTTGGTGAGGTTCTGCGGGGTCTCGACCACGACCTGAACATACATGTCGCCCATCTGGCGCGAGCGCAGCACCGGCATGCCCTTTGATGCAATGCGGAACCGACGACCGGACTGGGTTCCAGCTGGTACCTTCACCTTGGACTTGGCCTTCTCGATGGTCGGCACTTCGAATTCGCCGCCAAGTGCCGCCGTCACCATCGAGATCGGCACGCGGCAATGCAGATCGGCGCCGTCGCGCTGGAAGAACTGGTGCTGGGCCAGCGACAGGAAGATGTAGAGGTCGCCGGGCGGGCCGCCGCGGACCCCCGCCTCGCCTTCGCCGGCAAGCCTGATCCGCGTGCCGTCCTCGACGCCCGGGGGGATGTTGACCGATAGCGTCCGTTCGCGGGTGACGCGACCCTGGCCCGAGCAGGAGGGGCAGGCATCCTCGATCATCTGACCGCGGCCCTGGCACCCGGGGCAGGTGCGCTCTAGCGTGAAGAAGCCCTGCGACTGCCGCACGCGGCCGGCGCCGCCGCAGGTCGAGCAGGTCTTCGGCTTGGTCCCGGCCTTTGCGCCGATGCCCGAGCAGGCCTCGCAGGTGACCGAGACCGGGATCTCGATCTGCGCGGTCTTGCCGCCAAAGGCTTCCTCGAGCGTGATCTCCATGTTGTAGCGCAGGTCCGCGCCACGCTCGCGGCCGCCGCGGCCGCGCTGTCCGGCCATGCCGAACAAATCTTCGAAAATGTCGGAGAAAGAGGAGGCGAAGCCCGCGCCGAAGCCGGCGCCACCGCCGCCCTGCTCGAAGGCAGCGTGACCATAGCGGTCATAGGCCGCGCGCTTGTCCTTGTCTTTCAGGACTTCGTAGGCCTCGTTGATTTCCTTGAACTTGACTTCGCTGGTGTCGTCCCCGGGATTGCGGTCGGGGTGGAACTTCATCGCAAGCTTGCGGAAGGACGTTTTCAGCACCGAGTCGTCGGCCGTGCGTTCGACTTCGAGAGTTTCGTAATAGCAGCGCTTGGTGGACGTGGACATGGCGGGCTCGGTCTATCCAATCGCGATTCAAGTCGGAGCGAAACAACGTTGCCACGCAACCATATAGGCAGCCTTCTGCCGTACGGCAGAGGGCAGCGCAGCGGCGTTCAACATAACGGTTGGGAATTTATCGATCGTAACAGGCGCCTCGCCCGTCCGTCCCGACACGGCGGCCTCCCCCGCAAGGGGGGAGGGCGGTAGCGCGTGTGGGGTCCAAGCCGTCCGCATCATCACCCTCTTGGGGTTTAAGCGGACTTCTTGTTGTTCTTGTCGTCGTCGACCTCGGTGAATTCCGCGTCGACAACGTCGTCCTTGGCCGCATCCTTCTTGGCGTCGGCCTCGGCCTGCTGCTTGTACATGGCTTCGCCGAGCTTCATCGAAGCCTGGGCCAGCGTTTGGGTCTTGGCCTTGATCGCCTCGGCATCGTCGCCCTTCAGCGCTTCCTTGAGATCGCTGACGGCGTCCTCGATGGCGCGGCGCTCGTTCTCGGCGACCTTCGAACCGTGCTCGGCCAGGGCCTTCTCGGTCGAATGCACCAGTCCGTCCGCCTCGTTCTTGGCAGTCACGGCCTCGCGGCGCTTCTTGTCCGCCTCGGCATTGGCCTCCGCGTCCTTGACCATCTTCTCGATGTCGGCTTCCGACAGACCGCCGGAGGCCTGGATGCGGATCTGCTGCTCCTTGCCGGTGGCCTTGTCCTTGGCCGAGACGTTGACGATGCCGTTGGCGTCGATGTCGAAGGTCACCTCGATCTGCGGCATGCCGCGCGGAGCCGGCGGGATGCCCATCAGGTCGAACTGGCCGAGCATCTTGTTGTCGGCGGCCATTTCACGCTCGCCCTGGAAGACGCGGATGGTGACGGCATTCTGATTGTCTTCAGCCGTCGAGAATACCTGGCTCTTCTTGGTCGGGATCGTGGTGTTGCGGTCGATAATGCGGGTGAACACGCCGCCCAGCGTCTCGATGCCCAGCGACAGCGGGGTCACGTCGAGCAGCAGCACGTCCTTGACGTCGCCCTGGAGCACGCCGGCCTGGATCGCGGCGCCGATCGCCACGACTTCGTCCGGGTTAACGCCCTTGTGCGGCTCCTTGCCGAACAGCTGCTTGACGACTTCCTGGACCTTCGGCATGCGCGACATGCCGCCGACCAGCACGACTTCGCCGATCTCACCGGCGGTCACGCCGGCATCCTTCAGCGCCTTGCGGCAGGGCTCGACGGTCTTCTGGATGAGGTCGTCGACCAGCGCCTCGAACTTGGCGCGGGTGAGCTTCATCGTCAGATGCTTCGGGCCGGTCTGGTCCGCAGTGATGAAGGGCAGGTTGATCTCGGTCTGCGTCGTCGACGACAGCTCGATCTTGGCCTTTTCAGCGGCTTCCTTCAGGCGCTGCAACGCGAGCTTGTCGTTGCGCAGGTTGATGCCCTGCTCCTTCTGGAACTCGTCGGCCAGATAACCCACGAGGCGCATGTCGAAATCCTCGCCGCCGAGGAAGGTGTCGCCGTTGGTCGACTTCACCTCGAACACGCCGTCGCCGATTTCGAGAATGGAGATATCGAAGGTGCCGCCGCCGAGGTCGTACACGGCGATGGTGCCGGCCTTGGTCTTGTCCAGGCCATAGGCGAGCGCGGCCGCGGTCGGCTCGTTGATGATGCGCAGCACTTCGAGGCCTGCGATCTTGCCGGCGTCCTTGGTCGCCTGGCGCTGGGCGTCGTTGAAGTAGGCGGGAACGGTGATGACGGCCTGCTCGACCTTCTGGCCGAGATGGGCTTCCGCGGTCTCCTTCATCTTCTGCAAGATGAACGCCGAGACCTGCGAAGGCGAGTAGGTCTGGCCGTCGGCCTCGACCCAGGCGTCGCCGTTGGAAGCCTTCACGATCTTGTACGGGACGAGCTTCTTGTCCTTCTCGACCATCGGGTCGTCGTAGCGGCGGCCGATGAGGCGCTTCACTGCGAAGAAGGTGCGCTCGGGATTGGTGACGGCCTGGCGCTTGGCCGGCTGGCCGACGAGGCGTTCACCGTCGTCCGTGACGGCGACGATCGAAGGCGTCGTGCGCATGCCTTCGGAATTCTCGATGACTTTGGCGTTCTTGCCATCCATTACGGCCACGCACGAGTTCGTGGTGCCGAGGTCGATCCCAATGACCTTTCCCATGGTCCTGATATCCTTGTTTTTGCGGCAGGTTGGTTGGGCCCAGAAGGCACCCGATCCAAACCCCCTAAGATCAAACATCCGCGATATTGCGATGATTGGGGGTCATATAGGAGGGGGGGAGGGGCCTGCAAGGACCGAACGCAAGTTTCGGCCGTGAAAACATTGGGTTTTTGGAAGATCATATCCGGGCTCAACCGCCCTTGCGGGTGAGGAATTATTAACAGGTCCAGACCTCGGCAAGCCCGGCCACCGCAATCCGCCCCACCCTGTTGCGGCAAGGCCAAACCCGCTAAAAGCGGACCGGCCGGGCAGCGCCCTTGAGGCTGCTCAGCGCGACAAAGCGGCCCGGTGACCGACCATCGAACGGCCTCAATGTGAACCAATCAGAGTGCCCATGAAGCTGATCCGCCCCCTCGCCGCGCTCGCCCTCCTCGTGGGCTCCGCGCTGCCGGCCCTTGCCGCCGACGCCGTTTACCCGCCCGGCTTGCGCCTCGGCATGGTGCCGCTGGTGGGATTGAACACGGCAAAGACCTTTCCGGGCTTCGAGACCGAGGACGGCAGCGTCAAGGTGCTGATCACCGAGCTGCCGCCGGCGGCCTATGGCGAGGTCGTGAACGCCTTCAATTCCAATCCGGCCGGTACGGGCGGCGTCAAGCAGGACAAGATCGAGACACCTGCGGGCCTTGCCTACTTCACCACCGAAAGCGGCAAGGCCGGCGATACCCCGGTGAGGCGCTATTCGATGATCGTGCCGGGCGCCGGCTTCTCCGGCTATGTCGCGGTGCAGATCCCGGAGAATGCGACCAAGATCTACACGGATGAAGCGGTGCGACAGATGTTTGCGAGCGCTGTGACCCGCAAGCAGGTCTCGACCGAAGAGCAGATCGGGCTGATGCCGTTCAAGATCACCGATCTCGCCAACTTCAAGGACATCCGTACGCTGGCGCCGGGCTCGAGCATCATCCTGGCCGACGGCGACGAGAGCACGGGTTATGAGTCGAAGCCGTTCATGATCCTCGGCCTGATCGGCGCCACCCCGCAGCAGGCCGCCGACCGCGCCCGCTTCGCCCAGGAGGCGGCGCTCCAGATTCCTGGCCTGCGCGAGTCGCGCGTCACCATGTCCGAGCCGATCCGCATCAACGGCCAGCAGGGTTTCGAGACCCGGATCGACGGTGTCAGCGGCAAGGACAAGACCCCCGTGACCGTGGTGCAGTGGATCCGCTTCTCGAGCGGCGGTGCTTCGCTGCGCATCATCGCCAGCGCCCCGCGCGAGCAATGGCTGGCCGCCTTCACCCGCTTCCGCGCCGTGCGCGACGGCATCCAGCCGAAGGGGTAGGCGGCATCTGCAAAGGCGGCGGTGCGCTCCCTCCCCCGCTTGCGGGGGAGGGTTGGGGAGAGGGTGCTTCAACAACAAAGACTCCCCCAGAGGAGGGATTCCTCACCCGGCGCTATGCGCCGACCTCTCCCGCGAGCGGGAGAGGTGCACCGAGCCCGCGGCGATAGCCCAAGCGCTCACCATTTTCAGGCTTCTGTTCGTACACGAACGGAACTAGGCTCCCCCCTGTTGGATCATCCTAAGGGGAGGCGAACGATGTTGGATCGACGACAAATCCTTGCGGCGCTTGGGACCACGGCGCTCGCGGCGCTCACGCCAACCGCACTCCTTGCCGCGGCATCGATCAAGCCCGACGATGCAACCGTGCTGCTCGTGATCGACGTCCAGAACTGCTTCCTGCCCGGCGGCAGTCTCGCGGTGAAGGAAGGCGATCAGGTGGTGCCCGTCATCAACAAGATCTCGAAAGCGTTTTCGAACGTGGTGATGACGCAGGATTGGCACACGCAGGGCCATGTCTCGTTTGCGTCAACACACGCCGGCAAGAAACCGTTCGAGACCGTCGATCTCCCTTACGGCAAACAGGTGCTGTGGCCGGACCATTGCGTGCAGGGCACCGAAGGCGCGGCGCTGTCGAAGGACCTTGCGATCCCGCACGCCGAGCTCATCATCCGCAAGGGTTTTCACAAGAACGTCGACAGCTATTCGGCCTTCCTCGAAGCCGACGGCAAGACTTCGACGGGCCTTGCCGGCTACTTGAAGGGCCGCAAGATCAAGCGCGTCTTCGTTGCGGGTCTCGCGACCGATTTCTGCGTCGCCTGGACCGCGCTCGATGCGCGCAAGGCGGGCTTCGAGGTCTACGTGGTGGAAGACGCCTGCCGCGGCATCGACACGCAGGGCTCGCTGGCAAAGGCCTGGGCCGATATGGCCAAGGCCGGCGTGAAGCGGATTCAGTCGGGTGATATCGCGGTGAGCGCGTAGTCGGCGCGAAACACCTGCCAAACCCTCGTCCTGAGGAGCGCGCTTCTTCGCGCGCGTCTAGAAGGATGAAGGCCGAGCTGATGCTGCCGAGCCTGCATGGTTCGGCGCTACGGCGCCTCCTCACCATGAGGATCGATCAGTTCGCTGCGCCGCTCGACTCGTTGCTGTTCGCCGCAGGCGCGGCCTTCGCGCCGCCCTTGGCGACACCGACCAGCGCCGGGCGCAGCACGCGCTCGCCGATGGTGTAGCCGGCCTGCACGACCTGCACCACGGTGCCCGACGGCACCGACGCATCGGGCACTTCGAACATCGCCTGCTGGAAGTTCGGGTCGAACTTCTGGCCCTGGGGATCGAACTTCTTCACGCCGTGCTTTTCCAGCGCGTTGAGCAGCGAGCGCTCGGTGAGCTCGACGCCCTCGATCAGCGCGATCAGGCCGGGATCGGCGGCGGCACGCGCCTCGGCCGGAACGGCATCGAGCGCGCGCTGAAGGTTGTCGGCGATGTCGAGCACGTCGCGGGCAAAGCCGGTGACGCCGTAGAGCTTGGAGTCGGCGACCTCCTTGGCGGTGCGCTTGCGCAGATTCTCCATCTCGGCCAGCGTCCGCAGCATGCGGTCGCGCGCTTCAGCGGCTTCCTTCTGCAACGTTTCGACCGAGCCCGGCTCGGGATCGTCGGGCATGATGTAGGGCTTTGACACCACGGGCTCGGGCGTCGGCGCGGTCGTGTCTTCGGGTTGCCGGTCTCGATCGGTCATCGGCTCTAATCTCGAACTCGTTTCCAGGGATTGTTGGCCCGGATATCGTGCCTAAGCGTCCGAAAATCAAGCGCCCGTGATCGGCGGAAACGCCGGTCAGCCCCCCAGAAGGCGGCTGACGATGCGGGCGGCGTAGTCCACCGTGGGGATCACACGGGCATAATTCAGCCGCGTCGGACCGATCACGCCCAAAACGCCGACGATATGGCCGGCGGCATCCCGATAGGGCGAGATGATGGTGGAGGAGCCCGACAAGGAAAACAGCTTGTTCTCCGAACCGATGAAGATGCGCACGCCTTCCGCGGTTTCGGCGCGGCCGAGCAGGTCAATCACGCCGCGCTTGGTTTCGAGGTCCTCGAACAGCAGGCGCACCCGCTCCAGATCCTCCAGCGCGTGCAGATCCTCGAGCAGATTGGCGTGGCCGCGGACGATGAGCTGCCGGTCCTCGTTCTCGCCGCCGGACCAGCTTGCGATGCCGGCCGAGATCACCTTCTGCGTCAGCTGGTCGAGCTCGGCGCGGGCTTGCCCGAGCGCGGTCTCGAGCTCGAGCCGCGCCTCGGCCAGGGTGCGGCCGCGGATGCGCGCATTGAGGAAATTGCCGGCCTCGGTGATCGCCGAGGAGGGAACTCCGGGCGGCAGCGTCAACACGCGGTTTTCGACCTGGCCGTCCTCGCCGACCAGGATCACCAGCGCCTTCTCCGGTTCCAGCCGGACGAACTCGATGTGCTTCAGCCGCGCATTGGATTTCGGCGTCAGCACGACGGCGGCGGCGCGGGTCAGGCCCGACAGCCGCGTCAAGGCCTGGTCCAACGCCGCCTCGACCGACTGCGCCTGGCCGACGGACGCCAGCTGGCTCTGGATCGACTGCCGTTCGGCCTCGTTGAGGTCGCCGACCTGCATCAGGGCGTCGACGAAGAAGCGAAGGCCGAGTTCCGTCGGCAAACGGCCGGCCGAGGTGTGTGGGGCGTAGATCAGGCCCAATTGTTCCAGATCCGCCATGACGTTGCGGACCGAGGCCGGCGAAAGCGGCAAGGCGATCAGCCGCGAAATATTGCGTGAGCCTACAGGTTCACCGGTCGCCAGATAGCTTTCGACAATTTGACGAAAGATATCGCGGGAACGCTCGTTGAGCTGAGCAAGGCCTGCGCGTGGCGCGATCAGATGGATCGGATCGTGTTGGGCCACAGACGGTAACTCCTCTCAGACGCTCATAATTTGTCCATCCCGGGCGCTTCTGACAAGCGTGGCGTTTGCGCGCTCGGCATCAGGGGTGAAAAAACCTTGCCGCCCACCCTCACCCCACCTACAAGCACCGCGAACAGCCTTTTTCCGAGAGTTTTGGAGGATTTCCCATGCGGCCAAGCCGCCGTGCGCCCGACGAATTGCGCCCCGTGACGCTGGAGCGCGGCGTCGTCAAATATGCGGAAGGCTCCTGCCTGGTGAAATTCGGCGACACCCATGTCCTGGTTACCGCCACGCTGGAAGACCGCCTGCCGCCGTGGCTGAAGGGCCAGGGCCGCGGCTGGGTCACCGCCGAATACGGCATGCTGCCGCGCGCGACCTCGGAACGCACCCGCCGCGAGGCCTCCGCCGGCAAGCAAAGCGGCCGTACCGTCGAGATCCAGCGCCTGATCGGCCGCTCGCTTCGCACCATCGTCGATCTCGAAGCGCTCGGCGAGCGCCAGATCACGGTCGATTGCGACGTGCTCCAGGCTGACGGCGGCACCCGCACGGCCTCGATCACCGGTGCCTGGGTCGCGCTTGCCGACTGCATCGCCTGGATGAAGGCGCGCAACATGGTCAAGGCCAACGTGCTGCGCGACAACGTCGCCGCGATCTCCTGCGGCATCTACAACGGCACGCCCGTGCTCGATCTCGACTATGCCGAGGATTCGGAGGCCGAGACCGACGCCAATTTCGTCATGACGGGCGACGGCCGCATCATCGAGGTGCAGGGCACCGCGGAACGCGAGCCATTCACGGAAACCGAGTTCCTGGCGCTGATGGCGCTGGCGCGCAAGGGCGTCGCGCGTCTCGTGGACTTGCAGAAACTGGCGGTAGCGTAGTCTATAGGCCATGCACCGCCGAATCACGGACAAGCTCGTCATCGCCACCCACAATCCCGGCAAGCTCGCCGAGATGCGGGAGCTGCTTGCACCGTACGGCATCGCGGCGGTGTCGGCCGGCGAGCTTGGCCTTCCCGAGCCCGAAGAGACCGGCAGCGATTTCCGCAGCAATGCCGCGATCAAGGCGATCGCGGCGGCGCAGGCGACCAGGCTTGCTTCCTTCGCCGATGATTCCGGCATCGTGGTCGACGCGCTAGACGGCGCGCCCGGCATCTACAGCGCGCGCTGGGCCGGCCCGTCCAAGGACTTCAGCGCAGCGATGGCACAGATCGAGCGGCTGTTGCAGGAGCGCGGCGCCACCACGCCGGACAAGCGCGGGGCGCACTTCGTCTCCGCGCTCTGCGTCGCCTGGCCCGACGATCATCTCGAAGAGGTCGAGGCGCGCGTCGACGGCACGCTGGTCTGGCCGCCGCGCGGCAATGCCGGCTTCGGCTACGATCCGATGTTCCTGCCCGACGGCCACAACCGCACTTTCGGCGAGATGGACAGCATCGAGAAGCACGGCCTGCCGCCGCTCGGCCTTGGCCTATCGCACCGCGCCCGCGCCTTTGTGAAACTGGCGGAGATCTGCCTTGAGCCGCGCTAAGGAAGCCTTTGGCGTCTACGTGCACTGGCCGTTCTGCCTGTCGAAGTGCCCCTATTGCGACTTCAACAGCCACGTCCGCCACGCCGCGATCGACGAGGCGCGGTTTGCGTCAGCTTTTGCGCGCGAGATCGCCACGACCGCCGAGCGCGCGCCCGGGCGCGAGGTCACCTCGATCTTCCTCGGTGGCGGCACGCCGTCACTGATGCAGCCCGCGACCGTCGGCGCGGTGCTCGATGCGATCGGCAAGCATTGGCATGTTGCCGGCGACGTCGAAGTGACGCTGGAGGCAAATCCCACCAGCGTTGAGGCCACCCGCTTTGCCGGCTACCGCAGCGCCGGCGTCAACCGCGTCTCGCTCGGCGTGCAGGCGCTCGATGACGTCTCGCTGAAAGCACTCGGCCGGATGCACAGCGCCCGCGAGGCACTCGATGCGGTCGCGATCGCACGCCACTCGTTCAAGCGCTATTCGTTCGACCTGATCTACGCCCGTCCCGACCAGACGCCGGCGATGTGGGCCGATGAGCTGCGTCTCGCGATCGATGAAGCGGCCGAGCATCTGTCGCTCTATCAATTGACGATCGAAGAGGGCACGCCGTTCTTCGGCCTGCACCAGGCCGGCAAATTGAAGACACCGGACGAAGCCGCCGCGCGTGCGCTCTACGACGTCACGCAGGAGACCTGCGACAAGCTCGGGCTGCCCGCCTACGAAATCTCAAATCACGCGCGGCGCGGGGCCGAGTGCCGGCACAATCTGGTCTACTGGCGCGGCGACGAATATGCCGGCATCGGCCCCGGCGCGCACGGCCGCCTCGACATCGACGGTATCAGGCATGCCACCGCCACCGAGAAACGTCCCGAGGCCTGGCTGCTGCGCGTCGAGACCAACGGCCACGGCGTCGTCACCGACGATCTCCTCAACAGCGAGGAGCGCGCCGACGAATTCTTGCTGATGGGGTTGCGCCTCGCCGAAGGCATCGACCCCGAGCGCTACACCGCCCTCTCCGGCCGCCCGCTCGACCCCGGCCGCATCGCGCTGCTGCGCGAGGAAGGCGCGATCACGGTCGATGCGACGGGACGCTTGCGCGTGACGAGCAGCGGTTTTCCGGTGCTGGATGCGGTGGTCGCGGATTTGGCGGCGTAGCGAGCTGCTGTAGGGTGGGCAAAGCGAAGCGTGCCCACCGATTCCGTGCGATCTAGCTGAGAGTTGGTGGGATCTAGTAGCCCGGATGGAGCGCAGAGTAATCCGGGGCGGTCTTACCGCGCGGAGAGAACCCGGACTGCGCTTCGCTTCATCCAGGCTACGAAGCTACGAAGCCATCACGCGCCAAAACTCTTCGGCGAGCCCGCGACCGCAACGCCGCCGCCTTGCGTCACCTTCATCACCGCAAGGCCGCGTTCGTTGGTGCCATCGGGGCGGAAGCGGAACAGCCCGTCGATGCCGGCAAAGCCGGAGGGATTGGTGAGCACGTCAGGCGAGAAGCGCGTGGTGCCTTGCGTGCGCGCGAGTGCGGCGACGAGGGCGACCGCGTCATAGGCGAGCGTCGCGGTGCGGATCGGCTCGGCGCCGTATTTGGTGCGATAGCGGCCCGAGAACGCGCGGAAACCGGCCGGGTCCGGCGCGGCATAGAGACCGCCTTGCAACGCCGCGCTGGCATAGACGCGCGGATTGTCCCACAGCCCGGTGCCGAGCAGCTGGATGTTGCGCAAATTCGCGCCCGCCGCCGTCATCGCATCCGCCACTGACACGACGGCATCGCCGTCATCGGCAATGAACAGCGCGTCCGCGCTGCCGAGCTGCTGTGCCACGGTCCGCGCGGGGGTGGCACGATCGGCGCCGTATTTCTCGAACGCGACGATGCGACCGCCACGGCGCGGCACCGCCGCCTTCACGGCGGCCTCGACGACATTGCCATAGGCATTGTCGGGCACGAGCACGGCGACGGAGCGCTTTCCGATGCTGGCGGAATATTCGACGATGCGGTTGACGTCGGACTCCGGCAGGAACGAGAGAAGATAGACGCCGCGGCCGGCGATGCTGGAATCGGTCGAGAACGCGATCACCGAAATGCCGCGCGTGCGCGCGACCTGCGCCACCGCCGGCACTGACTGCGCGAACAGCGGCCCCAGGATGATCTCGGCGCCCTCGTCGACCGCCTGCTGCGCGCCCGCTTGCGCGCCTTGCGGGCTGCCATTGTCGTCCTTGATCAGGAGCTGGATGTTCGGATTCTGGAACTCGGCCAGCGCCATCTCGGCGGCGTTGCGCATAGATTGCGCCGCGAGGCCGGCATTGCCGGCGGCCGAGAGCGGCAGGATCACGGCGACCTTGACCCCGCCGGTGCCCGCAGTCGTGGCCTGTTGCGGCGGCCCGGCGGGCTGAGCCGGCGGCGAGGAACCACCGAAGGGGCTGGTGAACTGGCTGAGACTCTGCTGCACGCCGGTGCAGGCCGACAGCAGGGGCGTGCCGAGCAACAGGCCGAGCGCGCTCCGCCGGGTCGCTCCCGACGATCGGGACCCCGGAATGGGAGATTTTGGATGACGCCGGCCCACCATGACAGCTTCTCTTCCGACCGGCCTTCGCCAGCCGGCACACATTTTTTCTTTCCGCGACACAAACCGCGGATTCAGGCATATTGTCGGCAAATAGTTAACTAAAACAAAAGGATAATAACCGCTTAACGCGGCCGGCCCTCCGTTCTGGCCAGCTTCACCGACACTCACTCAGCATCAAGGCGGGGTTTCCGTCGCGAATATGGCCGAGGGCCCCACACGCCCTCACGATACAATCCCGGATCGATCACATTCCCGTCCGTTCGTCGCCCCTCACCTCGGCACGATCTTTTTCGAAGAGCCGGTTCCCAGCCCTGCGGATCATGCCTAAGTTCGCTTCATTATGCGCGCAAAGCCGGCCCCGATAAATACGCCTGAAGACCCAGACGCCGCCCCGCGTGGCTTCTCCATCGACGCCCACAGGCTTGCGGCGCCGAAGGCGGCGGCGGGCCTCCATCTGGTCGCGACTCCCATCGGCAATCTCGGCGACATTACGCTCCGGGCGCTTCAGACCCTCGCCGGCGTGGACGTCATCGCCTGCGAGGACACCCGGATCACACGCCGCCTGACCGAGCGCTACGCCATCGCGGCACAGCTCAAACAGTATCATGAGCACAACGCGGAAGCCGCGCGCCCAAGAATCCTGGAAGCGCTTGCGGCTGGCGGTTCGGTCGCGCTGGTCTCGGACGCCGGCACGCCGCTGATCTCCGATCCCGGCTTCAAGCTGGTGCGCGAGGTCTGCGCGGCTGGCCACGCCGTGTATGCGCTGCCCGGCCCGTCCTCGGTGCTGGCGGCGCTGTCGGTCGCGGCGCTGCCGACCGACCGTTTCTTCTTCGAGGGTTTTCTGCCGGCCAAATCCGCCGCGCGCCGCGCGCGCCTCGCCGAGCTCGCCCGCATCGACGCAACGCTGGTGATGTTCGAATCCGGCAACCGCGTGCAGGACACGCTCACTAAGCTCGCCGAGATCATGGGGACGCGCGAGGCCGCGATCTGCCGCGAGCTGACCAAACTGCACGAGGAGGTGTCGCGTGCGACGCTGCCCGAGCTGGCGCGCGAGGCCGACGCGCTGGAGACGCGCGGCGAATTCGTGCTGGTGATCGCCCCACCGGCTGCGGACGCCGAGGTGCTTACATCGGATGCGCTGGACGACCTCCTGCGCGAGCAGCTGGCCGCGCACAGCGTCAAGGATGCCGTGGCGCATGCGGTGGCCCTCTCAGGGCGGCCGCGCCGCGAGGTCTATGCCCGCGCACTCGAGCTCGCAAAAGACCTGCGGGGCGGCGATGGCGAAGACTGAAGTCCCGGCGGAACCGAAAGTCGCCTCGCCCGAGCGCGTCGCCGCGTTCCGCACCGGCATCTCGGCCGAGAGCCGCGCCGCCGCGTATCTCATGGCCAAGGGCTACCGCATCCTCGCCAAGCGTTATCGCACCCCGCATGGCGAGATCGACATCGTGGCGCGCCGCCGCAATTTGATCGCCTTCGTCGAGGTCAAGGCGCGCGCCACGCTGGATGACGCCGCCTTCGCGGTGACGCCGCGCCAGCAGCAACGCATCATCGACGCCGCGCAAGGCTGGCTCGTGGCGCATCCCGAGCATGCCGAATTCGAATTGCGATTCGACGCCATGCTGATTGCGCCGCGGTCACTTCCGCGCCATGTGTTGGCGGCATTCGACGCCTCGACCTGAAAGGCAGACCATGAAACTGAACGTCGCCGTCCAGATGGACCCCATCGCCCGCATCAACATCAAGGGCGATTCCACCTTTGCGCTGCTTCTGGAGGCGCAGAAGCGCGGCCACGGCCTGTCCTATTACACGCCCGACAAGCTCTCGATGGTCGGCGACGAGATCGTCGCTCCGGTGCAGCTCCTCACCGTCCGCGACGAGCCCGGCAATCATTTCACGCTCGGAGAGCCCAGGCGCGAGGCGCTCAACGGCTTCGACGTGGTGCTGCTCCGCCAGGACCCGCCCTTCGATCTCGCCTACATCACCTCGACGCATTTCCTGGAGCGCATCCATCCGAAGACGCTGGTCGTCAACGATCCGGCCTCGGTGCGCAATGCGCCGGAAAAGCTGTTCGTGATGAATTTTCCGCAGCTGATGCCGCCGACCCTGATCTCGCGCGACCTCGACGAGATCAACGCCTTTCGCGACAAGCATGGTGCCGTCGTCATGAAGCCGCTGCACGGCCATGGCGGCGCCGCGGTGTTCCGCGTGATGCCGCAGGACATGAACTTCGGCTCGCTGTTCGACATGTTCTCGGTAACCTTTAGGGAGCCCTGGGTGATCCAGCAGTTCATTCCCGAGGTGAAGCACGGCGACAAGCGCATCATCCTCGTCAACGGCGAGTTCGCCGGCGCCGTGAACCGCGTCCCCGCGGCGGATGACCTCCGCTCCAACATGGTGCGCGGCGGCGCGGCGCAGGAGACCGAGCTGACGGCGCGCGAGCGCGAGATCTGCGCCACTGTCGGGCCGGCGCTGCGCGAACGCGGCCTTCTGTTCGTCGGCATCGACGTCATCAACGGCAATCTCACCGAGATCAACGTGACCTCACCAACGGGCATCCGCGCCATCGCGCGGCTCGGCGGCCCCGATGTCGCGGCAAAGATCTGGGACGCGATCGAGCAGAAGAGAACGACGTAGCTTCGTAGCGCTGAAGGAGCCGACCGGCCGGCTCCTTCAGTCGCGGAATCCGCGCGCGCGGCGGACTGTATCGGACGGATACAGGCCAAATGCCGAACGGTACGACGCTGCTAACCGACCCATGTGGGTAAAACCCCACTTCAATGCGACTTCGCTGACCGGAAGCAGATTCTCCGGTCGCGACAGCTCGTCATGGATGGCTTCGAGCCGAATTCTCCTGAGATAGGCGACGGGCGTCGTCCCATGGATCCTGCGAAATCCCGATTGCAGCAACCGGCTGCTGATCCCGACATTCCCGGCAATATCCGCTATCGTCAGCGGCAGATGCAGATTGGCCCGCATGTACTCGACGGCTCGCCTGATGCGTCGAGGCGGCGCATCCATGGGATGGCGGTTCAAGCGGTCGATCAGCCGATGGGGAACATTTTCGAGGATCAACTGCATCGCCGCTTCCGAGAGCAGAGCGCTGGCTTTCGGAGAACGTGCCAGGATCCCGTCATGCAGGCCAGCCGCGCTGGCGCGAACGAGCTGGAAAAGGAGCTGGCCGGCACTGCTCGACAGATCGACCTTCGGTGTCAGATCGAGATCTTCCAGCGCTGCGCTTCCGAAGGTCGCAGACAGTGCCTTGGTCACCACGTCCGTATGCAGCGTCAGCGTGACACTCGAATATCTTCCATCCACCGCTTCGACGCTCTGCTGCTGCAACCTCGGCAGCGGTACGATGGCCACTTCAGAGGACGTTCGTTGGACGTTCTTTCCTGCAATGAGCATGTCGGCCTTGCCGGCGTTCAGCAGGCTGATCGCGAGCTCACCGCCTGAATCGCCGTATGAATAGCGCCAGTCCCAGCCTGCGGACAGCTCCGCCCGCACGACATCCATGCCGGCTCCGACGGCAACATCCGCCTGCCAGCGAAATGATCCATCGGGCTTCGGCGCGGACTGCGCGTTGATCCCGTGGGGTCGGAGCCATCTCAAGCAACGCCTGAAACGACGACCCTGATCGTGCGGGAGGTGCGGCGAGTATATCTTCGACCATGCGATATCCATCGTTCGGGGCGTCCGCTCGTGCGGTAGATGCATCACCACGCTAACACAATTTCGGTGAATTCAGGTCGAGCGCCCGCACTCGATATCCAATTGCCGCACCAAACATCCAGATCGCGCAATCGCGCCGCGGCAGGCAGGCCATAATCCGAACGTGTCCATCCCGAATGCGCGGGCGCAGATGGACTTGCGGCGCCGTTGGCCTAAATCCCCCCGACTGCCTCAAACAAGTAATGAAAGCATGCTGACAAGAACAATTTGCGCGGTCGCGGTGATAGCCCTTTCGTCGATGCCGGTGCGGGCCGAGAGCTGCGCAGACCATTACCAGAGCAGCGGCGTTCCGCTCGTGACGGGCACGACCCACAAGGTCTGGATGATCTTTCCGTCCGTCAGTGCCAGTGCCGCTCTCGATAGAGTCTCCCGCGCCGTTCTGGCGGAGGGCTTTGTCGATGTGAACGTGGACAAGGCGCTGGGCACGCTGACCACGCAGCAGGAGACCACCGGATCCGGGCGACCGCAGACGTTGCGCGTCGTGGTTCGCAAGGAGGGCAGGGGCAGCCGCGTCGATGCGGTCTTCATCATGCCACCGGGCCAGGTGGCGCCGGGCATCGGCAACAATCTCTGCCGGGTCGTGGATGCGGCCGGCCGCTAACGCCGTCCATCTGTTGCCGACAGAAATGAAACAGGAAATCCAATGCGCATCGATCACGTCTTGAGAGTTGTCTTGATGATCACCACCGCTGCCGTGATGCTTTCGAACCCCGCGATGTCGGCTCCGTTGCAGAGCGTCACGGGTGTCGCGGGCGAAGTCCCGACCCTGACCGAAAAGGTCTGGTGCCGATACGGACAATGCTATGACAACGGCGTCGGTGTTGGCGGACTGGTCGGCGGCCTCATCGGCGGCGCCATCGCGGCCGGCGCCGCCACCGCCGCAGCACAGCAGGAAGCGGCCGCCGCCCAGCAGCATGCGGCCTCATGCGCGCAGCGCTACCGCTCCTACGATCCGGCGTCGAATACCTTCGCGGCAAAGGACGGCCGGCGGTATCCCTGCCAGTAAGTCCTGGGCCCGCAGGCGACTGCCGCCTCTGGAATACTGGATCGCCCGCCCCAGTGCGCAATTGCGCACAAGGCGGGCGATGACTGCGTCACGCGGCCGCCTCGTTCCGATCCGGACGACGCAGGTTCGTCGTCGGGGCGACGGCCATGAATTGTCGCGCTGCTTTCGCGCCGGCACCCCCTCACTAACCACCCGTTCACCATGATGCCGCGCGCGACGTGCGAACGAACGAGCGCGCTTGCGTGAAACTACGGTGCCGCCGGCCGGCTGAATAACGCCGCGTTCACCATCAGCCGAGAACCAGGCCCGTCACAGGCCATCACACTCGGCCTCGCAACACCCCTTATACTTTTACTCCCTACTCATCGACACGGGGAACCCGCCAGGTGCGGTTCGAGTGCCCCGCGTAAGAGTAGAAGCGTATGAATACCGCACGCATTGTCGTTCTCGTCATCGCACTGGGCGCCGGCGGCGTCGCTGCGTATCTGGCGAGCGGCTATCAGAACGCGCCCGCGCCCGTTCTGCCCGTCGCCGAGAAGCTGCCGACGGTCGAAGTCCTCGTCGCGAAGAACGACATCGGGCTCGGCCAGGCCGTGAAGCCCGAGGACCTGCAATGGCAGGTCTGGCCGGCGGCGACCGCGAGCAACGCCTTCATCCGCCGCGACAGCAGGCCCGAAGCGCAGACCCAGATCGCCGGCTCGATCGCGCGCGTGCCGTTGATACAGGGCGAGCCGATCCGCGAGCAGAAGCTGGTCAGGGCGGAAGGTTCCGGCTTCATGGCTGCGATCCTGCCCTCCGGCATGCGTGCCGTCTCCACCGAAATTTCAGCCGAGACCGGCGCCGGCGGCTTCATCCTGCCGAACGATCGCGTCGACATCGTGTTGACCCGCCGCCTGAAGAATCCCGACACCAGCGGCGTGACCGGCGGCAACGACCTCATCCTGTCCGAGGTCATCCTGACCAACATCCGCGTGCTCGCGATCGACCAGGCGCCGAAGGAAAAGGACGGCCAGACCGCCGTGATCGGCAAGACCGTCACGCTAGAGCTCAAGCCCGACCAGGTCGCCACGCTGTCGGCCGCGCGCCAGGGCGGCACGCTCCAGCTCGCGCTGCGGAGCATCGCCGATGCCAAGGCTGTCGAGGACCCGATCGAGGATCGGGCGGCCAAGCGTTCCGACGGCGTCAACGTGATCCGCTTCGGGGTGCAGGCGCGGCAACTGACGTCACAGAAGTGATGATGGGGAAAGCATGAACTACGGGGATGATCGGACGGGCCAGCGCATTCGGGGGAAGCGCGCGCGCTCGTTCTGGACGGGGTCGATGCTGATGCTGGGGCTGCTCGCAGCCCCCGACCGACTCTGTGCCGCGGATGCGCCGGTCGGCGACCAGGCACCGATGCAGGCGCCTGATCTCGGCGTGTCGCCGGTCGCGACGATCGCGCCAGCGCGGACGCGTTTTCTCTCGCTTGGTGTGGGCAAGTCCGTCGTCATCGATCTGCCGCGCGAGGTCAAGGACGTGCTGGTGGCCGATCCCAAGATCGCCAATGCGGTGATCCGCTCGGCCCAACGCGCCTATATCATCGGTGGCCAGGTCGGCCAGACCAACGTCGTGTTCTTCACCGCCGACGGCCAGCAGGTGGCCTCCTACGACATCGCGGTCAAGCGCGACCTCAACGGCATGCGTGCGGCACTGCGCCAATCACTGCCGGGCGTGCAGATCGAAGGCGTCGGCGACAGCGTGATGCTGACCGGCTCGGTCTCGAGCCCGGTCGAGGCCCAGCAGGCCGGCGACGTCGCCGCCAAGCTCGTCGGCGGCTCGGACAAGGTCGTCAACAACATCGTCGTGCGCGGCCGCGACCAGGTCATGCTCAAGGTCGTCGTCGGCGAAGTGCGCCGTGACATCGTCAAGCAGCTCGGCGTCGATCTCAGCGCCAGCCTGAACGCAGGCACTGCGGTGGTGAATTTCAACAACTCCAATCCATTTTCAGTCTCGGGCGGGCCGATCGTCGCCAGCAACGGGCTTGACGTCGCCGGCCTCGCCAAGGGCGTCGCCACCGTCAGCGCCACCATGCGCGCGATGGAGAGCGCCGGCGTCATGCGCACGCTCGCCGAACCGAGCCTGACCGCGATCTCGGGCGAATCCGCCACCTTCATCGCCGGCGGCGAATTCCCGATTCCCGCGGGCTATTCCTGCGATCCCGTCACCCACGTCTGTACCACCCAGGTCACGTACAAGAAGTTCGGCATCTCCCTGAACTTCACCCCGGTCGTGCTCAGCGAAGGCCGCATCAGCCTGCGCGTGATGACCGAGGTCTCGGAGCTGTCGAATACGAACGCGATCACGCTGACGCAGGCGGTTTCCTCGACCGCGAGCAACTCGATCACCATCCCTTCGATCCAGACCCGCCGCGCCGAGACCACGCTTGAAATTCCCTCCGGCGGCTCGATGGCGATGGCCGGCCTGATCCAGCAGAAGACCAAACAGGCGATCAACGGCCTGCCCGGCGTCGACCAGGTGCCGATCATCGGCGCGTTGTTCCGCAGCCAGGACTTCGTCAACAACGAGACCGAGCTGATGGTGATCGTGACGCCCTATGTGGTGCGCGCGGTCGCCCAGAAGGATTTGTCGCGCCCAGACGACGGGTTCGCGCCGGCCTCCGACGCGCAGTCGGCGCTGCTCGGCCGCATGAACCGCCTTTATGGCATCTCGCGCCGGGTCGATCCGATCAACGGCACGCCCGGCGATTTCGGCTTCATCATCGATTGAGACGAACGGACGGCTGGGAACGGGCTTGGGGAACGGGCGGGATTCGGGGCAAGGGGATGAAGCGATGACGAACACGATGGCCGATCGACGTCGCAATCTGAGGGTCGCGCTAGCACTGACGGGACTCTGCGTCATGCTGGGCGCCTGCAACACCACCGGCGACATCGTCACCCAGACGGTGCCGACCGACTATCGCCAGCGCCACCCGATCGCAGTTCAGGAAGGCAAGCGCTCGATCGTGATCTTCGTCGGCAAGGCGCGCGGCGGCCTCTCGGCCGCGCAGCACGCGGATGTCACGGGCATTGCCCGGGACTGGATGCGCGAAGGCACCGGCTCGGTCGTCGTCGACGTTCCCGTCGACACCGCGAATTCGCGCGCCGCGGCGGCGACCTATCGGGAAATCCGGTCCGTGCTCGCGTCCGGCGGCGTGCCGTCGCGTGCCATTGTCCAGCATCCCTATCGTCCCGAGGATCCCGGCCTGCTGCCGACGATCCGACTGAGCTATTCCAAAATCAGCGCCGTGGCCGGTCCCTGCGGGCTGTGGCCGGAAGACGTTGGTCCGAACATCCTCGACCCCGGCTACAACGAGAACCGGCCATACTTCAATCTGGGCTGCGCCAGCCAGCGCAATCTCGCGGCGATGATCGACAACCCCGCCGACCTCGAACAGCCGCGCGCCGAGACGCCCGCCTACACCGCACGGCGCGACATCGCCTTCGACCGCTATCGCAAGGGCTCGACGACCGCGACCGCCTATCCCGAGGCCGACAAGGCCAAACTCAGCGACACCGGCAAATGACAGGCATCCACGACGAAGAAGCCGACGATCCGCGGCACCCCGACGAGCACATCGCGCCGGTTCCCCGCATCTCGGTGCAGGCCTTTTGCGAGACCGAGCAGACGCTCGCCGCGGTGACGGCGGCCGGCGAGGATCGCCGGCTCGCCAAGGCGCATCTCACCGCCAGGGATGGTGGTCTCGCTGCGGCGATCGAAGTCTACGAAACGATGCCGACGCCGAACGTGATCCTGATCGAGTCCGACGGCACGCGCGACATCCTGGAGGGGCTCGACGACCTCGCCGGCGTCTGCGACCCCGGCACCCGCGTCGTCGTGATCGGCAATCCCAACGACACCGCGCCCTATCGCGAGCTGGTCCGCCGCGGCGTCAACGACTACGTGATCGGACCTGTCCAAACGCTCGACGTGGTTCGCTCGATCTGTAGCCTGTTCTCGGCGTCCGAAGCCATCATCACCGGCCGCGTCATCGCGGTGGTCGGCGCCAAGGGCGGCGTCGGCGCGTCCACTGTCGCGCACAACGTCGCCTGGACCATCGCCCGCGACCTCGCGCTCGATTCCGTCGTGATCGATCTCGATCTCGCCTTCGGCACCGCGAGCCTCGACTACAATCAGGACCCGGTCCAGGGCATCGCCAACGCCGTGCTGTCGCAGGACAGGCCGGACACGGCGCTGATGGAGCGCCTGCTCGCCAAATGCACCGAGCGGCTCAGCCTGCTTGCCGCGCCCGCGACGCTCGACCGCGTCTACGATTTCGGCGCCGAAGCTTTTGACGCGGTGTTCGACACGCTGCGCATGACCACGCCCTGCATCGTGCTCGACGTGCCCCATCAATGGTCGGGCTGGACGCGGCGCGCGCTGGTCAACGCCGACGACATCGTGATCGTGGCCGAACCGGATCTCGCCAATTTGCGCAACACGAGGAACATGCTGAGCGTGCTCAAGGCGGCGCGGCCGAACGACCGGCCGCCGCTGTACTGCATCAACCAGGTCGGCATGCACAAGCGCGCGGAGATCGAGGTCAAGGCCTTCGCCAAGACGATGGAGAGCCAGCCGATCGCGGTGATCCCGTTCGATTCGAAACTGTTCTCGACCGCCGCCAACAACGGCCAGATGATCGCGGAGGTCTCCAAGAGCCACCGCACCACACTTCTGTTCCAGACCATGGCGAACCGCCTCGCCGGCCGCGGCGAGGTGAAGAAGCCGAAGCGCTCGCTGCTCGGACCGCTCCTGAAGAAGCTGAAGGGCCGGTCGGGTCGCGGCTCAGCTCCGCATCGCAAGGCGTCGTAAGGGCGGCTATTTGTCCGCCCGCTGCTGCTTCTTCGCCAGCAGCTGCCGCAGCGCCGCGACCTTTGCCGCAGCCTCATCCGGCGGCAGGTCGGCCTTGACGAGGATTTCAGCCTCGGCCTCGCGGCCTTGCAATCCCAGCACGAGCGCGAGATTGGCACGGATCCGCACATCGTTCTGATTGCGCTGATAGGCGCGGCCGAGCACCTGTTCGGCCCGCGGCAGATTGTTCTGGAGCATGTAGGACAGGCCGAGATTGGACAAAACCTGCGGCTCGTCGGGCACGATCTTCAAGGCGCTCGCATAATATTGCTGCGCCTCCTCGTTGCGGCCGAGCTGATCGAGCGCCGCACCCTGCGCCGACAGGATGCGCCAGTCCGGATCCTCAGGCGTATGGGCACGGCTGAGGACGTCGAAGGCCTGCTGGAAATTGCCGTTTTCGGCGAGCGCGCGGCCATAGCCGGCGAGCAGCGCCTTGTTGCTGGGATGATTGAGCACGGCCTGCTCCAGCACTGCGACTGCCTGCGCACGCTGGCCGCTCTCGCGCAGCGCTTTGCCATAGGCGATCGCAACGTTGGGATCTTCGGGCTTGGCGCGGTAACGCTCGCGCAGTGCGTTCATGTCCGGCTTGGCGTCGGCCCTGGCGGGGGCTTCGGATCTGACGCCAAGCGCGCCGGTCACATCCTCGATGCCATTGGTCTGGCAGCCACCGAGGACGAGCACCATGAACGCGGGAAGCAGGAATTTCGCCGGAGGAAAGGCGGGGGACGGACGCTTGGACATACTCTGATCACTCGGCGACTGATCAGAGATGCTTACCGATTAACCCTAAAGCCCCGTTAAGGACGCCCACGCTTCAGAACCTAGTCCGTGAATTCGGCACCGAATTCGCAGCCGATGCGCCAGCGCAGACGGCACTGGCGGGAGTAGTCGGGTGCGAAGATGATGGTGAATTGCGGCGGCACTTCCAGGAATTCCGCCACCACTTTCACGCCACCATCCGAGATATCCGTGATCGTGCAATCGCGCGGCAGCGAGCCTGCGCCAAAATGAATCTTGGCGAGCCGGCTGCACACCCGGCGTTCGCTTCTCCGGCGATTTGCAAGCATTTGAATTCTTCACCCGTTAGACCACGGCCCATCCCGCAAGTGTTAGGAGTAGCGGACATTCGTTGGAATGTGCTGAGGAGAGCCGCTCGCATTCGAGGCGTAGTGTCCGCTTCACGTTTACGATCGGTTAGGACCTGCTCTGGCCCCGGGGAGATGTTCCTGTATTGTTCTTGCGGAGAGTACATGCCTCTGCTACCCTCGATTGAGCAAGAGGGCAGGCTTGATCGAGCATGGTTCAGCGGGTTTCTACCGTCGCCTTTGAGGGGATCGAGGCCCGTGCGGTCGACGTGCAGGTGCAGGTCGCCCCGGGCCTGCCGGCCTTCGCCATCGTCGGCCTGCCCGACAAGGCGGTGTCGGAGGCGCGCGAGCGGGTCCGCTCGGCGCTGATTGCCTCGGGGCTGGCGCTGCCGGCGCGGCGGATCACCGTCAATCTGGCGCCGGCCGACCTGCCCAAGGAGGGCAGCCATTACGACCTGCCGATCGCGCTCGGGCTGATGGCGGCGATCGGCGCGATCCCGCCGGATGCGCTGACCGGCTTCACCGTGCTTGGCGAGCTCGGCCTCGACGGCTCGATCGCGCCGGTTGCAGGTGTCCTGCCCGCCGCGATCGGCGCCAATGCGCGTGAGGAGGGCCTGATCTGCCCCGCCGCCTGCGGCTCGGAGGCGGCCTGGGCGAGCCCGGACATCCAGATCATTGCCGCGAGTTCGCTGATCCAGATCGCCAACCATTTCAAGGGAACGCAGGTGCTGTCGCGGCCCTCTCCGAAGGTGCACGAGGCCGCCGCCTCGTCCCTCGACCTGCGCGACATCAAGGGCCAGGAGAGCGCGAAACGCGCGCTGGAGATCGCAGCCGCCGGCGGACATCACCTGCTGATGATCGGCGCGCCCGGTGCCGGCAAGTCGATGCTGGCGGCACGCCTGCCCTCGATCCTGCCGCCGCTGTCGCCCGGCGAGCTGCTCGGCATTAGGTAGCAAACTCACCTTAACCCGGCTGGCGGCAATGCTGCCGGTATCACTAGACTCCCGTGAAATTAATTTCACCGGGAGCAACCATGAACGAATTTGTCCTAGCCGGACTCGTGAAGCGTCGGGCGCAAGTGGCGGGCGATATCGAGGCCGCCCATGAGTCCCTTCGGAAGATGGTCCTAGACTTGGAGAGCCTAGACGCCACGATCCTCCAATTCGATCCGACTTACCGGGTGGAGTCGATCAAGGCGAAAGCCTTCCGGCCGCCCAAGGACTGGAGCAATCGCGGCGAGATGAGCCGGATCGTGCTTAGCATCCTCCGCCAAGCCGCAGAGCCGCTTACCAGCCGCGACGTGGCCTTACAGCTGCTAGTCGAGCGAGCCCTAGACAAGAACGATCAGCGGCTTTTGCGGATCATGTCAAAGCGGGTCGGGCTGGCGCTCCGGACCCAACGGGAAAACGGTCTCGTGCGGTGCGAGCAGGGGCCTGGGCAATATATGCTTTGGGAGGTTGCCCGTTGAACGGGAACCGTTAAAGTCATGCAATGCCTAATGCCGCATCACCTAAAGCGCCGCTTTTACATTTGTATTTGGACGAGACTGGCCCTCGCCACCCCGACCGTCAATCGACAGCCGCAAAGCACGGATTGGATTGGTTTGCGTTGGGTGGGTTTCTCATTCGGCAAGAGGATGAGGATACAGCGAAGGCCCGCCTAGATGCCTTTAAGAAGCAGTGGCCGCAAATCCAAGCGCCGTTGCACCTCACGGATATGCGGGCGGAAACAAAGAAGTTTTCTTGGATTGGAAGATTGCCCGGCGAGGAACGGGATCGATTTTGGTCCTCTTACCGAACATTTCTTTCTACGCTCCCGGTGGCGGGGACTGCCTGCGTGATTGACCGCCCAGGCTACCTCGCGCGGGGATATGGCAGTCGAGTTGGTGATGAAAAATGGATGTTGTGCCGCAGCGCCTTTGACATCGTCGTGGAGCGGGCGGCCAAGTTCGCCAAACATCAGGGTAGGCGTCTCAAGGTCTTCTACGAAATGGCCGACCCTGACACTAACGACATGGTGGAGGGCTATTTTTACAACATCCAAGAGAATGGGATGGGTTTTGACGCGGCAAACTCCGCCAAATACCTGCCGCTAACCAAAGAGGAATTTGGCTACTTGCTGCTCGATATCGAGGGCAAGGACAAATCCAATCGCCTGATGCAGATCGCGGACTCTTACGTGTACGCTATCGCGCGTGGCAGTTACGAAAGAAAATTCGCCATTTACCGCCGGATTTCAGAGAGCGGGAAGCTGGTAACGTCCCAGGTGCCTGCCGGCATGGGCGATATAATGGGCGTAAAAGCCTATTGTTTTGAACTGTTTAAGGCCCAGAAACAGCAAAGGCCGGGATGAACCCGACCTTTGAAGCGGCCCCCATACGGGTGGACCTGCAGGCATAGCCTGATTCTTGAATACACGAACCGTGTAAAAGTTCAAGGATTAATTTTCGATTCATACTTTGGCTCGCTGCCAATAGCCCTTCCACTGACGCGAAACCGGGTGCTGCAGGGCAGCGTCACAGGTCATCAAATACTGTTCTCCGTTGCTGACGCGGCTATTGTTCTCGCGCCAAGCCATTTCGCTGGCGTAAGCCGCCAAATACGGGCCGGCGATATGGTGATGAATGCCGATCTCGGCGCGGCGCAGACGGGAGAAAAACGACTCCGCCTGATTGGTGCAAGCTTCGCCATCAGAATAGGCCTCGCTGTGGTTGATCCGCTTTGTCAGGAAGCGCGCATGTAGCGCGTCCCAATGCGCTGCTTCGTCAGCGTGAACGGTGCTGCCGGGCTGCACGGTGCGGGCAATCGTCACAACCGATGCATCTTCCGACTTGAAGACGAACGGCAACGTCCGGCCGCCGCGCTCGCGCATGATGACCACCACGCGGCGCTTGCCGGTCTGGTTCTGCACCAAGCGGCGGTCGCGGCGGTTAGCTTTGTTGTTGGCCGGGCGGACGTGGCCCCCGAAGTAAGCGCCATCAACCTCAACCGTGCCACCAACTGTCGCGCCGTTGGCCTCTGAGGCCATGGCTTCGCGGATTTTGTGAGCCATCACGAAAGCCGTCTTGTACTGGCAATCCAGGTCGCGGCTCAGTTGAAGCGCGCTATGGCCCTTCGCGCCGTTGACGAAGATCGCGATGGCCAAGAGGTAGTCGCGGATCGGGAGTTTGCGGCTGGCGAAGATCGTGCCCGACGTGACGCTGAATTGGTGATTGCAGCCCTTGCACTTGAACAGCTTGCGGGTCTGGTAGGTGTAGACCGCAACGCAGCCGCACTTGGGGCAGAACGGTTCGCCGTTAGTGGCGGCCCAACGGATCAGCTGGAAGGTCTGATAGGCTTCCTCGTCCGACAAACGGGCGACTTTCGCTAAACTTAGCGACCTCGCCTTTGCCGTGAGAAGGAAGTGTTGAGCCATTTCTGCGCCAACGTTTTTCGTTGACGTCGTTGATAAGTGATGAAATAGCTGGCGTCAACGAAAATCGATGACCTTGACGAAATTCTTTTACGTCGCCATATTCAACGAATGAGCCCGGAGCAGTGTCGAGCCGCGAGAGCATGGCTAAATTGGCCTCAAGACGCGCTTGCAAAAGCCGCGAGCGTGGGCGTTTCGACTGTGAGGGATTTTGAGGCAAGACGACGGGAGCCGACGCGGAATAACCTAGCGGCAATGAAAGTTGCTTTGGAGTCCGGCGGTATTGGATTTGTTTTTGACGGTGAGGGGCGGGCATCGGGAATAACCTTCGCCGCACCTCTTGGAAACGGCGCTGTAGACGAGAATCAGGAAATTTGATAAGGATATGAATGCGCCGCGCCGGATCTCTCCGACGCGGCCTGGTTAGCCAGGATTTGGCTTGAGGGGCTCTACCCTCACCGGTCTATTCTGACGGCTTGCCACATGGGTTTACCTGGGTCCGGCGCGGCCGGAGTTTGGGTGGGCCTATGCCGAGAGGATTGGTCGGCAAAAACTCATTTCCTCTCTGCGGTGAAACCGGAGCCTCCGAAGGCTCCGGTTCTAACCTACCCGATTCTCAGAAATCTTCAAGAGCGCTTCCACACTCTTTCGGTAAGAGTCAGGTCTTGTTCGTCCCGCGCGCGCCATCCGTCATCTGAATATTGCTCGGAACGCCAGCTTTATCCGCCACAATTCGCCATTTTCGCCGAAATTCGGCGGCTGACCATGGCTTGTTTGAGTACTCGCAGATTACCATCGGCCCCGTGCGCTTCCATGGCGGGACACTGTTGATCTCCTCCATGATCATGGAAAGACGCTTGAGATCCCATTCAAATGGCTTGTCCCCGCCTTTTCGGCCTACCGGTAGTTCTCGCCGCAAGATCATGTGTTCGTCGATGTCAGACCACATCAGACCGCCGACCCATTTCTCGTGTTCGTTCTTGATGTCGTCTGGACCTGGCTCGTCCAGCGGCACCCATTGGCCAATAACATCTACCTGACGAAGCTTGGGAATTTCGAATTGCAGGGCCTGCGCCAAGGCGATTGAAGGCCAGTTGAAATGAGTGTGCGCCGTCGCCCTGATCGCCCTTGCATGGTCGTAAGTTAGAATCTCGGTCCTCGTGGGGGGCGGCTCAAACCGCATATTCCCAATGATCGTGCTGAGCCGGGTGCAGGCATCATCCTCCAACACGACCGAACCGAAGCTGCAAAGCAATCGTACCTTGCCGAGCAGAGAATGGCCCATTGAGGCCTTACCGCCTGCGGCCCAGCTATTGTCGTGCATGTATTGGACTCGACTGGCAGTCCAGTCAGCCACGCGCTCTGAGCCGATTTCCCGGTCTAAGCGGTTGATACCTTGATCGTAATTCTTCCGAACCGAATGCTTAAGCTTGTGATACGGCGACTTCTCATGGGTGCGGTAGGCCTTAATCAGACCGGAAAAGGTGCCGTCAAAAGCAGCTGGTTTCTTTGTCCCATCCGCAAAATCGAATTCGGACTTGATAGATGACCCGTGCCGTACCCCATTTGCAGAAGCTCGGTCCTCTTTCGGAGGCGGCTGATAAACGCCAACATCAGGCGTGATGCCCAGCTCGATAGCCAGCTCTTTGAACTTGGCGAGCTTGTCCAATCGCTCCCGAAGGCGCGCCATTTCGGCGTCAATCGCCGCCAAATAGCTCTGTTGGTCGCTCATGGAATCGATACCCAGGTCGGCAAGCACCGAACATATGTCATCTAACATAGGGGTCAATCCTTATTGAAACGATATCGCGAGGGCGTGTGGGCACGCATCCGCGCTCACGCCTCGTAAGTCTTTGAATTTATTGGGAGGTGAGTTTGCTACCTAATGCCGGAGCTGCTCGAGGTCTCGATGATCGCGTCCGTCGCCGGCGAGATCGAGGGTGGCGCGCTGACCGCGCGGCGGCCGTTCCGCTCGCCGCATCATTCCGCCAGCATGGCCGCGCTCACCGGCGGCGGCATGCGCGCCAAGCCCGGCGAGATCTCGCTTGCGCATCAGGGCGTGCTGTTCCTCGACGAGCTACCGGAGTTCGATCCCCGCGTGCTGGATTCGCTGCGCCAGCCCCTGGAAAACGGCGAGGTCGCGGTGTCGCGCGCCAATCACCGCGTCACCTACCCTGCCCGCTTCATGCTGGTCGCGGCGATGAATCCCTGCCGCTGCGGCAACGCGTTCGAGCCCGGCTATGCCTGCAAGCGCGGCCGTATCGACCGCTGCACCGGCGACTATCAGGCGCGCATCTCCGGTCCCCTGATGGATCGCATCGATCTGCGCATCGAGGTGCCGGCGGTGACCGCGGCCGACCTGATCCTGCCGCCGCCGACGGAGGGCTCGGCCGAGGTCGCCGCGCGCGTGGCGGCCGCGCGCGACATCCAGCTTGCGCGCTACGCGAATGCGGGGCTGCCCAATGTTCGCACCAATGCCGAGGCGCCGGCTTCCGTGCTGGAAGAGATCGCCAAGCCCGATGCGCAGGGTCAAAAACTGCTGCGCGACGCCGCCGAGACCATGCGGCTGTCGGCGCGCGGCTATCACCGCGTGCTGCGCGTGGCGCGCACCCTCGCCGATCTCGACAATGCCGACAGGATCGGCCGGCTGCACCTCGCCGAAGCGCTGTCCTACCGCGCACTCGCGGAGGATGTGCGGCAGTTGGCGTAACACGGACAGCGCGTCAACTCGGCGGTAACGAGTTTCCTTTACGCTCTGCAAACCATAAGGCCCATCAGTTCCCGTACAGGGCCCGGCGAGTAGAGTGTCATGTTGCGTTTCAAGATCCTGGCCTCGGTCGTTCCCCTGTTGGCAGCGGCGGTGTTCGCCCGCGCCGAGATCGGATCGGTCTCGCATCCCTGCATCGCCCTCGGCGAAACCTCGGTCGAGCTCACCTCCCTGTTCTGGACCGCCGGCGTGCATGTCACCTTCACCGAAGATCCCGCGAAGGCCACGGTGCGGGTTCAGGTCACCGACGATGCGGACGCTGCGGACTTCGCCGTGGTGGACGACGGCCTCGGTTCGGAATCGGAGTCCTGCCAGGCCAATCCGTCGACGCGCCTGGTCTCGATCGCCTCGCAGCCCGTCGATGGCGGTCAGGTGATCTATCTCTCCACCGAAGGGCCGGCCGATTACCGCATCTATGTGCGCTCGAAGACGTTCTCGCAGCGCGAGGCTGCGGCGCTGATCGTCGGCGCCCGCGGCGGCCACCGCCAGCTCCAGGCCGCCTCGCTCTGAGCCGTTAGCACCTCGTCAACCCTGTTTGGAGGCGGCGCCAAAGCCTCAAACTGTTTGCAAGGTCGACGCGACATCGTCGCACACGGCGAGCGGGGTTTCGGACAAGAGTCGGGGTCGGTGGCGATGGGTCGGACGTTCCGGATCAAGGTACGCATGCGCCGCTTCAGGCGACAGCATCCGCGGATCGCCTTCGCGATCCGTTCCTTCATGATCTTCTCGGCGACCTTCGGCGCCGCCTATGGGTTCGTCTCCGGCAGTCGGTCCGAGAATTCCGGCTACGATCCGAATGCATTTGCGATCGGCGCCAGCTTCCTGTTTGCGCTCGCCTGCCTCGGCCTTGCGACGTTGAGCATGCGGCTGCGCTTCGTCAACAAGCGGCTGCGGACGCTCGCCGCCCACAACGAGGCGCTGATCGACCGCAATTGGGAGCTGAAGGAAGCCGAGGAGCGCGCCCGCAGCCTGTTCGAACAGCAGGGCGACCTGATCGTGCTGCGCGACACAAACGGGCGCATCACCTTTGCCAATGACGCCTATTGCGCGCTGGCCGGACAGGCGCGGAGCGCGCTGGTCGGCACGCGCTTCGATTTCGACGTGCTGGAACAGGGCGACAGCGCGCGCGAGAGCAACGGCACACGCATTCACGACCAGAAGATCGCAACGCCGCTCGGCGCGCGCTGGGTCGCCTGGCGCGAGGGCTATGTCCGCCTCGATGCCGGACAGCCCGCCGAATTGCAGAGCGTGGGACGCGATGTCACCGACCGCACCGAGACCGAGCGCGCCTTGTCCGACGCGCGCGACCAGGCTGACGCCGCCAACCGGGCGAAATCGCGCTTCCTCGCGATGGCTTCCCACGAAATCCGCACGCCCCTCAACGGCATCATCGGAATGGGCGGCCTCTTGCTGGACACCACGTTGACGCCGGAACAGGCGACCTATGCCAAGGCGGTGAAAACCTCGGGCGAGGCACTGATGGCACTGATCGAGGAGCTCCTCGATTATTCCAAGATCGAAGCCGGCAAGCTCGATCTCGATCAACGCCCCTTCGCCTTGTCCACGCTGATCGAGGAAATCACCGAGCTTCTGGCCCCGCGCGCGCAGGCCAAGAATCTCGAGATCGCATCCTATATCGACGAGCGCCTGCCGCTCGAGGTCGTGGGTGACGCCGCGCGGCTGCGCCAGGTGTTGCTCAATCTCGCCGGCAACGCCATCAAGTTCACCGCGAACGGCGGCGTCGCGCTGATTGTCGAGCCCGGTATCTGGCCGAACGAGATCAGTTTCCTGGTCCGCGACACCGGCATCGGCATCGCGCCGGAAGCGCAGTCGCGCATCTTCCGCGAATTCGAGCAGGCGGACGCGCGCATCGCGCGCACCTATGGCGGCACCGGACTCGGCCTCGCCATCAGCGAGCGCATCGTCAAGCGCATGGGCGGCCGGATCACGCTCGAGAGCGAGCCGGGCAGGGGCTCGACTTTCGAGGTTGCGGTGTCGCTCGCCCTGTCGCAAGCAGGCAGCGGACAGACCGCATTCCCCAGCCCCGATCTCGCCGGCAAGTCGATCCTCCTCGTTGCCGACGGCATCGAGGCTTCGCTGATCGCGCGGCGCCTGGAACGCTGGGGCGGGCAGACCTGCATGGTTGCGGATGCGGCCGTCGCCGAAGCACTGCTGCCGGAACGCTCGTGGCACGCCATGCTGGTCGATCGTGCGATCGGTCCCGCAACTGCCGACCGTCTCGGCGAAGCGGCGCGAACGCATGCGATGCAGCGTCTGGTGCTGCTGACATCGAGCTCGCGCCACGAGAAAGTGTCGGCGGCCTTCACCGGCTTCCTGGTGAAGCCGCTGCGCGCAGCCTCACTCGCCGCACGCCTCGCACTGACGCCCGAGGTCGCCTCGCCCGACCTCGCGCCGGAGCCACTGGCGGAATCCACCAGCGCAACGCCCGCGAAGGGCTTCTCGATTCTCGTCGCCGAGGACAACGAGATCAACGCACTGCTGATGCGATCGCTCCTCACAAAACTCGGCCATCGCGTGGTTATCGCCGTCCATGGCGAGGCGGCGCTGGAATCCTGGCTCGCCGCATCGTCGGCCGGCACGCCCTATGACCTCGTGCTGATGGACATCCAGATGCCGCAGCTCGACGGCATCGAGACGACAAAACGCATCCGCGCATATGAGGCAGCCACGGGTCGCCAGCGCACGCCGATCCTGGCGCTTACCGCCAATACGCTGGTCGAGGATCGCTACGCCTGCTTCGAGGCAGGCATGAACGGATTCCTGATCAAGCCGCTGGACCGCGATAAGCTGGGCGAGGCGCTGGCGGGGCTGGCCGCGTCCCGGCACCTGACCGTCTGATCCGGATTTCGCAGGAACCTCGGCTCGGCCGGAGCGTCAGTTCGTCGACGCGCTCCCGAAAGCCCGGCACAATGCCTTCATGGTCACCCACAAGACGAATATCGCCTATGCCTTCGGCAAGGACGCCGGCGACGTGCAGGAGGGCGAAGCTTTCGTCTACAAGGGCCAGCGGCTCCGCGCCCCCTTTGGGGGGCCCATAAAGCTGGCCGACTGGAACGCGAAAGCGTCAAATGATCATTGGCCGGGCACGACTGAAAGGCTGGCGAACACGTGAGACCACCGGAAGACCGCTCATTCCTCATCTTGCTCGCCGCGATCTCCATTGCATTCGGTTGGGTGCTTTGGCCGTTCTCTGGCGCATTGTTGTGGGCCACGCTGCTGGCGATCATCTTCGCACCCCTCTATCGACGCGTACTGGAGACCCTCCCGGGAAAGCACAACCTTGTCGCATTTCTCACGGTGGTTGTCGTGGTCGTCATGGTCCTGATCCCAGTGGCGATCATCATCGCTTCGCTGGTCGACCAGGGCGGGGAGCTGTATCGGCGCGTTCAGACCGGGGAATTCAGCTTCGCTCATCCCCTGCAGCAGCTGAAATCCGCGCTGCCTGACTGGGCCGCGTCCATGTCGGATCGCCTGGCCGGCATCGATCTTTCGGCCCTGAAAGAACGCCTGTCGAGTCTGGTCGTCCCGGCCGGCCAACAGCTGGCCGGGCATGCGATCAACATCGGTCAGTTGACGGTGGAGTTCGTCGCAAGCTTGCTCGTGATGTTGTACCTGTTGTTTTTCCTGCTGCGCGACGGTGACGAGCTCAACGCGCGCATTCGCGATGCGCTCCCGCTGCGTGCGAGCCACACCACCGCGATACTGGATGCGTTCACCCTCACGGTTCGCGGAACGATCAAGGGGATCGTTCTCGTTGCCCTGATTCAGGGGGCGCTTGGCGGGCTGATCTTCTGGCTGCTCGGGCTGACTGCGCCGCTGCTGGCGGGCGCCGTCATGGCGCTGCTCTCGCTTCTGCCCGTGCTCGGCTCGGCCTTGGTTTGGGCGCCGGTCGGGGTCTACCTGCTTGTGGCAGGCGCAGTCACGAAGGGAATAATCCTGCTCGCTTTCGGTATCTTCGTGATCGGTCTTGCCGACAATTTTCTCCGCCCCGTCCTGGTTGGCCAGTCGATCCGCATGCCGAGCTATGTCGTGCTGCTTGCCACCTTGGGGGGCCTTGCGACTTTCGGGGCGAACGGTTTCGTCATCGGCCCACTCGTCGCCGCAATGTTTCTGGCGGCGTGGCACATTTTCGTCGGCTCGAAAGCGCGATCGGATCTGGCCGAGCCGGAATGACCAATGATCGGGGTCGGTTCGTCCGCAAGCAGTTCAGAGCGGCATCACTTCATCCCGACTGAGACGATCAACCATGGCGATCATAGCCGCCTGAGCGCCACGCTCTCCACCGTGTGGTCGGCGCCCTTCTTCAGGATCAGCGTCGCGCGGGGGCGGGTGGGTAAAATGTTGTCCTCGAGATTGGCGAGGTTGGTGCGTTCCCAGATCGCGGTGGCGGTGGCGGTGGCTTCCTCGTCGGACAAGAGCGCGTAGCGGTTGAAATAGGATTTTGGATTGGTGAACGCGGTGTCGCGCAGCGCCAGGAAGCGCTTGATGTACCATTGCCGCAGCGCCGCTTCGTCAGCGTCGATATAGACCGAGAAGTCGAAGAAGTCGGAGACCACGGGCACCGCCTTGCCGTCACGCGGCAGCTTGCCGGTTTGCAGCACGTTGACGCCTTCGACGATTAGGATGTCCGGCTGATCGACCTCGGCCCACTGGTTCGGCACGATGTCGTAGGTCAGATGCGAATAGACCGGCGCACGCACGTGGCGGCGGCCGGACTTGATGTCGGAGAGGAAGCTGAGCAGCAGCGGCAGGTCGTAGCTCTCCGGGAAACCCTTCTTCTGCATGATGCCCTGCCGCTCGAGCACCGCATTGGGGTAGAGAAATCCGTCGGTCGTGATCAGTTCGACCTTCGGCCGCGGCGACCAGCGCGCGAGCAGCGCCTGCAGCACGCGGGCCGTGGTGGATTTCCCGACGGCGACCGAACCGGCGACCCCGATGATGTAGGGCACCTTGCGGTCGCGGATGTTGAGGAACTGGCGCTCGGCGTAATACAGGCGCTGCATGGCGTCGACATAGATCGACAACAGACGCGACAGCGGCAGGTAGATGTCCTCGACCTCCTGAAAGTCCAGGCGATCATGCAGCGAGCGCAGCCGGTCGAACTCGCCCGGCTCCAGCGTCATCGGCGTGTCGTCGCGCAGCCGCGACCATTGCTCGCGCGTATAGACGCGATACGGATTATACTGCTGCTCGGGTGCGCGGATATCCATGACGCGACCTCTCCACCTCGGCTAGCTGCCGCTCTTGCGCGACGCCTTTTCTTCCAACCCTGACATCGACGTCCGCTTGTCCAGCGCGGCCTCGACCTCCTCCAGCTTTACGCCGCGGGCCTTGAGCAGCACAAGGAAATGGTAGAGCAGGTCGGCACTCTCGGCGATCAGATGCGCGCGATCGTTTTCGACTGCTGCGATTACGGTTTCGACTGCTTCCTCGCCGAACTTCTTGGCGCAATGTTCGGCGCCCTTGTCCAGGAGCTTGCGGGTATAGGAGGCCTCGCCACCGGAGGCCGCGCGGGCATCGATGGTTTCGACCAGATCATGGATCGTGAAACGCGGCATCGGAATTACTCAGAAACACACCCGGCACAGGAGGCCATTTCTCCTCGGCCTGTGTAGCATTTTTAGGGAGGGGAGTCGTCAGGCATCGAGGCGCATCGGCAGCCCGCGCCGGGCCATGTGCTCCTTGGCTTCGCGGATGGTGAATTCCCCGAAGTGGAAGATCGAGGCGGCCAGCACGGCAGTGGCGTGCCCGTCGCGGATACCGTCGACGAGGTGGTCGAGATTGCCGACACCGCCCGAGGCGATCACGGGGACGGGAACGCTGTCGGCGATCGCCCGGGTCAGCGGGATGTCAAAGCCCTGCCTAGTCCCGTCACGGTCCATCGAGGTGAGCAGGATTTCACCGGCGCCGAGCGAGACCACTTCCTGGGCGTATTCGATGGCATCGATGCCCGTCGAGTTGCGGCCGCCATGGGTAAAGATCTCCCAGCGGTCGCCGCCCGGACGCTTGACGCGCTTGGCATCGATCGCGACCACCACGCACTGCCCGCCGAACTTTTCGGCGGCTTCCTTGACGAACTCGCGCCGTGACACCGCGGCGCTGTTGATCGAGACCTTGTCGGCGCCGGCGCGCAGCAGCGTCTTGATGTCGTTGACCTCACGCACGCCGCCACCGACGGTCACAGGCATGAAGCAGGCTTCCGCGGTGCGCCGGACCACGTCCAGCATGATACCGCGGTTCTCATGGGTCGCGGTGATGTCGAGGAAGGTGAGCTCGTCGGCCCCGGCGGCATCATAGGCGATCGCGGCTTCGACGGGATCGCCGGCATCGCGCAGATCGACGAAGTTGACGCCCTTGACGACCCTTCCGTCCTTGACGTCGAGGCAGGGGATCACGCGCACCTTGAACATCCTGTGTGTCTCCTAGGCGGCGCGCGCGTTGCGGATCAGGGTGAGGGCGGCAGCGGGATCAAGCCGGCCGTCGTAAAGCGCGCGGCCGGCGATGGCGCCGGCGAGCTTGTTGGCGCGCGGCGTCAGCATCGCCTTGACGTCCTCGATCGAGGCGAGGCCGCCGGAGGCGATCACGGGGATCGAGATGGCGTCGGCGAGCGCAATGGTCGCGTCCAGGTTCAGGCCCTTGAGTAGACCGTCGCGCGCGATGTCGGTGAAGATGATGGCGGCAACGCCGGCATCTTCGAACCGCTGCGCGATCTCCAGCACGGTTACCTGCGAAGTCTCCGCCCAGCCTTCGACGGCGACCTTGCCATCGCGCGCATCGAGCCCGACCGCGACGCGGCCGGGGAATTTCTTCGCCGCCGCCTTCACCAATTCGGGATGGCGCACCGCGGCGGTACCGATGATGACGCGGGTGATGCCCTTGTCGAGCCAGGCCTCCACGGTCTTGAGATCGCGAATGCCGCCGCCGAGCTGCACCGGAAGCTTGATCGTCTTCAGCATCGCCTCGACGGCCTGCGCATTCACCGGCTTGCCGGCAAAGGCACCGTCGAGGTCGACGACGTGGAGATATTCAAAGCCCTGCTCGGCAAAGCTCTGCGCCTGCGCGGCGGGATCGAGATTGAACACCGTCGCGCGCGCCATGTCGCCTTGCTCAAGGCGTACGCACTGGCCGTTCTTGAGGTCGATGGCGGGAAAGAGGATCACGGTTTCCATCGCAAGAAGTTCGAGATCAGGGCCAAGCCAAAGCGCTGGCTCTTCTCGGGGTGAAATTGGGTGCCGATCGCAGTGTCCTTCGCGACAATCGCGGTAACAGGCCCGCCGTAATCGGCGCGCGCCAGCACGTCCGCCTCGTTGGCGGGGTTGAGGTGATAGGAGTGCACGAAATAGGCGTGCTGACCTCTAGGGCCGAGCGGCAGCTTGTTCAGCACCGGATGCTCGCGCAGCACCTCGAGCGTATTCCAGCCCATATGCGGGATCTTCAGGCTCTCGTCGCGCGGCGTGATCTTCTCGACGTCGCCGCCGATCCAGTTCAGGCCATCAGTCGTGACATGCTCCTTGCCGCGGCTCGCCATCAACTGCATGCCGACGCAGATGCCAAAGAAGGGCCGCGCCTTGACGCGCACAGCTTCGGTGATCGCTTCCACCATGCCGTTGACGGCGTCAAGTCCGCGCCGGCAATCGGCGAAGGCGCCGACGCCCGGCAGCACCAGACGGTCGGCGCTATAGGCCTGATCCGGATCGCTAGTGACAAAAATCTTTTGCGGATTTTCCAGGCTGCGCGCGGCGCGCTCAAACGCCTTGGCGGCGGAATGCAGATTGCCGGAACCGTAATCGATGATGGCGACGCTCATCTTGACCCTCCCGGTTCTGGAAACAATCCGATAATGCCGCCCGCCGGCAGCGGCGGCGGGTTCGAGAACGGCTGCCCCGGCGTGTTGCGGGTCGGCGGCGGGCCGCCGCGATCGATGGCCCATTGATCGTTGACGATGCCGTTCTGCTTCTGGCTCCAACGCTCGAAGAAGCGGTGTTCGGCAGCATCCTCCTTGTCGGCAATCACGACGTCGAGTTGCCGCCACTTGCCGCGCGACAGGGTCCAGCGGCGCAGGCTCGAGGCCTCAAGGCCCATCAGGAGCGCGACGACGATATTGGCGAGGAAGAGCGAGCTGCGTCCCACGCCCAGGCTGGACAGCCCCGCATTGAACGCAGCAACGAAGATCAGCCAGCCGATCAGCGCCAGCCAAAGCCGATTCCACAGCAGCCAGAGCGGGCCGAAGATCATCGCCCAGAAATGGAAGCCGTCGCGTACGAAGACGAACTGGTCGGTCGCGCGCAGATCGTCTCCGCCAGGGGAAGGAGCATGAACTGTGTAGACAGGCATGGTGATGCCCCGTTCTCTGAATTCAGTGATACCGCAAGCGACGTGTGCCGCCGGAGAGAGACGTCAGCCGCCAAGCGAGCCCTTCGTGGACGGGATTTCGCCCACAGCCTTCGGATCGATCGCGACGGCGGTGCGCAGCGCCCGCGCCAGACCCTTGAAGCAGGACTCGGCAATATGATGGCTGTTATCGCCATATAGGGTCTCGACGTGGAGAGTCACGCCGGCATTGATGGCGAAGGCCTGGAACCACTCGCGCACCAGCTCGGTGTCGAACTCACCGATCTTGTCGCGGGGAAAATCCGCCTTGAACACCAGGAACGGGCGGCCCGAGATGTCGATGACCACGCGCGACAGCGTCTCGTCCATGGGCATGTGCACGCCGGCATAGCGGGTGATGCCCGCCATGTTGCCGAGCGCCTGCTTGACCGCCTGGCCGAGCGCGATGCCGGTGTCTTCGGTGGTATGGTGATAATCAATGTGCAGGTCGCCCACCGCCTTGACCGTGAGGTCGATGCGGGAATGGCGGGCGAGGAGATCGAGCATATGGTCGAAAAAGCCGATGCCGGTCGCGATATTGGCCACGCCGGTGCCATCGAGGTTCACGGTGACCTCGATGTCGGTTTCCTTGGTCTTGCGCTTGATCGTCGCGGTGCGCATTGAAAGCTTTCGCTATGGTTTGGCCGAAAACGGCGGTCTTTTAACAGCCAAATGACGCCTTCGCTACTGCGGGAACGGCTGGCCGGGCCTCTACTTCTGCCTATGGTGAGCGAAATTCGGCCCGGAACGGCCCGTTGTGCCCCCGCCCCCGACCGCCTAAATCAGGCCGAACAACGAGGTACTTCATGCAGGACTCCCAGAACAGCTCGCCGGGCTGGCACGGCACCACGATTTTGACGGTCCGCAAGGGCGGCAAGGTGGTGGTGGGCGGCGACGGCCAGGTCTCGATCGGACAGACCGTGATCAAGTCGAACGCCAAGAAGGTCCGCAAGCTCGGCAAGGGCGACGTCATCGGTGGCTTCGCCGGCGCCACCGCCGACGCCTTCACGCTCTTTGAGCGGCTGGAATCCAAACTGGAGCAATATCCGGGGCAGCTGACCCGGGCCGCGGTCGAGCTGGCCAAGGACTGGCGCACCGACCGGTACCTGCGGCGGCTGGAGGCCATGATGATCGTGGCCGACAAGGACGTCTCCCTGGTCCTGACGGGCACTGGCGACGTGCTCGAGCCCGAGGCCGGGGTGATGGCGATCGGCTCCGGCGGCAATTATGCGCTGGCGGCGGCCCGGGCCCTGCTCGACACCGACAAGGATGCCGAGACCATCGTCCGCCGCTCGCTCGACATTGCCGCCGACATCTGCGTCTACACCAACCGGAATCTGACTATCGAGAGCCTGGCGACGGGATAGAGCTTGTGGCTGGACAGCGGAGCTCCGAACTGGCTGCAACCTCGCCCGCTTGCGGGAGAGGTCGCGCCAAAGGCGCGGGTGAGGGTTGTCTCCTCTGGGGGACTGTCCCATCGTGGAGACACCCTTTCCCCGACCCTCTCCCGCGAGCGGGAGAGGGGGCGAAGCACCGCCGTGACTGCTAGATGACCGCCACCTACACTTTCCGCCCGATCATGGCGGCCGACATGCCGCTGATCCGGCGCTGGCTGGGCGCGCCGCATGTCGCCGAATGGTGGCATGATCCGGAGACGCTTGAATTCGTCGGTGGTGACCTCGAGCATCCGGATTTGGCGCAATTCATCGTCAGCCTTGACGGCCGGTCTTTCGCCTATCTGCAGTGCTACCAGATCGGCGATTGGCATGTCAGCTTCGGCCCGCAGCCCGTGGGCACCCGCGGCCTCGATCAGTTCATCGGCGAGGCCGACATGCTTGGATGCGGCCACGGCTCGGCTTTCATCTGTACATTCATCGACGAGCTCTTTGCCCGCGGCGTGCCACGCATCGTGATCGACCCCAGCCCCGCCAATCCGCGCGCAATTCGTGCCTATGAGAAAGCTGGATTCGTGCCGCAGCACGAGATCGTCACACCCGATGGTCCCGCACTCCTGATGATCCGAGACCCATGACGCTCGCCGCGACCCCCACCGCCAAGACCGCATTTCCCCCGCTCGCCTGGGTCGGCATCGCATTATTGCTGCTGGCGCTGCAAGCCTCGATCCTGCTTGCGATGGGACGCGTGCCGATCTGCACCTGCGGCACCATCAAGCTCTGGCACGGCGTGGTGAACAGCTCGGAGAATTCGCAGCACATCGCCGACTGGTACACCTTCTCGCACGTCCTGCACGGCTTCCTGTTCTACGGACTGACCTGGCTGCTGTTTACGCGCCTGCCCTTGCTGTCGCTGTCGTGGCCGGCGCGGCTGATCATCGCCATGCTGATCGAAGGCGCCTGGGAGATTGTCGAGAATTCGCCATTCATCATCGAACGCTACCGCGCCGGCACGATCTCGCTGGACTATTACGGCGACAGCATTGTCAATTCAGTCTCTGACACATTGTTCATGATGCTGGGGTTCCTCGCCGCACGCGTGCTGCCCGTCACCGCGACCATCCTGCTCGGGCTCGCCTTCGAGATCATGCTGGCGCTTCACATTCGCGACAATCTGACGCTCAATATCCTGATGCTGATCCATCCGATCGAGACCGTGAAGCAATGGCAATCAGGTCCACCCATCATCTGACGGCCGAAAAAGCGGCTTGTCCTACCCCGCATCTGACCCTAGCTAAGGTCCCATGACAGACTTCTCCCCCCGCGAAATCGTTTCCGAACTCGATCGTTTCATCGTCGGCCAGGCCGATGCCAAGCGCGCCGTCTCGATCGCCTTGCGCAACCGCTGGCGGCGGCAGCAGCTCTCCGGCTCCTTGCGAGAGGAGGTGCTGCCGAAGAACATCTTGATGATCGGCCCGACCGGCGTCGGCAAGACGGAGATCGCGCGGCGGCTGGCCAAGCTGGCGAATGCGCCGTTCCTGAAGGTGGAAGCGACCAAGTTCACCGAGGTCGGCTATGTCGGCCGCGACGTCGAGCAGATCGTGCGCGATCTCGTCGAAGTCGCGATCGCCCAGGTGCGCGAGCGCAAGCGCAAGGACGTGCAGGCGCGGGCGCAGCTCGCGGCGGAAGAGCGCGTGCTCGATGCCCTGGTCGGCGCCAATGCCTCGTCCGCGACGCGGGAGTCCTTCCGCAAGAAGCTGCGCGCCGGCGAGCTCAACGACAAGGAAATCGAGATCGAGACGCAGTCGTCCGGCGGCGGCATGCCGATGTTCGAAATCCCGGGCATGCCGGGCGCGCAGATGGGTGCGATCTCGATCGGCGACATCTTCGGCAAGCTCGGCGGCCGCAGCAAGACGCGGCGGCTGACGGTCGAAGGCTCGCACGAGATCCTCGTCAACGAGGAATCCGACAAGCTCCTGGACGCCGAGCAGCTGACGCTGGAGGCGATCAGCGCGGTCGAGAACAACGGCATCGTGTTCCTGGACGAGATCGACAAGATCTGCGCCCGTGACGGCCGCGTCGGCGGCGACGTCTCGCGCGAGGGCGTGCAGCGCGATCTCCTGCCGCTGATCGAGGGCACCTCGGTCTCGACCAAGCACGGTGCGGTGAAGACCGATCACATCCTGTTCATCGCTTCCGGCGCCTTCCACGTCGCGAAGCCATCCGACCTGTTGCCGGAATTGCAGGGCCGCCTGCCGATCCGCGTCGAGTTGCAGGCGCTGACCCGCGACGACATGCGCCGCATCCTGACCGAGCCCGAGGCGTCGCTGATCAAGCAATATGTCGCCTTGATGCAGACCGAGGGCGTGACGCTCGACGTCACCGACAGCGCCATCGATGCGCTCGCCGACGTCGCGGTGGCCGTCAATTCCACCGTCGAGAACATCGGCGCGCGGCGGCTCCAGACCGTGATGGAGCGGGTGCTGGACGAGATCTCCTTCACCGCCCCCGACCGCAATGGCGAGACCGTCCGGGTCGATGCCGACTACGTGCAGAAGCATGTCGGCGATCTCGCCAAGAACGCCGATTTGAGCCGGTTCATTTTGTAATTTTCGGCCAGTCCGCTATCTATTCCGCCGTCGTTCCGGCCTGGTACGCAATTGCGCACGGGGCCGGGACCCATAGCCACAGGCGGTTTTTGTTGGAAATGATAGCGGCCCCGGCCTTGGCGCAAAACAGACAATGGTGGTTATGGGTCCCGGCGTTCGCCGGGACGACAGCAGTGGTTGGCGCGCGCCGAGTGCCACATGCTCGCTAACGTCCAGAAAAACCCCTGGCGCCTTCTGCTCGCGATCAACGCCGCCGTCCTGGTCGGGGTGTTCATCCATAAGATCCAGCTGCCGCCTTACGTCCCCTATATCCACCTCATCGTCGACTACCATTTCGGTTTCATCAAGCGCGCGCTGATTGGGGCAATCGTCGCGCTGTTCACGGACAAGGTGCCGGTATGGCTGGTGTTCGCGCTCGGCGGCGTGACCTGGCTCGCGACGCTGGGGCTCTACGCAAAACTGTTCCGGAAGACGTTCGGCTTCACCGCAACGACGCTGCCGCTGTTCGTCTTCACCGCGGGCTCGCCGTTCTTCCTGAAGAACTTCATGCACACGCTCGGCCATTTCGACATCTATGGCTGCGCGCTGGCGATCATCCTGCTGCTGATGCCGGCAGGCTCGCTGCTGTTCGTGGCAACGGCTGCGCTGTTCTCGATCATCCTCGTGCTGATCCATCACATCCATCTCTTGATGTATGTACCGACGATCATCACCATCGTCGTGATCAGGCATTACCTTGTTTGCGGCTGCAATCGCACCAACGTTGCGTTCGGCCTCGTCGCTTTCGCCGTCGTCTCCGCGTTGTTCTTCGCGGCGCAGTTTTTGGGGACAATGCCGATCCCCGAGGCGGACTTCGTCGCGTACCTCAAGAGCCGGATGGCCGATCCTGCGCGCACCGACCTGCTGCAATTCAGTTACATCTGGTATCAACCGCTGGCGAAGGAAGTTGCCGACACCTGGGGCCGGATGCCGCACAACATCCTCGGCGTGCCGGTCTTCGTATTGTTGATCTGGCTGCACATGCCGTTGTGGCGCTATTTTGCGGGCCTGATCGGCGCGCTCGCAAGCGAGGCGCACCGCCGTCTCGTGATCGCGGCCCTGATTGGCATCAGCTTCGCCTATCTCGTGATGTTCGCGATGGTGTTCGACTATTCGCGCTGGATCTCGAACTGGGCGGTCTGCATGTTCCTGATCCTGCATGCGGTGAAGATGCTGCCGGCAAAGCAGGAGTCGCCGCAAATCCCGGCGGAGGACCGGAAGACGAACACCTTCGGGCTGATCCTCACGCTGATCCCGCGCGTTGGAATCATCCGGCCGTTCTAAAACGACCCAGTCCAACCACGGAGACGGTGCGCTCCCTCTCCCGCTTGCGGGAGAGGGTTGGGGAGAGGGCTTTGTCCGCGATCGAGACCCCCCAAGAGGAGAGAGCCCTCACCCGCCGCGCTCCGCGCGACGACCTCTCCCGCAAGCGGGAGAGGTGAACCACCATCAGAATCTCGCCCGACGAATCCGCACATACAGCGCGCCCTCGCCGCCATGGCCGATATGGGCTTGCTCGAAGCCGACGACGAAGGCGCGGAATTCCGGCAGGCTGAGCCATTCCGGCACCTGGCGGCGCAGCACGCCGCTTTCGCCGCCGCTGCGTCCCTTGCCGGTGATGACAAGCACGAAGGTCAGGCCGTCATGATGGGCACGATGCAGGAAGCCAGTCAGCGCGCGATGGGCGCGCATCTGGGTCATGCCGTGCAGGTCGAGCCGCGCCTCGATCTCGCTGCGCCCACGCGACAGTTTTGCGCGTTCGCGCTTGCCGAGCGGCGCCAAGGGCGGCACGGACGGTTTGGCAACACGCGGCACCGGCGCAGCGGCAATGGGCCGGGGCGTTGGTGCAGGCCTCACCGCCGAGACAGCGGGCGAAGGCTCGCTGCGCGGCGCGGAAGGCGCCTTGGTCACGGCCTTGGCCACGCGATGCTTCCGCAGCGGCTTGACCTGTTTTGCAACCGTGTCCCACAGCGCACGCTCCTCCTCGCTCAGCGCGTGGCGGCGCGGCGAGGGGCGAGACTCCAGCACGGGCGGACGAGACGATCGCTTCATTGCTGGTTGGATGGACGATTGACACGCTTGCGCGGTTCGCGATCGGGCTTGATGTTGGGACGTGGCTCCGGCAGCGGCACCGGGCTCGCCACCGCAACGGCGGCATCCTTGGCTTGTGGCACGGCAGGCGAGGCCGCACCAGCCTTGCTTGATTCGACCGGCTTCGCCGCAGCCGCCGCGTTCGGATCCTTGTTAGAATCCTTGGCGGGATCGGATTGCGGAAACAGCTTTGCGATCATTTCCGAGGGCCGCGGATCCGGCACCGGCAGCCTCGCGCCACGCACGCTGGGATCGAGGCTCTTCGGAACCAGCATCACGAAGTGCATGGGATGGCGCAGCCGCCCGGAGACGCGGCCGGCATCCGCGCCCGCGCCGAAATAGAGATCGGCACGCGCAGGTCCGATGATGGCCGAGCCGGTGTCCTGCGCGATCATCAGCCGGTGGAACGGCGTCTTGGCGCGTTCGGACTCGATCGGCAGCTCGCCTTCGATGAAGAACGGGGTGCCGTAGACGTGCAGCGACTTGTCCACCGCGATCGAGCGGCCGGCCGTCAGCGGAATGCCCTGCGCACCCACCGCCTCGTCCTTGTCGGACAGATTGACCTCGCGGAAGAAGATGTAGGCGCGGTTCGCGCGGCGCAGCTCCTTGGCGCCGTCAGGGTTCTGCGCCATCCACTCCCTGATCTTCTGCATCGACATCTCTTCCTTCGGAATGATGCCGCGCTCGATCAGGATGCGACCGACGGCGGTGTAGGGATAGCCGTTATAGGCGTCATAGTTGAGCCGGAGCGTGCTGCCGTCGTCGAACTTGATCCGGGCCGAGCCCTGGATCTGTGCGAACAGCAGATCGGTCGGATCCTTCAGCCAGGCGATCTCGAGCCCCCGGCCGGCGATCTTGCCATCCTCGATCTCGCCGCGATCGTAGTAAGGCACCAGCTTGCGGCGGCCGATCTTGCGATAGACCGGGCCCTTGTTGGGCAGGCTGACCGAGTCCTGCTTGTAACCGCGCACGAACAGGTTGGAGGGGCGGCGATAGACCGGAACATTGTAGACGTCGGTCTGCGTGCGCGATCCCTCCAGCACCGGTTCGTAATAGCCGGTGACGAAACCATCGGGCTCGCCGAGGCGGGAGATGCGCAGCGGCGCAAAATTCTCCTCGAAGAAGGTTTTGGCCCTGGCGTCGTCGGCGAGCTCGAGCGATTTGGCGACCCGGCAGGGCTCGCTGAGCGACGCGCCCAGTGCTTTTGATTCGGCTTTCGTCTCGGACCCGCCGGTCTGCGCGTTGATCGACCGGCAGCTCGCGCGAAAGGTCTTGTAGGCGGCGAGATGAGCGTCGTCGCTCCAGCCCTTCACATCCGCCCAGGCCAGCGGCGAATATTGCGCGCCGGGAATCTCGAACGGCAGGGGAAGCTGCGGATAAGGCAAGGCCCGCGGCGGGCTGGCGGGTAATGCCGGCAGATGATGGTGGTGGCTGCGATAATGGCGCCGCGCCGCCTCGGCGCCGAGCGAAAACGACGACAGCGCGACGACACCTGCGCAGAGCGCCGTCGCGCTGGTCTTCAGGAAAACCTTAATTCGCGCTTCCGGTGCCAACCAACTTCCAGTTCGGATCGCGAGAGGAGATATCGCGGGCGAAAGTCCAGATGTCGGTGATGTCGGCGACCGTGTCGGCGCTGCCGTCGACGATATTGCCGGCCTTGTCTCGGGTGGCCGAGATCATCTGCGAGACGAAGCGTATGGTGAGCTGGGCAGTGCGGTCGCGCAGCTCGGCACCGACGAGCTCAGCCTTGTCGATCGAGACAAAACGCGTCTCGGTCTTCTGCTCGTTCTTCTCGCGCTCCTTGATCGCGGCGTCGAAGCTCTCATAGACCTCCGACGACAACAGGTCGCGCAGCGCACGGCGGTCACCATTGGCAAAGGCCAGCACGATCATCTCATAGGCGCCGCGGGCACCCGAGATGAAATGGCGCGGGTCGAAGGTGGAATCCTTGTCGACGATGGCGTCGAGACCCTGCGCGAGCGGGGTGCCCGGCTCGGTCAGGCCCTTCCAGCGATCGGCAGGCGGGGTCGGCTCAGCCGCCGGCGCCAGCGGGGCCTGGTCGATCACCTTGCCCGGCATGGTCACGACATTCTTGTCCTGAGCGCCCTGGAGCGCGTTGCGGTCGAACGGCGGCCGCTCGTTGCCGGTGCGCTGCCCCAGCACGCTGCGCAGCCTCAGAAAGATAAAGACCGCCAGCGCCAGGAAGATGATAGTGTAGATGTCCACGTCGTATTCGCTTTCTGGTCTTTGCTTTGAGTCTTCGCGTTGGGGTCGTCGCCGGGAAAATCAATCCGGCCAGTAGACCGTTCCATACGGGAACGGCAAGTCTACATCACCATTTTAGGTCCGCGCGTCTGGTCCGTGGGATGTAGGCACGAAATCTCGCCCGGCCAATGGCGCCTTTTGGCACAGTGCGGAGTGTAGCGCGTTTTATGCTCAAGGGGAAACCCGATCCTGGCCGGAAATCGCGCATCTTCAATCGTTTAAGGCGCGATTTCGCCAAAAGACGGGGTTGAGCGTCACAGTTGCACTCGCGGCCCGAAATGCCCCTCCGGACCGTTCGTCCTTGTGGAATGAGGCGGCCCTATGTTAGCCAACCGCCGCGAAATTCAGCCCTAATCGGGTAAGGAGAGACTATCATGACCAACGGTAACGGCACCCCTCCCGAGGCGGCCCAGGCTCCCCAGCTCAACGTGCTGGCACAATATACCAAGGACCTCTCGTTCGAAAATCCGAACGCGCCGAGCTCGCTCCAGCAGCAGAGCCAGCCGCCCCAGATCAACATCCAGATCAACGTCAGCGCCAATAATCTCAGCGAACAGGAGTTCGAGGTGACGTTGTCGGTCGAGGGCAAGGCCGAGGCCGCGGGCAAGGTGATGTTCTCGTTCGAGCTCGCCTATGCCGGCGTGTTCCGGATCGCCAATGTGCCGCAGGAGAATTTGCATCCGCTGGTCATGATCGAGTGCCCGCGACTGCTGTTCCCGTTCGCCCGCGAGATCATTGCGACGGCCGTGCGGGACGGCGGGTTCCCGCCGTTGATGCTGGACCCGGTCGACTTCGTCGGTCTCTATCGTCAGAACATGGAGCGGCAAATGGCCGCTCAGGGCCAAGCCGGTCAGGCCTAACCGGCCGCCACGGCAGCTGGAGCGGGCAGGTACTCGTTCCAGATTGCCTTGTCGCCGAGCGTCGCGATGAAGGCCCGATGGGCTTCGCGCTCGGCATCGGAAACCCGCGACGCAAGCGGCAGCAGGCGCTGCCGCCGCGGCGCTTCGCCGGTCGCACTGACGCGAATCTCCTCGGTTTCCGACGCCAGCAGCAGTTGCGACTGCCGCGCTCCGACCAGATCGACATAGACCTCGGCCAGAAGCTCGGCGTCGAGCAACGCGCCGTGCTTGGTGCGGTGTGAATTGTCGATCGCATAGCGCGAGCAGAGATCGTCGAGCCGGTTCGACACGCCGGGATGCTTGCGCCGGGCCAGCAGCAGCGTATCGACCAGCCGCTCGCGCGGGATCGCGGCACGCTTGATCCGGTCGAGCTCGGCATTGATGAAGCCGACGTCGAACGAGGCGTTGTGGATCACCAGCGGCGCATCGCCGATGAATTCCAGAAACTCGTCGACGACCTCGTGGAACAGCGGCTTGGTCGCCAGAAATTCGCTCGACAACCCATGCACGGCAAACGCTTCCGCCGGCATATCCCGCTCAGGGTTCATGTAGCGGTGAAAGGTCTGTCCCGTCGGCATGCGGTTGAAGATCTCGACACAGCCGATTTCGACCAGGCGATCGCCGCGGAGCGGATCGAGGCCGGTGGTTTCAGTATCGAGGACGATTTCGCGCATGATCGTAAGAAGCCGTGTGACGCGGCGAATCAGGCTCGCCGCTGCGGCATCTTAACGACCTCGGCCAGGATGTGCTTGATTTGCGCACGCACCGGCTCAAGTCCGTGTGACGTATCCACTACGAAATCGGCGCGCTTGCGCTTCTCGGCGTCGGGCGTCTGCTTGGCGATGATGGCGTCGAGCTTTGCCTCGTCCATCGTGCCACGCGCCAGCACCCGCTCGCGCTGCAGTTCCGGCGAGGTCGAGACCACGACCACGGCATCGACCCGTGTCTCGCCGCCGGTCTCGAACAGGAGCGGAATGTCCAGCACCACGACGGGGGCATTGGCCGCTTCCGCATCGGCAAAGAATTTCTTTCGGGAAGCGCCGAGCATCGGATGGACGATCTGCTCGAGCTGCTTGATCGCAGCGGGATCATGCACGACGCGCGCAGACAGTTTTGTTCGGTCGACCTTGCCGTTCGCGGTGGTGCCGGGAAACGCAGCCTCGATCGCCGGCGCCGCTTCGCCCTCATATAATTGATGAACGGAGGCATCGGCGTCGTAGACGGGAACACCAGCGTCCGCGAACAATTTCGCGGTGGTGGATTTGCCCATCCCGATCGAGCCGGTCAGTCCGAGGATCCGCATCAGCGCCCAGCCATATCTGTCGTTCACACCGCAACTAGCCGCTCGCGGCGCAGGAACGCAAGCAGCGGCAGCAGGGGCAGGCCGAGAATCGTGAAATGATCGCCCTCGATGCGCTCGAACAGATGAATGCCGAGACCCTCGAGCTGATAGGCGCCGACGCTGGTCGTGACCGCATCGCCGGCCGCATCGAGATAGGCTGAAAGCTCAGCCTCGGTCATTTGGCGCATCGTCATGCGCGCCACCGAGACATCTTCGAAAACGATCTGTCCGTTATGCGCCACGGCCATCGCCGAATTCAGCTCATGGCTGTTGCCGGCAAGATCCCGCAGCTGCGCCAGCGCCTGCGCACGGCCGGCTGGCTTGTTGAAGAGTCGGTCGCCCAGGGCCAGCGTCTGATCGGCACCAATCACATAGCTCTCCGGATGATTGGCCGAAACTGCCTTGGCTTTTTCGCGCGCCAGCAGCAGGCCGATCTCGCGCGGGTTCGAAAGCCTGGACGCAGCCTGGATGCCGCGCTCGTCGATATCAGCCGTAATCGTTTTGAATTCGAGCCCGGCATTGGCCAGCAGCATCTTTCGCGCGCTGCTCTGCGAGGCCAGGATCAACGGTGATTTGCCGCGCCACAAAGCCATTGCGAAAACTATTCCGAAGGCCGGTTACGCTGACGATCGCTGTAGAGCTTCATGATCGCCGCGGCGGTTTCCTCGATCGAACGCCGCGTGACGTCGAGCAGCGGCCAATCATGCTTGGCGCTCAGCTTGCGTGCGAACGCAACCTCCTCGGTGACCGACTGCCTATCGGTATAGGTGTCGCTGCCGGACTCGGCGCCCATGGAAAGCAGGCGATTCTGGCGGATCTGGATCAGGCGTTCTGGCGTCGCATGCAGGCTTACCACGAGCGGCCGCGTCAGCGTCTCCAGCTGCGAGGGCACCGGAATGCCCGGCACCAGCGGCACGTTGGCGGTGCGGATGCCGCGATTGGCGAGATAGATCGACGTCGGCGTCTTCGAGGTGCGGGACACACCCACCAGCACCACATCGGCATCGTCGAGGCCTTCGACATGCTGGCCGTCATCGTGAATCATCGTGTAGTTCAGCGCATCGATGCGTTTGAAATATTCCGCGTTGAGGACGTGCTGGGCACCGACGCGTCCCGTGGTCGCAGCGCCGAGATAGGCTTCGAACAGCTGCATCACCGGCCCGATGATCGACAGGCTGGGAACGTTGATCTCTTTGCACTTATCCTCGAGCCTGGCGACCAGATCCTTCTCCAGCAGCGTGAACAGCACGATCCCCGGCGCCTCCTCGATCTCGTCGAGCACGCGATCGAGCTGCTTCTGGCTCCGCACCAGCGGATAGACGTGCTCGACCGGCGTCACGTTGGCGTATTGGGCCGCGACCGCACGCGCCACGGTGATGAGTGTCTCACCGGTGGAGTCGGAGACGAGGTGCAGGTGGAAATAATTGTTCGAGGTCGGCACAAAAACTCTTTGGATGAGGGCGGGGCAGTTTGTGGATTTCTGTGGAGCTTAACGCCTCGGAAAGGGTTGTGCGACACCAGGGGCGGGACAAGTGCCAATTTTCTTCACACCGCTGCCCGTCAGAACAAGTCTGGCGCCCTGCGGACACGGGAACGGGATTGCGCGGACAACCCCCTTGATAAGCTGCCGACAGAAAGGCGCAAGCCTTTGAAGCGGACCGGCTTATCCGGGGTGGCTAGAGCTGTCAGGGATATGTGGATGGATGTGAACAAGCGCGTGTGAACTCGCGGATGGAATTGCGTGAGTCCAATCCACGGTCACAAAGACTCAAACCTTAAGAATCTAAGATTCTAGATTTGAGGAAGGCGCTACGGACGGATATGTGTGCAGGGTAGACCTTAACGAGTTCTTACTATCCCCAGTTCCTTTCGTTGGGCATGGATCGGTCGCAGGAAATGTTCGAGGACGTCTATCTCTGGATCAAGGCGCTGCACGTGATCGCCGTCATCTCCTGGATGGCGGGCATGCTCTATCTGCCGCGGCTGTTCGTCTATCATTGCGAGGCCGAAATCGGCTCGAAGCAGTCCGAAACGTTCAAGATCATGGAACGCCGGCTGCTCAAGGCCATCATCAACCCGGCCATGATCGTCACATGGCTCGCCGGGCTCTATCTCGCCTGGGCCGGCCATTGGTTCTCCTTCGGCTGGCTGCACGTAAAACTGGCACTGGTCCTGGCGCTGTCCGCGGTCCACGGCTTTTTTTCCCGCTGGATGAAGGATTTCGCCGCCGACCGGCGTCCGCGGAGCCAGAAATTCTTTCGGATTATCAACGAGGTGCCGACCGTCCTGATGATTTTCATCGTCATCATGGTGATCGTGAAGCCGTTCTAGGCAAGGCGCGCGACGATTAGCTCAGCGCTTCGGCTTGCGGAGCAGGAAGCGATTTTCTATATTATCGATATCCCACCCAACGCAGGCGGATGTGGTTTTGTCTGAGCTTTCCAGAGGCCGGACACCGCATCAGGTTTGAAGCCTCACCGGCACTCTCCTTGCCAGACCTGCGGACCTTACCTTCTCACGTCCGCATTTCAGAGCCTCCTCGCACCCCTTCCAAGGTTACCCCACAGGACCACCCCAATGCGGGAAATTAAACTCCAGGACCTCAAGTCGAAAACCCCGGCCGAGCTGGTCTCGTTCGCGGAAGAGAACGGGGTCGAGAATGCCAGCACCATGCGCAAGCAGGAGCTGCTGTTCGCCATCCTCAAGCAGCTCTCGCTCGCTGAGACCGATATCGTTGGCGAAGGCGTCGTCGAGGTGCTCTCCGACGGTTTCGGCTTCCTCCGCTCGCCCGATGCGAATTATCTGCCGGGCCCGGACGACATCTACGTTTCGCCCTCGCAGATCCGCCGTTTCGGCCTCCGCACCGGCGACACCATCGAAGGCCACATCCGCAGCCCGAAGGAGGGCGAGCGCTATTTCGCGCTGCTGAAGGTCAACACGCTCAATTTCGAGGACCCGGAAAAGGCCAAGCACAAGGTCAATTTCGACAACCTCACGCCGCTGTTTCCGAATCAGCGCTTCCGCATGGAGATCGACGATCCGACGCGGAAAGACCTCTCTGCACGCGTGATCGACATCGTCGCGCCGATCGGCAAGGGCCAGCGCGCCTTGATCGTCGCGCCGCCGCGCACCGGTAAAACCGTGCTGATGCAGAACATCGCGCATTCGATCACGCATAATCATCCCGAATGCTATTTGATCGTGCTGCTGATCGACGAGCGTCCGGAGGAAGTCACGGACATGCAGCGCTCGGTGAAGGGCGAGGTCGTGTCCTCGACCTTCGACGAGCCGGCGGTGCGCCACGTTCAGGTCGCCGAGATGGTGATCGAGAAGGCCAAGCGCCTGGTCGAGCATGGCCGCGACGTCGTGATCCTGCTCGATTCGATCACCCGCCTTGGCCGCGCCTACAACACCGTGGTGCCGTCATCCGGCAAGGTGCTGACCGGCGGTGTCGATGCCAACGCGCTGCAGCGCCCGAAGCGCTTCTTTGGTGCCGCCCGCAACATCGAGGAGGGCGGCTCACTGACCATTATCGCGACCGCGCTGGTCGATACCGGCAGCCGCATGGACGAAGTTATCTTCGAAGAGTTCAAGGGCACCGGTAACTCCGAACTGATCCTGGACCGCAAGGTCTCGGACAAGCGCACCTTCCCGGCGATCGACATCTCGCGCTCCGGCACCCGCAAGGAGGAGCTCATCACCGATCCGCAGGTGCTCAAGAAGATGTACGTGCTCCGCCGCATCCTCAACCCGATGGGCACCATGGACGCGATCGACTTCCTGCTCGACAAGCTGCGCTCGACCAAGAGCAATTCGGAGTTTTTCGACTCCATGAACACCTGATTGCGGTGCAGCAAAGACTTAGAGGGCGCCTTCGGGCGCCCTTTTTGTTTGTGCGGCTTTACTGCCGCTAGAGTGCAGCATGGCGGGCGGCTTCGATGCTCATACAAATTTTCTCGGAAGTTATTGATATATTTGAAGTATACTTGTTTTTTTTGCTGAATGGGCCTCAGCCAGGACCGGTTTGCAACAGGATGCTGCAACATTTGTTGCACCGCAATAATGCTGTTGCTGCGGGATAGAGCGCAGCAAGCGCGATGCGCTGGCGCGGCCCAAAAGGGGTCGTTTGCCTTTTCCCCACCACCCGGACAAATAGGCCATGCATCCGCGAGACCAAACCATCTTTGCGCTGTCGTCTGGCCGTACTCCGAGCGCGATCGCCGTGGTGCGCGTCTCGGGTCCGCAAGCCGGTCTGGTGCTGGCGACGCTGGCGGGCAAGTTGGCCGCGCCGCGCCAAGCCAGCCGGCGGCTGCTTCGTGATGGGGCGGGCCAGCCGATCGACGACGCGGTCGTGCTCTGGTTTCCGGGCCCGGGCAGCGCGACCGGCGAGGACATCGCCGAATTTCATGTCCATGGCGGTCGCGCGGTGCTGGCGGCGCTCCTCGCAGCGATTTCTGATATTCCTAATACGCGCGCGGCTGAGCCCGGCGAGTTCACGCGGCGCGCGTTCGAAAACGGCAAGCTCGATCTCACCGAAGCAGAGGGCCTCGACGATCTCATCCACGCCGATACCGATCGCCAGCGCCGCCAGGCGCTGCGCCAGCTGCAGGGTCTGCTCGGCGACCGCGCGCGCGACTGGCGCGAGCGGATCATCGAGGCGTCCGCGCTGATCGAGGCCGGCATCGATTTTTCCGATGAGGGCGACGTGCCGGCGGAGCTCATGGCGCCGGCGATGAAGGCGATCAAGGCGCTCCACGATGAAATCGCAAAAGTGCTTGCGGCACAGGGACAAGCTGAACGCCTGCGCGACGGCCTCGTGGTTGCGATCGCCGGCGAGCCAAATGTCGGCAAGTCGACGCTGATGAATCAACTGGCGCGCCGCGAGGTCGCGATCGTCTCGCCGCACGCCGGCACCACGCGCGATGTGATCGAAGTGCAGCTCGATCTCGATGGCTACCCGGTCACGGTGATCGACACCGCCGGCATCCGCGAGACCGACGATCCGGTCGAGCAGGAGGGGGTGCGCCGCGCGCGGGCGCGGGCCGTGGACGCCGATCTCGTGTTGTGGCTGGTGGAGGGCGAGCAGGCCGTCGATCTGACTTCAATGCGAGCGCTCGCGGCATCCGGCGGCGGCGGCTCGGTCTGGATCCTCCGCAACAAGATCGACCTCAGTGGGGTCGGCGGCGCCGCGCGGCAGGGCGAGTTCGGGATCTCGGCAAGCCGCGGCGACGGCATTCGCGAGCTGGTTGAGGCGCTGGTGAAATCCGCAGCCGAGTTCTTCGGGACCGGTGAGGGTGCTTTGGTGACGCGGGCACGGCAGCGCGATCTGCTGCGCCAGGCGTCGGACAGCTTGCGCCGGAGTCTGGAGCTTGTAGAGGAGGGCGAAGAACTGGCCGCCGAAGAGCTGCGTGCCGCCGCGTTTGCCTTGGGTCGGCTCCTGGGCCGGGTGGACGTCGAAGACGTCCTGGGAGCCATTTTCCAGAAATTCTGTGTCGGAAAGTAGCGCTAGTTCTTCATTGTAGAACTATCATTTATTCCATTCCTTGCTGTTTCACGTGACACACTGTCTCCGAGTTCCGACTGAAATGGTGGTCGGCAATCATCCTAGCAGATTGGGACTCTCGTCCTGCGAGCTGCCTGAGTCGTGATCGGCGCCTCAAGCCCGTCATTGCGAGGAGCTCTTGCGACGAAGCAATCCAGACTGCCTCCGCAAGGGAAGTCTGGATTGCTTCGCTTCGCTCGCAATGACGGGTGTGGGCGCAATCTCTCCTCCGTCGATACTTCCTGTGCGGAGGGAACCTGTGTCCCGCCACCGTTCCTTTCCGTATCGCTGAGCCCATCTTGTTTCACGTGAAACAGCAGCCCTTTCAAAGCCGTCCTACTGTGCATGGGGTTGTTTTCGCGAATTCGGTTGACTGGATCCAGCTCCGTTTCACGTGAAACAACTGCCTCACCCAGTTTCCACTTCCGGCTTTTCCGCCACTGAGCTAGAAGTCCGCCCATGCGAGCAGAGCGAGAGAACTTCGACGTCGTCGTGATTGGCGGCGGTCACGCCGGCTGTGAGGCCGCGGCTGCCGCTGCCCGGATGGGCGCGGCGACCGCTCTGGTGACGCACCGTTTCTCCACCGTCGGGGCTATGTCCTGCAATCCCGCGATCGGAGGGCTGGGCAAGGGCCATCTGGTTCGTGAAGTGGACGCGCTCGACGGTCTCATGGGCCGGGTCGGCGATGCCGGCGGCATCCAGTTTCGCGTCCTCAACCGCCGTAAGGGCCCCGCCGTCCGCGGTCCCCGGGCTCAGGCCGATCGGAAGCTCTATGCGGCGGCGATGCAGGCCGCGATCCAGGAGACCGAGGGTCTTTCGGTCATCGAAGGCGAGGCCGACGAGCTGGTCGTGGTCGAGGGGCGCGTCACCGGACTTCGTCTGGCAGATGGTCGGGAGCTTCGGGCAGGGGCCGTTGTCGTCACCACTGGCACCTTCCTGCGCGGGCTGATCCATCTCGGAGAGAAGAACTGGCCCGCCGGCCGGGTCGGCGAGGCGCCCGCGATGGGGCTTTCCAGGTCCTTTGAGCGTGCCGGATTCACTCTCGGACGGCTCAAGACCGGCACTCCGCCACGTCTGGACGGCACCACGATCGACTGGTCCGCAGTCGAGATGCAGCCGGGAGATGAGCCTCCAGAGCCGTTCTCGGTGATGACCGAGCGGATCACGACGCGGCAGATCCAGTGCGGGATCACCCGGACCACCTCCGCGACCCACGAGGTGATCCGCGCCAATGTCCATCGCTCTCCGATGTATTCCGGCCAGATCAAGAGCTCTGGCCCGCGCTATTGCCCGTCGATCGAGGACAAGATCGTCCGCTTCGGCGACCGCGACGGCCATCAGATCTTCCTGGAGCCGGAGGGTCTCGACGACAGCACGGTCTATCCCAACGGCATCTCCACTTCGTTGCCGGAGGAGGTCCAGCGCGCGATCCTCGCCAGCATTCCGGGCCTTGAGCGGGTGAAAATGGTCCGTCCAGGCTACGCCATCGAATACGATCACATCGATCCCCGCGAGCTCGATCCGACCCTCCAGACCAAGCGTTTGCGCGGCCTGTTCCTCGCCGGGCAGATCAACGGCACCACCGGATATGAGGAAGCCGCCGGGCAGGGTATCGTGGCCGGGTTGAACGCAGCGCTCTCCGCGAGCGGGGCCGCCCTGACGGTGTTCGACCGTGCCGACGGTTATCTCGGCGTGATGATCGACGATCTCGTCACCCGCGGCATCAGCGAGCCCTATCGGATGTTCACCTCCCGGGCTGAGTACCGTCTGACGCTCCGGGCCGACAATGCGGACCAGCGTCTGACCGAGAAGGGCATCGCCCTGGGGTGCGTCGGCCGCTCCCGGACGCTGCACCATCGCGACAAGATGGACGCCTTGAATGGTGCCCGGACACTCTCAAGGTCGCTGACGATCACACCAAACGAGGCGATCAAGCACGGACTGGCCCTGAACCGCGATGGCCAGCGCCGGTCTGCCTTCGAGCTGATGGCGTATCCGGATATCGGCTGGAGCCAGGTCCGCACAATCTGGCCGGAGCTGTCTGCCATCGACCCCGTGATCGCGACCCATCTCGAGATCGACGCCAAGTACGATGTCTATCTCGAGCGCCAGAGCGCCGACGTCGAGGCCTTCCGGCGCGATGAGGGAATGGTGCTCTCCGGGGTCGACTACAGCCTCGTCCCGGGTCTTTCCAACGAGGTGCGAGCCAAGCTGGAGAAGGCCCGCCCGTTCACGGTTGGCCAGGCCGGCCGAATCGACGGTATGACGCCGGCAGCGCTCGGCATTCTCGCGGCCTACCTGAGGCGCGAGGCACGGAAGACCTCCAAGGCAATCGCATAGGCGTTTCACGTGAAACAGCGCGGACCGGGCGGGGACAGACCGCTATCGCGACGACCCGGCGCGGGTGAGGGCGCGGGTCATCGATCGGTCGCGGCACAGGCCCGACCGAAGATCGACAAGGCAAGTGTCAATGATCACTCGCTGGACGCCGCGATCGCCGCTGACAAGATCTCAGCTCTGAAGCTCGCGGCCGTTTCACGTGAAACCGAGGACCGGCTTGATCGCTACCTCGCGCTGCTCCGCGAGTGGCAGGCCAAGACCAACTTGGTCGCGCCCTCGACCCTGCCAAACCTCTGGACCCGGCACATCGCCGACTCGCTTCAGCTCGCGGACCTCGCGCCATCGGCAAAACGATGGGCCGACCTTGGCAGCGGCGGCGGCTTCCCTGGCATCGTTCTGGCCTGCGTCATGGCCGGGACACCCGATGCCCGCGTCCATCTCGTCGAGCGAATCGGCAAGAAGGCCGCCTTCCTGCGCGAGGCAATTCGCGTCACCGCATCGCCAGGGGTCGTACATCTCGCTGAGATCGGGGATAATGTGGATAGAATCACCGGCCCCGTCGATTGCGTCACCGCGCGTGCATTGGCTCCGCTACATCAACTCATCGGCTTTGCGGAGCCGCTGATGCGCCAAGGCGCAAAAGCGTTATTTCCAAAGGGTCAAGATGTAGAGGCTGAATTGACCGAAGCCGCTAAATATTGGAATATTGAGCCTCAGCTCCATCGCAGCCGCACGGGTGACGGCTGGATCGTGGAACTGACGTCCGTCGACCGGCGCGGGTGAGGCCTTCAGGGGTTGAGTGGGGATTTGGGATGACCGTGATTGACGAACCGCAGGGAGAACAGCCCGCCCAAGAACAGTCCGCGGAGGTCCCGCATGGCCATCCGCGCATCCTGGCGCTGGCGAATCAGAAGGGCGGTGTGGGAAAAACAACCACAGCGATTAATCTCGGCACGGCGCTCGCGGCAATCGGCGAGCGCGTCCTGATTGTCGATCTCGACCCGCAGGGCAACGCCTCGACCGGCCTCGGCATCGATCGCCGCAACCGCTCCTGCTCGACCTATGACGTCCTGATTGGTGAAGCTCCGCTGCGTGAAGCGGTGGTTTCGACGGCAGTGCCGCGGCTGCACATCGCGCCCTCCACCATGGACCTCTCCGGCCTCGAGCTCGAGCTCGGCACCACGCCCGGCCGCGCCTTCAAGCTGCGCGATGCCATCGGCGCGCTCAACAACAACGTCTCGCCTGACGCCGACTACACCTATGTGCTGATCGACTGCCCGCCCTCGCTCAACCTGCTCACGGTGAACGCGATGGCGGCGTCCGATGCGATCCTGGTGCCGCTGCAATGCGAGTTCTTCGCGCTCGAAGGTCTGTCGCAATTGCTTCAGACGGTGGAGCAGGTGCGCTCGACGCTCAATCCGAACCTGTCGATCCACGGCATCGTGCTGACCATGTTCGACTCGCGCAACAACCTCTCGAACCAGGTCGTTGCCGACGTGCGTCAGTTCATGGGCGAGAAGGTCTACAAGACCATGATCCCGCGCAACGTGCGCATCTCCGAGGCGCCGTCCTACGGCAAGCCGGTGCTGGTCTACGATCTCAAATGCGTCGGCAGCGAAGCCTATCTGCGGCTCGCCACCGAAGTGATCCAGCGCGAGCGCGAGCTGCGTACGACGCATTGATCCGATACCGGTGCGTAGGGTGGGTTAGCCGAAGGCGTAACCCACCACATCTGCCACCTCGAACGAAGCAATGGTGGGTTACGCGGCGCTAACCCACCCTACGATGTACAATTCGAAATTCAGTTCTGGAGTGCGCTCAAGTGAATCCAAGGGAGCTGGCGATGGCCGATGAAGCGCGTTCGCGACTGGGCCGGGGTCTTGCGAGTCTGATCGGTGATGTCGGCGGCGAGGCTCAGCACGTCGATCGTCCGCGTGCGCAACGCAAGGTGCCGATCGAATTCATCAAGGCCAATCCGCGCAACCCGCGCCGCACGTTTTCGGACACTGAGCTCAAGGAGCTCTCCGAGTCCATCAAGCAGCACGGCGTCATTCAGCCGATCGTCGTGCGTCCGGTGAAGGGCGCGCAGGACCGCTACGAGATCATCGCCGGCGAACGGCGCTGGCGCGCCTCGCAGATGGCTGGGCTGCATGAAGTGCCGATCGTGCCGGTCGACATCAGCGACAGCGATGCGCTGGAGTTCGCGATCGTCGAGAACGTGCAGCGCGAAGATCTCAACCCGATGGAAGAGGCGCTGGGCTATCACGCGCTCGCCAACGAGTTTAAACGCAGCCAGGACGACATCGCAAAGGTCGTCGGCAAGAGCCGCAGCCACATCGCCAACATGATGCGGCTGACCAAACTGCCGGCGGAGGTACAGGCCCTGATCACGAGCGGCGACCTGACCGCCGGTCACGCCCGCGCGCTGATCGGCGTGCCCGATCCGCTCGCAGCCGCCAGGCGCATCGTCGCCGAGGGCCTTAACGTCCGCCAGGCCGAGGCGCTGGCGCATGAAGAGGGCGTGCCGGAGCGCAAGCCGCAGAAGGCGCGCTCTAGCGGGGGGAAGGACAAGGACCCGGATACGATCGATCTCGAGAAGCGCGTCAGCGATGCGCTTGGCCTCAAGGTCACCGTCAATCACCGCGACCCCGGCGGCTCGGTGCAGATCAACTACCGCAACCTCGATCAGCTCGACGAGGTCATGAAGCGGCTCGCCAAGGGCGGGCTGTAATTCTCGGTGTCGTCCTGGCGAAAGCCAGGACCCATACCGCGTGATCCGTCGATTGCGGGGACTGCTAATCCCGAACGACCAGTCTCTGCCAAATTTCTCCCTGGGGTAATGGGTCCTGGCTTTCGCCAGGACGACATTGGGTGGCGGGTTGCCTTCACATCGTCATTGCGAGCGTAGCGAAGCAATCCAGAATTTATCCGCGGAGGCAGTCTGGATTGCTTCGTCGCAAGTGCTCCTCGCAATGACGTGCGGAGAGAGTTGAGCGTCGCAATGACGAGGAGAGAGCGGAGGCTAGCCCCGCCGCTTCGCATTCGCGGCGATCGCCATCAGCGTGCGCTGGGCGATGGCGGCGGCGAGGGTGGATTGCTTGCGGGTGTCGAGCGCGGCGGTCGCGAGCTGCTCGATGATCCCAGCGAGCCGGGCCGGGCTGAAATTGCGCAGCGCGGTCTCGACCGCGGGCTTTCGCGAAAAATGCAGGCGCGGAAAACCGCCGTCGAGCACGGCGGAGGCCGGCGTGCCGTCGGCAATCGCGAGCGCCGATTTGTGCAGCCACGCCGCCTGGCGCTGCGCCGCGGAGATGATCACGCCGGGATAAGTGCCGGCGATCATGGCTTTTGCAAATTCTGTCTCGACGATATCGGGCCGGCCGGCGAAGGCGCCGTCGACGATCGGATCGAGCTTCAACTCGGACGCGTCGGCGACCACGGACATCACGTCGTCCAGCGTGATCTCACCCTTGCCATGCGCATAGAGAGTGAGCTTGCGCAGCTCGTTGCGCGAGGCTTGGCGGTCGCCGCCGAGGAACGACATCAGCGCCGCGCGGGCATCCTGCGCGATGCGCAAATTCGCGATGCGGAGCTCGTCGTCCATCAGCTTGGCGAGGTCGCGCTCGGTGTCGGGATAGCAGCCGATCGCAACCGCCGTCTTGGCGCGTTCGCACGCCTTGCGCAGCGGGGATTCCGGGCGCAGCTCGCCGGCCTCGATCACGATGCGGCAATCCTTCACGCTCATCTCGGCCAGGGTGTCTACGCCGCTGGCAAAGCTGCGCGAGCCGGCGCGGATGCGGATGGCGCGGCGGCCGCCGAACAGCGGCACGGTCATGGCTTCGTCGACGAGCCGCGACGGCTCGGCGGAGAGCTCGTCGCCGTCGAGTTTGACAAGTGAGAAGGGATCGTTGGGGTCGTCGACGGCTGAGGCAATCAATGCATCGGCGCGCTCGCGTACCAGACCGGCATCGGGGCCGTAGAGCAGGATGATCGGACGGCCCGCATCGGGACGTGCGAGGAAGGCGTCGATCTCTTTTCCGCGCAGCGCGACCATCGGCCCTAACTGTCATTCCGGGGCGCGCGTAGCGCGAACCCGGAATCTCGATCAGCAATCTCTGGATTCCGGGCTCGCCCTGCGGACGCCCCGGAACAGTGCGAATGAACTATGTGCCCGCGGTGAAGAACGAGGCGAGCCGGGTCGAGATGTTTTCGGCGATCTCGTTGGCGGCACGATCCTCGGCATCGCGATAGGCCCGGTTGCGGGCGAAGCGCTGATAGGAGCCGGGCATGTCATAGGACACGCGCGAGAACGTGGTGCCGGTCATCACCGACTTGCCGCTGACGACCTCGATCAGATTGTACTGGCAGTCGATGCCGTAGTTTTCGCTGGTCGGCAGGCCGGTATTGGCGTCGACGATCAGGGACGAACGGGTGGAGGTGAAGCGGATGTCCAGGCGGTGGGTCGGCGGCATGCCCGTTGCCGTACCGTAGAGCTTGAAGGCCAGGGCATTGCGGACCTCGACACCAACGCGAGCGTCGCGGGAGGCATTGGCCTTGTCGATGGGCGGGAGTTCGACCCCCATCAGCTTCTCGCGCAGGCCGGGGGTGCCGTCGTTACGCTCGGCATACATCGGCTGGAAGCAGCCGGCCGTCAGCGCCGCCAGGGCGGCGACCGCCAGCAAGCGGGCTGCGATGCGGATCCTAGCCGACAACATTCACGATCCTCTTGGGGACGATGATCACCTTGCGGACGGGCTTGCCGTCCAGGGCCAGCTTTACCGCATCGAGGGCCAAAACGGCAGCCTCGATTTCCGGATTCTGGGCCACTGTTGCAACTGTGACCTCACCCCGTTTCTTGCCATTGACCTGAACCACCAAGGTCACGCTGTCTTCAACCAGCAAATCGCGTTCGATTTGCGGCCAATTGGCCTCCGAAACCAGCCCGCTCTGGCCCAAAGCCTGCCAGCACTCCTCGGCCAGATGCGGCATCATCGGGGAGAACAGCTGGACCAGGATCTGGCCGGCCTCCCGGATCGCCCAAGCCAAATCTGGAGCTGGCTGGCCGGGCCGCTGGAGCACCTCGGAGAGGGCATTGGCGAATTCGCGGATATGGGCGAGGCAGACGTTGAAGTGCAGCCGTTCGATGCCGGTGGTGACCTTGTCCAGAGCGCCATGGGCGGCCTTGCGCAAGGCGGTCGCATCTGCCCCGAACGTGGCCGGCCGGGCCGCCGGCGCGGCCTTGCCGAGTTCCACGGAGTCGTTCACCAGCCGCCATAGCCGTTGCACGAAACGCGAGGCGCCCTGGACGCGCTCGTCGCTCCAGATCACGTCGCGGTCGGGCGGAGAGTCCGACAGCATGAACCAGCGGGCGACGTCGGCACCGTAGGTCTCGATGATGTCATCAGGATCGACCGTGTTCTTCTTCGACTTCGACATCTTCTCGATCGGGCCGATCTGGATGTCCTCGCCAGTCGCGAGCAGCGAGGCGCGGCGCCCGTTGCCGCCAACCTCGACCTTCACCTCGGCCGGCTGCACGTAGGTGCCGTCGGCCTTCTGATAGGTCTCGTGCACTACCATGCCCTGCGTGAACATGCCGGCGAACGGCTCGTCCAGCGCAATGTGTCCGGTCGCCTTCATCGCGCGGGTGAAGAAGCGGCTGTAGAGCAGATGCAGAATCGCGTGCTCGACGCCGCCGATATATTGGTCGACCGGCAGCATCCGGTTGGCGACCGCAGGCGTCGTCGGTGCGGCTTCGTTCCAGGGATCGGTGAAGCGCGCAAAGTACCAGGACGAATCCACGAAGGTGTCCATGGTGTCGGTTTCGCGGCTAGCGCTGCCGCCGCATTTCGGGCAGCTGACGTGCTTCCAGGTCGGGTGATGATCGAGCGCGTTGCCCGGCCTGTCGAAGGTCGCATCGTCAGGCAGCTTCACCGGCAAATCGGCATCCGGCACCGGCACCACATCGCATTTCGGGCAATGGATGACGGGGATCGGGCAGCCCCAATAGCGCTGGCGCGAAATGCCCCAGTCGCGCAGGCGGAAATTCACCTGCCGCTCGCCGACCGGCGCGTTGCCGCGCAGCTCGTTTTCCAGGCGTTTTGCGACCTCTTCCTTTGCTGCATCGATGGTCATGCCATCGAGGAAGCGTGAATTGATCATGCGGCCGTCACCATCATAGGCGGTGTCGGTAATGACGAAACTCTTCGGATCCTGCCCTTCAGGGCAGACCACCGGCGTGTTGCCGAGATTGTATTTGTTGACGAAGTCGAGGTCGCGCTGGTCATGCGCCGGACAGCCGAAGATCGCGCCGGTGCCGTATTCCATCAGCACGAAATTGGCGACATAGACCGGCAGCTTCCAGGAGTGATCGAACGGGTGGACCGCGCGGATGCCGGTGTCGAAACCCTGCTTCTCGGCGGTGTCGATGATCTCCTGCGCGGTGCCGATCTTCTTGATGTCGGCAATGAACTTCGCAAGCTCAGGGTTCTTCGCGGCTGCAGCCTGCGCCAGCGGATGATCCGACGAGATCGCCATGAACTTTGCACCGAACAGCGTGTCGGGGCGCGTCGTGAAAATCTTCAGCTCGCTCTCGCCGGCGGGCGTCGTTGCCTGATCCAGCGCGAAGCGGATCAGCAGGCCCTCGGAGCGACCGATCCAGTTGCGCTGCATCAGCCGCACCTTGTCGGGCCAGCGGTCGAGTCCATCCAGCGCGGACAGCAGTTCCTGCGAGTACTTCGTGATCTTGAAGACCCACTGGCTCATTTCCCGTTGTTCGACGACGGCGCCGGAACGCCAGCCGCGGCCGTCGATCACCTGCTCGTTGGCGAGCACGGTCATGTCGACCGGATCCCAGTTGAGCTTGCGCTTCTCACGCTCGGCGAGGCCGGCGGCGAGCATGTCCAAAAACATCTTCTGCTGATGCTTGTAGTAGCTGGGGTCGCAGGTCGCGAATTCGCGCGACCAGTCCAGCGACAGCCCGATCGAGCGGAGCTGCTTCTTCATCGCGGCGATGTTGTCGTAGGTCCAGGCCTTCGGGGCGACCTTGCGCTCGATGGCGGCGTTCTCGGCGGGCAGGCCGAACGCGTCCCAGCCCATCGGGTGCAGCACGTTGAACCCCTTGGCGCGCATGAAGCGGGCCAGCACGTCGCCGAGCGTGTAGTTGCGGACATGGCCGATATGGATGCGCCCGGAGGGGTAGGGGAACATCTCGAGGACGTAGTATTTCGGCCGCGCATCGTCGTTTCGGGAGACGAAGATCGCCTGTTCGTCCCAGAGGCGTTGCCAGCGCGGTTCGGCGTCGCGGGCGTTATAGCGTTCGGAGGTCATGGAATCGTTGGTTTTTCGTGGTTTCGGCCGGCTAAAGACGGCGGACTAGGCCATAGAAGTCCTTAAGGGGTCAATGGGTTGCCGCTGGTGGCGGCACTCCGCAATGCTGCTCCGCAAAAGTACGGAGGGCCCTATTCGGATCGGATTAAGGGGTCGGTGCGAGGTTGGCCGCCGACAGCACCCGCGCCAAGCAATGGATTCCAGCTTCGACGATACCGATTACGACTATGCCGCGTCCGTCGCCCGACGGGCGATGCGGAGCATGGCCGAGCAGCGGATTGCGCCGACCCCGGCCAATTTTGCCGTCTGGTTCCAATATTGCGCAGGGGGCAACGACGATCTGCGCAATGCGATCGATCTCCTGATCGACCACAACCGTCCGTTCGACAGCAGAACCAATCAGGATCTGTTCGAGACCTACATCGCGCCTCAGGTCGGTGCCGTCGTCGTCCGCACCTCCGAGCGGCTGCATGCCCTCATGGGTGCGGCGAAGGAGTTTCTGACGACGGCCATCGCCGACAACCATTCGCAGATGCAGGCGATCAGCGAGGTCGCCGACCAAAGCAAGGCCGGTGTCGACCCGAAGGCGCTGGTCGCCCAGCTCATGAACGAGCTGGCGCGGGCCGCCACACGGACGACGCGGCTCGAGGCCGGCTTTGCGGAAAAGACCCGCGAGCTCGACGTGATCCGCGACTCGCTGTCCAAATCCGAGGAGCGCGCCCGGACCGATACGCTGACGAGTCTCGCAAACCGGCGGGCGCTCGACGAATTCCTGCGCAAGGCGCAGGCGACCGCAGAATGGGGCGAGCCGCTCAGCGTGCTCTTGCTCGACATCGATCACTTCAAGTCGTTCAACGACAATTTCGGCCACGGCGTCGGCGACCAGGTGCTGCGCCTGATGGCCAAGGTGCTGCGCGAAAAGGTTCGCGAGCAGGATCTGCCGGCCCGCTATGGCGGGGAGGAGCTGATCGCGGTGCTGCCGGATGCCGACATCTCCGTCGCTGCCGAGATCGCCGAGCGCATCAGGCGCGCAATCGCCGACGCTAGGATCACCCGCCGCTCGACCGGCGAGACGCTGCCCAATATCAGCGTTTCGATCGGCGTGGCGCAGTACCGGACCGGCGAAGCGATCACCGATCTCATCGAGCGCTGCGACCGCGCGCTCTATCTCGCCAAGGGCGGCGGCCGCAATCGCGTGGTGACGGAGGTCGAGCTCGAACGCGCGGGAGCCGCCGGCTAGCGAATTTCCCCGCGGCCCATCCTTCGAGACGCCCGCTTTGGCGGGCTCTCAGGATGAGGACGGAGTAAGCGGCAGTCGTTTCAACGGGCTCGATGCCGCTTAGCCTCATCCTTGTAGGGGACCGCTGGAAGCGGGCGTCTCGAAGGACGGGGCGCTTGCTCAGACCGCCGCCAGCGTCATGTCAGCCGCGCCGTGCTCGATCGCCTGCACGCCATGCTCGACGACGTTGTTGCGGCCGCGGTGTTTTGCGGCGTAGAGCGCGGCGTCGGCGGCTTCGATCAAATCGCCCGGACGCAAGCTCTCGTTGGGCTTCGTTGCGGCAACGCCGATCGAGACGGTGACGATCATGTGGTTCGACGTGATGTGCGGCAGGCAGAGTTTCAGCACGGCCGCGCGCACGTGCTCGCCGATTTCGACGGCACGCGTCACGTCGGTGTTCGGCAGCAGCAGGCAGAATTCCTCGCCACCATAGCGCGCCGCGAAGCCCATCGTGTCGGCGGCAATGCCGGACAGCGACTCGCCGAGCCTGGTCAGGCAGGAATCGCCTTCGAGATGACCATAGGTGTCGTTGAACAGCTTGAAGTGATCGACGTCGATCATCAGAAGCGCGAGGTCGCTGCCATATTGCTGCGCGCGCATCCATTCGAAATCGAGCCGGCTTTGGAAGCCGCGGCGGTTGGCGAGCCCGGACAGCATGTCGATCGAGGCCATCACCGTCAGGCGGTCGTTGCTCGCGATCAGCTCGCGCTCGCGCTGGCTCAATTGCGCGGCCATCGCATTGAACGCGCGGGCCAGCGGCACGAATTCGGCGGGCAGGCGGCTGCGCGCCGCCCGCGCCGACAGATCGCCTTCGCCGAGGCGCTTGGCCATGTCGGCAAGCATCTCGATCGGCTTGATCACTAGTTTCTCGGCGGCGATCAGCGCGCCGAGCAGGACGAACACAACGACGAAAGCGAGCTGGAGATAGGCGGTGCGGATGTCGCGGTTGACCGCCGCGGACACCTTGTCCTCGTCGATGCTCGCGATCAGGCGGGCGTTGGTGCCGGCGATGCGGATGTAGCTGACCGCACGGCGAGAGCCGTCGGCTGCAAGAAAGGACAGCGAGCCTTCGTCCTGGTCCGACCGCAGCGCCCTGTCGGCGATCGCCGACATCAGCGGCATGTTGTCGAGGGGGCGGCCGACCGCGCTGTGCTGGTCGGCGGGTGCGGCCAGCACGGTGCCGGCGCTGTCGACCAGCACGGCCGTGATGCCGGCGCGACCGCCGAGATTGCTCATGACCTTCGACATCCAGTCGAGGTTGACGGTGGCGAGCACGACGGCATCCGGGACGCCGCTGAAGGCGGACACCGGATAAACCGCCATGACTGTCGGCGTCGACGCGGGCCGGGACAGGATGAAGTCGCTTAGCACGAAGCGGCCGGTTTCCTGTGCTTGCTGGAAGTAAGGCCGGTCACTGAGATCGAGACCGACATACATATTGTTTGTGGCGCACTGGATGCGTCCGTCCTGGCCCGCGATCAGAAGCGTGCGGATCCAGGGCAGGCTCGACGGCAGGCTCGCGCGCAGCACGTCGCAGCTCTTGCTGATGCCGCCGGCGGATGCCCGGATGAAGGCCTCCGATTTCAGGATGGTCTCGACCGACGAGATGACCTCGCGCTGCGCATCGGCGCTGTGCCTTGCGACGGTATTGAATTCGGCCGCGGCCTGCGCGATCTGCCGCGTGCGCGTGTCTTCGAGCGAACGGATGCGCTCGAGCATCAAGGGGGCCACCAGAATCACCGCGAGCAACGCGAGCCGCGCCCGGATCCCGAGAAGCTGCTTGAGTTTCGCGCGTTTGCGGTTGAGACTGACGCTTGCCATCTTCGCTACCCACCCCATGGCCAAGGTAAAGCGAAGGGTTCAAAAACTCTTTCTTGAACTCGGTAAAATTGGACTTACCTCGGTTACGACCAAGCCAAATCGACGTCATGACAGAAGCCAATGCTGCGCCGGTAACCGGCCATTCACCAAACGCCCTAGCTGCAGTCGAAGCCGAAATTGCACGCGCCTGCAAGGATGCGCGGCGCGATCGCGCCTCCGTGACGCTGATCGCGGTGTCGAAGACTTTCGCCGCCGATGCAATTACCCCGGTCATCGAGGCCGGACAGCGCGTATTTGGCGAAAATCGGGTGCAGGAGGCCAAAGGCAAGTGGCCTGCGTTAACGTCTGTTTACTCCGACATCGCGCTGCATCTGATCGGGCCGCTGCAATCCAACAAGGCGAAAGAGGCGGTCGCGCTGTTCGATGCCATCCATTCGGTCGACCGTCCGAGCATTTGCCAAGCATTAGCCAAGGAAATCGAATCCCAGAGCAAGCACCCGCAGCTCTTCGTCCAGATCAACACCGGCGAGGAGCCGCAGAAGGCCGGCGTCGCGCCCGGCGAGGCCGATGCCTTCCTCGCGAGCTGCCGCGACACCTATGGGCTGACGATCTCAGGCCTGATGTGCATCCCGCCGGTCGACGAACCGCCGGCGGCGCACTTTGCTCTCACCGCCAAGATCGCCGCGCGCAATGGATTGAAGAACCTGTCGATGGGCATGAGCGCGGATTTCGCGACCGCGATCATGTTGGGTGCCACCCATGTGCGCGTCGGCAGTGCGATCTTCGGGCACAGGTGACAACCGTTAGCGAGGAACGCGCCTAGCAACCGCCATCGATTTTGTCATTGCGAGCGAAGCGAAGCAATCCAGAATATTTCCGCGGAGGGATTCTGGATTGCTTCGTCGCAAGGGCTCCTCGCAATGACGGCGGAGCGGGTCGAGCTACGCAAATCCCACCGACACCTTCCCCAGTACGCCGAAATCCGCCGCGAATTCATCGCCGGCCTGGATCGGCAGCGGCGGATGGCACGTGCCCGTGGTCACCACCTCCCCTGCCCGCAAGGCGATGCCGAGGCCGCGAAGCTCGTTGGCAAGCCAGGCGAGTGCAGCGCGGGGATCGCCGAGCACGTTCTTGCCGTGACCGAGATAGCGCTGGCCGCGCAGCGTGATCTGCGGCCGCTCCTCGACCAGATCCAGCCCACGCCAATCCGCGATTGTCGGCGCACCCATCACGAATTGATGCGCGCAGGCATTGTCGGCGATGAGCTGCGCCTCGCCGACGCCAGCGAAATCGACAAAGCGCGAATCGGGGATCTCTATCGCGGGATGCAGGGTGACGACGGCTGCGAGCACTTCATCGACAGAGTATGGTGTCGTGCGCGGCGGCAGGTCACGTCCCATGCGGAAGGCGAACTCCGGTTCGCCAACGCGCATCTCATTGCCCTTCATCGACGCGGTGCCGCCATCGGCAATCACGGTATCGCTCATGATGCGGCCGGCCAGGGGCCCCGCGACATTGATGTGCTTCTGCCCGGCCTCGCTCGTCGCAGCGATCTTCCAGCCGAACAGTTTTCCAGGCGACTTCGTCTCGAGCGCAGCCTGGACGGCGTAGCCCTCGGCGCGGTTCTGCGGCCGCAGGCGCGCGTCCAGCGCGTCAAGCTTGGTACCGTCGCGCCAATGCGTCACCAGGATTTGCGAAGCGGCGGCGATCTGATCCTTGTCGAGCATGCGTCCTCACCCGATGATGATTCTTGTTCTTGGTCCCACTCGTCGCAACAATTGCAGCATCGCAGATTTCGTCATGGACACGCAGCCTGCGGTCGGGCCGAAATTGTCGCGGGCCAGATGCAAGAACACCGCGCTGCCGCGTCCGGCAATGCGCGGCCGCGTATTGTGATCGATCTCGATGATGAAGTCATAGAGATGGTCGGCCCGCTTGAGCCGGTCGCCGCCCTGCCCCTCACCGAGCCGGATGCCCTGGTTGTAATGGCGGTCTTTGGGGTCCTCGCACCAGGCGTCCGCGCCGGTGATGATCCGGGCCGGCAAGAACGTCTGCGGGCGGCTGTGCCGATCGCCGCGCCACCACAATCGCTGGGGACGGAAGCTGCCTCGCGGGGTGCCGCCATCGCCCTCGCGCTTGTTGGCGAGAATGCCGCCGCGCCCCAGCGCCACCGGTATCGTCAGTGCTCCGGCCGTGAGCCAGCCCCGGCGCGGATTACCGGCAGCAGGCTTAACGCGGATCGCAGACAGCGGTCCGGCACTTCGATTCATGGTGTAACTAACTGACATAGCTTTGTTTTTCATGTGAACGTGCGATGTCGAATTCATTACAGGACATTCATCGAAACGCCCTGCTATTCTGGGTTAGAGTGCTTCTGGCTTGTGAATCGGTAACAGCCCACTACTTCAACACGAACAACAATAATAACGGCGACCCCAAAACTTCCCCTCGCGGCTGGGTGCGGCATGGATGCGCGCCAAGCCGGACCCAAAAGGATGACCCCCTATGGCCAATGCCCGCAAGATCCTGATCGTGGATGACGATACCGATCTGCGCGATACGTTGGTGGAGCAATTGTCGCTGCACGAAGAATTTGAAGCGTCCGCCGTCGATACCGGCGCCAAGGGCGCGAGCGCTGCAAAGGCCAATGCCCCCGATCTCGTTCTGATGGATGTCGGCCTGCCCGACACCGACGGCCGCGAGGTGGTCCGCTCCTTGCGCAAGGGCGGCTTCAAGGCCCCGATCATCATGCTGACCGGCCACGACACCGATTCCGACACGATTTTGGGGCTGGAATCCGGTGCCAACGATTATGTCGCAAAGCCCTTCCGCTTCGCCGTGCTGCTCGCCCGCATCCGCGCCCAGCTCCGCCAGCACGAGGCCAGCGAGGACGCCGTGTTCTCGGTCGGCCCCTACTCCTTCCGCCCGGGCTCGAAGATGCTGACCGCGGCCAATGCGCGCAAGGTGCGGCTGACGGAGAAGGAAACTGCAATCCTCCGTTTCCTCTACCGGGCCGGCCAGATGCCGGTCTCGCGCGAGACGCTGCTCCAGGAGGTCTGGGGCTACAATTCCGGCGTCACCACTCACACGCTGGAAACCCACATCTACCGTCTCCGCCAGAAGATCGAGAAGGACGCCGCCAACCCGGAAATCCTGGTCACGGAAGCCGGTGGCTACAAGCTGGTGCCGTGATACGCTTCGGGGGCCGTGCGAATCGTTCTAGATCGCCTGCCTCTGAGCCTCGGACCTGAATGTCAATCGACGACGATGTAGCGCTTCTCGAGCGTGTCCCGACATTGCGCCTGTTGGGAGATGCCTCGTTGCGTATGCTGGCGATCGGCTCCGAGCAGCGCAACTTCGTTCGCGGCGACGTCCTGTTCAATCTCGGCGATGATGCCGACGCTGGCTTCGTGGTCCAGCGCGGCGCCTTTCGGGTCGAAGACGGTGCCGGCGCCGAAATGATCGCCGGTCCCGGCGCCTTGATCGGCGAGCTCGCGCTGGTGGTGCCGATGAAACGGCCCTCGAGCGCGGTCGCGCTGGAGCACGCCTCCGTCATCCGCGTTGCGCGCAGCCTGTTCCAGCGCGTGCTCGAAAGCGACCCCGCCGCCGCGCTGCGTCTGCGCGACGAATTCGCGGTGCGCTCCAGCCAGATCGCCAGCGATATCCTGATGGCGGGCGCGAAGCTGACGTCTTGAGCGGTCGAAGCCGGTAGCCCGGATGGAGCGAAGAGACTGGGCAAGATTCTAACATCGAGTGAAGGTAGGATTCGGCATGACGAATCGTACCTTCAAAACCGGCGTCAGGCGGGATCAGCCGAGCCTTCTGCCGGCGCGGGTGGAAGATTATGTGGCCGGCGACAATCCGGTTCGGGTGATCGAGGCTTTTGTTGCAGCGCTTGACCTCGGGAAGCTTGGCTTCCGCCATGCCGGATCGAGCGGCGGGGCTGGACAGCCACCTTATGACCCGGCCGACCTGCTGAAGCTTTATCTTTATGGCTACCTGAACCGGATCCGGTCGTCGCGCAACCTGGAGCGCGAAGCCCGGCGCAATCTGGAACTGATCTGGCTGATGAAGCGCCTGGTGCCGGGCTATCGCACCATCGCCAAGTTCCGCCAGGAGAACTGGAAGACGCTCAAGGCGGTGAACCGGGAGTTTGTGCTGATGCTGCGCGAACTCGGTCTGATTGGCGGAGAGGTTGTGGCGATCGACGGTGCGTTTTTTGATGGCAACGCCAGCAAGGCGAGCATCAAAACGCAGCGCAAGCTCGCCAAGCGGCTGGCGGAGATCGAGCAGGATATTGAAGCCTATGGTGCCACGCTCGAGGCCAACGACAGCGCCGAGGTGGAACGTCCACCCGCGGGGCGGGATGGCGGAGGCGATGGCAGTCGCGGCGGAGACCTCGCACAAGAGGTGGCGGCGTTGATGGCCAAGCGCGCCAGCTTGCAGGCCGATCTGGCACGACTGGAGGAGAGCGGGCAGACGCAGCTGTCGCGAACCGATCCGGATGCCCGCCTGTTGTCGAAGAACGGCCAGGTGGTGGCAGGCTATAACGTTCAGATCGGCGTCGACGACAAGCACGCTCTGATCGCGGCGAGCGAGGTCGTCAACGACGGCAACGATAGCGGCCAGCTTTACGACATGGCCAAGGCCGCAAAGGACGAGCTTGGCGTCGAGACGCTGACGGTTCTCGCCGATACCGGCTACTACAACGGCCATACGCTCAAGGACTGCGAGGAGAACGGCATTGCCGCCTACGTTCCGCTGGCCAAGCGAACCACGCGGCTCGAAGCGCAGGATCGCATCAGCCATGAGGCGTTCGCCTACGACGCCGAAGCGGATGTCTATCGCTGTCCCGCCGGCAAGCAGCTGCGTCCCACGGACGGTCGCAAGACCAACGGCAACCGGATCGAGATCAGGTATGTCAGCCGCAAGTCAGATTGCGACGCCTGCCCGCTGCGCGCGCGCTGTGTCACCGTCAAGATCCCGACGCGCACCGTCCAGCGCTGGGAGCATGAAGCGGTGCTGGATCGGCATCGCGCGCGGATGCAGGGCGCCGAGGCCCAGATGCGCCGCCGCGCCGAACTCGCCGAACACCCCTTCGGCACCATCAAATGCCGGGCCGGCTACCGCCACTTCCTCGTCCGCGGCTTCGACAAAGTCTGTGGCGAATGGAGCCTGATGGCGCTTTGCTACAATTTCTCCCGAGTCCTCAGCATTCTCGGCCTCGACGCCTTCATGGCCTATCTGGCAAGCCGGCTTCCGCATTTGGCACTCTTGCTGCTCAACGCCATCACCGACATCACCGACATCATCACCCGGATACGGCCCGCTCCAGCGCCAATCCGAGCCCAAATCCGTCCAATTTTCCGATATGCCGCGTAAGCCGCGCCCAAACAAATACTTGCCCAGCCTCGAAGCGCAATCCGGGAATCGCGCCTACGGAAAGATTGTCCCGGATTTCGCTGCGCCCCATCAGGGCTACGAACTTTCCGAGATTAGACGTCCAATGTCACCGTCACCGGGACATGATCCGACGGCCGCTCCCAACTCCGCGCATCGCGCAAGATCTTGAAATCCTCGACCGCATCCTTCAGCGCGCGCGAGACCCAGATGTGGTCGAGCCGACGGCCGCGATCGCCGACGGTCCAGTCGGCGGAGCGGTAGCTCCACCACGTATAGACCTTCTCCGACATCGGAATGCGCTCGCGCGCGACATCGACCCACTCGCCGGCCGTCAGCGCCGCCTTCAGCTTCTCGGTTTCGACAGGTGTGTGCGAGACCACCTTCAGGAGCTGCTTATGCGACCACACGTCGTTCTCGTGCGGCGCGACGTTGAGATCGCCGACCAGGATATGGCGGTCATCTCCGCGCGGATGTAGCGGCTCGCACGCCTTCATCTCGTCGAGGAAGCGAAGCTTGTGGTCGAACTTCTCGTTGAGCGCGGGATCGGGAATGTCGCCGCCGGCGGGCACATAGAAATTATGCAGCACCAGCGGCTTTGCGATACTCGCCTTCTCGCCGAACGACACCGAGATATGACGCGAATCCACCTTGTCGCAGAAGGTTCGGATGTCCGTCGACTCGAACGGAATCTTCGAGACGATGGCGACGCCGTGATAGCCCTTCTGTCCGTTCAGTGCGACATGCTCATAGCCGAGCCGCTTGAAGCGCTTCAGCGGAAAGGCATCGTCGATGCACTTGGTTTCCTGGAGGCACAACACGTCCGGCCGCGCGCTCTTGAGGAATTTCGCGACCAGATCGATGCGGAGCCGCACCGAATTGATGTTCCAGGTTGTCAGGGAAAGACGCATGGGAACGATCTAACAAACTCCATCCGTCATGGCCGGGCTTGAACCGGCCATCCACGCCTTTTTCTGGGGCCCAAAAACGTGGATGCCCGGGACAAGCCCGGGCATGTCGATCATCGGCGCAGCCATCGGGTCTCAACCCGGTGACGGCACGCTGTAATTTGTGAAGTCGATCTTGAACATGCTGGGATCGAGCTTCTTGCTCGTGTCCAGATTATAGACCGCGAAGGTGGTGTCGTAGCCTTGCGGATCGGTCACCGTCCACTGCTTCAACTGGCCGTCCTTGGCGCCGAGCATCAGCAACAGGCGGCTGGTGCCGACCAGCGCCTGTTTCTCCTCGATGGTGACGCTGATGAAGAGGTCGTCCGCGGTCACACTGACGACGTTGGTGTCCTTCATCAGATCGATGCGATCCGACAACAGGAAGCGCAGCGGCGTCTGCGACAGCGGATAGACGTCCTGCGTCGCGAGCTTGCGGTCGCGCACGACCACCGAAGAGCCGTCGGCGACGATGTCGATCGGGCTCGGGGCGTCATATTCGACGCGCATCTTGCCGGGCTTCTGGATATAGAAATCGCCCTGCGTCTTGCTGCCGTCGGGGCCGACCTGGACGAAATTCCCGACCAGCGTCGACAGCGAGGACAGATAGGCGCTGACCTTGGCGGCTTGCGCCTTCTGGTTGGCATCGAAGGTCTGGAAGATGCTGCTCGGCACGTTGCGGCGCGGATCCGGAATGATCGGATTCGGCGGCGTCTGCGTCGCGCCGGTGATCGCAGGCCCGCCAGCGGCCGGGCCGCCATCGCGGCCCTTCGGCGCGGGTTTTGGCACGGGCACGGTCTGCGCGAACGACGATGCGGTCACCATCGCGGCGGTGACGAGAAGCACGCCGGCCACGCGCGCGCTTCGCGCAGCGATGGAGGCAGCGAATCGAATGTCCGGATGTCTGATCAACGCGTCGTCCTAACGTGGCTGGGCGCCTTTTTAGCGTGATTTCGGGCAAAAGCAGATATCGATTTTGCGTGAAATGATGTGTTGAGGCCCCTCGCCTCACATATGGCTGTCTTCTTCCTCGACCAGAATCTCGCGCTTGCCGGCGTGGTTGGCGGGGCCGACGATGCCTTCCAGTTCCATTCGTTCCATCAGCGATGCGGCGCGGTTATAGCCGATTTGCAGGCGGCGCTGGATGTAGCTGGTCGAGGCCTTGCGGTCGCGTTTGACGATGGCAACGGCCTGCTGGAAGAGATCGCCGCCGCCATCCCCGCCCATGCCGGTGGCGTCGAACACCGCGCCATCCTCGTCCTCGGTCGGCTCTTCGGCGGTAACAGCTTCGAGATATTCGGGCTGACCCTGCGTCTTCAGGTGGCGCACCACCTTCTCGACCTCCTCGTCGGAGGCAAAAGGTCCGTGCACGCGGCTGATACGGCCGCCGCCGGCCATGTAGAGCATGTCGCCCTGCCCGAGCAGCTGCTCGGCACCCATTTCGCCGAGGATGGTGCGGCTGTCGATCTTCGAGGTGACCTGGAAGGCGATGCGGGTCGGGAAGTTCGCCTTGATGGTGCCGGTGATGACGTCGACTGACGGACGCTGCGTCGCCAGGATCACGTGCAGGCCGGCGGCACGCGCCATCTGCGCCAGCCGCTGTACCGCGCCTTCGATGTCCTTGCCGGCGACCATCATCAGGTCGGCCATTTCGTCGACGATGATGACGATGTAGGGCAGCGGATCCAGCGAGAGCTTCTCTTCCTCGTAGATCGCCTTGCCGGTTTCCTTATCGAAGCCGGTGTGCACCGTGCGTGTCGGTTCCTCGCCCTTGGCTTTCAATTCGAGCAGGCGCGTATTGTAGCCGTCGATGTTGCGCACACCGAGCTTGGCCATGTTCTTGTAGCGCTCTTCCATCTCGCGCACGGCCCATTTCAGCGCGACCACCGCCTTCTTAGGATCGGTTACGACGGGCGTGAGCAGATGGGGAATGCCGTCATAGACGGAGAGTTCGAGCATCTTCGGATCGACCATGATCAGCCGGCACTGGTCCGGACGCAGCCGATAGACCAGGCTGAGGATCATGGTGTTGATGGCGACCGACTTGCCCGAGCCGGTGGTACCGGCAATCAGCATGTGCGGCGTGCGCGCGAGGTCGATGATGACGGGGTCGCCGCCGATGGTCTTGCCGAGGCAGAGCGGCAGCTTGGCAACCGTGTCGGTCGCTTCCTTTGCGATCAGCAACTCGCGCAGGTAGACCTTCTCGCGGTGTGCGTTCGGCAATTCGATGCCGATGGCGTTGCGCCCGGGCACGACCGCGACGCGGGCAGACAGCGCGCTCATCGAGCGGGCGATATCGTCGGAAAGTCCGATCACGCGCGAGGACTTGATGCCGGGCGCCGGCTCCAGCTCGTACAGCGTGACGACGGGACCCGGATTGGCCTTCACGATCTCGCCGCGCACGCCGAAATCCTGCAGCACGCCTTCGAGCGAGCGCGAATTGGCTTCCAGCTCGGCCTTGCTGAGCGGCTGGCGATCGCCGGCCTTGGGCGCGGCCAGCACGGAGACGGACGGAAGCTCGAACCTGTCGGAGGATTTCTTGGAAGCGGCCTTCGGTGCGGCCTTCTTGCGCGGGGCGCGCGCGGCCGGCTCCTCCTCTTCCTCCTCCTCGTCTTCCCCTTCTTCTTCCTCGTGCTCGTCCTCGTGGTCCTCGTCTTCGGACTGCGGCGAGATCGAGGGGGCGGCGCGGCCAGCGCCGAGATTCGGCTCCTGGCGGCTGAATGCGGTGGCCTTGGTCTTCGGTCCGCTCGAGACCAGCGAACGGTAAGCGGCACTGAAGAGCCAGATCAGTCGCGCCTTGGTGCTCATCAAGGCGTGGAACAGCCAGCCCAGCGACACCGAACCGCGATCGTTCTCTTCGTCTTCGTCGAGCGGCTTGTCGCTGTCCTCGATCTCCGCGAGCTCTTCGTCGTGCTCGCGCGCGCCGAGACCGCAGGCGATCAGGAAGGTCGCGGCCATCGCGGCGAACAGGATCGTCCCCAGCACGATGCGATAGATCGTGCCAGCCGGCCCGAAGATCACAGCGGGCGCGCGCACCAGGGCGTCGCCGACCACGCCGCCGAGGCCGGTCGGCAGCGGCCAGGTACCGCCATGCGGCCAGCAGCTGACGAAGCCCGCCGCGATCACCGTGCAGAGAATCCAGGCGCCGAGCCGCAACGCTTCGCGGTCGAACGGGCGATGCGTCATCATGCGCCAGCCCCAGACCGCGACCGTCAGGACCAGCATGATCGCGCCAAGCCCGAGGATCTGCATCGCAAGATCGGCGCCGATCGCGCCGGCATAGCCGAGAATGTTGCGGATCGGCCGCGAGGTCGCGTGGCTGAGGCTGGGATCCTGCACCGACCAGGTCATCAGAGCGGCCGAGGCGACGCCGGCCAGCGCGACCAAGCCGAGGCCGGTCAGCTCGCGCAGGCGCCGCGCCAGACCCTCGCGGATCGAGGGCGGCAGATGGCCGACCAGTGGAATGACACGTTCGATTGCCGACATGCTCATGGGCCCCGCCTAACCCAGAGTTTCGACCAGGCGGTGCAGCGCCTGCGCCGTGGTCTCGCCATCCTGCACCAGCGCCAGGCGAATGTAGCCTGCACCGGGATTGAATCCGTCAGGCTGCTGTCGCGCCAAAAAGCTGCCGGGCACCACGCGCACGCCTGCTTCCTTGAAAAGTTTCAGACACACCGACACGTCGTCGCCGATCTCGGACGTGTTGAGCCAGACGCAGAAGCCGGCGTCGGGCCGGCGATAGCCGTAGCGGTTGCCGATGATCTGGTCGGCGAGATCGAACTTGATCCGGTAGAGCCTGCGGTTCTCCTCGACATGCGCTTCGTCGCCGTAAGCGACGGTCGCGACATGCTGAAGCGGCACCGGCACCTGCGGCGCCGCGATGTTGCGCAGCTCCAGGAACATGCCGATGAATTTTTTGTCGCCGGCGGCGAAGCCGACGCGCAGGCCCGGAAGGTTGGAGCGCTTCGACAGCGACTGGAACGCAACCACGCGGGTGAAATCAGGACCGGCGCATTCGAGCGCACTGCCTGGGGCCTCGCGGGTGTAAATCTCCGAATAGCACTCGTCGCTGAGGATCACGAAGCCATAGCGGTCGGCGAGCTGCTTCAACCGGCTGAAATAGTCAGGCGTGGCGACCGAGCCCTGCGGATTGGCGGGTGAGGCCAGATAGAACGCCACCGTGCGCGCCAGCGTTGCTTCGTCGATGGCCTCGAGATCCGGCAGGAAGCCATTGTCGACGGTGGTGCGCAGATAGACCGGCTCGCAAGCCGCTGCGCGCGCGCCGGCGCCATAGACGGGATAGAACGGGTTCGGCATCAGGATTGCGGGCTTGCCGGGGCGCGGGCCGACATAGCGTGCCGCCGTGATCGCGGCGAGGAACAGCCCCTCGCGGCTGCCATTGAGGACGAGAATCTCGCTCGCGGGGTCGAGCGACCGCGGCAGGTTGAAGCGCAACGACAACCAGGCGCTCGCGGCTTTCCGGAACGGGTCGGTGCCCTGATTCATGGGGTAGCGGCCGAAGTCGGCGATGTGCTTGGCCAGCACCGGGCCGACGAAGTCGGGCACGGGATGCTGTGGCTCGCCGACCGCCAGCGAAATCAAGGGCTTGCCGGGTTGATGCGGCGCCAGCAACTCGTTCAGCCGGACGAAGGGCGAGCGTTCGGTGTCGGAGCTTCCACCGGTCTGCGGCGCACGGGATGAAGCGGTCATAGCCATTCTGGGCGCCAGCACTCTTGGAACTGCCGGTCGCTACCAAAGGCGCCGGCGGGAAGCGGTTCAGTTCACCATAGATAGGGCGAGGTTAAGACGCGATTAACCATCGGCCGCCGGCTCCGTCCAGAGCGGGAATAATGAGGTCGGATAACAACGGGATGCATGGCGTTTCATGCCAGGCCGGCATTGGCGCGGGCCGGCAAACGCAACGCATCCCGGTTGCGGCGGGGGCCTAGCGCCCCGGCAGCTTCTCGAATGCCGCCATGCCCGCGGGAATCGCGTGAAACGCCTGCTTGTCGCAGGTGTAGATCGCCATCTGCGGCTGGAACTGCGCCGGTTCGTCCAGCGTGCCCACCTTCACGATCGCGGCGGGCAGGCCTGGAACCCGGGTCAACAGATGCGTACCGCACTCGGCGCAGAATTCGCGCGTAACGGCGCGCTCGAGGTCCTTGCGCGTGAACTGTTTGGGTTGGCCGGTGATGTAGGAAAAGCCGGTCGCCGGCATCGCGATGAAGGTGTTGGGCGCCCCGCCGGAGATGTATTGGCACTCGCGGCAATGGCACTGGGCCTGCATCATCGGATCGCCCTCGGCCACGTAGCGCACTTCGCCGCAATAGCATCCGCCTTCTAAACGCATGACGACCTCCCGATTGTTGTTCTTGAGGTCGATATTTCTGCGCCGGCAATCTGGAATGGCAATCCTTTTCTTCGGCACGCCGGCAAAAAGAAAGGGGCTCCAACTTGCGCTGGAGCCCCTCAACGGTCAGGGCATTGCCGGGTATGTGCCCGAACCGTAGGTGTGGACGTGGTCCCCGGAGAGACCGCGGCCGGGAGGAGAGTTACATGTTGTAGGCGCGCTCGGTGTGCTCGGTGATGTCGAGGCCTTCACGCTCGCTCTCGACATTGGTGCGAAGACCAACGATCACATCGACGACCTTGTAGAGGATCGCCGAACCGACGCCCGACCACACCAGCGTGGTGCAGACGGCCTTGAGCTGAGCGAGCACCTGGACGGTGAAGTCGTAATCAGCGACCTTCGGCGGGATCGCGGTGTAGTCGATGATGCCGGCGCCGCCGAGGGCGGGGTTGACGAGGATGCCGGTGCCGATGGCGCCGACGATGCCGCCGACGCAGTGGACGCCGAACACGTCGAGGGAGTCATCGTAGCCGAGCGCGTTCTTCACGACGGTGCAGAAGAACAGGCAGACCACGCCGACCACGAGGCCGAGGACGATCGCACCCATCACGCCGGAGAAGCCGGCGGCAGGCGTGACTGCGACGAGGCCCGCGACCGCGCCGGAGATGACGCCGAGCACCGAGGGATGACCCTTGATGATCCACTCCGCGAACATCCACGACAGCGCAGCGGCTGCGGTGGCGACGAAGGAGTTGGTCATGGCAAGCGCAGCGCCGCCATTGGCTTCCAGGTTGGAGCCGGCGTTGAAGCCGAACCAGCCGACCCAGAGCAGCGAGGCGCCGATCATCGACATGGTCAGCGAGTGCGGGGCCATCAGCTCCTTGCCGTAGCCGACGCGCTTGCCGATCAGGAGAGCGCCGACGAGACCTGCGATGCCGGCGTTGATGTGCACCACGGTGCCGCCCGCGAAGTCGATCGCGCCCATCTTGAAGATCCAGCCGGCGTCGGCGTTGATCTCGTCGAGCTTGGCCTGCGCCGCGGTCTTGGCCGCCGCATCACCCGCCGCAGCAAGCGCCTTGGCCGCGTCCTGGATCGTGTCCGGGCCCGGCCAGTACCAGACCATGTGCGCGATCGGGAAGTAGATCAGCGTGACCCAGAGCGGGATGAACAGCGCGATCGCCGAGAACTTCATGCGCTCGGCGAAGGCGCCGACGATGAGGGCGGGCGTGATCGCCGCGAAGGTCATCTGGAAGCACATGTAGATGAGCTCCGAGATGTTGGCGTCGACCGAGAAGGTCGCAGCCTTCGAGTCGGTGGTGACGCCCATCATGAAGGCCTTGGAGAAGCCGCCGATGAAGTCGGAGCCGCCGGTGAAGGCGAGGCTGTAGCCGTACACGGCCCAGATCACGGTGACGACACAGACGGTGTAGAACACCTGCATCAGAACCGAGAGCATGTTCTTGGAGCGGACGAGGCCGCCATAGAACAGCGCGAGGCCGGGGATCGTCATCAACAGCACCAGCACTGTCGATGTCAGCATCCAGGCGTTGTCTCCCTTGTTGACCGTTGGCTCGGCGTAGGCTGCGGTCGCAGCGAACAGGCCGACTGCGAGAGCCGCCAGTCCCGCGCCATAGGGACGCTTAAACGTCATTGTATTCACTCCTGATTGGATAAGGTTGAGCGCGAAATCAGAGGGCCGCGGCGTCGGCCTCGCCGGTGCGGATGCGCACCGCATGGTCGAGGTTGATGACGAAGATCTTGCCGTCGCCGATCTGCCCGGTTTTCGCGGCGGACGTGATGGCGTCGATGGTCTTGTCGACCTGGTCGGAGGCGACAGCGACCTCGATCTTGATCTTGGGCAGGAAGCTCACGGCATATTCGGCGCCGCGGTAGATTTCCGTATGGCCCTTCTGGCGGCCATATCCCTTGACTTCCGTCACCGTGAGACCGTGAACGCCGATGGCGGTCAGGGCGTCTCGGACTTCTTCCAGCTTGAATGGCTTGATAATCGCCATAACAATTTTCATGGGTCCTATCCCCGCTTGGGCCCGGTCCGGACATGGCCGGGCGTTCTCGACTGGTTCGCCACGAGGGAGAAGTTCACTACGCGGGCACAGCCGGGACCCATAGAATCAAATGCCGTGCCAGATCGGGCGCGTTTGCCTAACGGATTATGAATACAGGTGTTTTCGCGTTTGAGGGGGACCGCGGTGCAGTGCGCTATTACGTCGCGCTCAAAACGTGGTCACGGCTGCTCAAAACGCAGGCATGACAGGCTGTCGACACAATGTTGCTCATGCGCCGGGCAGTTAGAGGTATCTAACTACGGTGGGATGCCCCGTTACGGGGCTGGCGTCAGGCCGCTTCGCGCTCGGCAAAAACCCGATCGACCAGCCCCCACTCGACTCCCTGCTGCGCAGTCATGAAGCGGTCGCGGTCCAGGGTCCGTTCGACCTCTTCTTCGGTCCGTCCGCAATGGTGCGCATAGAGCCGGATGATGCGCCGCTTGGTTTCCTGCATTTCGTTGGCATGGATCAGGATGTCGGAGGCCTGGCCCTGAAAGCCGCCGAGCGGCTGATGCACGTGAAGGCTTGCGTTGGGCAAAGCGGCGCGGTGGCCGGGCTCGCCGGCCATCAGCAGGAACGAGCCCATCGAGCGCGCGGTGCCCATGCACAGCGTGTGAACCGGCGCCTTGATGAACTGCATGGTGTCGTACATGGCGAGCCCGCTGGTGACCACGCCGCCATAGGAATTAATGTAGAGATTGATCGGCTTGTTTGGGTTCTCCGCCTCCAGGAACAAGAGTTGCGCGCAGACGAGGCCCGACATCGCGTCATTGACCTCGCCGTTGAGGAAGATGATGCGCTCGCGCAGCAGCCGCGAGTAGATGTCGAAGGACCGTTCGCCGCGCGCGGATTGTTCGACGACCATAGGGACGAGCTGAAGCATGTCGCGCATCGGCGACCTCCATGTCTGCAGGTGATGAAGTCGTTTGCTAGGCCGCTATCATCATGCAGCAATTGGTGTTGGCCGGCTGCGGCAGCTTGATCTGATCGTCGCAGGCTTGCTGGATGATGCGAAAGCGCGTGCCACCGTCCTCGTTCGGTTCGATCCGGAAGATGACGTGGCTCTCGCGAAACGGCGGTTCGGAATCGCGAAGCCGGTAGCGCACCTCTTCGCCCGGGATCGATGATTCCGGCTCGGCGCCCGCAAGGTCGCAATTCGGCAGCCAGCGCTCGCGCAATTCAGGAATGGTCACGGCGCGCCAGACTTTTGTCGGCGGTGCATCGAAATCGAATTCGAGCACCAGCTTTGCGTCGGGACGGTCAGGCTTCTCGGCATCGCTCATTGATCCATATCCTTCAAGAGGTCGGCGAGTGCACCCATGCGCTTCGGCCAGTAGGCGCGATAACGCGCAAGCCATGCCCCGATGGCGACGATTCCGTCCGGGTCGACTTCGTAATTCACAAAGCGGCCCTGCCGCTGTTCGCGCACGAGGCCTGCCGCGCGCAGCACGGCGAGATGTTGCGACATCGCCGGCTGGCTGATCTCCAATCCGTCGCGCAAGGCGCTGGCGTTCAGGCTGCCGCCAGCGAGCTTCTCAAAGACCTTGCGGCGCGTCGGGTCGGCAAGCGCCTTGAAGATATCTGCCTCGATCATGAAAACACATAAGCATACGCTTATGTGTTGCGCAAGCCCTTACTGTAAAGCCTCGCCGTGCTGCGAGATATCGAGCCCCTCGAGCTCGTGCTCGCGCGAAACACGCAACGGCACGAACAAGCCGACCAGTTTGAGCAGAACAAAACTCACACCTGCCGACCAGACGAAGGTGACGGCGACCCCATAGAGCTGGATCAACAGTTGCTGCGGATGGCCCTCGATCAGGCCCGCGGTGCCGCCGATGGCGCTGGTTGCGAACACCCCGGCGAGCAGGGTGCCGGTCAGGCCTCCGATGCCATGGACGCCGAACACGTCGAGGGAGTCGTCATACTTGAAGCGGTGCTTCAGCCAGGTGCAGGCCCAATAGCAAACCGCGCCGGCGACGATGCCGATGACGATGCCGTGCCAGGGCGCCACGAATCCGGAGGCCGGCGTGATGGTGCCGAGGCCCGCGACAGCACCCGAGATCATGCCGAGCACGGAAGGCTTGCGTCGGGTCGACCATTCGATCGCGCCCCAGGTCAGCGCGCCGGAGCAGGCGGCGAGATGGGTGGCGATGATCGCCATCACCGCGCGCGAATTGGCCGCGCCGGCCGAGCCGCCATTGAAGCCGAACCAGCCCACCCACAATAGGCCGGTGCCCATCACCGCGAGCGACAGATCGAAGGGCGACAGATTGTCGGTGCCATAGCCGTGACGGCGCCCCATCACCTTGGCGGCGACGAGGCCCGCGGTGCCCGCCGACAGATGCACGACGAGGCCGCCGGCGAAATCCAGCACGCCCATGCTGGCGAGGAAGCCGCCGCCCCACACCCAATGCGCCAATGGAATGTAGACGAAGATGAACCAGCCAACGGAAAACAACAGATAGGCGGAGAACCGCATGCGGTCGGCGACCGAGCCCGCGACCAGCGCCACCGTGATGATCGCAAACGTCATCTGGTACAGCATGAACAGCGATTCCGGGATGGTCTTGGCCGCCGGGTTGACGCTGTCCATGGTCATGCCCGCGAGGAACCAGCGGTCGAGCGTGCCGATCCACGGGCCATCGCCGACGAAGCACAGCGAATAGCCGAACGCAACCCAGAGAATCGAGATCATCGTCACCGCGGCGAGGCTCTGCGCCATGGTAGCGAGCACGTTCTTCTTGCGCACCATGCCGGAGTAGAACAGCGCAAGTCCCGGGATCGTCATCATCAGCACCAGCGCGGTGGCGACGATCATCCAAGCGGTGTCGGCGGTGTTGATCTCGCTGGCCGCGGCGTGCGCGGGTGATGCCACAACCGACGCAAATCCGATCGGCGCAGCCATAGTAGCTGCGCGGCGCAAATATCCCGCCATGTCGTCTCCCCCAGCAGTGATGACGTCGCACGCTGTGGCGCCGTTGCCCGGTGCGATCGAAGAAGATGCATCAGAGCGTTTTCGAGCGAAGCAGATGCCGGTTCGCACAAAGAAAACGCGTCAAACAAAAAGCTAGAGCGCGTCGCTGTCGGTTTCGCCGGTGCGGATGCGCAGCGCGTGGTCGATCGGCGTGACGAAGATCTTGCCGTCACCGATCTGTCCGGTGCGCGCGGTCGCGGTGATCACGCTGACCGCCTTGTCGGCGACGTCGGACGCAACGGCGATCTCGATGCGCAGCTTCGGCAGGAAGTTCACGACATATTCGGCGCCGCGATAGATCTCGGTGTGGCCCTTCTGACGGCCATAGCCCTTCACCTCGGTCACGGTCATGCCGTGGACGCCGATCGCTGTCAGGGCTTGGCGGACCTCATCGAGCTTGAAGGGTTTGATGATCGCGACGACGAGTTTCATGGTCAGACCTATTCCCCGGGATGCGCCGCGCCGTATGTCCCCGGCGCTGCGTCAATCTGGCATCTTTCCGGGCAAATGGCACAAAAAACTTGCAGATTGAAGCGGAAAAACGTTTGGCCAAGGGAGGCCATGTGAACGACCGCCTCTGTACAGGGCAGCTGTTCATCCTTCACAATGCATTTTTGGCATGGATGCGGTGAACCCAAACATCCCGGCCGGTACATAAGTATGTTTGAGGGGGCGCGACATGGCGAGTTGGTTCTACGCATCCGAGGGCAAGCAGCAGGGGCCCTTTCCGGAGGGACAATTTCGCGACCTCGTCGCCCAAGGCGTCGTGCGCCCGGACACCCTGGTCTGGACCGAGGGCATGGCCGGCTGGCAGAAGGCCGCCGAAATTCCCGGCCTGATCGGCGGCGGCGCGCCGCCGATGGTCCCGACCGGCGGTCCGCCGATGATGGGCGGGAGCGGCTACGGCGGCGCTGACGGCTACGCTGCGACCGGCAGCGGAGGATCGCTCTCGGTCGATTTCGGCATCCTCGAGTTCACCTGGCGCAGCATCGTCCTGCTGATCGGCATGATCCTCGTCATCCCGGCGCCGTGGGTGTTCGTCTGGTACACGAAATGGATCGTGTCCTGCGTGAGGGTTCCGGGGCGGCCGAACCTCAGCTTCACCGGCAATGCGATGACGCTGCTGCCGTGGTATTTCGGCTTCATCGTTCTGGCGATCGTGATCGCCTTCATCGGTAGCCAGATCTTGAGCAACCTGCTGTTCATCGTGCAGATCGTCCTCTACTGGCTCCTGATCAAATGGATGGTCGCGAACCTCGCCTCCAACGATCAGCCGCTGGGCTTGGCCTTCACGGGCTCGATCTGGGCCTATGTCGGCTGGAACCTGCTGTTCGCGATCTCGATCATCACCATCATCGGCTGGGCCTGGGTCGCCGCGGCGCAGATGCGCTGGTTCTGCCGCAGCATCGAAGGCACACGGCGCGAGATCATCTTCAAGGGCAGTGGTCTCGGGATCCTCTGGCGGGGCATCGTGGCTGCAATCCTGTGCAGCCTCATCATCCCGATCCCGTGGGTGTATCGCTGGATCATGAACTGGTTCGCGTCGCAGACCGAGCTCGCGCCGCGCGGGTCGGCGTGATCGAGAAATCTCAAGCGCGACGAGCGCCGGGCCTGAGATGATCAGCAGATAATCAGCTCCTGCGCTCGCGCACCGAGCCTTCCTGCGCGACGGAGGCGATCAGCGTGCCATCCGGCTTGAAGATCGAGCCGCGGGTCAGGCCGCGGCCGCCTCGCGCGCTCGGCGAATCCTGCGCGTAGAGCAGCCATTCGTCGGCGCGGAACGGGCGGTGAAACCACATCGCGTGGTCGAGGCTCGCCGGCATCATGCGCTTGTCGAACAGCGTGCGGCCATAGCGCGCCATGATCGCATCCAGCAGCGAGAAGTCCGAGGCGTAGGCGAGCGCGCACATGTGCAGCGCCGGATCGTCCGGCAGCGTCGCCGCGGTCTTGATCCAGACATGGATGCGGCCATCGTCGATCTTCTGGCCGAAATAGCGCCCGAGCTCGACCGGTCGCAGCTCGATCGGACGGTCGGATTCGTAATAGCGGCGGATGAACTCCGGCATCTCCTTGAACATCGGCTGCTTGGCCACCTCCTCCGCCGTGAGCTTTTCCGGCGGCGGCACGTCGGGCATCTTGTCCTGATGGTCGAACGCGCTCTCTTCCTCGGCGTGGAACGACACCATGATCGAGAAGATCGCATTGCCGTGCTGGATCGCGGTGACGCGGCGCGTCGAATAGCTCTTGCCGTCGCGCAAACGCTCGACCTGGTAGATGATCGGGATCTGCGGGTCGCCCGGCAGGATGAAATAGCAATGCAGCGAATGCGGCAGCCGTCCCTCGACCGTGCGACAGGCGGCCACCATCGCCTGCCCGATCACCTGGCCTCCAAAGACCCGCTGCCAGCTCGTCTTCGGGCTGTTGCCGCGAAACAAATTCACCTCGAGTTGCTCGAGGTCGAGGATCGAAATGAGGTCGATCAGGCTTTTGGACATGATGGTGCTTTCAAAGAATTTCGTCATTCCGGGGCATCGCGCCAGCGATGAGCCCGGAATCTCGGGCTGAAAACCTCTGGAGTCCGGCTCGCGCTTGCGCGCGCCCCGGAATGACGGAACGGACCCGTTCCGCCCTTGTTTCACCGCACTGTTTCGCCCACCTCAAGTCTGCTAGCAAGACCAGGAATTTGGCCGGGAACGCTGGGTATGTCGGTACAGGGTAGCATTGTCATTGGTGGCGGCGCGTTTGCAGGCTTGGCGCTGGCCCTGGCGCTGCGCCAGGGGCTCGGGCCCGAGATTCCCGTCATCGTCGCCGATCCCGCGCTCAGCATGCGTCCGAGCCGGGACCCGCGCGCCACCGCGATCGTGGCGGCCTGCCGCCGCCTGTTCGAGGCCGTCGGGGCCTGGGACGACGTTCGCGGCGAAGCGCAGCCGATCCTCGACATGGTCGTCACTGATTCCAGGCTGGAAGACGCCACCCGCCCGGTGTTCCTGAACTTCGCCGGCGATGTCGCGCCGGGCGAGCCCTTCGCGCATATGATCGAGAACCGCCGCTTGATCGACGCTCTGGTGGTGCGTGCGGAAGCCGAGGGCGTCGATCTGCGCGCCACCACGGTGTCGTCTTACGATGCGCGCCCCGAAGGCATCGAGGTGACGCTTGGCGATGGCAGCGTGGTCGCGGCGAGCCTCCTGGTCGCTGCCGATGGCGCCAGATCAAAGCTGCGCGAGCGCGCCGGGATTGTCACTCACGGCTGGGAGTATGACCAGTCCGGCATTGTCGTCACCGTCGGTCACGAGCGCGATCACGAGGGCCGCGCCGAAGAGCATTTTCTGCCCGCGGGCCCATTCGCGATCCTGCCGCTCTCGGGAAAACGCTCCTCGCTGGTATGGACCGAGCGCCGAGCTGAGGCCGCGCGCATCATCGCGCTGAGCGAAGCGGAATTTCACGGCGAGCTCGAGCAGCGCTTCGGTCTGCATCTCGGCGAGGTCAAGGCGCTCGACAAGCCGCGCGCGTTTCCGCTGTCCTATTTCGTCGCGCGCTCCTTCATCGCCGAGCGCCTCGCGCTGGTCGGCGATGCCGCCCATGTCATCCACCCGATCGCCGGCCAGGGCCTCAACATGGGGCTGAAGGACGTCGCGGCGCTGGCCGAGGTGGTCGTCGATTCGGCGCGGCTCGGCATGGACATCGGCGGCGCCGACGTGCTCGAACGCTACCAGCGCTGGCGCCGGTTCGACACCATGGCGATGGGCGTTGCCACCAACTCGCTGAACTTCCTGTTCTCCAACCAGTCGACCTTGCTGCGCACCGTCCGCGACATCGGTCTCGGCCTCGTCGATCGCGCCCCGCCGTTGAAGAATCTCTTCATCCGCCAGGCGGCCGGCCTCACTGGCGAGGTGCCGCGGCTGCTGAAGGGCGAGGCGTTGTAGGCCCTCTTCTCTCGCCGTCCCGGACAAGCGCAGCGGAGCGGAGCTCAGATCGGACTCCATGATCCCAGGGAGAATGCTCTGTGCTCAACGGAACTTTTTCTGCTATGCTTTCGAAGCTCTAGAGCGTTTCACATTTTGACTGAAGCGTAACCGGCGTTGGCGAAGTAGTTGGCGCATTCGCGAGGCTGGATGTCGTGGACGAGGTGACCGATGTGGCGCCAAGTGTCCTCGATGGTGCGCTTCTGAGCTTGCCGCATCCAGTGTTTGATCTTGGAGAAGGCCTGTTCGATCGGGTTGAGGTCGGGCGAGTATGGCGGCAGGTACCAGAGCCTGGCGCCAGCAGCCTGGATCATCTGCCTGACAGCTTTGGACTTGTGGCTTCCGAGATTGTCGAGAATGACGATGTCGCCTTCGCGCAGGGTTGGCAGGAGAAGGTGCTTCACATAAGCGCGGAAGCATTCGCCGTTGATCGGGCCGTCGAAGACGCAGGGTGCCGTGAGTTGGTCATGGCGGAGCGCGCCGAGGAATGTGAGGGTACGCCAGTGACCGTGTGGGGCGAAGCCGCGCAGGCGTGCCCCTTTGGGGCCCCAGCCCCGCAAAGGGGCCATGTTGGTCTTGATCCAGGTCTCATCGATGAAGACGAGCCGGCCCGGATCAAGTCCGGCCTGCCAGGATCGCCAACGCTGGCGCCTACGCGAGACGTCGGCGCGAGCCTGTTCGAGGGCGAACAGTGTTTTTTTTGAACCGCAGCCCTTCCCGGCGCAGGAACAGCCAGACCGCGTTGTGTGAGACCTTGACCCCACGGGCTGCCAGTTCCGCCTTCAGACCATGCAGCGTCAGGTGCGGCGTTTGAGTGATCCGCTCGACGATGAAGGCGCGGTGCGGATCGAGCACAGGCTTGCGGTGACCGCCCATCTTGCCAGGCACAACCGAGCCGGTCGCCCGCTGCCGCTGTGACCACTTCACAACCGACGAGACCGCAACACCAAACCGTTCCGCCACAGACCGGCAGCTCTCGCCCGCCAAAACCGCAGCCACCACACGCTCGCGAAGATCCAGGGAAAGAGGTCGGGTCATGCGATGCTGGCCTCCAATCCAGTCAGCATCTTGAATCACAATCCGCCAAAAACCGGAATCCCCTCCGATTCAATTAAGCAATGAAAGGCTCTAGGGAATCGGAATGCAACAAATTGCCAAACTTGCCGCGATCTTTTTTGTGGCGTCGGTCATTCCTGCATTTGCGGCAGATGTGCCTGCCAAGACGCCTTCATCGATTGCTGCTCCGGTCGCCAGCTGGACCGGTTTTTACGCCGGGCTGAACGCCGGGTATGGCTGGAGCGATGCCACGAGTTCGAACGTGGCAGTCGATCCCGCATCGGCGCTTCTCTTCGCGGTGGTCCTCCCGCCCGGATCCTTCGATACCAGGTTCGCGCAGGAAGGCGCGATGGCGGGCGGACAAGCAGGCGTCAATTGGCAGTTGTCGGATCGCTTCGTTGCCGGCATCGAAGCCGACATCCAATGGTCTGACATACACGGCTCCGACATCCGCTCGGCAGCTACAGCCATTCCCAACCTTCAGTTTACCTCGAACACGACCCGGAATCTTGAGTGGTTCGGAACGGTGCGCGCCCGGCTGGGCTTTCTGGCCACACCCGACTTGCTTCTCTACGGCACGGGAGGCCTGGCCTATGGACAGACGAACACAAGCGCTTCAATCGGCTTGACCCCACCCCCGGGTATTAACGTGGCGACCGGTTTTTCTGATCCCAGCGGCAATTTCACCTTTGCCTGCTCCAACGCTCCTGGATCGCCGCCGAACTGTTATTCGGGAAGCAGCCGGCAGACATCGGTCGGCTGGTCAGCCGGCCTGGGTGGGGAGTGGCGGTTCGCCGACCGATGGACCGCAAAACTAGAGTGGCTCCACATCGACCTTCCCGGAAACTCCGTTACGCTCGTCAGTCCATCTCCCCCGAGCAGCCCGGGGGTCATGACGAAGTACAACTTCGTGCATCAGGGTTATGACTTCGTTCGGGTTGGGCTGAACTATCAGTTCAGCGGCGGAGCCGTTGCGAAGCACTGAGTACTCAGAATACTCCGGTTAGAACAGGATCACCTTAACGGTAGACGGCCCGGTACGCTTTCCATCAATCGATCTTGCGCGCCTCTTCCGGCAGCATGATCGGGATGCCGTCGCGGATCGGATAAGCGAGCTTGGCGCTGCGCGAGATCAGCTCCTGCTTTGCAGCATCGAACTCCAGCGGGCCCTTGGTCAGCGGGCACACCAGAATCTCCAGCAATTTGGGATCGACGCTGGCTTCGGGGCGTTCGGTGGGCGTGTTCATTCTCAACTCTCCGGCAGTCGCCAAGGCCTCTAGCACAGATGTCCCGGCGGTGTCGCTATCCGGCGGGGGCCGAAACCATGGACGAGATCTCGTCGAGCAGTGTCTCCAACCGCGCCGTGGGCCGCGCCGTTCCCGAAAGCGCGAAGCCGAGGAAAGTCCAGTACAGGATTTGCGCACGCGCCTGCGAAGCGGCCGGCGCAAGGCCGCGCCGGCCGAGCATGTCCTCGATATAGTCGAGTCTTCGGCGATCGATGGCGCGCACCGCGGCCTGCGCCGACGGCTCGAACGCGGCCCAGTTGCGCACGGCTCGCTCGAGGTCGAGCTTTGCGCTGAAGGTCCGGCGCAGCAATGCCTGCAGCGGATCGCCCCGCTCGGCTTCGACATCGGCGATGATCTGCTCGGCTGCGATCTCGCGCCAGCGTTGCAGCAAGGCCGCGTGGAAGGCGCCGAGATCGGCAAAATGCCAGTAGAAGCTGCCGCGCGACACGCCCATGCGCTTGGCTAGCGGATCGGCCTTCAACGCCGTGAAGCCGCTTCTGGCGAGCGCCTTCAGCCCCTCCTTGATCCAGTCCTCGGCGGATAGCTGTTCGGTCATGTTCGGTTCCCCAAGTTCGACCATACACTAGTGTATTGACAGGCAGCGAGCCAGCGCCTATCTCTCCATACATAGGTGTATGGACTGAGCTTCAGGGAAGTTGGCGATGCGCGATCTCTTGCTCCAGTGTGCCGGCGTGCTGACCATCGCCGTGGCCCTCGTCCATGGCATTCTCGGCGAGACCAAGGTTTTTGCCCGCGCCCGTATCGAGCCGGAACGGCTCCGGACCCTGATCCGCCTGGTCTGGCAGGCTTCGACCGTGGCCTGGATCGGCGGCGGTGTGCTCCTGATCGGGGTGCCCTGGATGGGATCGGAGCCGGCGCGCCACTGGATCGTCGTCACCATGGCCTGTGTGTTCGGCTTCTCCGCCTTCGCCAATGCATGGGCCACGCGCGGCCGCCACTTCGGCTGGATGGCGCTGAGTGCCGTCGTCGTCATGACGGTCGCCGGTTACTGAATGTCACAACGACGAGCCACCCATCCAATCGGAGCGGTGTCATGGAAAATCGCGTATCGCTGACCATCGAGGAAGGTGCGGCTCATCTCCGGCTCAATCGTCCGGACAAGATGAATGCGCTCGACCCCGCGATGTTCGAGGCGATCATCGAGGCCGGCACGCAGCTTGGTGCGCGCAAGGACGTCCGCGCCGTGGTCCTATCCGGCGAAGGGCGCGCGTTTTGCGCGGGCCTCGACCTGGACCGCCTGCTCGCCACCGCGAATGGCGAGCCGCTGATCCCGCCGATCGACCTGACGCGCCGGACCCACGGCATCGCCAATTATGCCCAGCACCTCGTCTGGCTGTGGCGCGAGCTGCCGGTGCCGGTGATCGCCGCGGTCCACGGCGTGGCCTTCGGCGGCGGCTTCCAGCTCGCGCTGGGGGCTGACCTGCGCTATCTCGCGCCCGGGACAAAGCTTGCGATCATCGAGACCAAATGGGGCCTCGTGCCCGACATGTGCGGGACGCAGCTGATGCGCAACCTCGCCCGCGAGGACGTCGTGCGTGAGCTGACCTATACCGGGCGCGTCTTTTCGGCCGAGGAAGCGCTTGCCTACGGCTTCGCCACCCGGCTTGCCGATGACCCAGTGGTGGCAGCGCTCGCGATGGCGCGCGAAATTGCGGGCCGTAGCCCCGATGCCATCCGTGCAGCCAAGCGCCTGCTGAACCTGTCCGCGACCTCAGGCGTGGCGAGGGGACTTGCCGCGGAGACTGCCGAACAGGCCGCGCTGCTTGGTACGCCCAACCATATCGAGGCCGTCAGATGCAACCTCGAGGACTGCACGCCGCGATGGAGCCACGCATGAGCGAGCCACCCGGCTTCGACCTGCAAGCACTCGACGCGGTCAACGAATCCGCGGCGTTCAATCGCCTTGCAGGCATCGAAGTCGTCGCAGCCGGCGACGGCGGGGTGACCATCCGCATGAACTGGCGCAACGACTTCACCCAATATTCCGGACATCTTCACGCCGGCCTGATCGCGGCCCTGCTCGATACCGCCTGTGGCTTCGCTGCAGCGACGCTCGTGGGCGCCGTCACCGCGTCGCATTTCTCGATGAACTGCCTGAAGCCGGCCATTGGCCGTTACTTCGTCGCCAAGGGAATGACGCTCCGCGCCGGGCGCAGGCAGGTGTTCGCCCGCGCCGAGCTCTTTGCGGCTGATGAGCAGGACGATCTGGCGCTCGTCGCGACCGGCGAGACCGTGCTCGTCCCCACCGGCGAGCTGCCGCGCAGGAACGGCGGGAGTTGAAGCATGGCTCTGACACTCGTCACCGGAGGTACAGGTCATCTCGGCCGCGATATCGTCGATCGCATGTCGCGAGCCGGGCATCGCGTCCGGGTGTTTGCGCGATCGTCCGGCGCTCGGACCGACGTCGAATGGGCAATCGGTGATCTCGCCACAGGCACCGGACTGCGGGAAGCGCTACGTGGCGTCGACATGGTCATCAATGCAGCGACCTATTCGCCGATCGCGCGGCGTGGCGGTATCCGCCCAATCGACTTCTTCAGGTCGCCTTCTGCCGTCGATGTCGAAGGCACGGCGCGGCTGCTGTCGCTCAGTGAGGAGGCCGGGCTGCGGCACTTCCTGCACATCTCGATCGTTGGCCTCGACGAAGCAACGTTGCCCTACGCGCGGGTCAAGCTCGCCGGCGAAAGGCTGGTGCGAGCATCCGCCTTGTCCTGGTCCGTCGTTCGCGCGATGCCGTTCTATTATCTGCTCGACAAGCTGCTTTCGGGCCTCGGCTGGCTTCCGGTGTGGCCGGTGCCGACGACGCGGTTCAATCCCGTCGATACCTCTGATGTCGCCGACCACATCATGAATTGCGCGTTCGACGGGCAGCGCGGCGAGCGCGCGGAGATCGGCGGCCCCGAAGATCTCGATCTCGTCGCCCTTGCCCGCGCGTATCAGAATGCAAGGAGACTGCACCGGAAAATCCTGCCGGTCGATCTTTCGGAGGCGAAGGCACGTGGCATGGGCTTTGTCGTCAGCGAGGGAGTACGGGGAGATCTGACCTGGGCAGATTGGCTGCGGCGCCATTATCCGGAGGCGCGGGGTACCGCCTAGGGGCAATCGGCGAGGCTGATGGGCCATATTCCAACCGTGAGGCGTAAGGCCGCAGAGGCGTTTCAGAATCCGTGCGGATCACGGAGCGCGCTGATGTTTTGGCCGCCGTTAGAACGAATCTAAAATCGGTCACCCCCGAACCGGATTGACTTCACGTTCGCCTTTGCTTCCTTCGGCTGCGCTTCGCGCTGAACACACAGCGCACACGACAGAGGAGGAGACGTTCGTGAAGGTCATTCGTGTTGTTGCCATTGCACTGACGGTCGGGATTGGCATGGGATCGTCGGCCATGGCCGACGGGTTCAAGGACTGCACCAAGCTCGACAAGGCGTCGTGGAAGCCGGCCAGCGAAGCCGAAGCCAAGGCCAAGGCGGCCGGCTACGAGGTGCGACGCTCCAAGATCGAAGGCTCCTGCTACGAGGTCTACGGCGTTAAGGAAGGCAAGCTCTTCGAGCTGTTCTACAGCCCCGAAGACCTCAGCCTGAAGCACACGATCGCAAAGTAGTCTGCGTCAAGTAAGCTGCGTCAAGTAAACCTGGGCCAAGAACTGCGCGTGAGCCCCAAGGCGAAACGGGCTTGATGGAAGAAGCGGTGCGACAAACGCGCGGGGCGTCCGACGGGACCCCCGCGCATCGAATTGTTTCGCGGACGGTCGCGGTCTGGGACCTTCCGCTGCGCCTCTGGCACTGGCTGCTCGCGATCTCGGTTCTGATCGCGTGGTTCACGCCGCCCGTCTATGACGACCTGCACCGCATCGTCGGCTATACAGTCATCGGCCTTCTCGCCTTCCGCCTGGTCTGGGGCTTCACGGGCAGCCGCTATTCCCGCTTCCGGATGGTCGGCGTCAGGCTACGCGCCGCGCCTGGCTATCTCCGGAATCTGCGCCGCGGCATCACCGGCCGCTATATCGGGCTCAACCCCGCCGGCACCTTGATGCTGGTGGCGCTGCTGGTCTCGCTCGCGGTGTCAACGATCACGGGCGCGATGTCGGTGACCGTCACCTTCTTCGGCGTCTGGTGGGTCGAGGACACCCACCATTATTCGTCGGATGCTGTCATCGTCCTGGTCGTGCTGCACGTGTTCGGCGTGGTGCTGATGGGGATCCTCCAGCGCGAGAACTTGATCCGCGCGATGCTCACCGGCCGCAAGCACATCCGCAATCGCCCCTAGACGTGGTTGATCACTGCAGACGTTGTGCGTTCCACTTGCCGTCGGTGGGGCTACCTCAACCACAAATGTTCCGGAAATCGAATTGCGCGGGCAGCGTTAACGTGCCGCTAAGCATGCAACCGGGCATTGCACGAAATTAACACGAACAACGCTTAGCCCGTCCACCATCGACCACATTGGCGATGGAGCGATATTGGATGTTCCGCGTTTTTTCCTGCCTCACTGTCGAGCACGATTGGCGGCTCGTCCTGCTCGCTGGCGTGGTCTGCTTCGTCGCGAGCATCGTCGCGGTTAGCATCTTCCATCGCGCGATCGCGGCGCGCGCAAGGACACGGTTGATCTGGATCGCGATTGCCGGCGCCGCCATCGGATATGGAATCTGGGCGACGCATTTCGTCGCCATGCTGGCCTACGAGCCCGGCGTTACGACTGGCTACGGCATCACGCTGACCGCGCTTTCGCTTGCGACCGCAATGCTTCTGACGTCGGGGGGCTTTGGCGTCGCCGTCGGGGCTTCCGGCCGGTGGCGTGCTGCGGCAGGCGGCGTCATCATCGGCGGCGGCATTGCCAGCATGCACTATCTCGGAATGTGGGCACTTGAAGTGCCGGGCCACGTCGCCTGGTCGCTGGACCTCGTGATCGTCTCGGTCATTCTAGGCATGTTCCTCGGCTATGCCGCCCTCGCCGTCGCGATCAGGTACCAGGACTCCTGGGGCACCCTGACGGCGGCCGTCCTGCTGACACTCGCTATCGTGTCGCATCACTTCACGGCCATGGGCGCCGTGCAGATCGTTCCAGATCCGACGCATTCGACTGATGCCCTGTCGCTTTCGCCGGCTTTCCTGGCCCTTGCCATTGCTGGCGTGGCGCTATCCATCCTCGGGATGAGCCTGATCGGCGTCATGGCCGACCGCCGCCTGGCAAGCCGAACCAGCAAATTCGAGGAGATCATCAACCAGCTTTCGATCGCCCGGCGGCAGCTTGAAGGTTCGCAAAGAGAATTGCAGGAACAGAAGTTCAGGCTGGACACCGCGATCAACAACATGGTCGAGGGCCTTTGCATGTTTGATGGCGAGAAGCGGCTCGTCGTCTGCAACGAGCGCTATGCCCGACTCTATCAGCTGCCGCCGGAACTGCTGACGACGGGGACATCGCACGCCGACATCATCAGGCACCGCATCGTTACGGGAATCCTCAAGGGCGACTCGAGCGAGGGAGCTGCCGAGCGATTCAGCTCGAAACTGGCCGCGTTGCCGTTCGATGCAGTCTCCAGCAGGATCGATGAGTTTGCGGATGGTCGGTTGATTTGCGTGACGCGACAGCCAATGGCCGGCGGCGGATGGGTGGCCACGCATCTCGATGTCACCGAGCAACGCCGCTCCGAGGCCAAGATCACTCATATGGCGCAGCACGATGCGCTGACCGATCTGCCAAATCGCGTGCTGCTCAGGGAGCGGATGGAGCATGCCATTGCCGTTACGCGCAACGGCGGCGTCGATCTCGCCGTGCTCATGCTCGACCTCGATCGCTTCAAGGAAGTCAACGACACACTTGGACATCCGGCGGGCGATTCCCTGCTGCGCGCCGTCGCTGCCCGCCTGCGCGAATGCACCACCGAAACCGCGCTGATCGCTCGACTGGGCGGCGACGAGTTCGCGGTGATCGATTACGTGACCAACCCGGCGGTGGAGGCCGCCGCCCTTGCCGAGAACATCAGAAAGGCGCTTTGCGAACCCTTCGATCTCGGCGACCATCAGGTCACCGTCGGCACCAGCATCGGCATCGCCATCGCACCGCGCGATGGCAACGATTCCGACGTGATCATGAAGAGCGCCGATCTCGCCCTCTACTCGGCCAAGAGCGGTGGGCGCGGTGCATTCCGTTTCTTCGAGCCGGAGTTGGACGAGTTCATGCATGCGCGACGCAACCTGGAGCGCGACATGCGTGATGCGCTTGCCGGCCGTCAGTTCGAGCTCCACTACCAGCCGTTCGTCAGCGCTGCGACGGGCAAGACCGAGGGGTTCGAGGCCCTGCTGCGCTGGCATCACCCGCAGCGAGGCCTGGTCATGCCGGACGAGTTCATCCCGCTTGCGGAGGAGACCGGCCTGATCGTGCCGCTCGGAGAATGGGTCTTGAAGACAGCCTGTGCGGAAGCCGCCAAATGGCCTGCGCATGTCAGGATCGCGGTCAACCTGTCTCCCGCTCAATTCAGGAGCAAGGAGCTCGTTCCAGTCGTTATCGGCGCGCTCGCGAGTTCGGGAGTTGCGGCGCACAGGCTCGAGCTCGAGGTCACCGAGACGGTGATCATGCACGATAGCGAAGCTGTTTTCGCAGTCCTCGCTGAGCTGCGCGAGCTCGGTGTGCGAATCGCCCTGGACGATTTCGGCACGGGCTATTCATCGCTGAGCTTTCTGCAGAGATTCCCGTTCGACAAGATCAAGATCGACCGAAGTTTCGTCAACGATCTATCCGGCGCGAGAGCAGAGGCGCGCCATCTCGCGCAAGCGGTGGTTCGTTTCGCGGTCAGCCTCGGCAAGACGACGACCGCCGAAGGCGTCGAAACGAAGGAGCAGCTGGACATCCTCCGTGAAGAGGGCTGCGTCGAAACCCAAGGCTACTATTTCAGCCGGCCGATGCCTGCATCCGACATCGACAGAATGCTGCGGCGGGATGCCGGAGTAGTCGTCTGCGCTGCTTGAGCATCCAGGCCGTCACTGTAGCGGCGGATCGCCGCTGGTGCGTTTCTTGGCGAGGTCCATCTCGGTGACCGCGATCAGGATCTCGGCGCGGGTCTTCAAGTCGGGCGCTTCCAGCATGGCCTGCTTTTCCGCGGGGCCATAGGGCGACATCATCGCGAGCGCGTTGACCAGCGCCTCATTGGGCGCGCTTTCGACGCCTTCCCAGTCGACCTTGAGGTTGTTGGCCTTCAGGAAGTCCGCCAGCACCGCCAGCAGCGCTTCGCGATCGACCTCGTCCTCGCCCATGCGCGCGGTGAAATCGTCGACGAAGGTGAAGAAATCCACCTTGCATTGCCGGTAGGCGGTGAGCACGTCGAGCTCCTCGACCACCTTGAAGCGCGAGACGCCGGTGAGCTCGAGGATGTAGCGGCCGTCACCGGACTCGGCGAGCTGGGTGATGCGGCCGACGCAGCCGACACGAAACAGCGCCGGCTTGTCGGAATTCTTCGGCGAGTGCGCCACATCGGGCTGGATCATGCCGATCAGGCGATGGCCGTCGCGGAAGGAATCGTCGACCATCGAAAGGTAACGCGGCTCGAAGATGTTGAGCGGCATCTGGCCGCGGGGCAGCAGCAGCGCGCCCGGCAGCGGAAAGACCGGAATGATCTCCGGGAGGCTGGCGGGGCCGCGATATTCGATGTTGATCGGCATCTGCCCGGTCCCCTGGCCTTGCTAGCGCATGATCCGGATCCGAAGGACCGCTTTGGCGAAAAGTGTGGAGCGGTTTTCCGAACAGATCATGCTCAAAAAGGGCCCTTACGAAAACAGGATGGTCGACAAGCGCTTGCGTCCCTCGACGGTCGCATCATCCGTGCCGCCCCAGGCCTCGAAGAACTGCACCAGCTGCTTGCGGGCGCCGTCGTCGTTCCATTTGCGGTCGCGCTTGACGATCGCGAGCAGCTGCTCGGTCGCGGCCGCCCGGTTGCCCTGGGCATTGAGCGCGGTCGCAAGGTCGAAACGGGCCTGATGATCGAGCGGGTTTGCGGCGACTTTCTGTTCGAGCTCAGTCACCGGCCCCAATGATTCCGCCTGCTCGGCGAGATCGATCGCGGTCTGCACGGCCTTCACCGCGGGATCGTTGCGCTTGGATTCCGGCACCATGGCGAGCGTCTGCTTGGCCTGCTCCATCGCGCCGGACACGGCGTAGCACTTCGCAAGGCCGGCAAGCGCCGCGATGTTGGTCGAATCATGCTGGAGCGCCTCGGCGTAGATCTGGGCCGCGGCAGCCGCGTCGCCCTCGGCGAGCACGGCGTCGGCCTCCTGCACGATCTCGGCGACATTGACCTCGCCCGGGGCGGTCATGCCCTTGGTCAGCTTTTCGATGAAGGCGTTGAGCTGGCTCTCCGGCACCGCGCCCATGAAGCCGTCGGCCGGCTGGCCGTTGACGAAGGCGATCACGGCCGGGATCGACTGGATGCCCATCTGGCCCGGGATCGCCGGGTGCTGGTCGATGTTCATCTTGACCAGCTTGACCTTGCCCTTGGCGGCCCTGACCGCCTTCTCCAGCACGGGGGTGAGCTGCTTGCAGGGGCCGCACCACTCCGCCCAGAAGTCGATCAGCACCGGCTGGCGCTTCGATTCCTCGATGACGTCCTTCACGAAGGTCTGGGTGGTGGTGTCCTTGATCAGATCGGCCGCAGCCGGGCCCGCTCCATTACCCTGGTCGATGATCGTCACGGGATCCCCTCGTCTGATGTCTGGAATGGCGGCTCTTTAGCACGTCGCCAATACATATGCTGCGCTGTCGGCTCCTAAATTGGGCCGGGACGGCCGAATTTCAATCCATCGCGGCTGATTCGCCGGTTCCGGGGTGTTTTCGGGCGATTTGGTCGCATCCGGGCTCCATCTGGGGCCTCGGATTGCGAATCTATGCCGCCGGTAGCTGTTGCATTCCCCTCCCGCTTTTGGCATACGACAGCCGTTGTCGGCGCGTCACGCGACCGACACAGGATGCGGGTGTAGCTCAGTGGTAGAGCACGACCTTGCCAAGGTCGGGGTCGAGGGTTCGAGCCCCTTCGCCCGCTCCAATTTTTCCCAGAGCATCCAGCCAAACCGGGTCAGGCCGTGGTTCTCCACGCTGCTGGCGGCTGTCTTGGGTTTACTGTCTTGGGCCATGCAATGACGATACTGGTCACCGGCAGTGCCGGCCATCTCGGCGAAGCCATTCTCCGCACCCTGCGTGGGCGCGGCTCGCCCGTGCGCGGGGTCGATCTGAAGGAATCGCCCTTCACCGATGCCGCCGGCTCGATCGTCGACCCAGGCTTCGTGCGGCGCCAGATGGATGGCGTCTCCGCCGTCATCCACGCCGCGACGTTGCACAAGCCGCATGTGGCGACCCATACCAAGCAGGACTTCGTCGACACCAACGTATCAGGCACGCTCAACCTGCTCGAGGCTGCCGTGGCGGCCGGTGTGCGCAGCTTCGTTTTCACCAGCACCACCAGCGCGTTCGGCTCGCAGCTCCGCCCCGAGGCGGGACAGGCGGCCGTGTGGGTCACCGAGGACCTGCCGCCGGTGCCGAAGAACATCTACGGCACGACCAAGCTGATGGCCGAGAACCTCTGCGAGCTGTTCTTTCGCGAGCGCGGTCTGCCGATCGTCGTCTTGCGGACCTCGCGCTTCTTTCCGGAGGACGATGACGATCCGGCGATGCGGTCGGCCTACACGCTGGACAACGCGCAGGCCAACGAGCTGCTGTATCGCCGGCTGGATATCGCGGACGCGGTGAGCGCCCATCTGCTCGCCGCCGAGCGTGCGCCCAGAATCGGGTTTGGCCGCTACATCGTCTCGGCCACGAGCCCGTTCGAGCAACGCCATCTCCCAGCGCTCGCGCGCGATGCCGCCGGGGTCGTGCGCGAGCTCTATCCGGATTGTGCGCAGCTCTTTGCGGCGCACACCTGGCGCCTCTTCCCCGCGATCGACCGCGTCTATGTCAACGAGCGCGCGCGGCGCGAGCTGGGCTGGCGGCCCGAATTCGACTTCGCGCATGTGCTGCGCAGCCTGCAGGGCGACCGCGATTTTCGCAGCACGCTGGCACGCGAGATCGGGGCGAAAGGCTATCACGACACGGTGTTCGACGATGGGCCCTACCCCGTCACCTCGTAAGCGCCGCGATCGCAATTTTGCTCGACGCTTCAAATGTCTGTCTGGTGTCGCCGGGAGCGCGCTGGCCTGAGCCGTTCTACTGTGCATGGGGTTGTTTTCGCATTTTTGTTTGCCCCGCCCCTCGTGCCGCCACAAACGATCCACTGGCCATTTGATTCCGCGCTGCAGCGAGAGCGTTGTCGTCGCGGCGTTCGCCCTCATTGACACTCCGTCTCAATTTTTATTGAGCGCGACCGCGGTGCATGCGGCGCGCTTCTCACCGTTCGCAGATGTGCTAACCTTTTTGGGTCTGTCGCCCTGACAGACGTCCAACTTCGCCTCTCGACTAGAAAACAAAATAACGTGCAGCCCTGACGGCTGCCTTAGGGGAGTGACGCGATGAAATTCCATCGATCCGTCTTTCAATCCGTCCTGGCGCTTGCAGCGGTTGCCCTTCTCGCGGGGACAAGCGCTGGCCATGCGCAACAGCAGGACAAGAACCGGGCGCTGAAGAAATACGAATCCGGCACCAAGGAGTTCTGGACGCATCCGCCGGATGACTGGTTCCTTGGCGACGAGACCGAGGCGCAAAAGGGCCTGGCGCCGCCCTCGGGTCCGCCGACCGGCGCGTCCGAGGCCGAGCTCGCGGCGATGATGAAGAAGATCAAGCTGCCGCCGGGCTTCAAGATCGAGGTCTATGCGCCCGGCGTTCTTGCCGCGCGACAGATGGCCTGGGGTGACAAGGGTACGCTGTTCGTCGGCTCGTTCGGCCTCGGCAACGTCTATGCCATCAAGGACAACAACGGAAAGAAAGAGGTCAAGACCATCCTCAAGGGGCTGAACATGCCCACGGGTCTGGCCGTCAAGGATGGCGCGCTCTACGTCATCGCGGTCGACAAGCTGATCCGCTACGACGACATCGAAAACAAGCTCGACAATCCCGGCGAGGGCAAGGTCGTCTATGACGACATGCCGTCCTATGCCGCGCATGGCTGGAAGTATATCGCGGTCGACAAGGAAGGCTGGTTCTTCCTGCCGTTCGGACCGCCCTTCAACATCGGCATCCCGCCGACCAGCGTGTCGCAGATCCGGCGTGTCGATCCCAAGACCGGCAACGCCGAAGTCTGGGCGCTCGGCGTCCGCAACTCGGTCGGCGGCGACGTCGATCCGCGCACCGGCAAATTCTGGTTCACCGAGAACGCCCGCGACTGGATCAGCGACGATCTGCCGAGCGACAAGCTCAACATGATCTCAAAGATCGGCGAGCATTTCGGCTATCCCTATTGCCACCAGGGCAATCTGCCCGACGACAAGTTCGCGATGGGCCACAAGTGCTCGGAGTTCACGCCGCCGGTGTTCAATCTCGGCGCTCACGTGGCGCCGCTCGGCATGAAGTTCTATACCGGCAACCAATTCCCGGCCGAGTACAAGAACAGCATCCTGATCGCCGAGCACGGCTCCTGGAACCGGCATAAGTACCAGGGCGGCCGCATCGTGCGCATCACCGCCGGGCCCGACGGCAAGAACGCCAAGCAGGAGGTGTTCGCCTCCGGCTGGATCGAGGGCGACCAGGGCTATCTCGGCCGTCCCAACGACATCCTGCTCGACAAGGACGGCTCGATCCTCGTCGCCGACGATTGGGCCGGCGCGATCTATCGCATCAGCTACAGCAAGAAGTAGCGCGACAAGAGAAAGGAGGCTGCGACCGGGTGACGGTCGCAGCCTCTCTCGTTTTCAAAGCCAATGCCGCCGTTCCGGATTGCGCGCCAGCGCAAGTCCGGAACCCATAACCCCGAGTCGCGGTTATGGATTCTCGGATGCGCAATTGAGCATCATAGCTCGTGCTCGGCGCGCCCCCGGAATGACGCAGTCGATAGATCGGAATCCCAATCATGCGCCGGCAGTTCATCTCGCACGCAATCAGCGCGGTTGCGCTCGTCACGCTCGGCGCACTCTCCGCAAGCGCCGCCGACAATGCCGCGGTCAAGGAAAAGGTTGCCGTCTGCGCCGGTTGTCACGGCGAGAACGGCATCTCGCAGACCGAGAACATTCCCTCGCTCGCCGGTCAGCCCGATCAGTTCATCCAGTGGCAGCTGGTGTTCTTCCGCGCCGGCTCGCGCAAGAACGACCAGATGCAGCCAATCGTCGAGGAGATCACCAACGAGGACATCCGCAATCTCGGTGCTTACTTCGCCGCGCTGACGCCGCCGAAGGCGGCAGAGGACAAGGACCCGGATTTGTCGAAGAAAGGCGCGCAGGTTGCCGTCGGCCGCCGCTGCGCCTCATGCCACACGGATAGCTTTGCCGGCACCAAGGCCGTCGCGCGGCTCGCGGGTCAACGCGAGGAATATCTCGTCAAGGCGCTGCGCGACTACAAGAGCAGCCAGCGCGTCGGCGGCGGTGGCGCTGCGATGGCCGACGTCGCCTATCACATGAGCGACGAGGAGATCACCGCCGTCTCGCACTATCTCGCGCATTTCAAGTAGCGCGGAGCTGCTGCCACAAGCTCCGCTGTCGTCCCGGGTTCGCGCTGTGCGCGCCCCGGGACGACACCGAATGTGTGGCTGCCGCTACCCGGCCCGCTGCTTCTCATACGCCTTCAAATGCGTGTACGCGATGCGCAGCTTCGGCACGGGCACCTTGGCAGCGTCGGCGCGTACGATGAGATCGCCGATGACGTGATCGGCTTCGACCGGCAGGCCCGCCTTGATGTCGCGGAACATCGACGCCGTCATCGGCGAGCCCTCGGCGGTCAAATTGCCCTTCACCCGCTCGAAGAATGGCCCGCCCGGCGCATAGCCCGAGGCAGTGGCTATCGCGCTGGTCTCATCGAGCATGCCGAGCAGGAAATCCCGACCGCCGGGCGCGGCGAGGATGTTGCCGACGGAAGTGCGCATCAGGCTGGTCGATGCTGCAAGCGAAGACAGGAACACCCACTTCTCCCACATGTCCTGCATGATGTTCTGGCTGGCGGTGGCACCATTGATGCCGCTCTTGAAGGCTTCGTCGATGGCCTTGACGCGGTCCGACAGCTTGCCGTCGCGTTCGCCGTAATTGATCGACTGCATCGGCTGCAGCTGCACCACTTCGCGCTGCTCGTTGAGCGTCGCGGCGATCGCGCAGAGGCCGCCGAGCACGCGTTGGGCGCCGAATGTCTGATCGAGAACGTCGAGATGCTTCATACCGTTCAGCATCGGAATGATCGCCGTATCAGGCCCGACTGCGGCCGCGAACGACTTGATGGCGTCGTTGAGGTCGAACGCCTTGCAGCTCAAGAGCACGACGTCGAACTTGTCCTTGAGCGCGTCGGCCTGCACGGTCGGCGGATTCGTCAAGGTCACATCGCCGTTCGGACTCTTGATGACGAGACCGGCGCTGGCGAGCTCGCTGGCGCGGCGCGGCCGGACCAGGAAGGTGACGTCGCGGCCGGCCTGCAACAGCCTGCCACCAAAATAGCCGCCGATGGCGCCGGCGCCGACCACGAGGATACGCATGGGACAAACTCCGTTATTGTTGTTTTTCGGACAAAGGCGAATGGCGCATAGGGAGTAGCGAATAGAATAGCAAGCGGTGAAATGCGAGTAACGTTTCTACTACTCGCCATTCGCCATCCACTACTGGCCCCTCTCCAAAACCATCTCCTCGACCTCGCGCAGCTGCTCCTTGCCGAAGAACATCTCGTCACCGACGAAGAAGGTCGGCGAGCCGAAGGCGCCGCGCGTCACGGCGTCTTCTGTGTTCTTGATCAGCTTCCCCTTCACGTCCGGCTCCTGCGCTCGGGTAAACAGCCTTTGTGCATCGAGGCCGGAGGAGGCCAGCGCCTTTGCGGCGATTTCCGGATCGTCCATCTTCTTCGGCTCGCGCCACATGTGGTGGAAGGCGGCCTCGACGTATTCATCGAACACGCCCTCGAGCTGCGCCGCGATCGCCGTGCGCATCAAATTCAGCGTGTTGACGGGGAAGTGCGGATTCCAGACATAGGGCTGGACCTTGAAGCGCTTGACGAAGCGCTCGGTCTCAACCTGCTGGAACTCGCGCTTGTTCTTGATGCCGGCGAGCGTCTCGGCCGGCGACTTGTTGTTGGTCGATTTGAAGATGCCGCCGAGCAGGATCGGAACATACTCGAACTTGACGCCGATGCGCTGCTCGATCGCCGGGATCGCAAGATGGCTGAGATAGGCGTTCGGGCTGCCGAAATCGAACAGGAATTGCGGGGCGGTGCGGGTCAACTTCGTTCTCCCTGGCGGCGCTTTTCATCCATTGTGGCGCAGGCCGTGCCGCAGGTCCACTTTTTAATGATGGTCATAATACCTTGATGATCCCGTCAGATCAGACGCCGGATCGCCTGCTTGCGCCACACCAGGAGGTAATAGGCCATCTGCAAAACGAACATGGCGCAGAACACGATCGGATAGGCGGCCCAAACGCCCTCGAGGCCGATCGTGCGGCTGAGGATCACCGCCGCCGGTAGCTCGATCGCGACGATGGCAAAGATCGACAGCAGCATCGGCGTCAAGGCGACGCCGGCGGCGCGCATGGCACCGGAAAACACGGTGGCGAGGCCGAACGGCACCGAGCTCCACAGGGCGACGTAAAGGAGATTCTTCGCCAGATCGAGCACGGCGCCGTCGGTGATGAAGATGCCAAGCACCGCGCGCGGCACGAGGTAAATCAGCGCCACCAGCCCGCCGGTCAGGACGAGGTTGAACGCAACGCCGGCGCGAACGATGCCGTCGAGCCGCGCCCTGTCGCCAGCGCCGATCGCCTGCGCGCCGAGGATCGAGACTGCGATCGAAATCGACATCGCCGTGAACTGCGTGTAGCCCATCACCTGATTGACGGCGCCGTACGCGGCCGTGGCGTGTGAGCCGAAGCCGTTGACGAGCTCGAGCAGCACCAGCTCGGCAATCGCCATCACCACCATGCCAATTGCGCTCGGCAGTCCGATGCCAAGGATCCTTCCGAGCACGGCGCCGTTGAGCCTGAGATGACGCAGCAGTGCCGCGTCCGGTGCCAGTGCATGCTTCTTCCGGAGCAGATAGATGGTCAGCACGATCAGCGTTAGCGCGTTGGCAATCGCAGCTGCCCATGCCGGACTGGTGATGCCCGCCGCTGGCAATCCGAAGGCGCCGCGGATCAGCAACGGTGTCAGGATCAGGCCGACCGCGGTCGACAACGCCAGTGCCAGCAGTGGCGTCACGGTGTCACCGACGCCGCGGATCATCGCCGTCATCAGCAGGAAGACGAAGCCGAGCGGCATCGTCAGCAGCATGATGCGCGCATAAGCGCCGGCCTGGTCGAGGATGTCCGGAGGGGTAGCGAGCATGATCATCAATGGCCGGCTGAAGATCCCGCCAACCAGTGCAACCGTTGTCGAGAGCGTCAGGCCGATCGCGAGCGTCGTGCCGACGACGAGCTTGATCCTGCCGTGCTCGCCCGCGCCAAAGGCCTGCCCGATCAGCACGGTGGCGCCGGTGCTCAGGCCCATGACGAAGGCAAACAGGAAGAACATCACCGGGAAGAAGGCCGAGACCGCCGCGAGCGCGTCGATGCCGATCATCTGGCCGAGAAAGACGTTGCTGACGGTGCCGAACAGCGATTGCAGAGCGTTGCTCAGCATCAGCGGCGCAAGGAAGCGAAGGAATGTCGTCGAGAGAGGTGCGGACATGGACTTGCCTTTCATCAGGGCGTGCGAAGCCGTTGCCGCGCAATGCGCGGCTCGGCCGTTGATGGGGTTTTGAGAAGACGCGCCTAAGCGCGGTCGCTGTAGGCGAGCTTGACGATGTGGTCGCGAATGTCAGTCGGCCAATCGGCGATCAATCCGGTGAAGCGCCGCCGGTCGTCCGCGAACAGCGCGCGCGAGGCTTCCTCGAACTGCGGCAGATTGCCGGCCATGGTCGACATGAAGTGATAGGCCGCATCGCGCGCCTGCCGCTCGCGGTCCTTGTCGCCGCTGGCACGCCTCGCCTCGTCGACGAGCTTTCGCAGTGCGACCGAGGCGCCGCCCGGTTGCGCGTTGAGCCACTCCCAGTGCCGCGGTAGCAAGGTCACCTCGCGTGAGACGACGCCGAGCTTCGGCCGGCCCCGGCCGCGCGGCTCGGCGGGTGGTGCGGCCTCTTCAGCCGACGGCGGGATAAGCTTCGCCAAACGCGCCAGCACCTCGCGATCCCCGCCGCGCAGATCGAAGTCGATCGATCGGCCCGTGCCGTCCTCGAAGATGATGATGGGCTCGTCCGGCTGTGTTGCCATCCGCTTGACGACCAGTGCGACCTCTCCTGCCGGCCCGGAGACTAGGCGGCGCTGCCCTTGGAAAGCGGTGAAAGACTTTTGCATTGAAATCATTGCCGTATTGGTGACGTTGGGTTCTTTAATACCCGGGTAAATTACTAAGGTCAATATACCCGGGTGAAAATATCCGTCCGGATGGCTCGACATTGCGGTCCCGGGCTGGCAGGTACGCCAAGCCAAGTGACGAAGCTGGGGACCGCGCGATGCTGACTGTTCACCACCTCAACAATTCCCGCTCGCAGCGCCTGCTGTGGCTGCTCGAGGAGTTGGGCGTGCCCTACGAGATCGTACGCTATCAGCGCCAGCCGGACATGCGCGCGCCAAAGGAGCTGCGCGCCATCCACCCGCTCGGCAAGTCGCCTGTCATCACCGACAACGGCAACACCATCGCTGAATCGGGCGCGATCATCGAATATCTCCTCGTCACCTATGGCAACGGCCGGCTGATCCCGGCGCCGAACACGCCGGAGCGGCTGCGCTACACCTATTGGCTGCATTATGCGGAAGGCTCCGCGATGCAGCCGCTGCTGCTCAAGCTGCTGTTCACGTTGATGCCGAAGCGCGCGCCCGCGCTGCTGCGTCCGCTGGTGCGCAAGGTCTCGAACCAGGCGCTCACGGCGCTGGTCAATCCGCAGCTCAAGCAGCACATGGATTATTGGGAAGGCGAGCTCGGCAAGAGCGAGTGGTTCGCCGGCAACGAGTTCACCGCCGCCGACATCCAGATGAGCTTCCCGCTCGAAGCCGCGCAGGCGCGCGGCGGGCTGGAGCAGGGCCATCCCAAGGCGATGGCATTCTTGGAGCGAATTCATGCGCGGCCGGCGTATGCGCGCGCGCTGGAAAAGGGCGGGCCGTATCAGGTGGGGCGGTAAGTGTTTCCTTTCGTCATTCCGGGGCGGTGCGGAGCACCGAACCCGGAATCTCGAGGTTCTCAGGTGCGCACCATAGTTCGGTGCTGCGCGTGCCCCGGAACGACACCTCTCGGTCAATCCGCGTGCAGCACGCGTCCGCGCGTCTCCGGCAGCGCAAAGGCGGCGATGAAGAACACGACATAGGCGACCACCGCGAAGATCGCGATGGCGTTCGCAAGCGACGTCGTTGCCGAGAGCGCGCCGACCAGGAACGGAAACAGCGCGCCGATGCCGCGGCCGAAATTGTAGCAAAAGCCCTGGCCGGAACCGCGCAGCCGCGTCGGATAGAGCTCGGTCAGGAACGCGCCGATCCCCGAGAAATAGCCCGAGGCGAAGAACCCGAGCGGGAAGCCGAGTACCCACAGGATCTCGTTGTTGAGCGGCAGCTGCGTGTAGAGCAGCACCACCGCCATGGCACCGATGGAGAAGATCAGGAACAGATTGCGTCGCCCGATGCGGTCGGCAAGCCAAGCACCGGTGAGATAGCCGATGAAGGAGCCGATGATCAGCGTCGAGAGATAGCCGGTCGAGCCGACGATCGACAGATGCCGCTCCTTGGTCAAGAACTGCGGCACCCAGAAGGTGATGGCGTAGTAGCCGCCCTGGCACCCCGTCGCCATCAGCGACGCCAGGAGCGTGGTTTTCAGGATCGGGCCGGAGAAGATCTCCCAGAGCGCCGGACGATCACCGCTCGCCGCCTGCCTCGCGCGGGCCTCGGCCGCGATCTCCGGCTCCGTGACCGAGCGTCGGATGTAGAACACGAGAAGCGCCGGCAATGCGCCGATCACGAACATCCAGCGCCACGCCGTCTCCGCCGGCAGGACCGAAAACAGGATCGCCTGCGACAGCACGGCAAGACCCCAGCCGACCGCCCAGCCCGATTGCACCGAGCCGACGGCGCGGCCGCGATATTGCGGCCGGATCGCCTCGCCCATCAGCACGGCGCCCGCCGCCCATTCGCCGCCGAAGCCGAGCCCCAGCACGGCACGTGCGATCAGGAGCTGGTCGAAATTCTGCACGACGGCGCAGACCAGCGAGAAGAACGAGAACCAGATGATGGTGATCTGGAGCGTCCTGACCCGGCCGATATGGTCGGAGAGATAGCCGCCGAGCCAGCCGCCGATTGCGGAGGCGAGCAGCGTCACGGTGCCGGCAAGTCCGGCCGACGCCGCATCGACCTTCCACAGCGCGATGATGGTACCGATCACCAGCGGATAGATCATGAAGTCCATGCCGTCGAGCGCCCAGCCCGCCGCGCAGGCCCAGAACGTCCGGCGCTCCGGCGCGTTCATGTCGCGGTAGAACGCAAGAAGGCTGGTGTCCTCGATCTCGGCGCGTTCGATGCGCTCAGTCGGGTCGGTCGTGGTCATGTGCATTTCCCGGCGATTTTCTTCGGCCGGGCGGTGGTAGCACGCGCGTCTGGCTGCGCAAGTTGCGGCGGGCCTTCGTGCCATGCAGTTACAGAGCTACTGCCCCGCTGCTTCTGCGCCTCGCGTGCGGGGATCCGGCGCGCCGAGCGGCCCGTTCGGCGTCACGAGAATCGAATTGGCCGACGTCTGCCCCATCGGCTCGACGACGGAGTGGCCCATCGCCTTCAGCGCGAGCAGAACATCGCCGGGAAAGCCGCTTTCGACGCGCACCTCGTCCGGCAGCCATTGGTGATGCAGCCGCGGTGCGGCGACGGCGGCGGCCACGTCCATCTTGTAGTCGAGGACGTTCACGATCACCTGCAGCACGGTCGAGATGATGCGGCTGCCACCGGGCGAACCCGTCACCAGCACCGGCTTGCCGTCCTTCAACACGATGGTCGGTGACATCGACGACAGCGGCCTCTTGCCCGGTCCGGGCAGATTGGCCTCGAAGCCGACGAGGCCGTAGGCATTGGAGGCGCCGACGGCTGCGGTGAAGTCGTCGAGCTCGTTGTTGAGCAGCACGCCGGTGCCGTCAGCAACGAGGCCGACGCCATAGCTGAAGTTCAGCGTATAGGTATTGCTGACGGCGTTGCCGCGGCCGTCGACGACGGAGAAATGCGTGGTGTTGCTGCCCTCGCGCGGTGAGGTGGCGGCAGAAAGGAGCTCTTTCGACGGCGTGGCGCGATCGGTGGAGATGCCGGCGCGCAGCTTGTCGGCGTAGTCCTTTGCGGTCAGTGTCTGGATCGGTGCGTTGACGAAGGCGGGATCGCCGAGATAACGCGCGCGGTCCGCATAGGCGCGCTTCATGGCTTCGATCAAGAGATGCGACGCCGGCGAACCCTGCTTCAAATCGGCGAGCTGAAAACCTTCGAGGATGTTGAGCGTCTCCACCAGCACCACGCCGCCGGACGAGGGCAGCGGCATCGATACGATGTCGTAGCCGCGATAGGTGCCGCGCACCGGCGTGCGGATCACCGCCTGGTAGGACTTCAGGTCGGCCGGCGTCATGATGCCGCCGGCGTCGGTTACGGACTTGGCGAGCCTTTCCGCAACGAGCCCCTCGTAAAAACCGCGCGGCCCCTGTGCGGCGACGGCCGACAGCGTCTCGGCTAGATCGCCCTGCACCAGCCTGTCGCCTTCGCGGAGCGGCGTCCCATCCGCGCGCGAGAAGATTTTGGCCGAGGAAGGCCAGCGTGCCAGCCGCCGGTGCCAGCCCGGCAGCGTATCGGCCATGTCGTCGGTGAGGACAAAACCGTCTCGTGCGAGCGCGATCGCAGGCTCGATCAGTTGCGCCAGCGTGAATTGACCCGAACCGTATTTCTCCAGCGCCAGGGAGAAACCGGCAACCGTGCCGGGCACACCGACGCCGAGTGCGGAATCGCGCGACTTCGCCGGATCAGGCTTGCCGTCGGGTCCGAGGAATATCTGCGGCGTGGTCGCAGCAGGCGCGGTTTCGCGATAGTCGATCGCGATGTCTTCATTGCGATCGGCGGAATGGATCACCATGAAGCCGCCGCCGCCGATATTGCCGGCGCGCGGATAGGTCACGGCCATCGCGAAGCCGGTGGCGATCGCGGCATCAACGGCATTGCCGCCGCGCCGCAGGATGTCGGCACCGACCTGTGCAGATATCTTCTCCTGCGCCACTACCATGCCGTGTATGGCAGCGACGGCGCGCACCGTGTCGCGCGCGGGCGGGACATAGCCCGGCCGCGCATCCTGCGCGGTTGCAGGCGCAAGACCGAACGCCAGAGTTGCTACGAAGGCGAAAAATGTCCGCCGTGTCGAAAAAGACGACATCATCAAACTTCCCGCCGTGGCCTGGAGCCGGTTCACACGCGTCGCCGTAATGCTATACCGTCTGCGCCAAGAGCGGCAAATCTGTTCGTGATGGGGACTGGACGATGACGACGATCGCTTCGGATGCGCGCGTGGGCGCGCAGCGGATCTATCCGCCGCGCGCCGCCGTCATCAGCTGGATCTTCTTCGATTGGGCCGCGCAGCCTTATTTCACGCTGATCACGACTTTCGTGTTCGCGCCCTATTTCGCAACCGCCATCGCGCCAAATCCTGCCACCGGCCAATCATTGTGGGGCTTTGCGATGGCGGCCGCGGGCCTTGCGATCGCGTTGTTGTCACCGGTGCTCGGAGCCATCGCGGATGCTTCGGGCCGCAGGAAGCCATGGATCGCAGGTTTCGGCGCGGTGCTGGTGCTGGCGTCCTGCACGCTGTGGATCGGCAAGCCCGGCGATGCCGCCATCATTCCGCCGCTGCTCACCGCGGTTGCACTCGCCAGCGTCGGAGCGGAATTCGCCACCGTCTTCAACAACGCGATGATGCCGACCCTGGTGCCGCCGGAGCGGATCGGCCGGCTCTCCGGCACCGGCTGGGCGACGGGTTACATCGGCGGCATTGTCAGCCTGGTCATCGTGCTCGGCCTGCTCGCCGCCAATCCCGAGACCGGCCGCACGCTGCTCGGCCTCACGCCGCTGTTCGGGCTCGATCCCGTCACGCATCAGGGCGACCGTGCCGCGGGGCCATTGACCGCGCTGTGGTTCATCATCTTCGTGACGCCAATGTTCCTGTTCACGCCGGACTATCCGGCGAAGCGCCCGATGCGCGAAGCGCTGCGCGAAGGGCTGTCGGAGCTGAAGCGGTCGATCAAGGGATTGCCGCAGCGGAAATCTCTCGCGGCATTCCTGCTCGCCAACATGATCTACACCGACGGTCTGGTGTCGCTGTTCGCCTTCGGCGGCATCTATGCCGCAGGCACCTTCGGCTGGCATACGATCCAGATCGGCACGTTCGGCATCATGCTCGCGATCGCCGGCGCGTTCGGCGCCTGGCTTGGCGGCAAGCTCGACGATCGTCTCGGACCGAGGCGCGTGATCGCCGGCAGCTTGCTGGTCCTGCTGCTGTCGGTGGCGGCGATCCTGCTGGTCGACAAGGATAGTGTGTTGTTCGTCAAGGTCGCGCCGCCCCAGCCGGGCGCGGCCCTGTTCTCGAGCGCGGCGGAGCGCGCCTATCTGGTGCTGGGTTGCCTGATCGGTGCCGCCGGTGGCCCGCTGCAGGCCGCGTCACGCACGCTGCTGATCCGCCTCGCGCCGAAGGACCGCATCGCGCAGTATTTCGGCCTGTTCGCCTTGACCGGGAAGGTGACGTCCTTCATCGGCCCGCTGATGATCGGCATGATCACCGCGGTGACGGCGAGCCAGAAGGCCGGCATGGCGGTGCTGGTGGTGTTCTTCGTCGCGGGACTGGGGTTGTTGATGCGTGTGCGGGATTAGCCGCACCACGTAACCCTATCCTCGTCATTGCGAGGAGCGCAGCGACGAAGCAATCCAGACTTTCTCTGCGGAAACAGACTGGATTGCTTCGCTGCGCTCGCAATGACGAGTCGATAGGCTTAATGCCTGAAGTGCCGCGTTCCCGTGAACACCATGGCGATGCCGTGCTCGTCGGCGGCCTTGATCACTTCGTCGTCGCGCATCGAGCCGCCGGGCTGCACCACGGCGGTGGCGCCGGCCTCGATGCAGGCGAGCATGCCGTCGGCGAACGGGAAGAATGCATCCGAGGCCACCACCGAGCCCTTGGTGAGCGGCTCGGCGAGCTTCAGCTCACCCGCGGCATCCTGCGCCTTGCGCGCGGCGATCCGCGCTGAGTCCACGCGGCTCATCTGGCCTGCGCCGATGCCGACGGTGGCGAGACCCTTGGCGTAGATGATGGTGTTGGACTTGACGTGCTTCGCCACCCGGAACGCGAACTTGAGGTCGCGCATCTCGGCATCCGTGGGCGCACGCTTGGTTACGACCTTGAAGGTCATGTCGTCGACCACGGCATTGTCGCGGCTCTGCACGAGAAGGCCGCCGGCGACCGTCTTCGCTGTGAGGCCCGGCGCGCGCGGGTCGGGCAAGCTGCCGGCGAGCAGCAGGCGGAGGTTCTTGCGCGCGCCGATGATGGCGATCGCCTCCTCGCTGGCGTCGGGCGCGATGATCACCTCGGTGAAGATCTTCGTGATCTCGCGCGCGGTGTCGGCGTCGAGCGGACGGTTCATCGCGATGATGCCGCCGAAGGCGGAGGTGGAATCGCAGGCGAGTGCCTTGCGATAGGCGTCGACGAGGTTCGCGCCTTCGGCGACGCCGCAGGGGTTGGCGTGCTTGACGATGACGCAGGCCGCGGTGCGCCTGGCATCGAACTCGCCGATGCATTCATAGGCCGCGTCGGTGTCGTTGATGTTGTTGTAGGAGAGCTCCTTGCCCTGCAGCTGCCGCGCGGTCGAGACGCCCGGGCGCTTGTCCGGTGTCGCATAGAACGCCGCGGTCTGGTGCGGGTTCTCGCCGTAGCGCAGCGACTGGATCAGCCGGCCGCCGAAGGCGCGGAAGTCGGGCGCATCGATTTCGAGCTGGCGGTTGAACCAGTTCGAGATCGCAGCGTCATAGGCGCCCGTGCGCGCATAGGCCTTTGCCGCAAGCCGCCGGCGCAGTTTCAGCGTGGTCGCGCCCTTGTTGGCGGCGAGCTCGTCGAGCACGGCCTGATAGTCCTGCGCCTCGACCACGACCGCGACATCGTCATGGTTCTTGGCGGCGGCGCGGATCATCGCGGGGCCGCCGATGTCGATGTTCTCGATGCAATCCTCGAAGCCGGCGCCTTTGTCGACGGTCGCCTCGAACGGATAGAGATTGACGACCAGAAGGTCGATCGGCGCGATGCCGTGCGCCTTCATCGCCTCCGCATGCTCCTTGTTGTCGCGGATCGCGAGCAGGCCGCCATGCACTTTCGGATGCAGCGTCTTGACGCGGCCGTCCATCATCTCGGGGAAGCCAGTGAGGTCGGAGACGTCCTTCACCTTGAGGCCGGCCGCGGCGATCGCCTTGGCGGTGCCGCCGGTCGAGATCAGCTCGACGTCATGCGCGGCGAGCGCCTTTGCGAACTCGATCAGGCCGGTCTTGTCGGAAACGGAGAGCAGGGCGCGGGTGACGCGGCGGGGATGGTCAGTCATGAGCAAGATCCTCTGTCTTAAGGAGTGTCTATGCCCAGGCGCGCGGCGGATATGTATCGCGCTTCCCGATGGTGCTCCATCCAAGGTCGCCAGTCGCGCGAACGAGCGCTCGATAGCAGCTTTCGGTCGGTTTCACAACGCCAGACAGGACTGGCAGACACGCGTCTACAGCGGTAGTTCCGGCTCCCGCCGTGCGTTGCGCCGGGCATTGGTGACCGCGGGCGAGGCCGTGGAACGCACAAAACTCCAGCGGATCGAGGGTGCCTGCCGCGCATCCTGCCGGATCACGATCTGCGCGGTGCGCCGCGGCCCGTCATTGCCGGCCAGGAACACGCTGTCCTCGAGGTCGACCTTGTCGTCCAATGCTTCAAAGGTCCAGACGTCGCGGTTCGGCAGCACCAGCATGACGCCGCGGGCATCCGACAACCGGCTCGCCTTCACCGCCGGATGCAGATGGAAGCGCAGCGCGAAATCGGCATCCGCGCCCTTGAAGCGCCCGCCCTGCGGCGGCGACAGCGTGTCCTCGCCGTCGATGCGTGCGCCGTCATTGGCTATCATCAGGACGCGGCGATGGATCGCGCCGAATTTAGAGAGATAGCCGTCATGCGAGGTCGTCAGCAGCGTGCCGTTCTGCACCACCTCGCGATAGCTCTCGACTTCGACGGGACCGCTGGTGACTGGCGCGCCGTGCAATAGCCGCTTCATCGCCGACATCTCCACGAACTGGCATGAGGACGTCTCGTGATAGGCAAGCGTCGAATGCGCCACGGTGCCGCGCGCGAACGGCCGCCAATTGTCGCGGCCGGTGGTCGGCATGCCGCAATTGGTGACGATGCGGCTGATGCCGGAGGACAGTTCGAACGACAGGCAGCCGGCATGAGCGTCCTGGCTGACGCCAGCAGGCGGCGGCGGGCCGGTGTCGATGATCACAGTGGTCTGGCCGGCATCGAGGCGCTGGAAGCCGGTATGCGGCATGTTCGCCATCGGCGCGCCATGGGTGTCGTCATAGGCGAGCAGCGTCGCGAGCAGGTCGGACGGCGTCGCGCTCATGCCGTTGAACAGCGCGAAATTGCCGTCGCCGTGGCGGAAGAAGCGCAGCATCGGCATCATGCGGTCGATCGCGTTGAGTAGCGCTGGCGGCGGCGCGATGTTGCGCGCGGCAAACGTCTGCCGCAACGGCAACAGGTCGATCAGGAGGTCGATCAGGGCGCCCGGGTTGCGGGAGACGTGGCCGCCGTCGGGCAGGATCTGCCGCTGCAATTCGTCGGATAGCTTCTTCGAGGCGCTGCGGATCTGGCCCGCCTGGTTGGCGAGGCACAGCGCCGCGTAGCACAGCGCGATCAGCACCTGGAGCTTCGGCACGCCGTCGGGAATGTCGAGCATGGTGTAGCGCAGGAAGCGGATCTCGCGTGCGAGGGCGCGCAAATAGCGGCGGTAGAATTTGTTGTCGGTGTCGTTCAGCACCAGCGGCGCCTGCGACAGCAGCGAGATCACGCGCCGTGCCAGCACGTCGGCGCGGCGCGCGACCGGACGGCGCTTGTTGGCGGGGTTCGAGATCCAATCCTCGACCAGCGCACGCGCATTCGCCCGCGTCAGCGCGGTGTCGGCGGCGCGCAGATGCCGCAGCCAGCCGAAGCCGAGCAGCGCGACCTCCCAATCCTCCGATGGCGGTTCGAGATCGAAGATCGAGCGGCCGTGGCAATTGACGATCTTGCCGGCGAAGACGAAGCGGCCGGCATAGATCTCGGCGGCGCGGGTCGCATCGGCGGTGCGCAGGTCATGCGGTGCGATGATCAGCCGGTCGGTGCGGCTGGGCCAGACCCGCGACACCGCGACGGGTCCGCCGCTCGCGCGCGCCAGCATGTTCCGCGCGAAGCGGTTCATGACCAGCGTCGAGATACGTCTGCGTTGAGCGACCGACACGCCTTGCCTTGAAGGGGAGAGGAGGATTCCGACGAATCCTTATTAATCCCAAAATCGGACGGCTGACACCACCTTGAACGGCGCGAATCAGCGTCGATGTTGCAAAATCCAGTGCAAAATCAGGATTTAACGAGTCGGGCCGCGTAGAACCCGTCGAGCCCGCCGAGCTTGGGATCGGCGTTCGGCAGATGGCTGGGCAGGGTGCGCAGATCGCCGTCCCGGTTGAGGATTTCGTCGAGACCCGCGACCTCCGAGGCCTCGATCGGGACGCGCCGAAGCGCGGGCTCTGCCGCCAGCAGCGCGGTGATCGCCTGCTCTCCCTCTTCGGGTTCCAGCGAACAGGTGCAGTAGATCAGCGTCCCGCCCGGTCTCAGCAGCGACAGCGATTTGCGTAGCAGCCGCTGCTGGAGCGCGGTCAGGGCGGCAATATCTGATTCCTGCCGAAGCCACGCCACGTCGGGATGACGGCGGATCGTGCCGGTCGAGGTGCAGGGCGCATCGATCAAAATACCGTCGAAGGCTTCGGCAGGGCCGGCCCATTCCACGGCGTCGGCCACGACAGTCTCGGCCTGCAGCGACAACCTGCCCAGATTTTCGCGCAGCCGCGCCACCCGGGCGGGCGAGCGGTCGATGGCCGTGACATGCGCGCCTGATAACGCCAGCTGCGCAGTCTTGCCTCCGGGAGCGGCGCAGAGATCGGCGATGGCCTTGCCCTTGATGTCGCCGAACAGCCGGGCGGGCAGCGCGGCGGCGGCATCTTGCACCCACCATTGTCCCTCAGTGAAGCCCGGCAGCATGGTCACCGAGCCGTGCAGCAGCATCCGCACCGTCCCGGTCGGCAGCGTCTCGCCATGCAGCCGGCTTGCCCATTGCGCGGCGTCCGATTTCACGGTCAGGTCGAGCGACGGTTCGTGGCCGAGCGCGAGCGCCATGTCTCTTGCGGTCGCCTCGCCGTAATGCGCGCTCCAGCGCGCCAGCAGCCAGGGCGGCAGGTCCAGCGATTGCGTGGCGACTTCCTCGACCAGCGCCTTGCCCTCGCGCGCGCAGCGGCGCAGCACGGCATTGACGAGGCCGGCGTAGCGCGCCGCGCGCCGGTCGGATTGCACGAGGCGGACGGAGAGGTCGACGGCGGCGTGATCGGGCACGTCCATCCAGAGGATCTGCGCGGCGCCGATCAGAAGCGCGCTCTGCGCACGCGGCGCGTCGGAGGGAATGCCCTTGTCGAGCAGGCGGGACAGCACATGGCCGAGCGTGCCGAGCCGGCGCAGCACCGTGGCGACCAGGCGCCGCATCAGCGCGCGGTCGCGGTCAGCCAGCGTCTTCAGTCCGGGATGGGCGCCGCCGCCGTCGAGCTGGTCGTCAAGCGTGCGGTGCTTGTGCAGCACGCCGTCGACGATGTCGGCGGCAATCCGCCGCGCCGCAAGACCGGGCACTTCGGACGGAGGAGCGAAACGTTGAGATGGCATGCGGAAGCAAGGTTCTGAGCGAGCGGCAGTTCCGCCGCGATGGGCGCATGCCTTAACCAGCTCATCTGTGGCACGCGAATATGCCAAATGTAAGAATGGCCTCTCGCGTTTGCAGCCCTCGATGACCATTTCAGCAATGCGTTATTGGACCTCGCGCGCCCCGTGATCCTGCGCTAGGAACCGCCGAGATGAGTGACCAGCCCTCCGTTCCCAATCGCAAGCCGCTGCCGCCGGCAGCCCAGCGCGCGTTGGCCGAAGCCGAAGCTCGCCGGCAGGCGGCAACCGCCGCGCATGCTGAAGCTGCGCCGAAGGAGTTACAGGGACCGAAGGGACCCGAGCCAACCCGCTACGGCGATTGGGAGCGCAAAGGCATCGCTTCGGACTTTTGAGACGCCGCTTTACGCGCGCTCGTCTCAGGCCACCTTGCCGGCCCAGCCGACTCAGCCGTAGCGTGCGCGGATGTCGCGCTTCGATCCCAGCCATCCGTATCGGCCTTCGTACAGCGGCTCGCCATTCGGCCGCCGCTTGTCGGGGCTGGTGCCGTGGATGTTCGTGGTCGGCGTTGTGACGGCCGTCGTGCTCGGCTTCCGCCAGGGAACCATCTGGCCCATTCCGCATGTGGATGACGAACAATCGCGAGACGCCGCCGGGATCATCCTGAAGCAGTCCGGCAATCCTGATGTGAGGCAACCGGTCGAGGTCATCCGCACGATCGACGGTGATACCTTTCTCGCGCGCGTGCATCAGCGCGACGGGCGCGATCTCGTCGCGCGCGTCCGTCTGCGAGGCATCGATGCGCCCGAGATGAAAGCATCTTGCCGGGACGAGTTCGACAAGGCCGAGGCCGCAAGCGATGCGCTACGCAATCTGCTCGGTCAGGGCGGCGTGATGATCTATAATCTTGATCAGGACAAGTATGGCCGCCTGCTCGCTGATGTCGCGACCCGGCGCATCGCCAACGTCTCGGCCACGCTGCTCGCAGGCGGTTACGTGCGCAGCTACAATGGCGGCCATCGCGACGGCTGGTGCGCGCGCGGTTGGCGTTTCTGGTAACAAAAAAGCCGCGTCGCAAGACGCGGCTTTCGCAATCCTCTCGATCTCTCGGATCAGCGCGTCACGACCACCGTCGTGCCGACGGAGACGCGGCCATAGAGATCGGTGATGTCGTCGTTGAGCATGCGGATGCAGCCATAGGAGACGAAGCCGCCGATCGAGCCCGGCACGTTGGTGCCGTGGATCGCATATTCGCCGCCGGCCAGCGTCATCGCCGCAACGCCCATCGGGTTGCGCGGCGAGCCGCCCGGAATGACGTCGGGAATGTTCGGCTTGTCGCGCTTCACCTCGGCAGGCGGTGCCCAGGCCGGATTGAGGTATTTGCCATCGATCTTCGTCGTGCCGGCCCATTGCTTGCCGGCCTTGCCGACACCGACCGGATAGCGCACGGCATGTCCGTTATCGAGGATGAGATAGAGCCGCCGCTCGCCGGTTTTGACCACGATGGTGCCCGGCGAATAGTCGGCCAGGTGCGCCCCCACCATTTCCGGCCGCGCCTCTGCCGCCGTCGACATCAAGACAATCGTGGCGGCCAGCGCCACAGCAATCCTCATCGCCATCAATCTACCTCTGCCCCGAACGGATCGTCCAAAATTCACGCAAAACCGGCAATTGCCGCTTGCCCAGACAATCTTAACCGCGCCCGTTAACCGGATGGTTTCCACGCACGGCCGCCAAGGGCCCGCCAGCAGGCGGAACAAAGGAAATGTTCGAAATAAAGTAAATGACTTGAAAACAACACTCGGCCGGAAAGATACGGCCGCGACCGGGCGCACCCTGACAAGCGCGTGAGGATGTGAACGGCTGTTGTTTGAGAGGCGTGCGAACTGGATGGCACGCGTGCCCCGGACGCGCCGCGGCACGACGTGCCGCGAGGCAGAGCCGATATCCAGTTCTGTGCATTTGGAGGCATGGGCCCCGGCTCAGCAGCGGACCGCGAGTGCGCGCTGCGCTGCGTCCGGGGCACGAGAGCGTGCCCTACGCCGACTTCTTGTTCTGCCGGTTCTTGACGAGGTCGTCGACCACGGCGGGATCGGCCAGCGTCGAGGTGTCGCCCAGGCTGCCCGGCTCATCCTCGGCGATCTTACGCAAAATGCGGCGCATGATCTTGCCGGAGCGGGTCTTGGGCAGGCCCGGCGAGAACTGGATCTGGTCGGGCGCGGCGATCGGGCCGATCTCCTTGCGCACCCAGGTGACCAGTTCCTTGCGCAGGTCGTCGCTCGGCTCGACGCCGGCCATCAGGGTGACATAGGCGTAGATGCCCTGGCCCTTGATGTCGTGCGGGTAACCGACCACAGCGGCTTCCGACACCTTCTCGTGCGCGACCAGCGCGCTCTCGACTTCTGCGGTGCCCATGCGGTGACCGGAGACGTTGATGACGTCGTCGACGCGGCCGGTGATCCAGTAATAGCCGTCGGCGTCGCGCCGGCAGCCGTCGCCGGTGAAGTACTTGCCCTTGTAGGTCGAGAAATAGGTCTGCTCGAAGCGGGCGTGGTCGCCGTAGACCGTGCGCATCTGGCCCGGCCATGAGCGGGTGAGGCAGAGATTGCCTGATGTCTCGCCGTCCAGCACCTTGCCGTCGGCGTCGACGATTTCAGGGACGACGCCGAAGAACGGCTGCGTTGCCGAGCCTGGTTTCAGCTTGGTCGCGCCCGGTAGCGGCGTGATCAAAATGCCACCGGTCTCGGTCTGCCACCAGGTGTCGACGATCGGGCAGCGGTCGTCGCCGACGACGCGGTGATACCACTCCCACGCCTCGGGATTGATGGGTTCGCCGACCGAGCCGAGCAGGCGCAAGCTTGCGCGCGAGGTCTTCTTCACCGGCTCGTCGCCGCTCTGCATCAGCGCGCGGATCGCGGTCGGCGCGGTGTAGAAGATGTTGACCTTGTGCTTGTCGATGACGTTCCAGAACCTGGAATTATCGGGGTAATTCGGCACGCCTTCGAACATCAGCGTGGTCGCGCCATTGGCGAGCGGGCCATAGAGAATATAGCTGTGGCCGGTGACCCAGCCGACGTCGGCGGTGCACCAGTAGATGTCGCCGTCGTGATAGTCGAAGACGTAGTGATGCGTCATCGAGGCGAATACGAGATAGCCGCCGGAGGTGTGCAGCACGCCCTTGGGCTGGCCGGTCGAACCCGAGGTGTAGAGGATGAACAGCGGATCCTCGGCGTGCATGTGCTCGACCGGGCATTCGGTCGTCACCATCTTGGCGGCGTCGTGATACCAGAGGTCGCGTGACGGATTCATATCGACCGTGCCGCCGGTGCGCTTGACCACGACGACCCAGTCGACGCCGTCCGCCTTGGCGAGCGCCGCGTCGACATTGGCCTTCAGCGGCACCTTCTTGCCGCCGCGCAGGCCTTCGTCCGCGGTGATGATCACCTTGGATTGGCAGTCGTTGATGCGCTGGGCGAGGCTGTCGGGCGAGAAGCCGGCGAACACCACGGAGTGGATCGCGCCGATCCGCGCGCAGGCCAGCATCGCGTAAGCCGCTTCCGGAATCATCGGCAGGTAGATCGTGACTCGGTCACCCTTCTTGACGTTGCGGGTGCGCAGGATGTTGGCCATCCGGCAGACTTCGTCGTGCAACTCCTTGTAGGTGATGTGCTTCGACTGCGAGGGATCGTCGCCTTCCCAGATGATCGCGGTCTGGTTGGCGCGCTTGGCCAGATGCCGGTCGATGCAATTATGGGCGACGTTGAGGACGCCGTCCTCGAACCATTTGATCGAAATGTTGCCGGGTGCGAACGAGACGTTCTCGATCTTGTGGGGCGCCTTCATCCAGTCGATGCGCTTGGCCTGCTCGGCCCAGAAACCGTTCGGGTCCGAGATCGAGCGCGCGTACATGTCCTTGTACTTGGCCTGGTCGACCCAGGCGCGCTTCGCCCACTCTGCGGGTACGTCGTAGATCTTCTCGGACATGTTTCCCTCCACATACGGCAAGCCAAGCACAGACTTTCTGGCAAACCGACTTGATCGTCGAACGATTATGCGTCGGGCTAACCGTGCCCGACAAGGAGCACAAGCTGGACCTTCGGCGGGCCGCCGGCCATGCGGAGGGTCAAGGCCCACTCGTGTGACTGTCGCAGATGTGAAACAGGCCGGAGGCAGTTTTGACGTCTTTACCCAATCCACCGGAATAGGCCCGCGCAGGGCGTCCATGCGCCGCAGGCGGTATTTAGGAACCGTTCCTCACTGATTCGGGACTCGCAATGCGGTTCGGAACACCCTAAATGGCCAACCCGGGTCCAACGAGACCCCTTGGAACAATAATCAGAACAGCGGCATTGACCGATAACAGACAGGGCTAAGGCATAAGACTATGATGGATCAGCAGAATCTCGGGACGATGCGGCCCGCTTCAGCCGATCCTGCGGCCATTGCCCTCGCCAAAGCCCTCGGACAATGGCCGAAACCGACCGGTTTCAGGCGCCCGAGCCCCAAAAAGGCCTTCGACACGACGCCGGCGGCAACGGTGGAGGCCCTCGCCAAGGAACTCGGCCTGCGGCTCGGCGACCAGAACGAGCTGACCATCCGGCGCATCAAGCGCGGCAAGGGCTATTCCTTCGTCCGCCCCAACGGCGCCCATATCCGCGACGCCCGCACCATCCGCCGGCTGCACGCCATGGCGGTGCCGCCGGCCTACCGCGAGGTACGCTACTCGGCCGATCCGAGCTCGCATCTCCAGGCCGTGGGACGCGATGCCGCGGGCCGGCTGCAGTACCGCTATCACGCCGATTGGGAGAAGGTCCGCGAGCATCGCAAGGCGCATCGCCTGGAAAAGCTCGTCGGCGCGCTGCCAAAGATCCGGCGCAAGGTCTCGGCGTTCCTGTCGGGCGACGAGCCGACGCGCGAATTCGCGCTCTCGGCGGTCATCGAGCTGATCGCGCGCACCGCGATCCGTCCGGGCAACGAATCCTACGCCCGCCTCAACGGCACCCGCGGCGCCACCACGCTGCTCAAGTCCAACGTCACGCTGGAAGACGACTGCTTCGTGCTGACCTTCAAGGCGAAAGGCGGCAAGGCCGTGCGCAAGGAGTGCGACGCCGCCAAGCTCGTGCGCGCCATCGGCATTTTGCAGGGCGTTCCGGGCAAGCGCATGTTCCAGTATCGCGACGCCTACGGCATCGTGCGCGCGGTCAATACCACGCAGGTAAACGCGTTTTTGCGCGAGATCGCCGGCATCAAGATTTCGCTGAAGGATTTTCGTACGCTGATGGCGTCTGCCGTCGTCGTGGAATCGCTGTCGCGGATCACGCCGGCGACCAGCCAGCGCGGCCGCAAGAAGCAGGTGCTGGACGCGATCCGCGCCGCGGCCGATCAGCTCTCCAACACGCCGGCAATCTGCCGCAAGAGCTACGTTCACGACACCATCGTCACCGCGTTCGAGGACGGCATCCTCGAACGCTTCGCCGCGACCATGAAGGGCCAGCGCTCGCAGGCCAGGCGCGAGCAGCTTCTGGCGCAAGTGGTGGCGACCGCGGCGGTTTGACCTGCCGTTGCCACGTCTATCCTGAAACGCCCCGGTCTGGACCGGGATCGCCGCCCGCAGCTACCGTAGTGAGCCGTTCCAGATAATGAGCCCATCCCTTTGCGTGCGCAGCCGCCTGCTCTTCCGTCGGCAGCCCGCTATGGGTCATCCGCAACAACGTGCCGCCGTCGTGCTCGATCAGGTCGATCTCGATCAGGCTCGAGCCGGGCGGCACCTCCTGACCGCCCTCCCAGCCGAACGTGTAGGCCAGACGATGCACCGGCACGACCTCGCGGAAGGCGCCGCGGGCATCTCCGCCGCGCGGGCCGACGCCTTTGAGCAGATAAAGCCCGCCGGGATGCGGCTCCGTCGTCGCGTCGGAACCCATCCAGCCCAAAATCTTCTCAGGGTCGGTCAGATAGGCGAAAACGGTCGCGCGCGGGGCGGCAATCTGGGTCTCGCGTCGCACTATGAACGGTTCGGCGGTCATCGGCGATCATCCCTGGGCTGACACTCGGAGATGGCGGCGCCAGCGCGGCCCGTCAAGGATTGCCCGTGACAAAGGCGGCGTGCCTTCGTCATGATCGAGCCATGCAGCTCTCCCCGACCCTCGCCTGGCTTGTCGACGCCGCCTCGGACAGTTCCGGGGCGGACCGCCTGCTGGCGGAACTCGGCGCACATCTGGTCGCCGACGGCGTGCCGCTTGCGGCGGGCGCCCTGACGCTGGAGGTGCCGCATCCGCTGATCGCGAAGCGGACATGGTTGTGGCGTGCCGACAGCGGCCGGGTGATCGAAGCGCTTGGCTTTGCGCCGGGTGGCCTCGCGCCCGATCCGCCCAACGATGCCGGCCGCCGTTGGCTGCACGACATCGCGGGCGGAGAGGTGCACGAAGACATCGCCGGCCGGCGCGATGGACCGTTGCTCGGGTGGATCGGGCCGCGTCCGTTCACTGAGGATGAAATCGAGCAGTTGCGCCAGGCGGCGCGCTTTGCCGCGACGCCGCTCGCGGTGCTCGCCGGGCGTGCCACGTTGCGGGCGACGCTGGACGCCTATCTCGGCAGGCGCAGTGCGGAGCGGGTGCTCGCGGCGCCCTTGCGGCGCGATCTCGGCGAGACCATTCAGGCGGCGCTGCTCTATGCCGATTTGCGTAACTTCACGCTCTTGTCGGAAACCAATCCGCCGGCCGATGTCATCGCGGCGCTCGATGCCTGGTTCGATCGCATCGCCGGCGCCGTCCACGCCTTCGGCGGCGAGGTGCTGAAATTCATCGGCGACGGCGTGCTGGCGATCTTTCCCGTGATCGAGGCATCGCCCCGTCGTGCCTGCGATGCCGCTCTGCGCGCGGCGGGCGCGGCCGAAGCCGGGATGGCGTATCTCAACGGGGAGCGCCGTGCGCAGGGGCTACCGCTGCTCGCCTTCGGGGCCGCCCTTCATCTCGGCGAGATGCTCTGGGGCAATATCGGCGCGGCCAACCGGCTCGATTTCACGGCGATCGGTCCCGCCGTCAATCTCGCCAGCAGGCTCGAAGGGTTATGCAAGCCGTTGGGGCGGACCGTGCTCGTGTCTGGCGCGCTCGCCGCAGAGACGGATACGCCCCTCATCGCGCTCGGATCGCACTCGCTGCGCGGCATTGCCGCGCCATGCGAGGTTTTTGCGCTGCCGGAGACGTGAAGCCGGATATTGCAGGTCGTCGGGCGACGGCCGTGCCAAATTCTCGGTGTCGTCCCGGCGAAGGCCGGGACCCATAGCCACCGAATTATGTTGCAGCACGTGCTGGTAATCTTGAGTCCTCGCAAAACGAATGCTGCGGAGTATGGGTCCCGGATCTGCGCGCGCCTAAGAGCGCGCTTGTCCGGGACGACGGCGGAGAGTTAAGTCAACAACGCCTACATCCCACCCATCTTGCAGACCAGCTTCCACTCTTCCGCCGTCACCGGCTGCACCGACAGGCGCGAATATTTCACCAGCGCCATGTCGGCGAGCTTCTTCTCGGCCTTGATTGCGGCCATGGTCACCGGCGTCTTCAAGGGCTTGTCGGCCTTGATGTCGACGCAGACGAATTTTTCGGTCTTGTCGGTCGGATCCGGATAGGCCTCCTTGATGATCTCGGCGATGCCGACGATCTCCTTGCCCTCGTTGGAATGATAGAAGAACGCCTTGTCGCCTTTCTTCATGGCGACGAGGTTCTGGCGCGCGGTGTAATTGCGCACGCCGGTCCAGGCCTCGCCCTTGGCGCCCTTCGCGACCTGCTGGTCCCAGGACCACACCGACGGTTCGGATTTCACCAGCCAGTAGTTCATAACGCGCCCTATCCATTCGTCATGGCCGGGCTTGTCCCGGCCATCCACGTCTCTGCTATCAGTTCAATATCAAGACGTGGATGCCCGCGACAAGCGCGAGCATGACGGGAAGACGTCATTCCTCTGCCTTGAAGGGGCGCGTCAGCAGCCCAGAGATCGCCGCGTCAATCGTCAGCCTGCTATCCAGGATGGCGGCCACCGCTTGCGAGACCGGCATGTCGACATTCCGCGCGGCCGCGAGCTCGACCAGCACCGGCGCAGTGAATGCACCTTCCGCAAGCTTGCCCGCCGGCGCCGTCTCGCCGCGACCGAGCGCGATACCGAGTGCGAAGTTGCGCGATTGCGCGGTCGAGCAGCTCAGGAGCAGGTCGCCGAGGCCGGAGAGGCCAGAGAGCGTCTCGCTACGCGCGCCGCAGGCCCGGCCGAGTCGGGCCAGCTCGCTGAAGCCGCGCGTGGTCAGCGCGGCGAGCGCCGAGGCCCCGAGGTTGCGGCCGACCACGATGCCGGCGGCGATCGCCAGCACGTTCTTGGCCGCGCCGCCGATCTCGACGCCAACGATATCTGTCGTGTGATAGGGCCTGAAGGTCGCTGAGCCCAGTGCCTGCACCAGGCCGCTGGCCAGCGCTTCTTCCTTCGCCGCCAGCGTGACCGCGGTCGGCAGGCCGCGCGCGACGTCGTCGGCAAAGCTCGGGCCCGACAGGATCGCCGGCTGCGCGGCCGGTGCGGCTTCGGCGATGATTTCGGTCATGAATTTGTGGGTGCCGTGCTCGATGCCCTTGGCGCAGGCGACGACGGGTACCGGCGTCGCCAGATGCGAGGCGAGCAGGTTGACCGCGCCGCGCAGGTGCTGCGCCGGTGTTGCGATGAGCAGCATGTCGGCGCGCGCCGCGACCGCCAGATCGCTCGTCACGACGATCTCCGGAGCGATCCGCACGCCAGGCAGCCGTGGATTGTCGCGCGTCGAGGCAATCCGCGTCGCATGCTCGGCATTGCGCGCCCACAGCGTCACGGTCCGGCCTGCCCGCGCCGCCACGGCTGCCAGCGCCGTGCCCCAGGCGCCTGCCCCGATCACCGCGACGGATTTGAACGATGTCATCGCTCGATTCCTCCGCCCCCTCTCCCCGCCTGCGGGGAGAGGGTTGGGGTGAGGGGGAGTCTCCGCAAGGACGGTGACAAAGAGAGCCGCGGAGAGTCCCCCTCACCCGGATTGCATCTGCGATGCAATCCGACCTCTCCCCGCGAGCGGGGCGAGGTGAAGCGGATCGCGTGGCGATACCACAGCATTAGAATCCCGCCCGCGTGTTGCCGTAACCCGCCGGTGCGGTCGCATTGGCATCGAGCAGCCAGCGTGCACGCGGCTGCGCTTCCATCGTGTCGGTCATGCCGAGCGCGAGGCGCTCGGCGCCGGCCCAGGCGATCATCGCGCCGTTGTCGGTGCAGAGCGCAGGCGGCGGCATGATCAGCTGGGTCCCGGCCTGCTGCGCGACATCATGCAGGGCGCCGCGGATCGCCTGATTGGCGGCGACGCCGCCGGCGGCAACGAGCGCACGCGGTGCGCCGAACTGCTCGCGGAAAAGTCTCAAGCCGACGCTCAACCGGTCCGCCGTCGAATCCAGCACGGCGGCCTGGAAGCTGGCGCAGAGGTCGCTGATGTCCTTCGGCGTGAGCTCAGTGATCCGGCTCGCTTCGTTGCGGACCGCCGTCTTCAAGCCCGACAGCGAGAAATTGGCATCGGGGCGACCCTGCATCGGGCGCGGGAACGCGAAGCGCGCGGCATCGCCGCTTGTGGCCGCGCGCTCGACCTGTGGACCGCCGGGATAGGGCAGGCCCAGCATCTTCGCGACCTTGTCGAAGGCTTCGCCAATGGCGTCGTCGACCGTGGTACCGAGCCGCACATATTGGCCGACGCCGGTGACCGCGACGATCTGGGTGTGCCCGCCCGAGGCAAGGAACAAGCAATAGGGGAATTCGATCCCGTCGGTGAGACGCGGCGTCAGCGCATGTGCCTCGAGATGGTTCACCGCGACCAGCGGGGTGTCGTGCACCATCGCGATCGCCTTGGCGGTGGTGAGCCCGACGATGACGCCGCCGATCAGCCCCGGCCCCGCGGCTGCCGCGACACCGCCCAGCCGGGCGAAGCCGATGCCGGCCTCGCGCATCGCGCGGTCGATGATGCCGTCGAGCAGATCGACATGGGCGCGGGCGGCGATCTCCGGCACGACGCCGCCGAAGCGGGCGTGCTCCTCGACCTGCGACCGCACGATGTTGGACAGGATCTTGCCGCTGCCGTCAGGCGCGCGCTCGATCACGGCTGCGGCGGTTTCGTCGCAGGTGGTTTCGATGCCCAATACCAGCATTGGCGAATTGTTATCCAATTTGCGGCCTTGCGCTCATCCGGAAAGCAGAGTTCTGGTACGTCCGGTAGCATTCCGGGGATGGCTTGCGCAATCGTCGTCCTCGTCCATGCGCCGCCGCCACGTGGTTCGGGAACACCAGCGATGTCCATTCTTGTCACACGACCGCATCCCGACAATGAGGCGACGGCGGACAATTTGCGCGCGCGCGGCCATGTGGCGTTGCTTGCGCCGGTGCTCAAGTTCGAGCCGGTCGCCTTTCATGACGAGAGCGAGACGAATTACAACGGCATCATTGTCACGTCGGCCAACGCGATCCGCGGCGTCGCGCCGCAATTGCGGGACCTTGGTCTGTTGGAGCTGCCGCTGTTTGCGGTCGGCGAGCACACCGCTATCGCGGCACGCGACGCCGGCTTTGCCGACGTGATCGTCGCCGGTGGCGATGCGGCGGCCTTGCGTGACAAGGTGGTGCAGGGCGCGCGCGACAAGTTGCTGAAGAAAAAGAGCACGCTGCTTTATCTCGCGGGTGCGGATCTGTCGCGTGATCTCGGCGGCGAGCTCGGCGCCGAAGGATTCAACGTGGTCACGCAGACCACTTATCGCATGGCGCCTGTCAAGTTGCTGCCGCGCGAAGTTTGCGACGGCTTTGCCGCCCATGGGATCGAGGCGGTGTTGCACTACTCCCGGCGTAGCGCACGGGCGTTCCTGGACGCGGCGCGGGACGAAGGCGTCGAAATCTCGGCGCTGGCGATTCCGCAATGCTGCCTGTCCGAGGCGATTGCCGGCGTGCTGCGCGAGGCCGGCGCGTCGCAGGTTCTGGTGGCGGCGACGCCGGACGAAAATGCCTTATTTGACACCTTGGAGCGTGCTTTGCGCAACCGTTTGGCGTAAGAGGTCAGGCCGAATCCGACGCAATCGGGTCCGCCCAAGGGTCTGCGCAACGATCTGCGCAAGTATGGAAGTGTGAGGAACCGTCACGATGGCCGACGACAAGCCTGAAGACGCAGGATTGGCCCCCGACACCGGACGTGCCAAGCGCACACCGCCCACTATCGACCTCGAGGCGACCGAAGTCTCGACCCAGCCGCAGGAGGTGGCGGCCGAGCCCGAGGCTCAACCGACGTCGGAGCATGCCGAGACCGAGCCGGCACAATCCGAACCGGCCAAGTCCGCGCCAGAGTCCGAACCTGCTGGTGCTGAGCCGGCGCGTGATGAGGCGGAAGCCACTGTTGCGTCCGCTCCCGTGTCGCCGCCGATTTCGCCCTGGATCGTTGCGCCGTTTTCCGGTGCTGTCGCAGCGGCAGTCGTGATCGCGGTCGGCTGGATGCTGGGCTGGCCCACGGTGCAGGCGCCGCCTGCCGCACCGCAAGTCACGAGCGCGACGGTCGATGCGCTGAGCGGGCGTGTCAGCGCGGTCGAAGCCAAGGCCAGCAAGCCCGCGGCAGACCTGGCGATGGCGGCGCGGATCGACGCACTGGAGAAGTCCGTCGGCAGCCTGCGCAGCGACATCGCCAATCTGCGCACACAATCCGACAAGACTGCGAGTGCTCTGAACGACGCGAAGTCGGCTCCAAGCGCCGCCGCGCCCGATCTTGCCGCTCTCAACGACCGCATCGCGCAGCTCGAACGTGCCAGCAGGACCGAACGCGCCGAGCTTGCGCAGCAGAGCGAGAAGATCGCCGACGTCAAGACTATGGACGACAAGCCGCTGCGACACGTGGTGGCGGCCGCCCTGCTCGACGTCGCCGTTCGCCATGGCGATCCCTATCAACAGCAATTGGTCGTGGCGCGGTCGCTGGCAGCCAAGCCCGACACGCTGAAGCCGCTCGACACCTTTGCATCGTCAGGCATTCCGACGCCGGTCGCGCTGAGCCGCGAGCTCCTCAACATCGTGCCGAAACTGTCGCCACCGACGGAAGGCCCGGCGGGCGGCAGCGGTATCGTCGAGCGTCTGCAGGCGGGCGCCTCGAAGCTCGTCCGCATCGAGCGCACCGACGGCGTCGGCAATGACCGCGGCGCGATCGTGTCGCGCGTCACGGCGTCGGCGCTGCGCAACGATTTCGTGGAAGCACGTCGCGAGCTGAAGACGCTGCCCGAAGCCGATCGCGCGCCGGCACAGGCCTGGCTCGACAAGGCCGATGCTCGCGACGCCGCGCTCGCCGCGTCCCGCAAATTCGCCGACGATGCCATGGCGGATCTCGCCAAATCTGATCCCGTCAAGCCCGCTCAATAAGGTTCGCGCAACAATCGGCGCGTATAGGGACCGTCATGCTTCGCATCGTCCTCTTCCTCATTCTGATCGCATTGGCGGCGGCCGGCGGAGCCTGGGTTGCCGATCAGCCCGGCGATCTGGTCCTGACCTGGGGCGGCCTGCGTGCCACAACGACCTTTTCCGGGTTCGTGCTTGGGCTCGGCATCTTCGCAGCCGCGACCGTGCTGGTCTGGAGCATCCTGACCATGATCTGGCGCACGCCGGGGCGCTTGCGTCGCCGTCGTCATGAGAAGCGCCACGCCCGCGGCCGCCACGCCATCACCCAAGGCCTGCTCGCGATCGGTCACGGCGACACTGCCCTCGCCCGTCGGCATTCGGATGCCGCGCGGCGGCATGCGTCGAACGATCCGCTCGCGCTGCTGCTGCACGCGCAGTCGGCGCAGCTCGAAGGCAATCGCGACGAGGCGCAGCGCGTCTTCCGCGTCATGGCCGAGCGCGAGGACACGCGCCTGCTCGGTCTGCGCGGCCTGTTCATCGAGGCGCAGCGCGCCGACGATGCGGTCGGCGCCGTGATGATCGCGGAGGAAGCCATCAAGCTGTCGCCGTCCTCGACCTGGGCCTCGCATGCGGTGCTCGGCTTCCGCTGCGCGCGCGGCGATTGGAGCGGCGCGCTTGCGATCCTCGATTCGAATCTGTCCGCCGGCCTGATCGACAAGCAGACCTATCGCCGGCAGCGCGGCGTCCTGCTCACGGCGCGCGCGCTGGAATCGGAAACCGTGGATCGCGACGTCGCGCGCGAAAACGTGATGGAGGCGGTCAAGCTCGCGCCGACCCTGGTGCCGGCCGCGGTGCTCGCCGCAAAGTTCGAGAGCGAGGCGCATCAGGTGCGCCGCGCCATGAAGCTGGTCGAGGCCGCCTGGCTCGCCAATCCGCATCCCGATCTCGCGGATGCCTACGCGCATGTGAAGCTCGGCGATTCCGCGCGGCAGCGCTTGCAGCGGGTCGAGACGCTTGCAGCCAAGATCTCTGCCGACAAGCCCGGTCATAACGAGGGCCAGTTCGCGATCGCCCGCGCGGCGATCGATGCCTCCGAGTTCGCCCGCGCGCGCGCGGCGCTCGCGCCTTATGTCAACGATCCAACCCAGCGCGTCGCGCTGCTGATGGCCGAGATCGAGCGCACCGAGCACGGCGACGGCGGCCGTGCCCGCGCCTGGACCTTGCGCGCGGTGCGCGCTCGCCACGATCCGGCCTGGACCGCCGACGGCTATGTCAGCGACCGCTGGCGTCCGGTCTCCCCCGTCACCGGCCGCCTCGATGCCTTCCAGTGGCAGACGCCGGTCGCGAGCCTTCCTTCCGACAGGGGCACCACGATCGAATCCTCGGCTTTCGAGGAAGCCATGCTGGCGGCCCCGCCGCCGAAACGGGTGATGGCGCCTCCAAGCGAAAGTCCGGTGGAACCGCCGGTGACGGCCCCGACCCCGGTGCCGGCCGCCCAGGACAATTCGCCCCCTGAGGCCAAGGAAGCTGCCAAGGAAGCTCCCGAGGAGGTTCCCAAAGAAACTCCCAAGGAAGTTGCCAAGGAAGAGCCGACGGTCACGCCCACTGAGCCGGCTGATCCGGCGCCCGCGCCCGCCGAATCATCGCCACCGGCGGCAACGCCGGTATTCCGGACCCGTGCCGACCTCGGCAAACCCGGGCCCGCCCCCATCCCCGCCGTGATCCCCATCGTCCGCGCGCCGGATGATCCCGGGATCGATGACGAGGGCCCGAGCGACGAATTTACGGAACAAATCGGCACGCCAAAGGCCCAGGCTGGCGGTTGGCGCGGATTCTGGTCCCGGTGGGGCGCGTGAGGCGCATTTCGAGCCGCGCTTGTCCTTGCCAATTCGGGCCATGCCCGATATCAGGGGCGCGCGTATCGGGGCCGGCATCGCCCGGGCTCCGGCAGGGTTCGCCGCAATAGCTCAGTTGGTAGAGCACGTCATTCGTAATGACGGGGTCGGGGGTTCGAATCCCTCTTGCGGCACCAGCACCTCCATTCACTGAAGCCGGCTTGCCTGCGCGTTGCGCTTCGCGCTTGTGCCACTACGATGCGCCGCCGAGAACTGCGCGTGACGGGGCAAGTGGTGGGTCAGGACAACGGGGCCGGGACAACAGATCGACGAGCATGGTTGCGGATCTCGGGTCTCGTCATCCTCGCCGCTGCCATCACCGCCATCGTCGCTTCGCGATCAATTGAATCCTCACAGCTGCACGGCCGGCTGTCCGTTCCTCCGCTCTATGACGACGTCGCCTATTTCCTCGACGCCGTGCGCTGGACGAATGCAGCGAAAAAGTCTGGAACGTCTGCTTGTGACTCTCAGCGGACGAGCTGGAAAGCACAAACCGTCGTTTCCCCTTGGTCCAATTTACTCCCACTGGTCTGCGGTAAATAGTCAATCGCACTGACAGCATATGGAGACGCGCAAATGAGCAAGCTCGTTTCAGTCGGATTGATCGCCGCCGCGGCCATGTACGCTAGTCCGGCCACGGCTGCGTGGTACGACAAAAGCGGCGCAGCCGTCCATTCCTCCCGCGTCGTTCACTGCATCCGGGCTCCAGACGTTGGCCAGTATGCCGGAGGTCCGTGGAATCAACCGCCTTGCGAACCGGCAACCCGGGGCTCAGGCGCCAGAGCGGCGTGGCGCGACAAGAACGGCGCAGTCGTCCCCTCCTCCCGCATCGTTCACTGCGTCCGGGCTCCAGACGTTGGCCAGTATGCCGGAGGTCCGTGGAATCAACCGCCTTGCGAACCGGCATCCTGGCGCTAAGGCGCCAGGTATGAGGGCGCAAGTCGCTGTGACAAACGCGTGACAGTGCGCGCGAAAAATCCCGAGTTCCGGAGAAAGGCCTCGGGATAAGCCGGTGAGTCCTATTGCCAAGTTGCAGAGTTCGCCTTCCCCTTCCCCTGTGGTCGGGCTGCGGGCTTCACTGCGATGCATAGGTCTACCGTTTGTCGATTGCTTATTCTTTGCGGTGTGCTGGCAAGCACTTGGGCCAATGCAGCATGTGTCGATCCCGCGCTGCTCGCACGCTCAACCGCCAGTATTGTGCAGAATTACGATGAGAGGGAGCGCGATGCGCATCCGGGCATCATCGGCGTCCAGGGAACCGGTTGGTTCCTCTCTCCAACCATTATGGTCACGGCCGAACACGTCGCGACAGCGATGAAACTCTCCACGACGGTGTGGAAGCCGCTCGAGATCGCAGCCGGAGATGGCAGCGAGCTAATCGGTGCACGCATCCAACGCCGGGTGGGAGGGACGCCAGAAAAACTGGCCGTAATCGAACTCCAACGCGCCGCTTCCGACGCGCGGAGCGTCGCTATTCGAAAGGAACCGCTCGTGCCAGAGGAGCAGGTCATGACGCTCGCCTATCCGGCTGGCAGCTCTCGTCCCGTGGGAGGACGCTTCGTTCGGTTCGGAGAGGAGGGGAAGCTCGCCGGCATGGTCCTGTTGGAAATGTACGAAGGGGAGAACCGCCTTGTCATTGATCACGGAGCCTCGGGGGCACCGGTGGTCGATTGCAACGGTCGCGTCGCGGCCGTCATTACGAATGTATTAAGCCAGAGTTTGAAATTGGCATCTCGCGAAATACGATTCTCGACGGCGTGGGGAATGCCCAACGTTGTTTCTGTGCCGGTCCAAGTGCTGGAAGAGGTAAAGTAGTCGCCCCGATTGCAGTGGAGTAGCAGGCAGCTCGCCGTTGCTCATCTAAAGCAGGATGCTGCGAACCGCGACCCGTCTTAGTTTTGAATGGCGCGCCCCGTTGCTGCTCCGATTGCTGCAAGCAGCGAGGTATCCTGCAGCGGCTTTGAGAGAAATGCCGCGGCACCTGCGGATTCACAGCGTTCGCGCGCCCCGGCTTCATTGTGGGCGGTGATCACGATGGTCGGAATTCGCAACCCGCTGCTGGTGAGATGCCGCTGAAGTTCGAGACCGGTCATGTCCGGCATTTGCAAATCGACAATCAGGCACTCCGGCAGGCCCTCATGGAGTGCACCGAGAAACTCGCGCGCGGACGTGTAGGTGCTGGCTTCGAACGCACGCGCCCTTAGCAGCCTCGCCAATGCCTTCAGCACCGATGGGTCGTCGTCCACAATTGCGATCCGTGGCAAAGCTTGCGCCATGCGCTGGACTATCGGCGTGGTCGCGGCGGATTGTCGAGTTGGCCATAGGGCCAACAAGACCGCGCATCCCCTTTTTACCTGCCGTGGCCGGAAATGCCGGCTTTTTCAGCCAGCCGGACGAGATCCGCGACGGAGCGCACGCCCATTTTCTCCATCACCCGCCCACGATGGACCTTGACCGTCTTCTCCACCGTTCCCAAGTCGCCGGCGATTTGCTTGTTGAGGCGTCCGGTGATGACGTGAGTCATTACTTCGCGTTCGCGCGGCGTCAGGAGTGCGAGCCGGGCGTTGATCGATTGCAGCTCGGCATTGCGGTTGCGAGTGCTGACGTCGTCCTTTTCGGCGCGCGCAATGGCCGCCAGCAGGTCCACGTCTCTAACAGGCTTGGTCAGAAAATCGATCGCGCCGGCGCGCATGGCACGGACACTCGTCGGGATATCCCCCCTCCCGGTGAGAAAAATAATGGGCCGCTGCGAACCTCCTGTAGTCAGCTCCTGTTGCAGTTCCAGGCCATCGAGATCTGGCATCGAAACGTCGAACACGGCGCAACCGGGTATCGACGCATCATGTTCTGCGAGAAAAGCATGCGGCGAGGCGAACGCCCGGACCTCGTAGCCGCGCGTGCGCAACAGCCGCGACAATGCCGTCAGCACGCTGGCATCGTCATCGACTAGGAAGACGGTGAACCTGGTGTTCGTCATTGCGCAGCCACCGACAGTTCCTGCACGGGCAGCGAAAATCCGGCAATAGCGCCGCCATCGGCGGGGTCGTTTGATAGCGCAATCCTGCCGCCATGCGCTTCAACAATGGTCGAGCAGATCGTCAACCCGAGACCGAGCCCGTGATCCTTGGTGGTGAAGAACGGTTCGAACAGTCGGCCTCCTTGCGCCGGTTTGATTCCGGGCCCATAGTCTTTCACCAACACCTCGATCGTTCCTGCCGGTGTCGCGCGGGTAGAGATGGTGATCAGCCGCAGCGCCAACGGCGTCGAAGCCATCGCATCCATCGCGTTCATCATCAGATTGAGCAGCACTTGCTGCAACTGTATGGAATCCCCCAACACCGCCGGTAGACCGCTCGCGAGCTTGGTCTCGACAGTGATGCGGCGGCTGACCAACTCGCTTCGAATCAGACTGGTGGTTAAATCTACCAAGTCGTTGACGTCGACCAACTCGGATCTGGTCTCGCCCTTCTTGAGCAGGTTACGGAGCCGATGCACAACTTCGCCGGCGCGATCGTCCTCACGCACGATATCCTGCAACGCGTCGCGAATCTCGGCGAGATTAGGCGTCTCCTGATCCAGCAAATAGAGCGCCGCCTGCGCGTTCGACAGAATTGCCGTCAATGGCTGATTGACTTCATGGGCGATAGCGCCGGAGAGTTCGCCGAGAACTGACACTCGCATCAGATGCGCTACTTCCTGTCGCTGCAACTCGGCTTCGGACTCGGCGGCTTTCTGTTCGGTGATATCGACGAAGATCCCGCTATACTGATTTGATGCCCCGTGATGGTTCGCGCGCGAGCGCGCCCGGATACTCACCCAGCGTACTCGGTTGTCGGGAAGGGCAATTCGAACATGGACCACAGAGGATTCACCGGCGTTCCTCATCTGCCGGATCGCGTCGACGGCCACGCCGCGATCGTCGGGGTGGATTGCATTCACAAACGTATCGCGCGTGAGAGGCACGTCGCTGGCGAGCCCGAACATCGCGCGACAATGTTCGGTAGCCCATAGCTCATTGGTCCCTCGATCGAACTGCCACAGCCCTACATTCGCGGAAGCGGCGGTGAAGGTCATTCGCTCCTCGCTTTCCTTGAGCGAGATTTCGGCTTGCCTGCGCCTGCGCCGTTGAAACAGCAGCGCACTGACGACCAATGACTGTATTCCGACGACGACCGCCGTCGCCAGCACCAGGTTGCGATGCTGATCCCAAACACTGGGTTCCTTGAACAGGACAACGCTGTTGGGCGGCAGGTTGGGCTCCTTCAACCCCCACCGGTCCAAGGCTCTCGCGTCGACACGGAACGTCGGCAAAGGATTGGCTCGCGGAGGAACCTTGCTAACGTCAGCGCCCGAAAGAATCTCGAGAGCCATGTCGGCGGCTGCAGCTCCAAGAGCTTCGTACGAATAAGTGTATGCTCCAACGATTCCCGCACCGAGATAGGTTTCAAAGAAGCCATAGACCGGCGCGGCGGAAGCTTTCGCAACGGCATTGGCGACATCCCTCGGAACGAAGCGCTTGCCGTCGCCGTCCGCAAAGAAGGTCAGAAGCATCACGATCGTATCGCTCGGTAGCCGAGATACGTCTGCCAGCAGCGCATCGTAGCTGAGATCAAACCAGTAAACCGTCTCAAGTTTCGAATTGCTAGCCTCAATGGCTTTGCGCGCCGCTTCCCGCCAGCGACGGTCAAGGCTGTCGCTCCCTCCGATCACCACAAGCCGACGCGCCTCGGGCTGAAGGCCTTCTGCGAGTGCTAGGGTCTTCTCCGGGTAGAACTCGCTGATCATCCCGGTGATATCGGGCGGCAATTTCATGCGTTCGTACGTGGAGCGCGTGATGTCTGAAAATACTATGGGGACGCCCGGCCCGGCCACGTCTCGATACTTTTGGATGAAAGGAATTCCTGAGAAGCCGATCACCACCGCCAAATCAATGTGCACATTGGCGTATTTCTCGCGGAGGAAATTGGCCATGCGCTGAGCGTGCGCCTCATCCGGGCGTCGTGCCAGGTCGAGATACTCGACTTCGATTTCGATGTACCGCGGAGATCGATCGAGCAGCCGCTGGCGGACAGCCTCCGAGATGATCGCGTTGGCTGGAAAAGTCTGGTTGAATGAGTGAAGGACCAGCACGCGCTGCGGCACATCATTGGCACGCAGTGCAGTGCTCTCCAGCAAAAATACGACGACGATCCATAGAAATGCGCCACGCACAACGCGCGCGTGTCTGGCATTCGGCCCACTAACGCGATCGTAAACTCTCACGAGGTTCGATCCGGTCCGAAGAACGCTAGACCCACGATAAAACATCAGGTTGGCGGCTGTCGAGTCTGCACGCAATGGCACTCGCCGCATATCCGCGCCAGGATCGATCTGCCACATTTTTCCGGCCGTCACCCTGCGATACCGATGCGGGATTTTGGACCAATCGATGTGCGACCTGGTTCAATTCAGCGGGGGTCGCTGACTCGCGTCCCGCCCCCAGAGCCCGCGGACCCAGGCGTATGGCGGAAGTGGGTACCGGCGGGCAACGCGCCGCACATGCAGCCGTCATGGCTCAAAGCGAACGAATACGACGTCGAACTTCTGCTTGGCAACCACTTGATCGAAGACGCCGGTCAGCCGGTCGTTGGCCGCGTCGTAATTGAGCACATAGGAGGAGCCATTGTAGCCGCCGGCGCGTAGTTCGAAGCGCAACTTGATCGCGTTACCGTCGCGGCTTGCCACGGCGACATGAAAGGGAAGAAGAGTCGGATTTGCGTAGCTCGCATCGAGTTTTCCGTCCGCGCCAACTGCCCGGATGGTGATCACGTAACCTCCCTGCAAACGGACCCAGCGGCCCGGCAACCTCTCGAATGCAGATTCAGCGGGTCCGACGACCGTCGCCGCAGGCGGTTGTTGCGCGCATGCCGGACCTGCAATCCAAAGGAGGAAAAACATCGCAAACAAGGGGGGAATCAACCGTCGCCCAAGCAGGTTTCGACAATTTGCTCGTTCGATCCGGTCCTCGGCGACGCTCATTCTCATGAGAGGCTCGCGTTGCTTTGTTGAAGGTGGGGATTGCCTCCGGGTCCTCGTTTAATATCAGAGCGACGCTCCACTTGATGTTGGACCACGGTCCAATAGAACGCGACATGGCTCCTGCGTAGCGTGCCCCGGCTAGATCGCATTTCCGCGGTCCACCGGAAGGCAATGCTTGCGATGAGCGCTCTTTTCCCCTCGACAACCTTCCTGCCGGACGCCGCTGCTCGTGAAGGGTTTCCGCAGATCGATGACCCGGTCTGGATACCCGGCGGCACTTTTCGCATGGGGTCGGACAAACATTATCCGGAGGAAGCACCTGCTCATTGCGTCACCGTGGACGGATTCTGGATGGATCGTCATCCCGTGACGAACCGGCAATTCAGGGAGTTCGTCGAGGCCACGGGTCACGTCACATTGGCCGAAATTGCACCCAACCCGAAGGACTATCCCGGGATCCTTCCGCACATGATCTATGCGGGCTCGCTGATGTTCTCGCCCCCCAAGCACGTGGTGAGTTTGCGCGACTTCAGTCAGTGGTGGACCTTTGCCAGGGGCGCGGATTGGCGGCATCCGTACGGACCGAGGAGCAACATCAGGGACCTCGACGATCATCCCGTCGTGCATGTGGCGTTCAACGACGTGCTCGCCTACGCCAAATGGGCTGGCAAAGATATTCCGACCGAGGCGGAGTGGGAATTTGCGGCGCGCGCCGGCCTCGAGGACACAGAGTTTGCCTGGGGCAATGAGTTCACTCCGAACGGCCGTCACATGGCGAACACCTGGCAGGGCGATTTTCCCCGCGAGAACACCAATGCCGATGGTTTCGAACGCACTTCCCCGGTGACCGCCTTTCCGCCAAACGGCTACGGGCTGCATGACATGATCGGCAACGTCTGGGAATGGACCGCCGACTGGTATGCGCCGAAGCATCAAGCCGATGCAACGAAGACGTGCTGCATTCCGCGCAACCCGCGGGGCGGCAGTGAAGCCGACAGCCACGATCCCAGAATAACCAATGTGAAAATTCCACGAAAGGTCATCAAGGGTGGCTCGCATTTGTGCGCACCGAACTACTGCCGACGCTACCGGCCGGCAGCCCGACACGCGGAGCCGGTTGACACCTCCACGAGCCATCTTGGCTTTCGATGCATCAGACGGTCGCGGCACTGACACATATCAACCATCAACAATGGGAGAGCGACGCCATGTCTAACCACGGATTGCACGACCATCCTTGCGATACTCCACCAGCATCACCAGCAACAGGAGGCGGGTACCGCCGGTATTGCGCTTCCCTGCTCGGCGCGACCATGTTGGTGACACTATCCGGGCCAGCCACCACTCCGGCTGCGGCGCAGCAACCACAGCAGAAGCCCAACATCCTCTTCATCATGGGCGACGACATCGGCTATATGCAGCCGAGCATCTACCATCGCGGCCTGATGGTTGGCGAGACGCCCAACATCGATCGCATCGGCAACGAAGGCGCGATATTCACGCACTATTATGCTGAGCAGAGCTGCACGGCCGGGCGCACCGCCTTCATCACCGGCATGCAGCCGGTTCGCGTCGGCATGACCTTGCCGGAAATCCCCGGCAGCCCATCCTACCTGCGGCCGGGTACACCGCACCTTGCCAGATTCCTGCTCGATCTCGGCTACAACACCGGCGAGTTCGGCAAGAACCATCTCGGCGACCACACCGACTCGCTGCCGACCGCGCATGGTTTCCAAGAGTACTGGGGCTACCTGTATCACCTCGATGCCATGCAGGGGGTGAGCTTCCCTGACATCAACAAGACCCCGAGCCAGCAGACCGTCGCGCCGCCATGCAGGAACACGCCGATCCCCGGCGTAGCCGAGATTCCCGGCGCGGTGGATGCCAAGACCACGGTTTGCCTGACGCCACCGCGTCCGATGCTCGCGTGCAAGTCCTCGGATGGAAGCGCCAAGAACATGACGTGCAAGGACGAGGGTCCTCTCACTCTCGAGCGATCCAAGGGTATCGACGAGGAAATCTCGGCCAAGGTCGTCGACTTCCTCGATCGCAACGACCCCCGCCGCACCAACAAGCCGTTCTTCGTCTGGTACAATCCGGCGCGCATGCACATCACGACCGTGCTGAATGACAAGTACCTGGGCATGTTGGGTGAATCCGGCGGCAAGGATTGGGGCATCAATGAAGCTGGCATGAAGCAGATGGACGACAACATTGGCGTGGTGCTCAAGAAGCTCGAAGACATGGGCCAGCTCAACAACACGATTGTCGTCTTCACCACCGACAACGGCGCCGAAACGATTACCTTCCCCGACGGCGGCGTCACGCCGTTCAAGGGCGGCAAGTTGAGCACCTGGGAGGGCGGCATGCGCGCCCCGATGGTGATCCGGTGGCCGAACGTCATCAAGCCCGGCACGGTGAAGAACGAAATGTTTGCCGCCCTCGACTGGCTTCCGACTCTCGTCGAGATCGCCGGCGGGCCCAAGGGCGACGCACTGAAGCAAAGGATCGAGGCCGGTGAGTATCCCGGCATCGTCAAGACCACGCTCGATGGCGTCAACCAGACCGACTATCTGAGCGGCAAGTCTGAGAAGTCGGCACGCGACCACTTCCTGTACTACTCCAGCACGACGCCGTCGGCGGTTCGCTACAAGAACTGGAAGATGTACTTCGCGATGGTGTCCGACGACCCGGCGGGCTTCGTTTCGGGAGTGCAGCCCTACTCCTGGACCCAGGTCGTCAACATCAAGCGCGACCCCTTCGAGACCTCGGTGGGTGCGCAACAGAAGACGCTGTTCGGTATGGGCGGGGCGATCGCCGCTCCGTCGACCGCCTATGTCTATGACTGGAACTTGCTGCCCATCGGCCAGCAGCTCTGGTTGATGCACCTCGAGTCCTACATCAAGTTCCCGCCGCTGCAGGATCCGGCCAGCTACAATCTGGAGCAAGTCATGCGGCAAGTTCAGAACATGAAGACGGCCGGTCGCAGCGACTGACGACCGAAGCGAACCCGGCGGGCGCTTCTTCTGCGCCCGCCGATCCATCTAACAGCGGCGCTCGATCACGCGTGACAAGCAGAACGCAGGCACCGTCGGAATATGCCGTCTGACACGATCAGCTTCCTCCGGGATCACCTCTTCACCCTGCCGGTGCTCGCAAAGTTCGCGTTAGGCATGGTGATGATTGTCATCATTCCCCATCTTTCCCGTCGCGTGCATCTTCCTGCACCTGTAGGTCTGCTGCTATGCGGAGTTTTGGTCGGGCCGTATGTGCTGGACATCTTTGGCAAGGTCCGGCCAATCGCGGATTTCCTGGCGGAATTGGGCCAACTGCTGTTGATGTTTTTTGCCGGCCTGGAAATCAATCTTGAGCAGTTCCGGCGTGCCCGCCACCGATCCATTGCCCTTGGCATCGCCACGACAGCGCTTCCTCTCCTGCTTGGCACCGTCGTTGGGCTCTCATTCGGCTACGCCGCGATTCCGGCAATCGTGATTGGATCGCTGCTGGCTTCCCATACCCTGCTGGGGCTGAGCACGGTGAACCGGCTCGGCCTTGGCACGCTGGAGCCAGTGACAGTAGCAGTCGGCGCCACGGTGATGTCAGACACTCTGTCGCTCGTGGTGTTCGCCATTTGCGTCTCGATTTACACGACCGGATTTTCGCCGTCGGGTCTGGCGCTTCTTCTGGCCGAGATCGCTGGCTTTATCCTCGTGGTTCTGTTCGGCCTAAGCCGACTCGGTGCCTATGTGCTCAAGCGGGTTGAAGACGAGGAGGACGCATACTTCGTTCTCCTGCTGAGCATCATCGCCATCGCGGGTGTGCTTGCGGATGCGATTCAGCTACCAGGCATCGTGGGTGCGTTCCTTGCGGGACTAGCCATCAACGCCTCGGCACAAAACGCGCCGGCCAGCATGAAGCTGGATTTTCTGGCCAAATCTTTGTTTATTCCGATCTTCTTCGTCGTCACCGGATTTCTGATCGACCCAGTTAGCTTTGTTTACGGGATTCTCAACAATTTCCTGCTCGTGGCCGGTATCATCGGTGCCTTGCTTCTCGGCAAGTGGATGGCAGCTTGGGGCGTTGGTCGCGCGTTCGGCTACAGCCCGAATGAACAACTCACGGTCTGGTCGCTCACCCTGCCGCAAGTCGCCGCTACGCTTGCCGCGACGCTGGTCGCGCACGAAACGCTCAGCGCGACCGGTCAACGATTGCTCGACGACCGAATGCTCAATGTCGTGCTTGTACTTGTGTTCGCAACATCGGTTCTTGGTCCGTTGTTGACTGAGCGGTTTGCGTCCCGTCTGACGACTGACGCCGCTTTCCCGAGATTGGATCGGCGGACTGGATAAACTACATCGGCATAATTGCTTAGTAACAAAATGTGATGCCCTCTTGCGGCACCAGCGCCTCCATTCACTGAAGCCGGCTTGCCAGCGCGTTGCGCTTCGCGCTCGTGCCACTACGATGCGCCGCCGAGAACTGCGCGTGACGGGGCAAGTGGTGGGTCAGGACAACGGGGCCGGGACGACAGATCGACGAGCATGGTTGCGGATCTCGGGTCTCGTTATCCTCGCCGCTGCCATCACTGCCATCGTCGCTTCGCGATCAATTGAATCTTCACAGCTGCACGGCCGGCTGTCCGTTCCTCCGCTCTATGACGACGTCGCCTATTTCCTCGACGCCGTGCGCTGGACGAATGCAGCGAAAGACGAGAGCATCTTTTCCAGCGTCTGGGATCTCTTGCATCACCATGCGCCGTTCTCGACGCTGGTGGCGGCCGCCGGGCTTTGGCTGTTTCCCGGAAGCTTTGTCGGTCCCTATCTCGTTCATGCCGTGGCCGTGTTCGGCTTCCTGCTTGGGATCATCTGGCTGGCTCGGCGGCGACCGGTCCTCGAAGTCGCAGCGTGTCTGGTCACCGCGGCTTGCGTGCCGGTGCTGTGGCACACGGTCACGGAAGCGCGTCCTGATTTGCCCTCGGGTCTTGCCATCGGTCTCGCCGCCGGGGCCATCGTTTATCGCAGCGTGCTCGGCCGCAGCGTGCGCTCGTTGGCCGGTCTGGGCGTCGCCTGCGCGCTGGTCGCCAGCATCAAGCCGACATCGTTTCCGGCTGCGCTCGCTCTGCTCGGCAGCGCGTTCGCAATCCGGCTGGTTGCGGATTGCGTCGAGGCGGGCGGATTTCGGCCATCGCTCAGCAAGGCATTCACTGCGTTCGCGTGGTTCGTGCTGCCGCTGATCGCGACCATTGCGGTGCTGCTCGGCCCGGCCTTGGTCGAGACGGTCACCTACATCTTCAATGTGTTCGTGGGTCAACGCGACCTCTGGACCACAGGCGAAAGCTTCTGGGCCGGCTTGTTGCGCTTCTCCATCGGCGGAGAGGGCCAGTTCGGCCTGCACTACTGGCTCGCCATTGGCCTCGCCTTGATGCTCCTGCGTCTCGTTCTCGCGGCCATTCAGGGCAAAACTGCACTGCTTGACGCCGTCGTTCTGCTTGCGGCAGTGCTGATCGCCTATGCGATTCCATCCGTCGCGGAGATCAAGACCTACTTCTTCGGCGCAATGTTCTATGGCGTGTTCATCATCGCCATGGTCCTCAATGGCTGCGCCAGCCTGGCGTCCATCGAAGCATTGCTTGCGTGCGCGGGTCTTGGTGCCGACATCCGCCGCTATCTGCTCACGGCGAGCCGGGTGCTTGTGCTCGCCTTCGTGCTTCAGCTCTTCGTCAGGCACGTCGTGGTCGGTCAGCTCAGCGTTGCAACGCCGCTGAGCGCGCAGCAGCAGGACAGCATCCGGGCGGCGACCGAGCGTCTCTGGTTGCTTTTGCGCGAGGTCAAGCCGTCGCCGTCCGGCCCGCTTTATGTCGGCTTCTCGAGTCCCTACCCGGTCACGCCGACGACCATTCAATTGTATGCAGCCCAGTCGCGGATGAACCTCGTCGTCCGCGGCGAGATGTTGCATCGAACGGCAGCGGCCACGGGAGATGCGCTCTTGCAGTCGAACGTTCTTGTCGTCTCGAGCTCGATCCATCACACGCTGGTCGGACCGCGCGTCGGTGATGAGCTCATCGCCCGCATGGACGCTGAGAAGGACGTCTGCCTGCTCGACAGCATGAGTTTTCCGGACGTGACGCTGCGGGTCTACAGGCGCGGGTGTTGATCGCAGCCGTCCGGTTCGAAATTGCGCAGCGGCCTTGTGTGACGCCAGTCACTTAACCTCGGGCATCTCTCCCGTAGTGTCCCGGCACGTAAACACGGGGAGATTTCACATGCGCAAGATCATTCTGGTTGCCGCCATGCTCCTGACCTCCGCATCGGCCCAGGCGGACGGCTCCCGCAGCCTGTCGCTGTCCGCGGCGAGTGCTCAGGCCGCCGCTCCGCAAACCACGACGATTTCGGCGACCACCGCGACGACGCAGGTCAGCGAAGTCGCGCCAGCCGCGGAGGCTCCGAAATATTCCGATCGTCCGCCGGCGGTGTCGCTCTCTGCGCCGGCGGCTGAGACTGCTCGGGCCGCGACCACGCCCGCGACGGCCCCGGCGCCGGTCACCGCGGCGAAGCCAGTCACCAAGACCACGGCACGCGCGGACAAGCCGAAGCACAAGCGCAACTGGACCGAGCGCCGCATCATCAGCGAGCTGCACCGCCACGGCATCTATTGGTGAGCCGCTCGCTCCAAAAGCAAATGGCCGGGACAAGCCCGGCCATCATGCGCGAGTTCTGGATCTGATCGACGGCGCTTACTGCGAGACGGTCTGTACCACGCTCGAGATCGGACGTGCGCTCGAGGTCGGTACCTTCAGGTCCTTCAGCAGCGCCTCGTCATATTCCGGCAGCGTCTGGAACGTGGTCTTGGCCTTCATCTGCACGACCTTGTAGCCGCCCGCCTTCAGCCGCGCGAGCAGCGCCGGCATGGCTTCGCCGGTGTGCTTCTGGAAGTCGTGCATCAGAATGATACCCTTGCCGAGCTTGTCGAGCCTGGTCATCACGGTCTCGACGATCTTCTCGGGCGTCGCGCCCTTCCTGAAATCGAAGGAGTCGATGTCGGTCGAGAACATCGCGACGTTGCGGGTGCCGAAATAGGTCACCATCGCCGGATTGTGCTGGAGCTGCGGGAAGCGGAAGAATGGCGCCGGGTTGGTGCCGAGCGCGAATCTCACCGCGCTAAAACCCTTCTCGACCTCGTCCTTGACCTGCTGCTCCGTCATCTTCTTGCTGTTGAGGTTGACGTGCGACCAGGTGTGCGTGCCGACCGTGTGGCCCTGGGCCAGCACCTGTTTCAGGATTTCCGGATGGTAGGTCGCGTGCTTGCCGACCGAGAAGAACAGGCCCTTGGTACATTCATCCGCGAGCGCCTTCAGCACTGCGGGCGTGTTCACCGGCCACGGACCGTCGTCGAAGGTCAGCACGACCTCCTTTTCGGTGAGGAAGTCGAACTGCTTGAAGTGCTCGAAGCCGAAGCCGGGACCGCCGGTGGTGTCGATCTCGACCACGCGGGACACACCCAGCGCGTTCGGATTGGCGCAGGCCTGTTTCTGCTGCACCGGCATAGCGGGGGCGGGCGCAGGCGCCGGAGCAGCAGCTGCCGGCTTGGCCGCGATCGCCGCGGTGGTCTCGACGTCATCCCTGGCCGTGAGCTTCGCCTGCGCCGGCAATTGATCGGCGGCACGGGCGGCAACTGTCTTGGGCGCGCCCTGGTCGGCGCGCGCGGAATAATAAAACCAACCGCCGGCGGCAATCACGACCGCCGCAACTACACTGGCCAGCATCAGGCCCAACGCATTACGCATCGCTATTCTTTCCAATTACGCAACCAAACCGGCGGAATTTCCCGCGCGACGAGCCATTAATGCGAAGGAACAGTTAACGTGACACCAACGCGACAGCGGTTGCCGAGGAATTTCAGCGCGGTGCGCCAAAGTGACCGACGTCACAAAGGCTGGGCCTCCCGTGACCGTCATCACAGTGGAAATTGTTTTGCCGGAGCATCGTAGCTCCCATCAACAACGGGCCCGCCAGTGGCGGTGCCAATGGGAGCTTCAAATGACCAAGTCTTTTTCTGGCAAGTCCCTTTCTGAGAAGTCCCTGACGAGCAAGATCCGCGACACCGGCCTGGCCCTGGGCTTTGCCGCCATCGTCTCGATCGCCTCGACGACCTCGAGCTTCGCCTTCTCATCCGAGGCGCAGCAGATGTGCACTGGCGACGCCTTCCGTCTCTGCTCGGCGGAGATCCCCAACATCCCGAAGATCACCGCGTGCATGATCAAGCATCGTTCGGATCTGAGCGCCGGCTGCCGCGCGGTGATGGACAAGGACCTCGCCAAGGGCGCGTCGCGCAAGGTCGCTGACGCCCAGGACAAGTAGCAAGAGACAAGCAGTAAGAGACAAGCAGTAAGCAATACGGCCCTCGTTGCGTCGGTCAGCTCCCCAGCAATGTGCCCCGGCGTCAAGCCGGGCCACGCGGTGGCGCGTTGCAGTCAGTCAACAAAGCCGTTGCGGCTCCGGGATCAGCGCACTAGCTTCGCCCGCACATTCGTCCGGGTAAGAGGCATTACGCGATGGCCAGATTTCTTTTCATTATTCCTTTGCTCCTGTGCGCATCGGGTGCGTTCGCTCAGCAGCAGCCCGGCCACGATGCCTGCGCGCGCGATGTCTCGCGTTTCTGCCGTCCCGTGATGAACAATGGCGATGGCGCCGTGCTCGCCTGCCTGAAGCAGAACCGCAGCCGGCTAAGCAAAGGCTGCGACAAGGTGCTGACGGATCACGGGCAGTAGTTCGTTGTGGTAGCCCGGATGGAGCGAAGCGAAATCCGGGAAATCTCGCCACGCGGACAGAACCCCGGATTGCGCTGCGCTCCATCCGGGCTACGAAGCAAGAATTACGTGCTGCTCCCTGCCGCGGTCGCAACCACCGGCAGCACCTCGCTGTTGGCGCGGTCCGGCGTCTCCTCCTTCCAGCGCACCGAGCCGAATGGACGCTCCAGCATGCGGCGGATCCGCACCGGGTCGGGGCCGATGTGGAAGGCGATTGCCTCCTGGTGCAGCGCGCGCTCGGACTGGGTCGAGCGGTTGCGCTGGCGCAGATAGTCGAACCAGGTCGGACAGTGATAACGCTCGGTCCACAACTCGGGATCGGCGATGTCGCGCGCGATCGACCAGCCATAGGCGCCGTTGCGCTGGCGCGAGAGCTGCACGTCCTGCATCACGTTGTGGAAAGCGCGGGCGTTCTCCTGGCTCACCCGGTATTCGATCTCGACCACCAGGGGCCCGCTGCGGCCGGTCAGCGAGAGCTTCACCTCGGGATCGGCCAGCACCTCAGCATCCTCGTTGCGCGCGCCGACGCGCGGCATCGTGAGCCAGATCCCGAGCAGCGGCGAGATCAGCATCAGGCCAGCCGCCGTCAGCAGCGCGATCTCGACCCCGGCATAGTCGGTGAGATGGCCCCAGCCCCAGGCGCCGATCGCGATGCCGCCCGAAATCGAGGCCTGGAACGCCGCGAGCGAACGGCCGGCAACCCAGCGCGGCGCCGACAGCTGCACGCCGATATTGAAGAGCGCCACCGCGGCCATCCAGACCGCGCCGGCCAGCACCAGCGCGGTTGCCGTCAGCACCGGCTCTGTGCTCACGGCGATCGCGGCCATCGCGAAGGCCATCGAGATGGTGCAGGCGCGGATCGCGGCCTCGCCGCTCATGCGCTTGCGCAATTCGTGGATGTTGAGCGCACCAACCACCGCGCCCATGCCGAAAGCGCCGAGCATGATGCCGTAGGTCTGCGCGCCGCCATGCAGCAGGTCGCGCGCGACCAGCGGCATCAGCGCCATGATGGCGCCGCCGATCAGGCCCATCACCAGCGTGCGCAACAGCACGATCTTGATCGGCGGCGAATTGGTGATGTAGCGGAAGCCAGAGACCATGGCGCGGTTGAGCTTCTCCCGCGGCAGGCGCGAGGGCTCGGTGCTGCGACGCCAGAGCAGCAGCACCACAAGCAGCGGCAGATAGAGGATCGCGTTGGCGGCGAACGCCGCCACCGCGCCGAGCGCAGCGACGATCACGCCGCCGACCGCAGGGCCGAAGCTGCGTGCGATGTTATAGCTGATGCCGTTCAGCGCCACCGCGGACGGCAGGGCGTCGGGCGGCACCTGTTCGCTGACCGAGGACTGCCAAGCCGGGCCGAACAGCGCATTGCCGCTGCCGACCACGAAGCAGAAGGCGAGCAGCAATTCGGGGGTGATCAGGTTAAAGCCGGCCAGCACGGTGAGCGCGCTCGCGCCGATCAAGGCGATCGAGAGCGAGACCAGGGTGACGATGCGGCGGTCATACATGTCGGCGATGGCGCCGGCCGGCATCGAGATCAGCATGATCGGCAGCATCAAGGCGGTCTGCACCAGCGCCACCTTGTCGGCCGAGGCCGCCATCTGCGTCATCGCCCAGGCGGCGCCCACGCCCTGGATCAGGAGGCCGAGATTGGAGAGCAGGCTGGCGAGCCAGATGCGCCGGAACAATGTGTACCGCAGGGGCGCGGTGATGCCGTCACCGGCAAATTTCTGGCGGTTCGTCTGCTCGGTCATATCCCCTTCCATATCGGGTGTCAGAAGTGGTCTTGGCGATTCCGGCAAATTCAGTGATGCCTGCGAAAGTCCTTCGCTGTCCAGTGGTTAGGCCGCTATAAGCGGTGCAAAGAGATGGTTTGCCAGGGGGAACACATGACGCTGTCGCGACGGACGATCCTGCAGGGGGCGGGCAGCTTGCCTTTCGCGGTTGCGAGCTTGCGGGCGGGCGCACTGGCCCAAACTGCCCCTGCCGCAGCGCCGAGCGCCGAGGTGCCGCCGATCCTGTTCGTTCACGGTAATGGCGACTACGATGCGCTCTGGATGACGACCTTGTGGCGGATGGAATCCAACGGCATCGCACGCGATCGCATGATGGCGATCAATTTCACCGATCCGCTGGCGCGGAGCGACGACAAGGTCGAGCAGGCGAACCGCTCCTCGACCGAGGACCAGCGCCGCGAGCTCGCCGCCGCCATTGCCGACCTGAAGCGCCGCACCGGCGCGTCCCGCGTGGCGCTGGTGGGCAGCTCCCGCGGCGGCTATGCGATCCGCAACGTCATCAAGAATGGCGGTGTCGGCGATGTCAGCCACGCCGTCCTGTGCGGCACGCCCAATCACGGCGTGTTCGCGATCGACGATACGCCCAACAACGAGTTCAACGGCCGCGGTACATTCCTGCGCAGCCTCAACGAGGGCGAGAGCGAGGTGACGCCGGGCACGGCTTTTCTCACGCTGCGCAGCGACGGCCTGGACAAATATGCGCAAGCCGACGGCCGCTTCATCGGCAAGCCCGGCGCGCCGACCGGCGTCACCAATGAGGGGCCTGAGCTGAAAGGCGCCACCAACCTTGTGCTCGGTGCGCTCGATCATCGCGAGGTAGCGTTTCATCCGCGCGCCTTCCGGGAAATCTACAAGTTCATCGCCGGGCGCGAGCCCACGCGCATCGCGATTGTTCCGGAGGCAAGTGTGAAATTGAGCGGTTTGGTCACGGGCACGCCGGCGGGCGTACCGACCAACCGCCCGGTCGCGGGCGCAACGGTCGATATCTTCCGCATTGACCCTGATACAGGAGAGCGCAAGGGCAGTGCGTTGCACAGCTCGAAGACCGGTGCCGACGGCCGCTGGGGACCGGCGCAGGTCGATCCCGCCTGGTCGCTTGAATTCGTCCTGGCGTCGCCCGATGCGCCGACGACGCACATCTATCGTTCGCCCTTCCCGCGCTCGTCCGAGGTCGTGCATCTGCGCGCCGCGCGTCCGCTCGGGCCCGCCGACAAGGACGCGGGGGCTGTCGTGATCATGTCACGGCCACGCGGCTATTTCGGCCTGCCGCGGGACGTGGTGCTGCTCGACGGCAAGGAGCCCGCCGACGTCAAGCCGGGCGTGCCTACGGATGCGGCAGCAACATTGCGGCTTTCGGCGGCTGAGGTCGGACGTAACATCGTGGCCGAGTTCGGCGAAGAACGGATTGTGGCACGCGCCTGGCCTGCCGCGGAGAACAGGATTGCGATTGCCGAACTGACTTACTAGCTATTTGCCTGCATCACATCTCTCGGGAGGGAGCCATGAACATCGCCAGCGTGCGTCGGCCCATCGTCCCTCCGACCCCGCCGCGTGCACCGGACGACATGTCGTTCCTTGGCAAGCTCGCGGTCATCAGGCAGAACATGATCGCGACCTGGGGGCAGCGCGCCTATGAGGAAGAGGTCATCCCGGGCCGCTTTTTCTTCCGCAACAGCTTCATTCTCAACCGGCCGGACGCGATCCGGCACGTCTTGCTCAACAATTACCAGAACTATACGCGCACGCCGGCGGGCATTCGGATGCTGCGCCCCGTGCTCGGTGACGGCCTCCTGATTGCGGAGGGTCATTCCTGGACGTTTCAGCGCCGCACGCTCGCCCCGGCCTTCACGCCGCGCGCCACCGCAAATCTCGTCCCGCATATGACTGCGGTGCTCGACGAGACCATCGCAAAGCTGAAGGCGCAATCCGGCGAGCCCCTCGACCTGCGCGAGGTTTTGCAGCGCATGACGCTCGAGATCGCCGGCCGCACGATGTTCTCGTTCGGCATGGACCGGCATGCCGCGACATTGCGCAACTTCATCATGGAATATGGCGCGCGACTCGGACGCCCCTATTTCCTCGACATGGTGCTACCCGTGTCCTGGCCGAGCCCGATGGATCTCGCGCGGGCGCGCTTCCGCAAGCGCTGGACCGAATTTGTCGCCATGCTGATCGCCGAGCGGCGCGCGGCGGGCAAGAAGGACGGTGCGCCGCCACGTGACCTGTTCGATCTCATGGACGAGGCGCGCGATCCTGAAACGGGGAAGGGCTTTTCCGACGAACAGCTCATCGACGAGGTCGCGACCATGATCCTGGCGGGTCACGAGACCACGGCGACGGCGCTGTTCTGGGCGCTCTATCTGCTCGCGCTCGATCTCGACACGCAGGAGGAAGTCGCCTCCGAGGCCCGTGGCGAGCATCTCGACAGCATGGCTGACATCGATCGCCAGAAATTCACGCGTGCGGTGATCGAGGAGACCATGCGGCTCTACCCGCCGGCGTTCCTGGTCGCGCGCGCCGCGCGCGAGAAGGACGATGCGGCCGGAATCGAGATCGGCAAGGGCGACATCATCATGATCGCGCCGTGGCTGCTGCATCGACACGAGAAGCTGTGGGATCAACCGAATGCGTTCATTCCAAAACGTTTCATGGCAAAAGAGGCGCCCGATCGTTTCGCCTATTTGCCGTTCGGCGCGGGCCCGCGCGTCTGCATCGGTGCGCCGTTCGCGCAGGCCGAGTCAGTGCTGGCGCTGGCCCGGCTCGTCGGCGCGTTCCGTGTCGAGCTCGCCGACACCGTTCCCGTGATCCCGTTCGGTGTCGTCACGACCCAGCCGAACCATTCACCCCTGTTCCGCATCACGCGTCGGTGACGGGCGTCCGTCTGGCCGATGGCGTGATCCACCCCAAATAGAGTCCCGCATGAGCGACATCCAGGCCCAGCTTTCCGTTCTGAAGCAGACCGCCGATGCGAAGGTGGTCGACGCGATTGCGCGGCTCATCGAGGACGGCGAGGATCACGAGCTCAACCGCGTCAATGTCCTCGACTTTGCCACGCAGCATGGTGTCGACGAAGAGCACGCAATCTCCGCATTCCTGCATTCGGCGCGGCTCGGGCTGTTCGATCTCGGCTGGAATGTGCTGTGTCCGGGCTGCGGCGGCGTGCTGGGCGCGCACACGACGCTGAAGGCGCTCAAGTCCGACGATTATCACTGTGCGCTCTGCGCCTGTGGCTACAAGGCCTCCGTCGACGATCAGGTCGAGGTCTCCTTCAGCGTGAATCCGCGCGTCCGGCGCATCGCGGCACACGATCCCGATACGCTTCCGGTGTGGGAGTATTTCAAGCAGATATTCTGGAGCTCCGGCGTCGACTTCAACAAGGAGTCGTTCGCGACGCTGGCCAACGAGGTGACGCTGGATACGATGGAGCTGCCGGCCGGCGAGAAGGCGACCATGTCGCTACAGCTGCCAGGCGATTTCGTCATCATCTTCGAGCCGGTGACGCACGCCGCTCATTTCATCGATGTCCAGGGCGAGCCGACCAAGGATCGCCAGCAGCTCGCCATCATGTACAACAAGGTGCAGGCCCCGACGGGAACCACGACCATGCGGCCGGGTCCGCTGCGGCTGTCGCTGGAGAACCAGGCCGGCGTGCGCGTGCTGCCGTCGGTGTTCATCGCGGCCGAGGCGCTTCATCATCTGATCGGCAAGCGCAAGCCTTTCCTCACCGCCAAGCGGATGCTGTCGAACCAGACCTTTCGCGACGTCTTCAAGGCGGACAATCTCAGTCTCGACCAGCGGCTCCAGATCACCTCGCTGACCTTCCTGTTCACAGATCTGAAGGGATCGACCGCGCTCTATGAGCGCGTCGGCGATCTCGCCGCCTTCGATCTCGTGCGCGCGCATTTCCACGCGCTGCTCGAGATCATCTCCTCCGAGAAGGGTGCGGTGGTGAAGACCATCGGCGACGCCGTGATGGCGACCTTCGTCCGTCCCGAGCACGCCATCGTCGCGGGCCTGCGGATGCGGGGGGCGATGGACGAGCTCAACAAGCGTCGCGGCACTGCCGACCTCATCGTCAAGATCGGCATCCATGAAGGTCCCTGTCTCGCGGTGATGCTGAACGAGCGGCAGGATTATTTCGGTCAGACCGTCAACATCGCCGCCCGTGTGCAGAGCCTGTCGACTGCGCAGGAGATCCACATCACCGGCCCGGTGCTCGATGCGCCCGCGGTCGCCGAGGTGCTCGAGCAGCGCGCGATCAAGCCGATCCAGAAGCAGGCGGCCTTGCGCGGCATCGCCGATAAGATGGTGGTGTACGAGATACCGTGAGGGTCGGGAGGCGACTGCTACACTCTCCGTCATTGCGAGCGCAGCGAAGCAATCCAGAATCTTTCCACGGAGAGACTCTGGATTGCTTCGTCGCAAGAACTCCTCGCAATGACAATGTGGAGGCGGATGCGCCACACTCTCCGTTGTCATGCCCGGGCTTGACCCGGGCATCCACGCCTTCGCTCGCGGATATACGTGGATGGCCGGGACGAGCCCGGCCATGACGGTGAATGAGGGCGGCCCAGATTGCCGAAACGTAATGCAGCGCGCGGAGCTGTCGCACGTTGCGCCGGTTGAGTTTGCTGCTCATATAGTGCTGGTACCGGCCGCCCCCTGCGGCTTCATCGATCTCGGTAGGATTTCATGCTCGACGGCTTGCGCCAATTCATTGCCGACATTGTTGCTCCCCATGACCAGGACCGCGCATTTGGCGACAGCGACTATCGGCTGGCGGCCACCGCGTTGCTGGTTCATGTGGTCTCGCTGGATGGCCAACCGACCGCGGCCGAGCAGCGTAAGCTGCACAGCCTGATTGAAAGCCACTTTGGGCTCGACCGGGGCAGCGCGGACCGGCTGATCGCCGACGCCACCCAGGTCGAAGGCGAGGCGGTCGATCTCTATCACTTTACCAGCGTCATCATGCGTTCGCTCGACGAAGAGGGCCGCAAGCGCATCGTGCAGATGATGTGGGAGCTGGTCTATGCCGATGGCCAGGTCAGCGAGTTCGAGGACAACGTCGTCTGGCGTGCTTCCGACCTGCTCGGGATATCCCAGCGCGACCGGATCGACCTGAAGCACGCGGTCGCGGACCGTGCCGTTGGTCAGGTGAAGGATAGTGCCGTCGGCGGCTGACGGCACTGGCCCCGGCTGATCGCGACCTGCGCGGACACATGACGAAACTTTAATTTATTTGCCGCCTGCGCCGAATTCGCCCCCAAATCAATGGCTTCTCAGCACGGCCTGTCGTTCGGCTCACACGGCGATGCCGGCAGCACAGCTTGCATGTCGCGCGTGGCTTATGCTCTCGTTCCGCCATTGCGAGGCCAAAAACTTGAATTCAAGAGACTTCGATCGTGACTGAGCGGGTGACGCTGATTACCGGTGCTTCGGCAGGCATCGGCGTGGAGCTGGCGCGGGTCTTTGCCGCTAATGGGCATCGCCTCGCATTGACCGCGAGACGGGCAGACCGGTTGGAAGCGCTCGCCACCGAGCTCGCCGCCCGCGGTGGCAAGAAGCCGATCGTGATCGCTTGCGATCTCGAGGAAGCGGATGCCGGCGAGAAGATCGCGGCAGCACTTGCTGCTGAAGGTGTCGAGCTCGATCACCTCGTCAACAATGCCGGCTTCGGCGTGTTCGGCGATGCAATCGAGCGGGATCGCGTCGAGCAGGTCGGCATCGTCGACGTCAACGTTCGGGCTCTGACGGATCTGTCGCTGCGCTTTGCCGATCAGCTGATCAGGAACAAGGGCGGACTTCTCAATGTCGGCTCCGTCGCCGGCTTTCTGCCCGGGCCCGGCATGGCCGTCTACTACGCGTCCAAGGCCTATGTGATCTCCTTTACCGAAGCGTTGCGGGCGGAGCTCGCGCCCCGCGGCGTCCGCGTCACCGTGCTTTGCCCGGGTCCGGTCCCTACCGAGTTTCAGGCGCGCGCCGGCGTTGGACCCCAACATGATACGGCCGCTCTGAACGTCTCTGCCGCCGAAGTTGCGCGGGAGGCGTATCGCGGCCTGATGGCCAACAAACGGGCAGTGCTGCCTGGTCTGGGCATCAAGATTGTGCCGTTCGCGCTGCGTTTCTTCCCACGCGGCTTCATCCTGGCGGCCACCAGCCGCTTCCAGCGGCGCAGGCACTAGAGAAATCCTGGAGCGCCCGTAGTGGCCCGGGGATTGCTTCATTGTCATGGCGTGTGTGCGCGAACTCACACGATGTTAACCACCGCTTAGCTATGCTGGCGGTCTGAACCGATAGCACTCGCAGAGGCCATGTCGTTCCGGACGGACAGGTTTGGTGGCGCAGAATTGGTGCCCTTCCCCAGAAGGACACCGGGCGCGACCGCCTCCGCTGCCGAAGGCTCGTTGCCGGTTCTGGTCGTCCTGCACCAGGAATCCTCGACGCCCGGCCGGGTCGGCAATGCGCTGCGCGCACGCGGCCATCGCCTCGACATTCGCCGTCCTCGCTTCGGCGATCCCCTGCCCGAGACACTCGACCGGCATGCCGGCGCCGTATTTTTCGGCGGTCCGATGAGCGCCAATGATCACGACGACTACATCCGCCGCGAGATCGACTGGATCGAAATTCCGCTCCGCGAGCAGCGTCCGTTTCTCGGCATCTGTCTCGGCGCGCAGATGCTCGCGGTGCAGCTTGGGGCCCGCGTCGCGCCGCATGCGGAGGCATTGAGCCAGATCGGCTACTACCCGATCAGGCCGACCGTCGCGGGCCGCACGCTCTGCCCGGATTGGCCTGCGCAGGTCTATCACTGGCATCGCGAAGGATTCGAGCTGCCGGTTGGTACTGAGCTGCTTGCGGAAGGTGATGATTTTCCGGTGCAGGCCTTCCGCGCCGGCGATGCCTTCGGTGTGCAGTTTCACCCTGATGTGACCTACGCGATGATGCATTGCTGGACCACGCGCGGCTATGACGGCTTCAGCGCGCCCGGTGCGCGGCAGCGGCATCATCATTTCGCGGATCGTGCCGTCTACGACGTCGCAGAACGCGCCTGGCTCGATCACTTCATCGGCGGCTGGCTGGCGCGACGACCGATGCTGGCGCAAGCCGCCGAGTGATCGCGCCTCCGCGCAAGCCCTCGCCTCTTCCCTTTATATGCTAGGCTCGCCCGCAACGCGCGCGCACGAAATCGCGCCGGCAAACAAAGGGAGAGCGCCATGGCCTATGAACACATTCTCTATGAGGTGAGCGACCGGATCGCGACCATCACGCTCAACCGCCCGGACCGCATGAACGCGTGGACGCCGATCATGGAGCGCGACGTGCGTCACGCGATGGAAGCATCAAGCGCCGACGACAATGTCCGCGTCATCGTGCTCACCGGTGCGGGCCGTGCCTTCTGCGCCGGCGCCGACATGGAGGTGCTGAAGGGGCTCGATCCCGACGATGTCAGGCGCGCCTCCAGTCTGCCGCCCTTTGACATGAACCGTCGCCCGGATTGGCAGACGCGCTACGGTTATTATCCTTCGATCAAGAAGCCTGTCATCGCCATGCTCAACGGCGCGACCGCCGGTATCGGCCTCGTCCATGCGCTCTATTGCGACCTGCGCTTTGCCGCTGACAACACCGTGTTCACCACGGCCTTCGCGCGGCGCGGCCTGATTGCCGAGCATGGTATCAGCTGGATGCTGCCGCGAATCGTCGGTCATGCCAATGCAATGGATCTGTTGCTCTCGGCAAGGCGCGTGCCGAGCGAGGAGGCGCTGCGGATCGGCTTGGTCAACCGGCTCTGTCCGCCCGAGAAGCTGCGCGAGGAGACCTATGCCTATGCGCGCGATCTCGCCGATTTCGTCTCGCCGAGCGCGATGGCCGTGATCAAGCGGCAGCTCTACGAGGTGCCGTTCCAGACGCTCGCGGAAGCCACGATCGAGGCGAACAGGGAGATGTTGTTGGCGCTGAACGGCAGCGATTTCCGCGAGGGCGTGGCGAGCTTCATGGAGAAGCGGCCGCCGCGGTTTACGGGGAGGTAGGGGGAGATATTCGGAGGGAGCCCGCCGTCGCCCTTCGGGCTATGGCGCGGCAGCCTTCGCTACGAAGCGGCTTGCCGAGCCGAAGCAGGCACAGCCTGCGAAGGCTGGTGGAGCCAGGCGGGATCGAACCGCCGACCTCGTCATTGCGAACGACGCGCTCTCCCAGCTGAGCTATGGCCCCTTTGCTGGCCGCTCTGGTGAACGCGGCCGACAACCGGGCGCCATTTAAGTCCCCGCCAAGGTCAAGTCAAGGACGGGTGTAACCCGGTTTTAGCCATTCGGGACGCCGACTTCCCTTGTTTGGGTCGGGGGGAACCGATATCTAGCAAAAGCCCTCAATCCCGACCGCAGCCAGCGTTTTCAAAGGCCAGAGTCTTCAAAAGCCAGAGTCCTGAAAAATCATGCGTGCCGTTCTCGATATCGTCATCATCGTGCTCGATCTCTACGTCTGGCTGCTGATCGCCTCCGCGATCCTGTCCTGGCTGATCGCCTTTAACGTGGTGAACACCCGCAACCAGTTCGTTTCGGCGGTCGCGGAGTTCCTGTACCGGATCACCGAGCCCCTGCTCGCGCCGATTCGCAATTTCCTGCCCAGCCTCGGCGGCCTCGACATCTCGCCGATCATCCTGATCCTGCTCATCATGTTCATCGAACGGGTGATCCTGTATTACATCTACCCGAACGTGATCTAAGCGGGCTGGAGCGCCTTGGTTGCCAAAGAATCTCGCAAGGAACCTTGGCGCTACTCAACCGCCGGCATCAGCATCGCGCTGCGGGTGACGCCGCGCGGCGGCCGCGACGACATCGACGGGATCGAGCAGCTCTCAGACGGCCGCAGCGTGCTCAAGGTGCGCGTGAGGGCCATTGCCGATGGCGGCGAGGCCAACAAGGCCGTTTTGGTCCTGCTGGCCAAATCGCTTGGTGTGCCCAAGGCCAGCGTCAGGCTTTTGTCGGGGGCAACCTCGCGGCTGAAGCAAATCGCGGTCGACGGCGATCCGGTGCGGCTTGGCGAAGACCTTCGCCAGCTCGCCTCCGCCAAATCGACAGACCAGGGAAACTGACATGACGGCCAAGATCATCGATGGAAAAGTCATTGCCGCGGAACTCCGCGCCCGCGTCGCCGACGAAGTTGCCCGCGTCAAGCGCGAGCACAATCTTGTGCCGGGCCTTGCAGTGGTGCTGGTCGGCAACGACCCCGCCAGCGAGGTCTATGTCCGCTCCAAGCACACCCAGACGCAAGGCGCCGGCATGGCTTCGTTCGAGCACAGGCTGCCGGCCGACGTCGCGCAAGCAGATCTGCTGGCGCTCGTTGCGAAGCTCAATCGCGATCCGGCCGTGCATGGCATTCTGGTGCAATTGCCGCTGCCGAAGGGGCTCAACACCGAAGCCGTCATCAATGCCATCGATCCCGCCAAGGACGTCGACGGGCTGCATCCAAACAATGCCGGCCGGCTCGCCGGCGGCTTCGAAGCGTTGTCGCCCTGTACGCCGCTCGGCTGCATCATCCTGACCAAAAGTGTGCACGCTTCGCTCGAAGGCATGAACGCCATCGTCATCGGCCGCTCCAACCTGGTCGGCCGTCCGCTGGTGCAGTTGCTGCTGAACGAGAACGCCACGGTCACGATCGCGCACTCGCGCTCGCGCGACCTGCCCGGCCTCGTGAAGCGCGCCGACCTCGTCTATGCCGCGGTCGGCAAGCCGGAGATGGTGCGCGGCGACTGGCTGAAGCCGGGTGCAACCGTGATCGACGTCGGCATCAACCGCATTCCCAAGGAAGACGGCAAGACGCGCCTCGTCGGCGATGTCGCCTATCAGGAAGCGCTCGGGGTTGCCGGCGCGATCACGCCGGTGCCGGGTGGCGTCGGCCAGATGACGGTCGCGTGTCTCTTGGTGAATACGCTGCGCGCGGCCTGCGCAATCGCAGGGCTGCCGAAGCCTGCGGTGTAGGCTCGGCGTCATTCCGGGGCGGCTCAAAGAGCCGAACCCGGAATCTCGGGCCACAAACGTCTGGATTCCGGGTTCGCGCTTCGCGCGCCCCGGAATGACGATCAACCCTTCTTCTTCTCGCGCTCGATGCCTTCGAGGATCAGCTTGTGCGCGTCCTCCGGGCCGCCCCAGCGCAGGATCTTCACCCATTTGCCCTTCTCGAGATCCTTGTAGTGCTCGAAGAAGTGCTGGATCTGCTGGAGCGTGATGTCCGGCAGGTCGGAGTAGCTCTTCACCTTGTCGTAGCGCTGCGTCAGCTTGGATGAGGGCACCGCCAAGATCTTCTCGTCGCCGCCGGCTTCGTCTTCCATGAACAGCACGCCGACCGGGCGCACGCTCATGACGGCACCCGGGATGATGGCGCGGGTGTTGATGATCAGGACGTCGCAGGGGTCGCCGTCATCCGACAGCGTGTGCGGGATGAAGCCATAGTTTCCGGGGTAACGCATCGGCGTGTACAGGAAGCGGTCCACGACAAGCGTGCCGGCTTCCTTGTCCATCTCGTATTTGATCGGTTCGCCGCCCACGGGGACTTCGATGATGACGTTGACTTCGTGTGGCGTGTTTTTCCCGATCGAGACCGCATCGATACGCATTCAAGGCTCCGTTGTTGCCGAGGTTAAATCGCGCCCGGCAGCGATTTTGGCGCTGTCATACGCGGGCTTGGCCCGCTGATCCATCGCGTTTTTGTGAAATAATGAATCCAGCGATCACCGGCGCGAAAGGCGGGCGGTATCGACGGATGGGGCGCGCTTCCGGCTAGATTTTCTAGCGGCTCAATTAGTCCAAGCGAAGGCAACCTTGTCGAGCGACTTCGGCCCGAACCGCTCGGAAGAGCGCGCCACCATGCGGCCGCCCAGGGCACGGTAGAACTCGGTGGCCGGATCGTTGTCCGAGAGCGCCCAGACCACCATGCTCTTCAGGCCACTCTGCATCAGGTCGCGGCGAGCGGCCGCGAACAGGCGGCGGCCGAAGCCGAGACCCTGGAATTCCGGCCGCAGGTAGAGCTCGTAAATTTCGCCGTCGAAGTGCAGGCTGCGGGCGCGGTTGCGGCCGTAATTGGCGTAGCCCGCGACCTTATCACCGAACACGAGCACGCTGACGCGGCTGCCCTTACGGATTGCGCTGTCCCACCACTGCGGACCGCGGCGGTTGATCAGCTTCTCCAGCTCGGCGCCGGGGATGATGCCCTGATAGGCCGAGCGCCAGGCTTCGTCATGGGTCGATGCCACCGCAGTTGCATCTGCAGCTTTGGCCGGCCGGACCTCGATCAGGGTTGTGCTCATGAACACGATCAAACCAAGTCGCCGCGCCGGCGGCAAGACCTATCGTTAATTATCGGTTAACGTGTGGACTTTCTGCATCAGTTTTTGGCCATGTTGTACCGAAAGAGGACAAGCCGCCGTTCTGATTGGCCGTGGATCGCCGTGCGTCGGTGCAAAACTCGTTGCGGCAACGAATGAACGGCAATGGCAGCGCAGAAAGTCTGCCCGGAGTGATTCGTTCCTGTCAGAGCGTTTTCGAGCGAAGTGGGTCCGGTTCGCGTAAGGAAAACGCGTCAAAACAAGAATCTAGAGCTTCGGTTCTGATTCAATCAGAACCGATAACGCTCTAATGTGACCATCGCTGTTCGTGTCCGCCTCTTCCGGCAATTCATGCGAATTCTCATCGCACCTGCGCTTCTGTCGTTGCTGCTGACTGCGCCGCCCCTGTGCGCTCAGGTCACGTTTGGCTCATCGGGAGAGGAGGGCGAACCGTTTCGCCGGCAGGAGTGGCGGGTGCCGTCGCCGGACACCGGGATGGCCGCGCATGCCTTGCTGTTTCGTCCCCGAGGCGCCGGCCCGTTTCGGCTCGCGGTCATTGCCCACGCCTCGACGCAAAATGGCTTGCGTCGCGCGCAAATGCCGCAGCCGGAATACCGCGCGCTCACGGCAGATCTTGTCGCGCGCGGCTTTGCCGTGCTGGTGCCGGAACGGCTCGGCCATGGCGCGACCGGAGGCCGCTATGTCGAAGACCAGGGCGGCTGCGACGAGGCGGACTACGCACGATCGGCCCGCGCAACGGCCGACGAGATCTCGCTCGCGATGGACTATTTGCGAAAGCAGGATTTCATCCGCAAGGACGCCGCAACCGTGATCGGCCATTCCGCCGGGGGCTGGGGTGCGCTGGCGCTCGCCAATGCCGATCCGAAGGCGGTCTCCGCCATCATCACCTTCGCGCCGGGGCGCGGCGGCCATGCCAATGATGAGCCGAACAGGATCTGCGCGCCGCACACGCTCCTTGCGGCAGCGGTCGAATTCGGCAAGGCCGCGCGCATTCCCGTCACGTGGCTCGTTGCAACCAATGACAGTTACTTCGCACCGGCCTTTTCCCAAAGGCTGGTCGAGGCGTTTCGCGGCGGTGGCGGCAAGGTCGATTTCCGTATCCTGCCGGCGGTCGGCAGCGAGGGGCATTGGATGATCGAAACCGAGGCTGGCGTCAAAGCCGCAAGCAGTGATCTCGCGCGTGCGCTGAGCCTGCCAAAGCCGATTGCGACCAGGCCATGACGCTGTATTTTCTGATCAAATATCTGCATGTGCTCGGCGCCATCGTCATTCTCGGCACCGGAAGCGGCATTGCCTTCTTCATGCTGATGGCACATCGCACCAATGACGCAGAGTTCATCGCGCGCACTGCCTCGGTGGTCGTGATCGCGGATGCGATCTTCACACTGTCGGCAGTTGTTCTTCAGCCGGTCAGCGGCGGCCTGCTGATGATGCTCTCGGCGACGCCGATCACCGAACGCTGGCTGCTGGCCTCGCTCGCGCTCTATGCCGTCGCAGGTCTGTTCTGGATTCCAGTCGTCTTGATGCAGATCGAGATGCGCGATCTCGCGCGCAAGGCGGTCGGGCGGCGTGCCGCGCTTCCGGAGCGCTACTTCGTGCTGTTCCGCCGCTGGTTCGCATTCGGCTTCCCTGGCTTTGGTGCGACGATGCTCATTCTCTGGCTGATGATCGCAAAACCGTTTTGAGAGACGCGATGGACCGACGAACCATTTTGGTATTCGGCGCCTCCGGCCTGATCGGCCGTTTCGTCACTGATGATCTGCGCGCACGGGGTTTTCGTGTCGTCGGCGTGGCGCGCAGCCTGGCGCCGGCGCAGACAATGAGCGCGCTGGACATCGAATTGCCGATCCTCATCCTCGACGCGGCTGCGCTGACGCGTCTCTTCAGCGAGCATGCCGTCGACGTCGTCGTGAATTGCCTCGGCGTGCTCCAGGACGGGCCCGGCAGCGACACCAATGCGGTGCATCGCGATTTCGTCGCGCGCCTGCTTCAGGCGATTGGGGATAGCGGCCGTGCGATTCGCCTGGTGCACATCTCGATCCCCGGAACGGCAGCGGCCGATCGCACCGCGTTCGCGACAACCAAGCGCGAAGCCGAACGCCTGATCGCGGCCTCAGGCATTTCCCACGCCATCCTGCGGCCGGGGTTCGTGGTTGCGCCATCTGCCTATGGCGGCGGTGCCATGCTGCGCGCACTGGCCGCCTTTCCGATCGATCTTCCGGCTGCGGAGATGGCGACACCGTTCCAGCCCGTTGCGGTCGAGGATATCGCCGCCACCATCGCCTGGCTCGCCGCGCGCGACAGTGACGACGCCTCCGTGAAAGCCGTGAGCTGGGACCTGATGCTACCAGAGCCGGTCACCATGGCCGGCGTCATCAAGCAGTTTCGCCTCGCGTTCGGCACGGCCGCCTGGCCGCGCATCGCGATGCCGACCTTCCTGCTCGATCTCGGCGCGAAAATCGGTGATTTCGCCAATCATCTCGGCTGGACGCCGCCGATGCGTTCCACGGCCATTGCCGAGCTGCGCCGTGGCGTGAGCGGCGATCCCTCGGCATGGATCGCTGCCACCGATATCGTGCCAAAGACATTGGCCGAGACGATCGGGCGTCATCCGGCAAGTATCCAGGACAAATGGTTCGCGCGGCTGTTCCTGGTCAAGGCGCTGATCTTCGCAAGCCTGGTTGCGTTCTGGCTCGTCTCCGGCTTCATCGCGCTGTTCGTGTCTTACCGCGCCGCCGCCGGCATTCTGGCGGCGCATAACTTTCCGCCTGCGCTGGTCGATCCCATCACCATCGGCACCAGCCTGATGGACATGGGCATCGGTATGCTGATCGCCCTCCGCCGCACCGCGGCGATCGGGCTCGTTGCAGGCATCGTCGCCTCGCTGGGCTACATGGTGGGTGCAGCCATCCTCACGCCCGATCTCTGGATCGAGCCGCTCGGCGCGCTCGTGAAGACCGGTCCGGCGATCGTGCTGATGCTGGTCGCGTTTCTGATGCTGGATAATCGCTGATGAGCACGTGGCCCGAAGATGACGTGATCCTGTTCGACGGCGTCTGCATCTTCTGCTCGCGCTGGGTGCGGTTCGTTGCCAAGCGCGATAAGGCGGGGCGATTTCGTTTCACGCCGATTCAGTCGGATTATGGGGCGCGGTTGGCGCGGACATTTGGCATCGATCCCGATGATCCCGACACCAATGCCGTAGTCCACGGCGGCGAGGTCTTCATGAAGTCGGACGCTGCGCTGACCGTTTTGTCACAGCTGCCGAGATGGGGCTGGGTGCGGGTGCTTTTCGCCGTGCCAAAACCGTTGCGGGATTCGGTCTACAGCCTCATCGCGCGCAACCGCTATCGCCTCTTCGGCAAGTACGATGCGTGTTTCGTCCCCGATGCCGATTTGCGGGCGCGGGTGATCGAGTGACGCGTCATTGCACAACTGTCTCATCACCGTCATTGCGAGGAACTCTTGCGACGAAGCAATCCAGAATCCCTCTGCAGAAAGATTCTGGATTGCTTTGCTGCGCTCGCAATGACGGAGGTTGTGGCTATGGCTTGATCAGGACCGCCAGCACTTCCTTCGCCGCCCGCTCCCCGCTATCCCGAGCCCCGTGGGCGGTTGAGAAGAAGTTCGGGGAGGTCGCCTCGCCGGCGAAGAACAGCCGTCCGTCCACCGGCTCCGCCAGCACGGCGCGACGTCCGGCATGGCCGGGGAGCGCGTGCGAATAGGCGCCGCGGGCGAACGGATCGTGGGCCCAGCGCGACTCGCGCAGCGGTCTCAGCTTGCGGCGGATGTCGTTGCCCAGATAGTCCGCGATCTCATCGATGCTTTGCGCGGCGAAGGCGCCGTCGCCGGCATCCTCCAATTCGCGCGCAAAGCGGCCGCCGAAGAAGCCATCGATGCAGGGCTGCCCGAACGGGCGGATGTGATAGGTGCCCATTGCGGTGCGCATGGTGGCACCGCGCAGATTGCCTTCCTTGGGAAAGGCTTCCGGATCTTCGAGCGCCAGCACCACCTTGTCGTCGACGCCGAGCGGCAGGCCGCGCGCGGCGTCGACTTTGGCCGGGAGCGCCGGTCGGAAGCGGATCGCCTCGTCTGCGATCAGGTTGGTCGGCACCGTGACGATCACTTTTTCCGCGGTGAGCGTACCTCGCGACGTTTCGAGCCGGATGTGCTTGCCGGAATGGTCGATCAGCGAGACGTTGCAGTCCAGCGCCACAGGACACGAGGCGCCATAGGCCGCGATCAGCGCGCCATATCCGGCCCGCACACGCCAATTGAAATAGGTGTCCTCGTAGGAATCCATGTCGAGGATCGAGACCCGATCGAGCTCAGAGCCGTTCACGTAGGTCGAGACGGCGTTAATCATCGGGTTCCAACGATTGCCTGGCTCGAGATAGCGCTCCGCCGGTGCATCCTCGCCCGTTTCCGCAGCGTCACTGACGCGGTCGTAGAACTCGTCGATCGCGTGCGCGAATTCGTTCCGCTCGCGCTCCGGAAATACTTCGCCAAAGGCACGATCGCGCCAGGGCGGCAGATCCGTGTTGACCTCGAAATTCAGGCGTTTCGCGATTCCGACGAAGGAGTTCTTGTCGGCCGAGTGCAGCCAGCCGCAGCCGACGTCGAAGGTGACCTCGGGCGAGGCCTGCACGGTCCAGGCGCGGCCGCCGAGCCGGTTGCGTGCCTCCAGCACAATCACGACGAGGCCGGAGCCTGCCAGCGCATGCGCCGCACCAAGGCCGGCGGCACCGGCCCCGATGATCGCGAGTCCACAGAGGAGGGGAAAGGCATGGGCGAGTGGTGAGTTGCGAATGGCGAGTAGCACTATAGCACACCGCGCCGCGCGGTGATTCCCCTATTCGCTATTCGCCACGCTCAGTTCGCCAACTTAAGCCACCGCTTCCTTGGCCTTTTCCGCACGCTTGCGCTCGTTCGGGTCGAGATGCTTCTTGCGCAGGCGGATCGACTTCGGGGTGACCTCGACGAGTTCGTCGTCCTCGATATAGGCGAGCGCCTTTTCCAGCGTCATGCGGATCGGCGGGGTCAGGCGCACGGCTTCGTCCTTCGACGTCGTGCGGATGTTGGTGAGCTGCTTGCCCTTGAGCACGTTGATCTCGAGATCGTTGTCGCGGGTATGCTCGCCAACGATCATGCCGCGATAGACCTTCCAGCCCGGCTCGATCATCATCGGGCCGCGGTCTTCCAGCTTGAACATGGCGTAGGCCACGGCGTCGCCCTGGTCGTTGGAGATCAGGACGCCGTTGCGGCGGCCCTGGATCTCGCCCTTGTACGGGGCATAGCCGTGGAACAGGCGGTTCATGATCGCGGTGCCGCGGGTGTCGGTGAGCAATTCGCCCTGGTAGCCGATCAGGCCACGGGTCGGCGCGTAGAACACCAGGCGCAAACGGTTGCCGCCGGACGGCTTCATCTCGTTCAGCTCGGCCTTGCGCTCGCTCATCTTCTGCACGACGACGCCGGAATGCTCCTCGTCGACGTCGATCACGACTTCCTCGATCGGCTCCATGGTGGCGCCGGTCGCTTCGTCCTTCTGGTACACGACGCGCGGACGCGACACGGAGAGCTCAAAGCCTTCGCGGCGCATGGTCTCGATCAGGATCGCGAGCTGCAATTCGCCGCGGCCCGAGACTTCCATCGCGTCCTTGTCGGAGGCTTCGACGACGCGCAGCGCAACGTTGCCCTCGGCTTCGCGCAAGAGACGGTCGCGGATCATGCGGCTCGTCACCTTGTCGCCTTCGGTGCCGGCGAGCGGGGAGTTGTTGACGATGAACGACATCGAGACGGTCGGCGGGTCGATCGGCTGCGCCGGCAGCGGCACTTCCACGGTCGGATCGCAGAAGGTGTCGGCGACGGTGCCCTTGGTCAGGCCGGCGATGGCAACGATGTCGCCGGCTTCGGCTTCATCGAGCGGCGTGCGCTCGAGGCCGCGAAATGCCAGGATCTTGGTGATGCGCCCGGACTCGACCAGCTTGCCGTCGGCGTTCAGCACCTTGACCTGCTGGTTCGGCTTCAGCGTGCCCGACGAGATGCGGCCGGTGATGATGCGGCCGAGATAGGGATTGGCTTCGAGGATGGTGCCGATCATCTTGAACGGACCTTCCTCGACCTTCGGCGGCGCGACGTGGCGCAGGATCAGGTCGAACAGCGGCTCCATGCCCTTGTCCTTCGGACCCTCGGGGGTCTCGGCCATCCAGCCCTGCTTGGCCGACCCATAGAGAATCGGGAAGTCGAGCTGCTCCTCGCTGGCATCGAGCGCCGCGAACAGGTCGAACACCTCGTTGATGACTTCGGTCGGGCGCGCGTCGGGGCGGTCGACCTTGTTGATGACGACGATCGGCTTCAGGCCGACCTTGAGCGCCTTGGAGACCACGAACTTGGTCTGCGGCAGCGGGCCTTCGGCGGCGTCCACCAGCACCAGCGCACCATCCACCATGTTCAGGATGCGTTCGACCTCGCCGCCGAAATCGGCGTGGCCGGGGGTGTCGACGATGTTGACGCGGGTGTCCTTCCACTGCACCGAGGCCGCCTTGGCCAGGATGGTGATGCCGCGCTCGCGCTCCAGATCGTTGGAGTCCATGGCGCGATCCGTCACCTTCTGGTTCTCGCGGAACGTGCCGGACTGCTGGAGGAGTTTGTCGACCAGGGTCGTCTTGCCGTGGTCGACGTGGGCGATGATGGCGACGTTGCGAAGGTTCATGAGTGAGCTTCTTTGCGGTCGAACAATGGGTTAAGCGCGATCTCGCCGGTCGGACCGGGACCTCTTCTCGAAACAACGCTGGAAGACTGGAAACGGGGCGCTTTCCGCCCAAAAAGGAAGCCCGGCCATATCAGACCGGGCACCCTGTGCGTTGCGGCGCAATATATGCAAAAACCGCCAAAAAACAATGTGTTCTTTGGGCCTTGGTTGACTGAATTTTGTCCGGGAATCTCCGGGGGTTAGGGGTTGGGCGGCGCGTTCTGGTCGCGCACCCGCAATGCCAGGCCGATGAACACGAGCCCGACGGGCAGGCCCATCAGCAGCCAGGTCACGCGCGAATGGTCGGCCCAATAGATGCGGCTTGCACCGTAAAGGACGAAGTAGAGACCGGGGACCAGCAAAGCGAAGCCCACCAGAGTCATCAGTCCGGCGGCGGCCGGTGGACGAACGATGGTCCACCAGATCATGCCACCCCCCGTTGAACCGGTCACGCAGCCGATCAGGAACATCGTAGCATAGCCGGCGTAATCGAAGAGGTCCCGCTCCGGCCCTGAAGGAGGAGGACCCAGCATCAAGAAGCCGAACACGAACGAGCACAGGCCGGGCAGCAACAGGACGATTCCGGCCAGAGCCATGAAGAGCGTGAGGCAGCCGTCCCTTCCGGACGGTGATTGAGGTGCTTCGGGTGCAGCAGCTTGCTTTGGGGATGACCGCCTGCGCTTGGCAATCCGGACCAGAGTGATCCCCGCGCCGCCAACGATGAGGCCGGAGAGGAAGAGCCAGAAAGTTCGGCCTATAGTCCAGTTGAGTGCGATCAAGGCGCGGGTGAGCGGCCACAGTCCGGCGAGGATCAGCAGGCTGCCCACTATCAGCAGTGAGGACGCCGAACAGCCAGCGTTGCCCGACAATCCAACGTAATCTGGGACGCCTTCCGGCGGTCCCTTCCATCGCTCCTTTGGAAGCGGCGGCTTTGCGTCACTCATCGGCGCGCGACTTAGGCAAGGGCGCGTTCATGCAGGGATCTCGTCTTCGCAGCTGTTGCGAGCATGATGGCCGCGTAGACGAAGATGCCAATCGACAGCAGGTGAAACAGCGTGAGCGGGCCGAGCAACGCGCCATACGGCTTGAGGAATTCCCACACGAAACGCTGCGCGCTGTAATAGGCGACAGCGAGGTCAAAGCCATTGGCAATCACGAACGCGTTCCGCTTCAACACGGCTGCCGAGTAAGCGGCCGCAAAAAGGGCCATCGCGGCGCTCTCGTAGAGCTGCACGGGATGGCGCAAAATGCCGTCGCCGAAATCAAGGCCCCAGGGCAGCGTGGTCGGCGTGCCATAGGTGAAGTCGTCGAGGCCGGCGAAGTAGCAGCCGAACCGCCCGACCGCGATGCCGACCGCCAGCGGTAGCGCAAAGCGCGCCCCGGTACGGAAGCTGATGCCAACAGACCATTTATAGAGCTCGACCGCGATGACGCCGCCGGCGATCGCCCCTTCGACCGAGCGCGCCACGCCGCTCTTGCCTGATAGCCACAGATTCAGCGAACCGAACAGGCAGGCGCCAAGCCCGGCACCGAACAGCAGCGCGGCGATGTAAGTCAGCTCGAAGGATTGCGCAGGAAATCGCAGGCCTTGTCGCGACAGAAAGTAACCCGCGCCGGCCGCCGCCAGCCATGCCGCAATATCGAAGATGGTGTGGAGGAAGGCCCCGCTCATGCGAGGCCAGTATAGCACCACCAGCCTCAATCGTAGAGGTTGAGTCTTGTTCTACCCTCTTCCTTCTGTGGAAGAAGCCGTGAGGATTATTGGGCCTGGCCCTCCCGCTCCTCGGTTGGATAGACCCCCCGCAGCACCTCCTCGAAGTGCGACTTGACGGCGTCGTTGCAGAGGCAGGCGCGCAGGCGCAGGCCGTCGCGGCTACGAACGAGAATTGAACCGCGCCTCGTGTCGAGCACGCCCTCGGCCTTGAACGACTGGAGCACACGACTCGCATAGCTGCGCCCGACCCCGAGCAATGTTGCAAGCTGCTCATGTGTCAGCGGCACGCTGCGCTCGTCGCCGGTCCGCTCCATCGCCGCCAAGATCCATTTGGCAGTGCGTTGCTCGATCGAGTGGATGGCGTTGCAGGCGGTCGATTGGAAGATCTGCGCCAGCATGCAGTCGGCATAGCGGGCGAAGATGTTGCGCAGCGTCGGTGAGCGCGCTTTGGCCGCTTCCAGCTTGCCGACGTGAATGCGTGCAAACGGCCCGCCGAACTTCACGCAGATGCGGGTATAGGCCGGCAGAAATCCCTCGCTGACGATGCCGCCCACCGCGCCTTCACGACCGACCAGGATGGTCTCGACATCGCGGCCATCCTCGTTGGGGACGAGAAACGTCGCGAGTGAGGGTCCGCAAGGAAAGTGGACAACCTGGACGTCGTCGCCGGGATTGTAGAGCAACTCGCTCGCCGCGCAGTCTTCGACAGAGACGTGCGGCCCAAGCAGCGCGTAGTCCGTCGGGCTCAGGCGCCGCAGCAGATTGTTTGTCGGCCGGCTGTCGACCTCGATTGTACTGGCGATACGCGCATCCATGGTGAAACCCCTGTCCTCCTTTCCACAATACCGAGTTCCGTCCGTTTCCTGTGTGCACAAGTGGACAGACTGAAGAACTGCGATGTGGTGGGTTTCGTTCCGGGAACCCTCCGATGCGCTGAGCGCAGGTATCGTGGCGCGGCTGTCCTGATCAAAAAACCTCTCGCTTCAAGATGCGATCATGGCACCCGCACTTTCCGATGGTTCACCCTGTCCTGCTGACGTCCTGGTCGTGGAGGACGATCCGATCATTGCAATCGATTTCGAGGACCGTCTGCTCGGGTTTGGCGTGACGCACGTGCGTACCGCCGGATCGGTGTCGCAGGCGCTGGACGCGATCGAGAAGCGCGCCCCGGATTTCGCATTGCTTGATGTCGAGCTGATCCGCGAGAAGAGCTTTGCGATCGCCGAGCGACTGGTCGCGCTCAACATTCCGTTCGTCTTCGTCACCGGCTATGGCGCCGAGACGCGGATTCCGCCCGAATTTGCGGCGCGCCCGCGGCTGCAGAAGCCGTGCTCGAGCGAGGCGCTGGAGGCCGCGCTGCGGACGCACGTCTCCTGAGGTTCAAGCAAGTTTCGGGTCGAGCGTGGTCGACCACAGCGCGACGTCGGCGCGGTCGCGCAGGGTCACCGTCATCTGGCCGGAGGCGCCGTCGATCTTGACGTGGCCGAAGAACTGCATGCCGGCGGACGGCGGCAGGTTCTGGCTGTCCTTGTCCGGTACCTTGACGAAGCGGACCTCCGGTCCAAACGTGTTGTCGAGCGCGTTCGGGCCGAAAGTGCCGGCGTGGAGCGGGCCCGAGACGAATTCCCAGAACGGCTCGAACTCCTGGAATTGCGCCTTGTTCGGGTCGTAATAGTGCGCGGCAGCGTAGTGCACGTCCGCGGTCAGCCATACCGTGTTGCTGATCGGTGCCATCTTGATGAAGCGAAGGATGTCCGCAATCTCGAACTCGCGGCCGCGCACCGGGCCGTCTCCTTGCGCGAATGCTTCCGAGCCACCTTTCGGCGTGTCCGATACGACGAGACTGAGCGGCATGTCGGAGGCGATTACCTTCCAGGTTGCGCGCGAATTGAGCAGACCGCGCTTGAGCCAGGCGATCTGGTCGGGTCCGAGGAAGTAGCTGGCCGGGCCGTATTCCGTTTCCAGATTGGCGCCGTTCGGGCCGCGATAGCTGCGTTCGTCGAGCACGAACACGTCGAGATGCGGGCCGTAGGAGATCTGGCGATAGACCCGGCCGGGCTCGTTGATGCTCTCGCGCATCGGATACATCTCGTGGAAGGCACGCGAGGCGCGCGCGGCGAGCAGGCTGATGTCCCGCACTTTGTAGGTCGCCGGCAGCTCCTTCGAGAGCGACCAGTTGTTGGTCACCTCGTGGTCGTCCCACTGCACGAAGATCGGCACTTCGGCATTGAAGGCACGGAGGTTGTCGTCGGTCAGATTGTATTTGTGCGCGGCGCGATACTCGTCCAGCGTCTCCGCGACCTTGGCCTTCTCGGGGATGGTGAGGTTCTTCCAGGTCTTGCCGTCGGCAAGCTTCACCTCGGACTGAATCGGGCCGTCGGCATAGATCGTGTCGCCCGAATGCAGGAAGAAGTCCGGACGATGCTTGCGCATGGCCGAGAAGGTGTACATGCCGCCGTCATCGGGATTGATTCCCCAGCCCTGGCCGGCGACGTCGCCGCCCCAGACGAAGCTGACATCGCGGCGGTCGGCCGGCGCAGTGCGGAAGCGGCCGGTCACCGCTTCACCTTCGACCGCGCTGTGCGAGAGATCGCGGAAGCGGACGCGGTAAAAGATGTCCTGGCCGGCCGGAAGATTTTCAACCAGCATCTTCGCGGTAAAGTCGCTCTCGGGCAGCGCCGCGATCGGCGGCAGCGCGCGGGCATTCCTGAACGTATCAGTCGTCGCGACCTCGACCAGCATCTGCGCCGGCCGGTCGGTGCGCGCCCAGACCACGCCGCCGTCGACGGTGACGTCGCCCGATTGCACGCCATGGGTGACCGCCGGCCGGTCCGCGGCGCGCGAGAGATAGGGCATCGCGACCGCGCCAAGCGCACCGGCGCTCGTGGAGAGGAAACGGCGGCGGGAAAATTGGATGTTCATGGGATGGTCTCGATATCGCGTGAGACGACCGCCCCGGCGGCCGCCCCGGTGAAGTCAGACGCTATACTGAGACAATGTGACGCAGCAATTACGCGCGCAAGCGTTTACGCGTTGCCGGCGGCCCTGAATTGCGCGCCGGTGCGTTGCAGGCTTGGCGGTAGGCTGAACAGCACCGCCTTGCGGTCGGCAACGGCGGCGTGGAACTGGTCGAGTGCGATGTTGAAGGCGGTGAGCGCGGCTTCCTCGATCGCGCCGTGATCGAAGCAACGCAACGTATCGCGCAAGATCGCGTCGGCTTCGGCCTGCATCTGGTCGAGCTCTTCGGTCGTCTCGCTCTTGCGTGCGGCGGCGATCATGTCGAGCAGGCGTTCGCGCAGATGGCTGTTGTTGTCGCGCTCGTCCTTCTTCAGATAGCCCGCAAACCAGGCGCCGATCGAGCCCGTGGCCGAGAGCGCCATCAGGCTCCACCAGATGTAGTCGCTGTATTTGTCGAGGAAGGTCTTTTCCTCGCCGTCGACGAAGGCGGCGGCACCGGGATGCACGGGGATCACCGCATCCTTGTCGGTGTCGGGCGTCTCGATCTTCGCCGCCAGCGGGAACTCCGCCACCAATTGCTGCCGCACGGCAAACAGCTGGCGCGTGAACGCGGCGATGGTGGTCTCGGACACACCTTTGCGCGCCACGACATGGTGCGAGAAGCTGATGGTCTTGACCTCTTCGTCCGGACGATCCGGTGAGCCGCCGTAAGTGCCTGCGGGAATCTCCGAGGATTCGTAGACCGGGTGGTTCTGCGCGATCGCGTCGGCGGAATCGATGGCGAGGAAGGTCGGTGTGCCGCCCTCCTTGACCGATGCCGTGATCGCGTCCGCCGTGATCTTGCTGTTGACCGGGCCGGCCGCGAGGTAGACGTCGGCCTTCTGCGCCTTGATTGCCTCGGCAACTTCATTGGCCGGGAATTGCACGATCTCGACCTTGGCGGGATCGACGCCGTATTGCTGGAGGATCACCCTGAGGAGGTTGACGTTGGCCTGGGTGCGGCCGACGACGCCGATCCGGTGCCCGGCCAGCTGCGCGACCTTGGTGATCTTCGCGCCCTTCTTCTTGCCCTTGCCGGGCACGGACCACAGCACCACGACGTTCTTGCGCAGCGTCGCGACCGCCTGTGCGTTCTTCGGCACGTCGAGGTCGCCGCGCACGATGGCAAGATCGACCTTGCCTTCCGCGAGGGCATTGGCGCTGGCGGTGGCGCCGTCGGTCTGGATCGGTCGCAGCCGCACATTGCTCTTGTTCTGCGTGAAAGCCTGGGTCAGCGCCTGCACGACCTTGACGTCATCGCTGTTGGCGGGACCAACCGCGATCTTCAGCGTCACCGGCCGCATCGCGAAATAATAACCGCCGGCGAGCGCACCGATGATCGCAAGCACGAGCGCAAGCGACGCCAGCGCCGTCTTCCGCGCTGCGGATCGCGGCGAAGGCGGAGAGGGCGTCTCGGCCAGGTCCAATCCCCCGGTCATCGATCTCCCAAACAGGCGCTTGAGGCTCAGTTTCATCTTGGCCGGCGATTTACGCCGGCAATTGTAGCAAATTTCTTGTCCGGCAGGGTTACATCTCCGTCATGGTTAGCGGATGGGGCGGATCCCGTATGAACCCGGGGCGTCAGGACAGTGTTAGGGTAAAGTTCCCCTAAAAACGGAGGCGATTATGGCAGAGCGGCTGACGGCAGAGGCGCGCAAGCAGGCACTGGGCGGATTACCCGGATGGGGCGAGATTTCCGGTCGCGACGCCATCGGGAAGACCTTTGTCTTCAAGGATTTCAATCAGGCCTTCGGCTTCATGACCCGCGCGGCGCTGGTGGCCGAGAAGATGGATCACCATCCCGAATGGCGCAACGTCTACAAGACCGTGGAGGTGGTGCTGTCGACCCATGATGCCGGCGGCGTCACCGCACGCGACATCGACCTGGCCAAGGCGATCAACGCGCTCGCCGGCTGACATCTGGCTGACGTCTTGCGGTGCCCGGCCTCATCCCCATCTTGTGATCAGCAGGCGATGCGGCGATGCGCCGCTGCGGCCGAACGGGGAGTTTTTGAGCATGGCTGCCGAACACAGCGTCGGCTTCGAGCCGGCCGATCGGCTCGCGAAAGACCGTGAGGGCGTGCGCCGCCGCTTCTGGCGCAAGTTGAAGCGCGTCGCTGCGCAACTGCCGTTCGCGGAAGATCTGCTCGCCGCCTATTACTGCGCTTTCGACCGGCAGACGCCGCGCCATGTCCAGGCCTCGCTGCTCGGGGCGATCGCCTATTTCATCCTGCCGTTCGACTTCGTCACTGACGTGATGCCGATCCTCGGTTTCGCCGATGACGCCGCCGTGCTCGCCACGGCGATCCGCATGGTCGCCGGCCACATCACGAACGAGCATCGCGACGCCGCCCGTACCGCGTTGAAGCGCGGGCTGGATGAGGCGGAGGCGGAGCAGTAGGCGGCTCAATCGCACGCGCTGCTTGTCATTCCCCGCGAAGGCGGGGAATCCAGTACGCCGCGGCGCCTCGGCTCAACCATTGACGTCACGGAGTCCTGGATCGCCCGGTCAAGCCGGGCGACGACGGTGAGTGTGGGGCAAGAGCGCGTCTCAATCGTCATTGCGAGCGCAGCGAAGCAATCCAGAGATGTTTCCGCAGCGGCGGTCTGGATTGCTTCGACGCTTCAGTGCGAAAATTGCTTCGCAAGGTCTATCGCGAACTCATCGCAATGACGGCTTTCACTTCTTCTTCTCCGGCATCGCCTGGGCCCGCGCATTCTCCGCGTCCCACGCCTGGAATTGCCTGAACAGCGCTTCCTTGTCCGCGTCGGACACTTTTGCGGCCGCCGGATTCTGCTTCAGGAACGCCTCGAAGCGCTTCTGCGTCACCGGCTCGACACCGTGTTTGTCGAGCCATTGCTGCGCCACCGGCAATCTGTTCCAGCTCGCCAGGGGCGCCGCGAGCGAGACCTCCTTCCACTTGGGATGGAAGGGCGGGTTCTGAAGCGAGGGGAATTTCGTGAAGAACGCGTCCACGAACAGCGCGATCTTGCGATAGCGCTCGGTGTTCGGCGCCCAATTATACGCCGCAAGCACGGCAGGCACTGCGATCGTGTCCACGCTCTCGCCTTCCTTGATCAGGTTGGGGTAGTCCTTGGCGGTCAGCGTTGCCGGCAGGTAGTCGCTCTGGAGCGGCTTTGCATAATCGACCTTGGCAAGATGGAAGCGGCCGTCATTATTGAAAGTCGAAACCGATTTGTACGGCTTGCCGCCGACCACGATGACGGCGTCGATCTGGCCGGCCTTCAGCTTCTCCATTGCGATGCGCTGCTCGACATAGACGAAGTTCGCCTTGAGCCCGAGACGCTCGAACACGGTGAGCGCGGTGACGAAGGTGCCGCCATTGGGCAGGTCCACGCTCACCGTCTTGCCTTCGAGGTCCTTGAGCGTGGCGATCGACTTCGGCGCGATGACCTGCATCTCTTCATTGTAGAGCTTGGTCACATAGGTGAACTGCTTCTTGATGTCCTTGGCAAAGCCCTTGCGCTCGAGATAGTCGAGCGTGTCGGCCCGCACGATGCCGAGATCGACACCCTGCAGGAACAGGATGTCGGCGACGCTCTGCACCGAGCCGCGGCCGACGATCGGCAGCACGCGGATCTTGTTGCCGTCGTCGAGCACCGAGGCGAGGTCGGCGCCGAACTGCACATAGGTGCCGCCGATCGTGCCGGTGATCAGCGTGACGGTGTTGGCGTTCAGCGCCTGCTTGGTCGAGGTCGAGCCGAACTGGAAGATGGCCTTCAGGCTGTCCGAAACCTTGGCCGGATCGTATTCGGTCTGCGACTCGGCACGTGCCGCGAAGGCACAGATCGTCATGATGGCGGCAAGCGCCATTCCCAAAGCGTTACGCATGATGTCCTCTAAATCAAAGAGTTCTAGTTCTGAAGCTGGCCGAGGCGCTGCCGCGCGTCCGCCGATCCGAGTGCCGCGGCTTTCTGGTACCAATCGCGCGCGGCGGTCGCGTCGGCGGAGATGCGCCGCGAGTCGCTGGTGCCCAGCACCGCCGGGTCATAGCTCTGCGCTAGCATGAACGCCGCCGTCGGATCCTGTGCATTGGCCGCACGTTCAAGCAGCAGGCGGGCCGCAGCGATATCGCCGACGCCCAGCAGGCTCTTCGCGCGCGTCATCAGCCCGGCCAGCGTGTCGGCGTCGAGCGTCTTGGCGGGCGGAGGCGGCGCGGCCGGCGCTGCGACGGACGCGGGCGGTGCCGCAACAGGCACAGGCGGTGCCGCAACGGGCGCGGGCGGTGCCGCGACGGCGGCGGGCGTCTGGGCTTGCAGCGCCGTCTGATAGGCGGTCGCGATCGCCTCACGGCTCGGCGTTGCCGGCGCAAGGATAGCCTGCGTGTCGGCGCTTGCCAGCTTCGTGTCGCTTACGCGGCCCGGATCCTTGAGCGGGGTCTGCGGGATGGCCGGCGTTCTGACCGCCGCCATGGCTTGGTCCGCCGCGAAGCCCACCCAATTGCCGGCATTGGCGGCGAGGAGGCCGCGAAAGTCGGACTGATACAGGGTGACCAGAACTGCCAGGGTGGATACCACCAGAACGGCCGCGAGCACGCGCGGGACGATTCTGGAGCGCAATTCCACCGGCGCATATTCGCTTGGGTCCGGCGCCCCGAGCGGATCGGACAGAAATAGTGGAACCGGATCGTCCTGCGAAAGATCGGCCCGTGCAGCACGCGCTCGGATAAAGGACGCGGTCTGCGGGTGTGATGCGGCTCGATTGAACTCGAACGCGCTTGATTCGTTCGACGGGCGGTATGCCGTCGTCTCCATGGTGAAGCTCCCCATTACTGACGCAACGCAGGGGGCACTCCCGGCTTCAGTTTTCTTGCTTTTGTCCAGAAAGTTCCCTGTCAACTGGAGCGAGTAAATCGCCGTCTGAATCAGCCCAAAAAGCGACAACGGTTTGCGCGAATCAGGAAATATTTAGGTTTGATTGAGGCGAGGTGGGGGAATACACCAAGATTTTGGCGCTATGGTTGAGGAAGGTTTTCCCAATTGTGGCGTCTTTCGCCCGCCCAAGTGCGCAACTGCGCATTGAGCGGTCGATGACAGTGATATGCTTGGCGAATGGGCGTAGCAGGCGACGCCGTCGTCGACATCCTCACGGATGCAAGATGACCTTGCCCATCGCCTGGCGTCCCGCGAGCACCTTCAACGCGTCCGCGGTCTGTGCCAGCGGGAAGGTGCGATCGACATGCGATGAGATCTTGCCTTCCGCCGTCCACTTCACGAGCTTCTCGAGATTGGCGCGGTTCTTCGCCGGATTGAGCCGCGTCCACGCGCCCCAGAATACGCCGCGGATGTCGCAGCCCTTCAGCAGCGCGAGGTTCAGCGGCATCTTCGGAATGTCGCCGGCGGCAAAGCCGATCACGAGGAAACGGCCTTCCCAGGCGATCGAGCGCAGCGCCTGCTCGGCATATGCGCCGCCCACGGGATCGAAGATGATGTCGACGCCTTTGCCGCCGGTGAGCTTGCGTAGACCTTCCTTCAGATCTTCCTTGCCGTAGTTCAATGTCAGCTCGGCGCCATGTGCTTTGGCGAATTCGAGCTTCTCCTCCGACGAGGCGCAGGCGATCACCTTCAGGCCCATCAGCTTGCCGAGCTCGCAGGCGGCAAGGCCCGTGCCGCCGGCCGCGCCGAGCACCGCGAGCGTCTCGCCCGGCTTCGGGCTCGCGCGATCCTCCAGCGCATGCAGCGCGGTGCCGTAAATGATGATGATGCCGGCCGCGCGGTCATAGTCGAGATTGTCGGGAATCTTCACGATCGAAGCCGCCGGCAGCGCGATCTTTTCGCGTGCGCCGTTGTGGCCGCAGGACGCGACGACGCGATCGCCGACTTTGAGATCAGTCACGCCAGCGCCGATGCTCTCGATCACGCCGGCGACTTCGGCGGCCGGCGAGAACGGGAACGGCGGCTTGATCTGATACTTGCCCTGGATCATCAGGATGTCGAAGAAGTTCAGCGCCGCCGCCTTGATCGCGATCACGGCTTCGCCGGGGCCCGCCACGGGGTCCGGCACCTCGGCCAACACGAGATCGTCGGGCTGGCAATATTGCGAGCAGAGGATGGCTTTCATGGCGGCACCTGGGGCGTTTCGAGTGGAATTATAGTTGGCCCGGTTTTGCCGGATATAGTTGGCCCGGTTTTGCCGGATTTAGGCACCGGCGACAATCGGGATTCTTTGCCAGATGCTATGTTCGGCCTATCCTCGTCATTGCGAGCGAAGCGAAGCAATCCAGACTATTTCCGCAGGACGGATTCTGGATTGCTTCGCTTCGCTCGCAATGACGAAGTGTGCGGAAACAGCGAGGATTCAAACGATGTTTGAAACAGGCCTGCTCAAGAACAAGCGCATCCTCGTCACCGGCGGCGGCTCGGGCCTTGGCGCGGCGATGGGGCGTCGTTTCCTCAGCCTGGGTGCCGAGCTCGTCATCTGCGGTCGCAAGCTCGATCGGCTCGAGGCTACGGCGAATGAGATGCGCGAAGAGACCGGTGGCAAGGTCAAGATCGTCGCCTGCGACGTTCGCGACGGCGCGGCCGTGGATGACATGATGGACGCGATCTGGCGAGAGGCGCCGCTCGATATTCTCGTCAACAACGCGGCCGCAACGTTTGTCGCGCAGAGCGAGCATCTCTCATTCCGCGCCGCGGATGCGATCCTCGCGCCAACGCTCCATGGCGCGATGTATTGCACGCTCGCCGCCGGGAAGCGCTGGATCGACGGCAAGCATGGCGGCGTCGTGCTCTCGATCCTGTCGACTTCGACCATCACCGGCCGCGCCTTCACCGTGCCGTCGGCGATGGCGAAATCGGCGGTGCTGGCGATGACCAAGAGCCTCGCGGTGGAGTGGGGTCCGAAGGGAATTCGCACCGTCGCGATCGCCCCGGGTCCGTTCCCGACCGCCGGCGCCACCGGACAGCTGCGTCCCGAAGGCCGCGACGAAGGCTGGACGTCGCGCAATCCGCTGGGACGCACGGGCGAGCACCGCGAGCTTGCCGATCTCGCCAGCTTCCTGGTCTCGGAACGCGCCGGCTACATCAACGGCGAGATGGTGGTGATCGACGGTGGCGCGCACTTGCGCAGTTCCGGCGCCGAGGACCTGCTCGGCTGGAGCGAGGCGCAATGGACCGAGCAGCGCGCCGCGCGATTCAGAAGCCAGCCGCTGTCATCCGGCTAACTGCCTTCCCAAACTGGACTTTTCCGGCTATCCCTGCACGGGGACAAAGCGCGGCCGGGCCATCTTCCAGTCACAATATTGAGGGAACCACTCCAGCATGTGGCGGGTGCTGATTTTAGCTGTGATGACTGGCGTGGCGGCCGGCGGAGTCGCCGATTCCGCGCGGGCGCAGACGACGCAACCGACGCAACCGGCGCCGAAGGCCGCACCGAAACCGGCTGCGCCGGCGGCCCACACGACTGCGAAGACGGCTGCAAAGCCCGAGAGCAAATCGGCGGCCCCGGCCGCCGCGGTTGCGGGCGGTGCAGAGCCGACCTTGATCGGCCAGTTCGGGACCTGGGGCGCCTATTCGGCGACGCCCAGCGGCAAGAAAGTCTGTTTTGCGCTGGCCAAGCCCTCGTCGTCGAAGACCAATCCGCCGAATCGGCCGCGCGATCCCGCCTATGCGTTCGTCTCGACCAGGCCGGCGGAGAAGGTCAGCAACGAAGTCTCGGTCATGATCGGTTACGCGTTGAAACCAGGCTCGGAATCGACAGTCGAGGTCGGCGGCGCTGCTTTCGCAATGTATACGCAGGGCGACGGCCTCTGGATCAAGAACGCGGCGGAGGAGGAGCGAATGGTCGAGGCCATGCGCAAATCCGCCGATCTCGTGGTCAAGGGCGTCTCAGCCAAGGGCACCGAGACGACCGATACCTTTTCGCTGAAGGGTCTCGCCCAGGCGCTCGACCGGATCGCCCAGGATTGCAGGCGGTAAAATTGCAGGCGTTAAGCCTGCGGGCGCTATCACCGTCGCAATCGGCAATTCCGGTTGCTATATAGGGGGCTATCCCAAAGGTGCTGCCGTCATGGCCGGGCTTGTCCCGGCCATCCACGCGCTGGTTCCGGGCGGGAAAGGACGTGGATGCCCGGGACAAGCCCGGGCATGACGACACAGCAGCAATCTCAGGCAACCGATGACCGAGCCGCACAACGCAATATTGGTGGAGAAGATTCCACTCGAAACTTATGTGCCGCCGGCGAAGCCGTCGCTCATCGGCCTGTCGCGCACTGAGCTTGCCGATCGTCTCGGCGAGATCGGCGTCGCACCGGCGCAGCGCAAGATGCGCGTGCAGCAGCTGTGGCACTGGCTCTATTTTCGCGGCGCCCAGAACTTCGACGACATGACCTCGATCTCGAAGGGCATTCGTGCCGAGCTCGCGCAGCATTTCACCGTCGATCGGCCCGAAGTCGTGGCCGAGCAGATCTCCAATGACGGCACCCGCAAATGGCTGCTGCGGCTGCCGAGCGGCGACAATGTCGAGCGCGCCCATGAAGTCGAGTGCGTCTACATCCCCGAGACCGATCGCGGCACGCTCTGTGTCTCCTCGCAGGTCGGCTGCACCCTGAACTGTTCGTTCTGCCACACCGGCACGCAGCGCCTGGTGCGCAACCTCACGGCGGGCGAGATCGTCGGCCAGATCATGGTCGCGCGTGATCGCCTGAACGATTGGGCCGATCGCGAGGACGGCACGCGCCGCGTCACCAACGTCGTCATGATGGGCATGGGCGAGCCGCTCTACAATTTCGACGCGGTGCGCGATGCGCTTTTGATCGTCGGCGACAATGAAGGCATCGGCATCTCCCGCCGCCGCATCACGCTGTCGACTTCGGGCGTGGTGCCGAACATCGTGCGCGCCGGCGAGGAGATCGGCGTGATGCTCGCGATCTCGCTGCATGCGGTGCGCGACGAGCTGCGCAATGAGCTGGTCCCGCTCAACCGCAAATATCCGATCAAGGAGCTGCTGCAGGCCTGCCGCGACTATCCCGGCGCCTCGAACGCGCGCCGCATCACCTTCGAATATGTGATGCTCAAGGACGTCAACGATTCGCTCGACGATGCAAGGCTGCTGGTGAAGATGCTCAAGGGCATTCCGGCCAAGATCAATCTGATCCCGTTCAATCCCTGGCCCGGCACGGTCTATGAATGCTCGGACTGGGACCAGATCGAGAAGTTTTCCGAGTATATCTTCAACGCCGGCTATTCCTCGCCGGTGCGTACCCCGCGCGGCCGCGACATCCTCGCCGCCTGCGGCCAGCTCAAGTCGGAAACCGAGAAGCTCAGCGCCCGCGAGCGCCAGGCGCTGCGCGCCATGGCGATGACGGATTAGCTTGTTATGCCCGCGCTCTCGCATCCTCGTCATTGCGAGGAGCGTAGCGACGAAGCAATCCAGGCAGTCTCCGCGGACGCATTTCTGGATTGCTTCGCTGCGCTCGCAATGACGGCAAAGGTGGCTTTCCCTTCATGTCCCTGATCGGCCGCCTTATCGTCATCTTCCTCGCCTTCCTCGCCGCCTGCTTCGTCGGCGGCATGATCGTGGTCGTCGCGCTGCTGTTTCCGGAATTCGCCGATCTCGGCGCGGGTCCCGTCGATCAAGGCGCGATCGATATCCTGCTCGGTTTCGGCTTCATCTTCGTGTCCGGCTTTGCGCTGGTGCCGGCGGCGGTCATCGTCGCGATCACCGAAGCGCTCTACATCCGCAGCGCGCTCGCTTACGCCGTTGGTGGTGGTGTCGTGGGGCTTGCCTGCTACCTCGGGCTCGTTCCTTTCCACTCCGATACTTTCCAATTCGAGGGCATCGTGCGGCGTCACCTGGAGATCATGACCGGGGCGGGAATCGTCTCCGGCGTGGTCTACTGGCTGATCGCCGGCCGCAATGCCGGTGCCTGGCGCGAGCGGCCGCCTCCGCGCAAGCCGCCCCCGCCGCTACCGTCGAATTCAAGGCCGGATGTGCGGTGACCACATACTCGGTGTCGTCCCGGCCTAGTGCGCAATTGCACACGGGGGCCGGGACCCATTACCCCGAGGAGGGGTTGTGAGCGAACTGGTTGAGTCTTCGCCAAACCACGGCCGGTGGCTATGGGTCCCGGCCTTCGCCGGGACGACGTCGTTGAAGCATTACGCTCCGACAAATGCATGCTCGCTCACGTCGCTTGCCGCGACCGAATCCAGGGTTTCCATCCTCTCTCCACTCCGCTAAACCGCGCGCCATGAACCGGACTGGACTTTTCATCGCCCTGGCGCTGTGGCTCGTGATCGGCGTTGTCTTCGGCCTCTATCCCGAGCTCGATCTCAAGCTCGCGTCGTTGTTCTTCGACCCCGAGACGAGGACGTTTCCGCTCAAGCTGGACGGCTGGGCCAGCTTCGCGCGGGATGCGGCGATGTGGATCGCCTGGGCGTTCGTATTGCCGTCGCTGGTCGCGCTCGTGGTCAAGTTGATCCGGCCCGACCGGCCGCTGCTGGTGTCGGGGCGCGCGATGGTGTTCCTGCTGGTCACGATCATCATGTCTGCGGGCATTCTCACCAACCTGACCTTCAAGACCTATTGGGGACGTCCGCGTCCCGTGGTGGTGACGGAGTTTGCCGGCGACCAGCAGTTCGTGCCGTGGTGGGATCCGCGCGGCGGCTGCGCGCGCAACTGCTCGTTCTTCTCGGGCGAGGGCGCGACCGCCTTCTGGACCCTGGCACCCGCCGCGCTGGCCCCGCCGGCATGGCGGCCGCTCGCCTATGCCGGCGCCGTGGTGTTCGGCGCCTTGACTAGCGGCCTGCGCATGGCCTTCGGCGGACATTTCTTCACCGATGTGGCGATTGCCGGCCTCGTCAGTTTTGTCGTGATCTGGTTCGCCTACGCGCTGATCTACCGCTGGCCGCGCACGCGATTTTCGGACGAGGCGGTCGATGCCGCCCTGACCCGGCTGGCCTGGCCCGGCTACCGGCTCCGCCAGCGCCTGTTTGGCGGCAAGACCGGTCCCGCGCCGTCGATTTGAGCCATTAAATGGGTGCCGAGGCGTGCGAAATTTGATATTCGCCCGGTCAAACCCGCCCTGACATCAGCCCTTGAGACCCGATTGGAAGAGCCATGACAACGATCCTGAAAAGCCTGCCCAAGGGTGAGAAAGTCGGCATCGCTTTTTCGGGCGGCCTCGACACCTCAGCGGCGCTGCTCTGGATGAAGCAGAAGGGCGCGCGCTGCTACGCCTACACCGCCAATCTCGGCCAGCCGGACGAAGCCGACTACAACGAAATTCCGCGCAAGGCACAGGAATTTGGGGCCGAGAAGGCCCGGCTCGTCGATTGCCGCACGCAGCTCGTTCACGAAGGCATCGCCGCGATCCAGTCGGGCGCCTTCCACATCTCGACCGGCGGTATCACCTATTTCAACACCACGCCTCTGGGGCGCGCCGTCACCGGCACGATGCTGGTCGCGGCGATGAAGGAAGACGGCGTCAACATCTGGGGCGACGGCTCGACCTTCAAGGGCAACGACATCGAGCGCTTCTACCGCTACGGGCTGCTCACCAATCCCGGCCTGAAGATCTACAAGCCGTGGCTCGACCAGCAGTTCATCGACGAGCTCGGCGGCCGCGCCGAGATGTCGGCGTTCATGACCGCGCAGGGCTTTGCCTACAAGATGAGCGCCGAGAAGGCGTATTCGACCGACAGCAATCTGCTCGGCGCGACGCACGAGGCCAAGGATCTCGAGAGCCTCGACAGCGGCATCAAGATCGTTAACCCGATCATGGGCGTGCCGTTCTGGCGCGACGACTGCACTGTGAAGGCCGAGAAGGTCGTGGTGCGTTTCGAGGAAGGCCAGCCCGTTGCCCTCAACGGCCAGACCTTCTCTGATCCCGTCGCGCTGTTCCTCGAGGCCAATGCGATCGGCGGCCGCCATGGCCTCGGCATGAGCGACCAGATCGAGAACCGCATCATCGAGGCCAAGAGCCGCGGCATCTACGAAGCCCCCGGCATGGCGCTGCTGCACATCGCCTATGAGCGCCTCGTCACCGGCATCCACAACGAGGACACCATCGAGCAGTACCGCATCAGCGGCATGCGCTTGGGACGGCTGCTCTATCAAGGCCGCTGGTTCGACTCGCAGGCCCTGATGCTGCGCGAGACCGCGCAGCGCTGGGTCGCGCGCGCCGTCACCGGCGAAGTCACGCTGGAGCTGCGCCGCGGCAACGACTATTCGATCCTCAACACCGAGAGCCCCAACCTCACTTATGCGCCGGAGCGGCTGAGCATGGAGAAGGTCGAGGACGCCGCCTTCACGCCGGCCGACCGCATCGGTCAGCTCACCATGCGCAATCTCGACATCGCCGACACCCGGACCAAGCTGAAGCTCTACAGCGACACCGGCCTGTTGTCGGGCAGCGAAGGCTCGCAGATCTTCCGGCTGGAGAGCGACAAGGGTTGAGGCCTTATGTCGCCCGATCGGGCGGCACGACATAATGACGGTGTCATCGTCGACCGTTAGGCTCCTTGCTTTCCCCTCGGAATGGGCATCGCGGAGCATCGAATATGGTCAAGGGATCGGCCGTCGCCTCTCTCATCGTTCTGCTTTGGGCAACGTCACTGTCGGCACAAACGGTCTATCCGATCGATCGTGCCGAGATTCTGGCTGGAGCCCGATTCGACTTCAAGGTCGAACTCCCCGGATTGGTTGATCCGGCCAAGTTGAAGGTGACGGTGAACGGCGCGGATTATGCGACTGCGTTCGGTCGTTCCGGGACCTTCATCGACCGAGAGGATGGCAAGGAACAGTCGGCCCTGATCCTGCGCGACGTCACGCTGACCACGCCGGGCAGCGTTGCCGTGGACGTGAGCGACGGCACGCGTCAGCGTAGCGTTACCTGGACGGTCTACGACACGGGTCCGCGCAAGGCGAAGAATGTCATCCTGTTCATCGGTGATGGCATGTCGCCGGCGCACCGGGTCGCGGCCCGAATCCTGTCCAAGGGTATTTCGGAGGGCAAGAGCCGCGGCAAGCTCGCCATCGACGATATGCCCCATATGGCGCTGGTGGCGACCGCAGGCTCGGATTCGATCATCACGGACTCCGCGAACTCCGCCAGCGCCTATGCGACCGGCCACAAGAGCGCCGTGAACGCCCTCGGCGTTTACGCGGACCGCACCGCAAGTCCGTTCGACGATCCCAAGGTCGAAACCATCACCAGCCTCGCCAGGCGGCGGCACGGCATGGCGATCGGCATCGTCACCAATACCGAGATAGAAGACGCGACGCCGGCGGCGATGGTTGCACACACCCGCCGGCGCGCCGCCTATGACGAGATCGTCGAACAGTTCTTCGCGGCGAAGCCGGATGTGCTGATGGGCGGCGGCAGCGCGAATTTTCTGCCGAAGTCCGCGGCCGGCTCCAAACGCAAGGACGAGGCCGATTACATCGCCAAGTTCCGCGACGCCGGCCATCAGGTCGCGACGACCGCGGGCGAGCTCGGCGTTTCTGCCGCAAAGCCCGAGACGGGCAAGCTGCTCGGCCTGTTCGCCGCCGGCAACATGGACGGCGTGCTCGACCGCAAATTCCTCAAAGGCGGCGGCGTCAAGAAATTCCCCGAGCAGCCTGACCTGACCGAACAGGTGCAGGCGGCGCTGAACATCCTCTCGAAGAACGAGACCGGCTTCTTCCTGATGGTCGAATCCGGATTGATCGACAAATATGCGCATGTTCTCGACATGGAGCGGGCGGTCTACGACACGATCATGCTCGACAACGCTGTGCGCCAGACGCGCGAATGGGCGCAGGCGCGCGGCGACGACACCCTCATCCTGGTGCTGGCGGACCACAATCACCCCAACAGCCTTGTCGGCACGGTGAATGACGACATGGGCACGACGCCCAACGTTCCCTTGCGCGAGCGCGTCGGTGTCTACGAGCAGGCCGGATTTCCAAACTATCCGGCGCCGGACGCGGACGGCTATCCGTCACGCGTCGATGTCAGCCGGCGGCTCGCCATCTTCTCCGCCAGCCTGCCGGACCACTACGAGACGTTCCGTCCAAAACTCGACAATCCCAACGAGCCGACCGTCAAGGCCGGTGATGACGGCACGTTCAAGGCCAACGACAAATACAAGGATGTTCCGGGCGCGGTGCTGCGCCCCGGCAACCTGTCGGCGATGATCGGCGCCAGCGTGCATTCGGGCGAGGACGTCATCCTGACGGCGACCGGACCGGGCAGCGAGCGCGTGCACGGCTCGATGGACAACACGGAAGTGTTTCGTGTCATGGCCGATGCGCTTGGGCTCGCCGCCGTGAAGTAGCGATGCGTGCGCCAAACAAAAATGGCCGGGATCGCTCCCGGCCATCTGTATTGGCTTTCCTGCTTCGACCGGCGCGCATTCAGTTTAGGTCGCGGCATGATCGTCCGATCGTCGCATGCTGCGCGACATTTTGCGGCACCATCTTCGATGAGACCGGAAGGAAGCTGAAACGACCGAACTAAGGGGGCCGGTCACGACGGAGCGTCAAATGGCCAGACACAGGCACGATCTGCCGCAGCATCGAGGCGGCATCTTCCTGACCGACGGTGGCATGGAGACCACCCTGATCTTTCAAAAGGGATTGGAGCTTCCGCACTTCGCTGCATTCGTGCTGCTCGAGAGCGCAGAAGGCCGATCACATCTGAAGCAGTATTACGAAGCCTATCTCACCATCGCACGGCAGCATGGGCTCGGCTTTGTGCTCGACAGTCCGACCTGGCGCGCCAATGCTGATTGGGGTGCCAAGCTCGGCTACGATGTGGACCGGCTCAAGGTGATCAACATGCGTTCCATTCGTTTTATCGAGGAATTGCGTGGCGCCTGGGAGGCTCCTGGCCGGCCTTGTGTGATCAACGGCGCGATCGGCCCGAGGGGCGACGGCTACAAGGCCGGGAACATGGATGCCACTGAGGCGATGGCCTATCACTCGCCTCAGATTGCGGCCTTTGCCGAGGCTGGCGCGGACATGGTGACCGCGTTCACGCTGAACAGCATCAATGAAGCCATCGGTGTCGTCCGCGCGGCGAAGATGCAGGCGGTTCCGGTTGCGGTCTCCTTCACGGTCGAAACCGACGGTCGACTGGTCAGGGGAGAGGCCCTGCGTGAGGCGATCGAAACGGTCGATGATGCAACCGAACGCGCTTGCGAATATTTTCTGATCAACTGTGCTCATCCGACCCATTTCGAGGGTGCCCTCGAAGCCGGCGAGCCATGGGTCGAGCGCATTCATGGTGTCCGGGCCAACGCCTCGACCAAGAGCCATGCCGAACTTGACGAGTCGGAGGTGATCGACAGTGGCGATCCCATCGATCTCGGCCGACGCTATCTGGCGCTCAGGCGCGCGTTCCCGCGCATGCGGCTGCTCGGCGGCTGCTGTGGCACTGATCACCGGCATGCCGCAGCGATCTGCGATGCCTGCATACCGCATCAGGCGCGAGGTGCTTGATCCAAACAAAAATGGCCGGGATCGCTCCCGGCCATTTTCTGTTTGCGACGGACTTACTGGCGCGGCGGAGGCGGCGCTGCGTTGGCCTGGCCGCCATTGAGCAGCGGCGTGATGCGGCGGACGGTGACGCGCCGGTTGATCAGGCTCGGCCCTGTCGTCTGCTCCTTCAGATACTGCTCGCCATAGCCCTGCGACGTCAGGTTCTCCGCGGGCACGTTGAACTGCTGGGTCAGCAATTCGGCCGCGGCCTGCGCGCGGCGGTCCGACAGCGACAGATTGTCGACGTCGTTGCCGACCGCGTCGGTGTGGCCCTCGATCAGGAACACCTCCTGCGGATTGGCCTGGAGCGCCTGGTTAATGCCGTCGGCAATCACCTGAAGCCGCGCCGCCTGGTCCGGCGGAATGGTCCACGATCCCGTCTCGAAGTTGATCGTGTTGACGTCGATGCTCGGCATCTGCATGCGAACATTGGGGCTGTAGCGGATCTCGTCGAGCGAGTAGCGCCGATCGATTCGCTGCACCGGCGGGGCCCGCATCGTGTCGTAGATCACCTGCGGCGACGCCTCCTGGGCGTCGACAATGTAGCGATCGTAGGGGATGCTGACCACCGGCGGCGGCACGTCGACATAGAAGCCGCCGACCGCCCGCGGATCGCGATAGCTGTTGTCGATGATGACGAGCTCGCGTCCGCGCGGGTCCCTGCGGATTCGTCGCAGCAGCGAACCGTCCGCACCGACCACGGTGATCACCTCGCTGCCATCAGGACGCACCACGACGGTGCGGGTCTCGCCGCCGACCGTGTCGGTGCGGATGTCGCGGGCGCCATAGCGGAAGCGATAGAGGTCGTTGCCGCGGACATAGGCCTGCCCACCGGGATCGCGGATGATGATGCGGTCCGGCTCGGTGTAGACGGTGCGGCCGCCTTCGACGACCTCGCGTCGCTGGCTGTGGAGGTCGGCGATGGTCGCGCCGATCACGGCGCCGGCCACTACGCCTGCACCGACCGCGAGCGGCGTCAGATCGCGCTGCTGCGGACGTGGCGGTGGTGGTAGCGGCGCTGCGACCCTAGGCGCAGCGCGGAAGGCGGGCGCAACCGTCGGCGGCGCGTATTGCGCCCTGTTCGGCGGTGGCGCTGCGGCCGGCGTGCCAGGGACGACGGTTGGCGCTGCGGCGCCGGCGGGAGGTGCCGGCGGTCGGGCCGGGGCGCCGGCCTGCGGCGGGGCAGCCGGGGCTCCGGCAGCGGGCGCGCCCGCGGGTGGTGTAGCACCCTGTTGGCCGGGTGTCGGCGTCGCCGTCGGGGCCGCGCCGGGAGCAGGCGTCGGTGCTGCACCGGGACGTCCGGGCGGCGGCGTCGGGGTGCCGGCACCTGGAGCCGGCGTGGCCGTTGGGGCGGCGCCGGGAGCCGGCGACGGTGATCCTGCGGCCGGAGGCGCGCCAGGACGTCCGCCGGGCGGCGGTGCGCCCGGGCGGCCTGGCGACGGTGCCGCGGGCGTCGGGGTCGCCGTCGGTGCGGGGGTGGTCGCCGGGGCAGGTGCGTTCGGGCGCGCCGCGGGCGCGGCTGTCGGAGCAGGGGGCGTCGCCGTGGGCGCAGGCGCAGGCCGTCCCGCAGGACCCGCCGCAGGGGGCGGCGGAGGCGTCGGAGACGGGCGTGCACCTGTCGGCGGTGTGGGCGCGTGCTGCTGCGGAGCCGCCGCGGGAGGCGGTGCCGGCGGCGTGGGAGCCGGGCGTGCTGCAGGCGGTGTCGGGGCATGCTGCTGCGGCGCTGCTGCCGGCGGCGGTGCGGGCTGCTTCGGCGCTGCGGCCGGCGGCTGCGAAGGTTGCTTCGGGGCGGCAGGCGGCGGGGGTGGCGGTGGCGGAGCCGGGCGGGCCGCAGGTGGTGGCGAAGGCGGCGGCGCTGCCGGGCGCGGCGGTGCGGCCGCCGGCGGAGGCGCTGCAGGCGGATGAGGTGCCGCCGCGGGTGGCGGTGTGGCCGGTCGCGCAGGCGGCGTGGCCGCTGGCGGTCCCTTCGGAGGCTGCTTCGGTTTTCCGTCAGGGCCAGTCTCTTGTGGCTGGGCCTGCGCAACCACGAGCGGCGGCGCACTTTGCGCATGCGATGCGGAGCTTGCGAATTGCATCGCGGTCAGAGCCGTCGTTGCAAGCAGCACGAAACGAAGGTTGGTCATGGTGGTGAACTTCCCCGGAAGGTTCTTTGACGAAGTGTCGGGATGAACAGCTACGCGTTAGGCCGCATTGTGGCGGGCGACGTCATCGCGGCCCGATTTATTTCTGCACACAAATCACCTCATTATGGTGACGTTCATTGCGCATTCAGACGCAGGTTGCAATCGCCTCACATGTGATTGCTCGCCTCATATGTGATGCCGCGGCGAACGTGCATCCGTCGCAGGATTGGGCGTGAGCGGTCCGTTCGGCCCGCGTGATGGAATCTCTTCGGGAACGTGCGGCGGCAATTCGTCGGGCCGCGGTGATTCGCCGGGCTCGTGCACCGGCGGCGTGATTTCAGGCTGCGGACCGCCCGGTGGAATCCCCGGCGGAGGCTCGGTCGGAGTCCCCGGTGTTGCCGGCGGAATCTCGGGCGGTTCGATTGGCATCACATCGAGACCTTGCGGTTTTCTCCGATGTCGGGACGTGTATTCGTGACTGCTGCGGCCGCCATCTTCACATAGGAGATGACCGTTCCCGGCGAATCCCAGAACTCGGCATCGTCGGGCGTCACCTTGAGCGCGCGAATGTTGGGATCTTCCGCGCTATCCCACCACGCCTTGGCTGGCGTCGAGAATAGCTCCTTGATCTTCGCACGGTCGTTGGAGACGACGGCAGTGCCGGTCAACGAAACGTACTTCTGGCCGCCGGCATCGGCGAACGACAGGTTGATGGACGGATTGCGCGCGATCTCCTCGTCCTTGTGGCGCCGCGCATCGGTCAGGAAGTAGATCGTGTTCGCGGTGCGGTCGAGATAGGCGCTCATCGGCCGCGCGCGCAGCTTGTCGCCGTCGCGCGTCACCAGCATCGCGAATCCGATCTTCTTCATCAGATCCCAAACGCGGTCGACGTCGCGGGCGTTGTCGTTGGCCATATCGTGCTCCTTGTTGCAAGAGACGATAACGGCCTGCCTGGAACGAGGTTCCTGCCGGAACCCGTCTATTCCGGTGCGTGACAGACGGCCTCGATATTGTGCCCGTCAGGATCGCGCACGAAGGCGCCATAATAGTTCGCGTGGTAATGCGGGCGGATGCCGGGCGGGCCGTTGTCGCGGCCGCCGGCCGCGATCGCCGCTTTGTAGAAGGCGTCCACCGTGGCGCGGTCCTTGGCCGTGATCGCGATGTGCACCGGCTTGTTCATGACGCCTTCGGCGCCGAACCAGAAATCCGGCTTGCCGTCGGCGCCGAAACCGGCGGCCGCAGCGTGGCCGGTCTGCTCCGCCGTCACTTCCATGATCAGGCCGTAGCCGAGCGGCGCCAGCGCCTTGGTGTAGAACGCTTTCGCGCGCTCATAGTCGGAGACGGAGAAACCCAAATGATCGATCATTACAACCTCCGTGGTTCGTCGTCGTCAGCGCGACAGGAACGTATTGCTCCGCGTCTTGCGCGCGATGGCAAAGCCGCGCCCGACCATGTCGGCAATACAATCCTGCTGCCAATCGTTTTGTGACAGGTGCTCGATCACCACCGCGCGCGGCCACAGCGATGGCGGTGCGTCGCGGAAGAAGCCGATCAGCACGCGGTCTTCGAAACCCTCGACATCGATCTTGAGCGCGTCGACGTTGGCAACGCCGGCCTCGTCGAGAATGCGCGTCAGCCGCAGCGACGGGACCCTGATCGCATCGGCGCTCGCAGAGCCCGTGACGACGTGCGTCGCGCCGAGATTGCCGCCGCCGCTCTCGATCATCAGCTCGCCGTCGTCGTCGCCGGCGGCGGCCTGCACCAGCCGCACCTGCGTCGCATGCGATGCGGTGTGATTGAAGACCAGCCGCGCGAACGTCAGCGGATGAGGCTCGATCGCAACGACCTTGCCTGTGGTGCCGACCTGCCGCGCCATCACCAGCGCAAAAGTGCCGACGTTGGCGCCGACATCGACGAACACGCCGCCCGCCGGGGTATGCTGCCGCAGGAAGTCGAGCTCGTCGAGATTGTAGTCGGGATTGAACAGCGCGCCGCGCTCGGTCGCGCTGCCCTGGTGGTAGAAGCGGAACGAGGCGCCCTGATAATGCACATCGACGGGGCCGCCGCGCAGCAAATTGACCAGCCGCGACAGCCAGGGCCGGAACGCGCCGCGCTTCAGCCCCGATCGTGTCGCGAGGCTGATGATCGCGGCCTGCGCCGCATTCGGCGCAAACGCGCCGAATGGCGCGGACGAAGGGACATTGTCGGTCGTCAAGCAGGCGGTCCTCGTTGCAGGCGGCGCATGCATAGCCGGTTTTGTCGGGGACTCCAACGAGGGAAAAGAATGTAGCCCGGATGGAGCGGAGCGTAATCCGGGGCCTTCGCCGCTTGCGGCACGAATCCCGGATCACGCTCCGCTCCATCCGGGCTACGGACTTCATGCCGCCTTCGCCGCCGCCTTGCGCTGGCGCAGGAAGCGGCCGAGCAGCTTGCGCTTGCCCTTGCGCGGGATCAGGTCGATGTCGCTGACCAGCTTGGCGCCGCCCTTGCGGCGCTCCAGCACGATCTTGCGGCTGTGGAAAGCCTCCAGCTCGGCGCGGTGCGCGACGCTGACGATGGTCGCCTTGGGCAGCTCATGGGTGACGACCTTCATCATCTTGTCCTGGCTCTTCTCGTCGAGCGCGGATGTGGCCTCGTCGAGCACGACGATGTCGGGGCTGTGCAGCAGCAGCCGTGCGAAAGCGAGGCGCTGCTTCTCGCCGCCTGATAGGGTCTGGTCCCACGGCCCCTCCTCTTCGATCTTCTCCTTGAGATGATCGAGGCCGACCTTGTGCAAGGCCTTGCCGATCTCCTCCACGGTCCAGTCGTTTTCGGCACCGGGATAGGCCACCGCGCGGCGCAGCGATCCCGAGGGCACGTAGGGCCGCTGCGGCAACATGAACAGCCGCCGGTCGGGATGGAAATTCACGCTGCCGCCGCCCCAGGGCCAGAGCCCGGCGATGGCGCGCACCAGCGTGCTCTTGCCGGTGCCGGATTCGCCGGCGACGAGCAGGCGCTCGCCGGGCTCGATCACCACCTCGGTCTCGCCGACCACGGCGGTACCGTCGTCGAGCGTGACCGAGAGATCGTTCAGCTCCAGCATGGCCTCGTTGCTGGTCTCGCCGCGCTTGATGCGACCAAGGCCGTCGCCCTGCTCGGCGCGCTCGAGGCCATCGAGCGACATCATCAGCGAGGCGATGCGGCGTGCGCAGGCGTTCCAGTCGGCAAGACGCGGATAATTGTCGACCAGCCAGCCGAACGCGCTCTGCACGATCGTGAAGGCGGAGGCCGCCTGCATCACCTGTCCCAGCGTCATGCTGCCGTCGAGGAATTTCGGCGCGCAGAGCAGCAGCGGAACGACCGGGGCAACGAGGCTCGATCCCTGCGACACCAGCGTGGTGCGCATGTGCTGCCCGGCGAGCCGCGCCCATTGCCTGAGCACGCGCGTGAAATTGCGATCGATGCCGTCGCGTTCCTCCTCTTCGCCGCCGAGCAGTGCGATGCTCTCGCCGTTCTCGCGCACGCGCGTCAGCGTGTAGCGGAAATCGGCCTCGGCCTGGTTCTTGTCCTCGGAGACCTGCACGAAGCGGCGGCCGATCACCAGGATCGAGCTGGAGGCGATCGCGGCGTAGAGGATCGCGGCGATCACCAGGAAGCCGGGAATGGTGAGGCTTGAGCCGCCGAGCGTGACGGTGAGCGCGCCGCCGATGGTCCAGAGCACGACGATGAAGGTCACTGCCGACAGCAGCGCGGAGGTCACGCCGGCGAGGAAATCGACCGGCGAGTCGGTCGCGATGCGCAGGTCCTCGGCGATGCGGTATTCGGGATTGCCGTGATCGCCGCCGACGAGGTTGAGCTGATAGTAGCGCCCGTTGGCGAGCCACCGCGTCAGCACGCTCGCCGTCAGCCATGCGCGCCAGCGCCGCTGGATGCCCATGCGCGCGAACACCTGCACGACGGCGAGTACGATGCTGCCGATCGCCAGCGGGAAGAACACCGCCGTGAGATGGAAGACGCTCGTCGCATCACGCTTTTCGATGGCGTCGAAGATCGCGCGATTCCAGACATTGATGCCGTACTGGAAGCCGACGGTCAGGACGATCAGCACGCCGAGGCCGATCGAGAACGGCAAGGCCAGGCGGTCGCCTTTGCGCCCCCAGAAGCCGCGTGCGCTGATCCAGAAGCGCGTCAGCAGATAATCCTTGCGGACCTGCTCGGCTTCCTCGGGGGACAGCTCGGGATCGGGCTCGAGCAGCTCAGGCGGCGGCGCTGCCACTTCATCGCCGTTCTCGCCTGTGATCTCGACGATGGGCGGCTTCCTGCCCTGTTCGCGCTTCGCGGCCGGCTTCTGCATGAGCGGACAACGCAAAGGAAATCAAACGGTTCCCTTTGGTTCCGGCGGCCGCCGAATCACTCGGCCGCGCCGTCCCGGACGCGCCGCAGCCGCGCGGCCCGGTGCAGAACCCGCGACAATTCTTCGATCGAATAGGGCTTTTGCACGAGATCGAAGCCGGTCGCGCCCTCCTGTGACAGGGCCTGGCTGTAGCCCGTGGTCAGCACGACCGGCACGCCGATGTCGCGCTCGCGGATCGCCTGCGCCAGGTCGAGCCCGGTCATCCCCGGCATCACCACGTCCGAGAACACGACGTCGAAACGATCTGCGTCAACGATGAGCTCGGCGAGCGCATCGGTGGCATTGTCGACCAGCGTGATGCTGTAGCCGAGCTCGGTGAGGCCGTCGGCGGCGAAATTGGCGAGCTCGATATTGTCCTCGACCACCAGCACCGACATGCCGCTGCCGGCCACCGCCGGCGCCGTGTTCGGCGCCAGCCGCTGCGGCAGCAGGTCCGGCGGCACGCGCGGGAGATAGAGCGAGAAGGCGCTGCCTTGCCCGACCTCGCTCGTCACCGTCACCTCGCCGCCGGATTGCCGGGCGAAGCCGAATACCTGGGACAGGCCGAGACCGGTGCCTTGGCCGACCTGCTTGGTGGTGAAGAACGGCTCGAAGATGCGGCCTAATCGCGCGGCAGGGATGCCGATGCCGGTGTCGCTGACGGTGACCCCGACGAAGCCATGTTTTGCCGAAACCTGGCTGCCCGAGACATGGGCCGGCCCGTCAGGAACGTTCTTCACGGGCTCGACCTCGAAAGTGATCCTGCCCTTGCCCTGCATAGCGTCGCGGGCATTGGTCGCCATGTTGATCAGCGCTGTCTCGAACTGGCTGGCATCGGCGTTGACGAGGCAGGGATCTGTCGGCAGCCGCATCGCGATCTCGATGGCGGGTCCGAGCAGCGTGGCGAGCATGTCGTGCAGCGACTGCATGCGCTGGCCGACGTCGAACACATCCGGTTTCAGGGTCTGGCGCCGCGCAAAGGCAAGGAGCTGCGAGGTCAGCTTGGCGGCGCGTGCGACCGCATCCGCGATGGCCGTGACGTAGCGCTGTCGCCGCTCGTCGGTCAGTTGCGGCCGGTTCAACAGATCGACGGACGCGCGGATCACGGTCAGGAGGTTGTTGAAGTCGTGGGCGACGCCGCCGGTGAGTTGCCCGAGCGCCTCCATGCGCTGGCTGTGCCTGAGCGCGTCCTCCGCTTCGCGCCGCGCTGCGGCCTCGGCCTGGAGATGCTGGGTGCGGCGGAATGCGAAGGCGAGCAGCAGGAACAGGAGCGCCGTGGCGGGGACGCCGAACACCAGGTGCTGGCCCATGGTGGCGAACCAGCGTGCCCGGATCGCCGAGGTCTCGAGCCCGGCGCTGACATAGATCGGATACTGGGCGATACGCCGATAGCCGATGCGCCGCTCGATCCCGTCCGACGGCCAGGCGATGGTCATCAGGCCATGCTCGGGGCTAGCGGCGATCTTCTGGCCGACAGGTCCACCCGGATCGAGCCGGACGTCGCGGTCGAGCCGTGGGTAATTCGCGAGCAACACGCCATCGGCGCGGCCCATCGCGAAGAAGCTGCCGGGATCGGAGCCGATCCTGGCGTAAAAGCTCTCGAAATATTCCGGCAGGACGGAGGCCTGGATCACGCCGATGAAGCTGCCGTCGTCGGAGTCGCGGCGGCGGCTGACGCTGAAGAAGCGCGCGCCCTGATAGGGGGGACGCGGCGTCAGGGCCGCGCCGATGAACGTGCCGATGCCCTGGTCGATGTGGGCATAGAAGTAATCGCGGTCCGCAAAGCCCAGCTCCGGCGGCGGCGAGGCGAGGCTGTTGACCAGCGCCTTTCCATCCGCATCGAAGATCCAGGCCGATTTGAGCTGCGGCAGCGTATCGGCCAGCCGCTTCAGGCGGCGATGCAGCGCCGGCTCCCGCGCGCGGATGGTGTCGTCGGGAAGGCCGCGCACGACCTCGTTGAGCTCGGCAAGGCTGCGGTCGATGGTCTCGAACACCTTGAGCGCGTGCTCGTGCGCGACATCGAGCGTGCGCTCGATCTCCCGGTCGGCGATATCTTTTGTCGATGCGTAGGAGATCGTCGCGGCAATGACGAACAGCGCGATCGGCAGCGCCAGGGATGCCGCCATCATCCACTGCAACAGTTTTAGCGAATTGCGTTGCGCGCCCTGCACGGTCGCTCCCGGTCCCCCAACCGGAGCTTAGCTGAATTTCCCGCTAAGAAGGAAGTCGCTTGTGAGGGGAACCGGAGGTTGTAATTCGCCGTTTCACGCGTGGCGCTGTGCGGAAGCAAATTTCGCTTGGGGCGGCCGCCGGAGAATGCCCCGGCCGTTCAGGCCGGGGATCGCAGCACGAATGGCCTCTAGATCTGCCGCTCGACCATCTTGAGCTTGAGCTCGGCGATGGCTTCCGCGGGGTTCAGGCCCTTCGGGCAGGCCTTGGCGCAGTTCATGATGGTGTGGCAGCGATAGAGGCGGAACGGGTCCTCGAGATTGTCGAGCCGTTCGCCGGTCGCTTCATCCCGCGAATCTGACACCCAGCGGTTGGCCTGGAGCAGGGCGGCGGGGCCGAGATAGCGGTCGCTGTTCCACCAATAGCTCGGGCAGGAGGTCGAGCAGCAGGCGCACAGGATGCACTCGTAGAGGCCGTCGAGCTTCTCGCGGTCCTCGTGGCTCTGCTTCCATTCCTTCTGCGGCGTCGGCGAGGTCGTCTTCAGCCAAGGCTCGACCGAGGCGTACTGCGCATAGAAATTGGTGAGGTCGGGGACGAGGTCCTTCACGACCGGCTGGTGCGGCAGCGGATTGATCTTCACCGCGCCGTCCTTCACGTCGTGCATCGAGCGGGTGCAGGCCAGCGTGTTCTGGCCGTCGATGTTCATCGCGCAGGAGCCGCAGACGCCCTCGCGGCAGGAGCGGCGGAAGGTCAGCGACGGATCGATGTGGTTCTTGATCCAGATCAGGCCGTCCAGCACCATCGGACCGCAATCATGGGTGTCGACGTAGTAGGTGTCGACGCTCGGATTCTTGCCGTCGTCCGGATTCCAGCGATAGACCTTGAACTCGCGGAGCTCGGTCGCGCCTGCGGGCTTCGGCCAGGTCTTGCCGCCAGTGATCTTGGAGTTCTTCGGAAGTGCGAATTCAACCATTTCGATAAAGCTTTCGCTGTTCGCTCAGTACACGCGAGCTTTGGGCGGGATGTACTGCACGTCGTTGGTCATGGTGTAGTCGTGAACCGGGCGGTACTCGATCTTGACCTTGCCGGACGAGTCCAGCCAGGCCAGCGTGTGCTTCATCCAGTTCTTGTCGTCACGCTCGGAGAAGTCCTCGCGCGCATGCGCGCCGCGGCTCTCGGTGCGGTTGGCGGCCGAGTCCATCGTCACCACCGCCTGCGAGATCAGATTGTCGAACTCAAGCGTTTCGACGAGGTCGGAATTCCACACCAGCGAGCGGTCGGACACGGCAATGTCGGTGATGCCGCTGTGGACCTTCTCGATCAGGTTCTGGCCTTCGCTCAGGATGTCGCCGGTGCGGAACACCGCGCAATTGTTCTGCATCACATGCTGCATGCCTTCGCGCAGTTTTGCGGTCGGCGTGCCGCCGGAGGCGTAGCGGTAATGGTCGAGGCGGCCGAGGGCGAGCTCGGCCGAGTTCGCCGGCAGCTCCGGCTGCTTGGCGTTGGGCGTCAGCTTCTCGGCGAGGCGGAGTGCCGCGGCACGGCCGAACACCACGAGGTCGATCAGCGAGTTGGAGCCGAGACGGTTGGCGCCATGCACGGAGACGCAGGCGGCTTCGCCGATCGCCATCAGGCCGGGAATGATGGCGTTGTCGTCGCCGTCCTTCTTGGTCAGCACCTCGCCGTGATAGTTCGTGGGGATGCCGCCCATGTTGTAGTGCACGGTCGGCACGATCGGGATCGGCTCGCGCGTCACGTCGACATTGGCGAAGATTTTTGCTGATTCCGAGATGCCGGGCAGCCGCTCGGCCAGCACCGCGGGATCGAGGTGGTCGAGATGCAGGAAGATGTGGTCCTTCTTCTTGCCGACGCCGCGCCCTTCGCGGATCTCGATGGTCATCGCGCGCGAGACGACGTCGCGCGAGGCGAGGTCCTTCGCCGACGGTGCGTAGCGCTCCATGAAGCGCTCGCCCTCGGAGTTGACGAGATAGCCGCCTTCGCCGCGCGCGCCTTCGGTGACGAGACAGCCCGAGCCGTAGATGCCGGTCGGGTGGAACTGCACGAACTCCATGTCCTGCATCGGCAGGCCGGCGCGCAGCACCATGCCGCCGCCGTCGCCGGTGCAGGTGTGCGCCGAGGTGCAGGAGGCGTAGGCGCGGCCATAGCCGCCGGTGGCCAGGATCGTGGTCTGGGCGCGGAAGCGGTGCAGCGTGCCGTCGTCGAGCTTGAGCGCGATAACGCCGCGGCAGGTGCCCTGGTCGTCCATGATCAGGTCGATGGCGAAGAACTCGATGAAGAACTCGGCCGCGTGACGCAGTGACTGGCCATACATTGTGTGCAGCATGGCGTGGCCGGTGCGGTCGGCGGCGGCGCAGGTGCGCTGCGCCTGGGCCTTGCCGAACTCCGTGGTCATGCCGCCGAACGGACGCTGGTAGATCTTGCCGTCCTCGGTGCGCGAGAACGGCACGCCCCAATGTTCGAGCTCGTAGACCGCGTCGGGCGCGTTGCGCACCATGTATTCGATCGCGTCCTGGTCGCCGAGCCAGTCCGACCCCTTCACGGTGTCGTACATGTGCCAGCGCCAGTCGTCCTTGTGCATGTTGCCGAGCGAGGCGGAGATGCCGCCCTGCGCCGCGACCGTGTGCGAGCGGGTCGGAAACACCTTGGTGATGCAGGCGGTGCGGAGGCCGGCTTCGCCGCAGCCGACCACGGCGCGCAGGCCCGCGCCGCCGGCACCGACGACGACGACGTCATAGGTGTGGTCTTCGATCGGGTAGGCTTTGCCGTTGGTGGCGGGAGCGCCGCTGCCCGTGCCATTCGTTGTGGTGGCCATGGGGTTACACTCCGGATGACAGTTTCAGGATCGCATAGGTCGAGGCGAGTGCCACCGCGATCGAGAAGAAGTTGTTGAGCATGATCGAGACGAGCTTCAGCTTCTCGTTGTGGATATAGTCCTCGATCACGACCTGCATGCCGATCTTCATGTGCCAGGTGCTGGCGAAGATGAAGAGGAGCAGGATCACTGCGACGGGGATGGAGCTCAGAGTCTGCGCAGCGTAGACCTGGTTGCGGCCGAGCAGCATCATGATGATCACCAGCGCCGGGATCATCAGCAGCGTCATGGCGACGCCGGTGATGCGCTGGCGCCAGAAATCGGACGTGCCGGAATGCGCGGCGCCGAGATTGCGGACGCGGCCGAGCGGGGTGCGCATGCTGCGCTTCGGCGTATCGGGTGCGCTCATCGGCCGCCTCCGTTCGCATAGGCGATGATCCAGATCAGCACCGTCAGCACGATGCCGCCGATCAGGGCGCCCCAGGTCAGCGCTTCGCGCTCATTGGCCTTGAAGCCGAAGCCGAGATCCCAGACGAAATGCCGAATGCCGCTGAGCATATGGTGCATCAAGGCCCAGGTGTAGCCGAACACGATCAGCCGTCCAATGATGCTGCCGGTGAAGGCCTGGACGTGCGCGTAGGCCGTGGGGCCGGAGGCTGCCGCGATCAGCCACCAGACCAGCAGCAGGGTTCCGACATAGAGGGCGATACCGGTGGCGCGATGGATGATGGACATGGCCATCGTCAGCGTCCAGCGATACACCTGCATGTGTGGCGAGAGTGGTCGTTCGATCCGTGCGGTCATGGGCTTTGATGTTGTATTGCGGGCCCAACAGGAGGGCGCGCGGGGATCGGAAAGGTCGGCTCTATTTACGGAGTCGATTCCGCCTGCGCAATCACCAAATCGCCATAAATCGAACCGTGGTTCAGCTCTAGAGCGTTGATGTAACAAGGCCAATCAGGGGCTTGGTATACCAGGACGCCGGTCCGCCAACGAAGAATAGAACATAAATTCAATCCTTCGAGCGAGACCGTGGCGCGTTGAAATTGCTGTTGGAACGCATCTAAACGGACCATGTCGTCCAAACCGGCGTGGGCCGGTCAGTCGTCTCCATCAAAACCCCTCGGTCCGCCCCAACCTGCTTCCACGACGATCGAGACCGACCCGGTCTGGATATGCGCAACCTGCATTCCACCCCAGCCGCGAGACGCGGTGTGTCGACCGCGGGAATCAGATCGCCTAAAGCTCGGCGTGCAGCTTTCCAAACACGTATCGGAGAAGCTGCGGCCAGTCGCGGGGGCAGGTCTGGGTGGTCGCAGGTCTTGATATCAAGGAGATCCTCGAGCTCGCGCTGTTGCTGATTGCAACCGGCGCGCTCTCCGGCTTTCTCGCAGGCGTGTTCGGCATCGGCGGCGGTGCGATCCTCGTGCCTGTCTTCTACGAGTGCTTCCGCATTGCCGGCGTGCCGCTGGAGGTGCGCATGCCGCTCTGCGTCGGCACCTCGCTCGCGGTGATCATTCCAACCTCGATCCGCTCGTTCCAGGCGCATTACAAGCGCGGTGCCGTCGACATGACCATCCTGCGCGCGTGGTGGCTGCCGATCGTGATCGGCGTCGCCGCCGGCAGTGTGATCGCACGCCACGCGCCGGAGCGACTGTTCAAGATCGTGTTCGTCGCTGTCGCCTGGTCAGCGGCTGTGCGGCTGATCTCCGCGCGCGAGACCTGGAAGCTCGGCGATGATCTGCCGAAAGGGCCCTTGATGCGCGTCTACGGCTTCTGCGTCGGAATTCTGTCGACGCTGATGGGCATCGGCGGCGGATTGTTCTCGAACCTGCTGATGACCTTTTACGGCCGGCCGATCCACCAGGCGGTCGCGACCTCATCGGCGCTCGCCGTGCTGATCTCGATCCCCGGCGCGCTCGGCTACGTCTATGCCGGCTGGCCGGCGGCGGCGACCTATCCGGCCGTAGCAGCCCTGCAAGTCCCCTTCGCGCTCGGCTACGTCTCACTGATCGGCGCCGTGCTGGTGATGCCGATGAGCCTCGTCACCGCGCCGCTCGGCGTGAAAGCCGCGCACGCGATGTCGAAGCGGACGCTGGAGATGGCGTTCGGGTGCTATCTGTTCATTGTCGGCAGCAGGTTTGTGATGAGCCTCGTGGGCGGGTAGCAGCCGCCGCAAACTCCGTCATTGCGAGCGGCTTGTCCGCCGTAGCTCGAAGAGCGAAGGCGGAAGCGAAGCAATCCAGAAAATTTTCCGCGGCGGCAGTCTGGATTGCTTCGTCGCAAGGGCTCCCCGCAATGACGAGGCTAGAGCGACTACCCCTCACTTCTTCGCGTAAATATCCTTATACGTGTCGCGCAAGATGTTCTTCTGCACCTTGCCCATCGTATTCCGCGGCAGCTCGTCGACGACGAAGACGCGCTTGGGCATCTTGAACTTGGCCAGCCTGCCGTCGAGCGCCTTCAGCACCGAGGCTTCGCTGATGTCGGCGCCCTTGTTGCAGACGAGAACGGCGGTGACACCCTCGCCGAAATCGGCGTGCGGCACGCCGATCACGGCGGACTCGACCACACCGGGCATGGCGTCGATCTCGCTCTCGATCTCCTTCGGGTAGACGTTGAAGCCGCCGGAGATGACGAGGTCCTTGCCGCGGCCGAGGATGTGGACGTAGCCCTTGCCGTCGATCTTGCCGAGGTCGCCGGTGATGAAGAAGCCGTCGGGGCGGAATTCGGCCTTGGTCTTCTCCGGCATGCGCCAGTAGCCCTTGAACACGTTCGGGCCTTTGACCTCGATCATGCCGATCTCCTCGCGCGGCAGCTCCTTGCCGGTCTCGGGATCGGTGACGCGCACGGAGACGCCGGGGAGGGGAAAGCCGACCGCGCCGGGCACGCGCTCGCCGTCATAGGGGTTCGACGTGTTCATGTTGGTTTCGGTCATGCCATAGCGCTCGAGCACGGCATGGCCGGTGCGCGCCGACCATTCGCGATGGGTTTCGGCCAGCAGCGGCGCGGAGCCCGAGATGAACAGCCGCATGTGTTTTGTGGTCTCGCGCGACAGCGCGGCGTTCTGGAGCAGGCGGGTGTAGAACGTCGGCACGCCCATCAGCACGGTCGCGCGCGCCATCAGCTTGATGATCAGGTCTGGATCGAGCTTCGGCAGGAAGATCATCGATGCCCGCGCGAACAGCGTCACGTTGGTCGCCACGAACAGGCCGTGCGTGTGGTAGATCGGCAGCGCGTGGATCAGCACGTCCTTGTCGGTGAAGCGCCAGTAGCCGACGAGGCTCAGCGAGTTCGACGCGAGATTGTCGTGCGTCAGCATCGCGCCCTTGGAGCGGCCGGTGGTCCCTGACGTGTAGAGGATCGCGGCGAGATCGTCGTTTTGGCGCGGCACCGTCGTAAATTCGCTGCTCGCCTTGTCGGCGGCCTCGGTCAGCGTGCCCTTGCCGTCGGGCCCGAGCGTCTCGACCTTGGCCTTCACCTTGGCGGCGATCGGAGCGAGGCCTTCCGCCTTGGAGGGATCGCAGACCACCAGCGACGGCTCGGCATCGCCGATGAAGTAGTCGAGCTCGTTCAGCGTATAGGCGGTGTTCAGCGGCAGATAGACCGCGCCGGCCCTGACAGTGGCGAGATACAGCACGATGTTGGCGACCGATTTCTCGACCTGCACCGCGATGCGGTCGCCCGGCTTCACGCCGCGCGCGACCAGCACATTCGCCATCTGCCCGGCCCGCGCGATCAGATCGCCATAGCTGATATGGCCGCCGTCCTGCGTCTCGATCGCGAGGCGCTCAGGGTCGTCGAGGCCGTCGAACAGGCGGGAAAACAGGTTGGCGTTGGCTGCTTGGTTCATGCAAGATTTCCTCGACCGCAAGACTGACAAGGCCGGTCAAAACCGAGGGTTGGATTAGCAAAAACCGCCCCGCAGAAGCAACGGAGACAGTTGGCATGACAAGAAACGGGAAACGCGTGGCCTGGGTGACGGGCGGGGGTAGCGGCATCGGGGAGGCCGGCGCCGAGGCGCTCGCGGCCGACGGCTGGACGGTGGTGGTCTCGGGCCGGCGCAAGGCCGCCCTGGATACCGTGGTGGCGAAGATCACCAAGGCGGGCGGGCTGGCCGAGGCCATTGCGCTCGACGTCTCCAACGCGGCTGAGGCCCAGAAGGCCGCCGATCACATCGTCGCGAAGCACGGGCGGATCGACCTGCTCGTGAACAATGCCGGTATCAATGTCCCCAAGCGCAGCTGGAAGGACATGGAACTGGAGGGCTGGGACCAGCTGGTCCAGGTCAATCTCAACGGCGTGCTCTATTGCATGCGCGCGGTACTGCCGACGATGCGCAAGCAGCAGGACGGGTCCATCATCAACGTCTCCTCCTGGGCCGGCCGCCACGTCTCGAAGATGCCGGGCCCGGCCTACACCACGACCAAGCATGCGGTGCTGGCGCTGACCCATTCCTTCAACATGGACGAATGCGTCAACGGATTGCGCGCCTGCTGCCTGATGCCGGGCGAGGTGGCGACGCCGATCCTGAAGCTGCGCCCGGTGGTGCCGAGCGAGGAGGAGCAGGCCAGGATGCTGCAATCCGAAGATCTCGGCCGCACCATCGCCTTCATCGCCAGCATGCCACCGCGCGTCTGCATCAACGAAGTGCTGATCAGTCCCACGCATAACCGCGGATTTATTCAGACGCCGTCGAACCGCGACTGAGGAGCGGCGGAGCCACGAACTCGTCATTGCGAGCGAAGCGAAGCAATCCAGGAATGCTTCCGCGGATACACTCTGGATTGCTTCGTCGCAAGGGCTCCTCGCAATGACGGCGGAGCTCACCACACGGACATGCCGCCCGATAGTTTCACGCATCACAAAGAATTTTTGTCCGAAACCGCCCCGCAAATCCTCCCGTAGTTCGGTCCAACGACGGCGCTGTTGCTTCACGCCTAGAGGTCGCAAGCACCGTTGTTGCCGCAACTCAACGCCGGTCATCACCGGTCACACTTCAATCGGGAGACTCTCCATGTCGAAGCGTATTGCCTATCTCGCTGCCGCCGCCTTCAGCGCCCTGGCCATCACCGCGACCGTCGTCGCCCCCGTCAGCGCCGAGGAAAAGACCGTCATGGTCGGCGGCGCCGCGATGTTCCCGTCCAAGAACATCGTTCAGAACGCGGTCAATTCGAAGGACCACACCACGCTGGTCGCGGCGGTCAAGGCGGCGGGCCTGGTGCCGACGCTGGAAAGCAAGGGCCCGTTCACGGTGTTCGCGCCGACCAACGCCGCCTTTGGCAAGCTGCCGGCCGGCACCGTCGACACTCTGGTCAAGCCGGAGAACAAGGCGACCCTGACCAAGATCCTCACCTATCACGTCGTGCCCGGGAAGCTCGCGGCCTCCGATCTCACCGACGGCAAGAAGATGAAGACCGCCGAAGGCGAGGAACTGACCGTCAAGAAGATGGACGGCAAGACCTGGATCGTCGATGCCAAGGGCGGCACCTCGATGGTGACGATCTCCAACGTCAACCAGTCGAACGGCGTGATCCATGTGATCGACACCGTGCTGATGCCGGCGACGTAACACCGCGCGGTCCTGTTTCATCCCCGACAGGATGCTCGAGACGGCGAGCCGGGGATGCCCCCGGCTCGCTTTTTTGTGACCACGATAGCCCCGCGGTATCGATTCGATACCGGACAGGGCGTAACGAAAGCCGAAGCAGCGGCGTATAATTGGTGTCACACGACGTTCAGGACGGAACCATCATGGCGAGCCTCACAGTCACTGACGAGCAGGTCAGGGCCACCCCGGCGAAAGTGATCCAGCCGGCCTGGGTCCGCGTCATGCATTGGATCAACGCCCTCGCCATGATCCTGATGATCCTGTCGGGCTGGCAGATCTACAACGCCTCGCCGCTGTTCGGCTTCAGTTTCCCGCGCGAGTATACGCTGGGTGGCTGGCTCGGTGGCGGCCTGCTCTGGCATTTCGCCGCGATGTGGCTCTTGATGATCAACGGCCTCGCCTATCTCATCACCGGTTTCGCCACCGGGCGCTTCAGGAAAAAACTGCTGCCGATCACGCCGTCCGGCGTGCTCCATGACGTCAGGGCTGCCCTGACCTTCAAGCTCGGCCATGACGATCTCACCGTCTACAATTACGTGCAGCGCCTGCTCTATGCCGGCATCATCGTGGTCGGCGTGCTGATCGTGCTGTCGGGCCTGTCGATGTGGAAGCCGGTGCAGCTCTATTACCTGGTGATGCTGTTCGGCGATTATCCGACCGCGCGCTACGTCCACTTCTTCTGCATGGCCGCGATCTGCGCGTTCCTCGTCATTCACGTCCTGCTCGCGCTGCTGGTGCCGAAGAGCCTGCGTGCGATGATTATTGGACGTTAAGGGAGCAAGCCATGGCGAAGCGTTCATTCCTGATCCCCGGCGTCGACAAGCGCCTGCTGATCAAGGACTCCCTCAAGACCATGCCTGACGTCACCCGCCGCCGCTTCATCGCGGGCGGCGCCAGTCTCGGCGCACTGACCCTCCTCACCGGCTGCGACGTCGTCGACTCCTCCTCGGCCGAGGCGATGCTGACGCAGGTCTCGAAATTCAACGACGCGGTGCAGGCCTTCATCTTCAATCCCGATGCGCTGGCGCCGACCTTCCCCGAGAGCGCGATCACAAAGCCGTTCCCGTTCAACGCCTATTATGATCTTGACGACGCACCCGACATCGACGGTCAGGACTGGAAGCTCGAGGTGCGCGGTCTCGTCGACAACAAGAAGTCTTGGACGCTGGACGAGCTCTATAAACTTCCGCAGGTCACGCAGATCACCCGCCATATCTGCGTCGAAGGCTGGAGCGCGATCGGCAGCTGGACCGGCACGCCCTTGCGCGATTTCCTCAAGCTGATCGGCGCCGACACGCGTGCGAAATACGTCTGGTTCCAATGCGCCGACAAGGACGGTTACAACTCGCCGCTCGACATGCGCAGCGCGCTGCATCCGCAGACCCAGATGACGTTCAAATATGCCAACGAGATTTTGCCGCGCGCCTACGGCTTTCCGATGAAGATCCGCGTCCCGACCAAGCTCGGCTTCAAGAACCCGAAATACGTGGTCTCGATGGAAGTCACCAACGAGTACAAGGGCGGCTATTGGGAAGACCAGGGGTACAATTCGTTCAGCGGGAGCTGAGGCACGCTGCCGTAGCTTTGTAGGGTGGATTAGCCGAAGGCGTAATCCACCATGCTTCCGCGTCTGCCGAACGAAGTTGGTGGATTACGCTTCGCTAATCCACCCTACGGCACCGGCTACTTGGCCGGCCGCACCTTCCTTTGGCACAGCGCCGCCACCGCCCCGAGCGCCAGCAGCGCGGCAGACACGTTCAGCGCGTAACTCAAGCTCCCCAGCGCATCCGTGATCGCGCCGACCACGATCGGGCCGAGCGTCTGGCCGACGCCGAACGAGATCGTCATCGCCGCGATCGCGGTCGGCCACACCTCCGGTGGATAGTTGAAGCGCACGAAGGCGGTGGTCGAGCCGACCACGGCGAAGAAGGCAACGCCGAACACCACCGCGGAGACCGCGAGCCAGGCCGGCGAGTGTCCGAGCATCGGCAAGGCGGCGCCCAACGCGTTGGTGCCGAGGATGATGGCGGTGGCAAGTCCGCCGCGGTCCAGCGCCAGCACGCCGCGCCAGGCCCAGGGCGTCGCGAAGGCGCTGAGCCCGATCAAGCTCCAGAACGCCGCCTGCGCCGCGGCCCCGCCGCCGCCGTCGCGCACATAGGCGATCATGAAGGTCATGTAGGCGATGTAGCCCGCGCCGAACAGGAAGTAGGCGGCGAGATAGATCAGCACCGGGACAATCGCGAAGGCGGCGTGGCTGCCTTCCGAGAAACGCGCGCCGCTTTCGATGCGGATCAGGAACAGCGGAATCGTCATTGCGACGGACAGCAGCGTCAGCGCCCACCAGACGATCCACCACGAGCCCGGCCCGAAATATTGCAGCGTGAACGGGGCGATCAGCCCCGAGGACAAAATGCCGATGCCGGGCCCGGCATAGAACAGGCTCAGCAGGAAATTGGCCCGCTCCGGGCGCGACTGGGCAATGATGGCGGCCAGTGCGCCGCCGGCGACGAAGCCGGCCGCCGCGCCCAAGCCCAGCACGAGACGCGCGAGACTCAGCGCGACGAAGTTGCCTGTCAGCGCGCAGGTGGCGAGGGCGGCGACGCAGGCCAGGGTTCCCAGGCGGATCGCCGCCGCCCAGCCGATACGCTGGATCAGCCGAGACGCGACAAGCGCGCCCACGAGGTAGCCGACGGCGTTGATGGTGTTCATGAAACCGGCCGCCGAGTAGGACCAGCCGAGGTCCTCTCGCATATCGGGCAGCACCAGCGCATAGGCAAAGCGGCCGATGCCGAGCCCGACCGTCGCCGCCAGCGACAGGGTCAGGATCAGCCGCGCGGGATGCGCGTCGAGTGGGCGGCGGTCTGGGGCGTGCAAGGGGTACTCCGGCAGCCCGCACTGTGGCAGGCCCTGCCTGTCTTGCACAGCCGTGAGGCGGCAATGGTGTCTTGCCAAGCGCGCAACGCCGCTCTAGCACTCCGGCCGAAATTAATCCCCGCTCGTCATGCCCGGGCTTGACCCGGGCATCCATCCTTCAAGAAAGCTGGATTGCCGGGTCAAGCCCGGCAATGACGAGAAAAAACTGAGGTGACGACCTATGGCGACCCACAAACTGCTGCTGCTCCCCGGCGACGGTATCGGCCCCGAGGTGATGGGCGAGGTGAAGCGGCTGATCGACTGGCTCAATTCGGCCGGGATCGCCAAGTTCGAGACCGACACCGGCCTCGTCGGCGGCTCGGCCTATGACGCGCACCAGGTGTCGATCTCCGAGGGCGACATGGCCAAGGCCATGGATGCCGACGCGATCATCTTCGGCGCGGTCGGCGGCCCCAAATGGGATGCCGTGCCCTACGAGGTGCGCCCGGAAGCCGGCCTGCTCCGCCTCCGCAAGGACCTCGCTCTGTTCGCCAATCTCCGCCCCGCCGTGTGCTACCCGGCGCTGGCCGATGCCTCGAGCCTGAAGCGCGAGGCGGTCGAGGGTCTCGACATCGTCATCGTGCGCGAGCTCACCGGCGGCGTCTATTTCGGCGAGCCCAAGACGATCACCGATCTCGGCAACGGCCAGAAGCGCGCCATCGATACCCAGGTCTACGACACCTATGAGATCGAGCGCATCGGCCGCGTCGCCTTCGAGCTTGCCAAGAAGCGCAAGAACAAGGTGACGTCGATGGAGAAGCGCAACGTCATGAAGTCGGGCGTGCTCTGGAACGAGGTCATGACCCAGGTCCACAAGCGCGAATATCCCGATGTCACGCTCGAGCATCAGCTCGCCGATTCCGGCGGCATGATGCTGGTGAAGTGGCCGAAGCAGTTCGACGTCATCGTCACCGACAATCTGTTCGGCGACATGCTCTCCGACATCGCGGCGATGCTGACGGGATCGCTCGGCATGCTGCCCTCGGCCTCGCTCGGCGAGGTCGACGTGAAGAGCAAGAAGCGCAAGGCGCTGTACGAGCCCGTGCACGGCTCGGCGCCTGATATCGCCGGCAAGGGCCTCGCCAATCCCATCGCGATGATCTCGTCGTTCGGCATGGCGCTGCGCTACTCCTTCGACATGGGCGCGCTTGCGGACAAGGTCGATGCTGCGATCGCCGCCGTGCTCGCGAGCGGCCTGCGCACCGCCGACATCAAGTCGGAAGGCACCACCGCCGCCTCGACCACGCAGATGGGTGAAGCGATCTTGAAGGAATTGCAGAAGCTGCACGCCTGACGGTGGACGCCGCTATCGCAGGGTGGGCAAAGCGCAAGCGTGCCCACCAATCGATTGCGATCAGGGAGAGATCGTGGGCACGGCGCTTCGCGCCGTTGCCCACCCTACGGCACCTGCGCCTTGGCGCACTCTACATAACCTCAAGAGCCATTTCATGGATGCACCCCGTCCCAAGATCGCGGAAACCATCATCCATGAAACGGTACGCCAGCGCGAGGCGCAGATCGGGCGGCGGTGCGAGGTCCTTAGCCATACGCGCATCGAATATGCCTCGCTCGGCGACTACTCCTATCTCGGCGAGAATTGCGAGGTCGCCGACGCCGTGATCGGCAAGTTCACGGCCATTGCCAATTCGGTGCGGATCGGCGCGCCGAACCATCCGATGGGCCGTCCGTCGCAGCATCGCTTCACCTATTGTCCTGAATATTACGAGGCGGGCGCGACCCGTGATCGCGACTTCTTCGCGGACCGCCGCGGCGACCGCGTCATCGTCGGCAATGATGTCTGGATCGGCCACGCCGCCATCCTGCTGCCGGGCGTGAGCGTCGGTGACGGCGCGGTGATCGCCGCGGGCGCGGTCGTCAGCCGCGATGTCGAGCCCTACACCATCGTCGGCGGCGTTCCCGCGCGTCCGATCCGCAAGCGCTTTCCTGATTCCGTCGCGGCAAGCCTGCGCCGCATCGCCTGGTGGGATTGGGCGGACCAGCTCATCTTCGCGCGCCTCGGCGATTTCCGCTCCGAGGCGATCGAAGAATTTTGCGAGCGTTATGACCCGGCTTTTGCGGCGGGCCGCTGAATCGTAGGGTGGGCAAAGGCGCAAAGCGCCGTGTCCACCATCTTTCCATAATTGCGAACGATATGGTGGGCATGCTGCGCTTTGCCCACCCTACGGCATCTCGTAAAAACAAATGGCCGGGCGCGAGCCCGGCCATTTTGATTCGATCAGTTACGTCCGCTCAGTACAGCGGGAAGTTCTGCGGATAGCCGCCGACATCGGCCGGTGGCGAGAGCGGCTGGCGGTCGATCGGACGGTTGAGGTTTTCGCGGGCGAAGGACGGATAGCCCACGGCCGGCGGGAAGGCGTAGTCGGTGAACTTGCGGTCGCCCGGATTGACCTCGGTGCCGCCGTCGAGCCAGGAGCGCTTGCTCACATAGATGCGGGTGCGGCCCTGCTGATAGACCGCGTTGGGACCGCTCGGGCCATAATAATGCCGGCCGCGCTCGTCATAGCGCTTGGTCTTGGTGTCGGCCACGGCCGGCGAAGCAAGGGACATGGCAATGACGGCGCCCGCCGCAAGCCAGGTCGCCAATGTGTTCGCCGCAGAGAATTTCAAGCTCATCACGTCCCCTTCAGGCGGCAGGCCGCCAGTCGATTTCATCCCATACTAGCCCGGCCGGGGCGGTTGCAACTAGGTCTATTGGGTCACACCAGGGGGGAATAATCGTGCGCGCCGGCAAAAGTTGCATGAATACCAGCCACTTGGGCTTCATGCGGCCCGGAGCGTGATCCGGACCCGCAGGGCCGCGTTAGCGCAAAGCGTGCAGCGGTTTTCCGGAAAGATCACGCTCAAACAATGACCTATAGCGCCCCGCGCAATTGCGCGTTCGCCGCGCCCAGCAGCCAGTCCGACGATCCCCGGGAATCGCAGGCGCGGCGCTTCAGGTCGGCATGGGCGAACAATTCCGCCAGCCTGGGCTCGTTGCCGGAGGCCAGCAGCGTCAGCCGGTTCAGCGTGCAGGCGATCGCCGCGCGCCTGATGGGCATTGTGTCGCCCTGGCAGGAGAAGCCGGAGATCTGCAGTGCCGGCTCCTCGTTGCGCTTGAGATAGCCGAGGCAAGCGCGCGCACCCTCCGCCGTGCCGATCGGCCGGAACAGGGCGACGGGGCCGAATTTGGTGTCGATCAGGCCGGCCTGCTCCAGCGTATCAGCTGCGCCCAATCCCATCTGGACCGCCAGATCCGCCGTCGCCGGACGGGTCACGTCGAACTCGCCGCCTTCCCGGTAGATTTCGAGCTGGGCCACAGGCTTGTCTGCCTCGCCGTCCCAGCGCAGCACGTCCCTGCGGCCGCCTTCGGGATGTCTGAAAATGGTGTAAGCGGCTGTTTTCTCGGATGAATCGAGCCGACTGACGGCGAAGGCCGGATGCGAGCGATCTGCCACGCTCCAGCCTGGTTTGTCCGCCGGCTCATCCTCGCGCAAGTCAGGCAGCTGGCCGAGCGCTGCGAGGGCGAGGATGGCAAACAGGGCGAGCGCCCCCACATAGGCGATCAGGCGCGCCAGCGTGCCGACGACCTCGTCGGCGAAGGCTGCAAGCGCCAGATGGATCTGGGTAGGGCTAACGGCCGTTCTGGCCTCAGGCGACTGCATCCACGGCCTTCGGGCATGGTCCAACGTTGTCTTGAGGCCGGTTCTCGCATAGAAGCGCTGCTCTTCCTGTTTAAGCGTCAGCTTCGGGAACGGGCTTTTTCGTCGGAGAGTGAACGATGGGTTACAAAGTCGCAGTCGTCGGCGCGACCGGCAATGTCGGACGGGAAATGCTCAACATCCTCGATGAGCGCAAATTCCCCGCGGACGAGGTCGTGGCCCTGGCGTCGCGCCGCAGCATCGGCGTCGAAGTCTCCTATGGCGACCGCACCCTGAAGTGCAAGGCGCTCGAGCACTTTGATTTCTCCGACGTCGACATCTGCCTGATGTCGGCGGGCGGCTCGGTGTCGAAGGAATGGTCGCCGCAGATCGGCGCCGCCGGCGCGGTCGTGATCGACAATTCCTCCGCTTGGCGCATGGATCCGGACGTGCCGCTGATCGTGCCGGAAGTGAATGCAGCCGCGACGGAAGGCTTCAAGAAGAAGAACATCATCGCCAACCCGAACTGCTCGACCGCGCAGCTCGTCGTCGCGCTCAAGCCGCTGCACGACAAGGCGACCATCAAGCGCGTCGTCGTCTCGACCTATCAATCGGTCTCGGGTGCCGGCAAGGACGCGATGGACGAATTGTTCTCGCAGACCAAGGCCGTCTACACCAATGACGAGCTGATCGCGAAGAAATTCCCCAAGCGCATCGCCTTCAATGTCATCCCCCACATCGACGTCTTCATGGAGGACGGCTACACCAAGGAAGAGTGGAAGATGATGGCGGAGACCAAGAAGATCCTTGATCCCAAGATCAAGCTCTCGGCGACCTGCGTGCGCGTGCCGGTCTTCGTCGGCCACTCCGAGGCCGTCAACATCGAGTTCGAGAATCCGATCACCGCCGACGAAGCCCGCGAGATCCTGCGCAAGGCGCCCGGCTGCCTCGTCATCGACAAGCAGGAGCCCGGTGGCTACGCCACGCCGTATGAGGCGGCCGGCGAGGACGCGACTTACATCAGCCGCATCCGCGAGGACGCGACGGTGGAGAACGGTCTCGTGCTGTGGTGCGTGTCTGACAATCTGCGCAAGGGCGCCGCGCTCAACGCGATCCAGATCGCGGAAGTCCTGATCAACCGCAAGCTGATCAGCGCGAAGAAGAAGGCGGCCTGACGGTGCCGTAGGGTGGGCAAAGGCGCAAAGCGCCGTGCCCACCATTTTTTCCGATTGCGATAGGCGGTGGGCACGCTTCGCTTTGCCCACCCTACGAGAGCGGTGCGCTACGCCGCGCCGCGCGCGCTCTTGAATTCCTTGCTCACCTTGTCCAGCACGAACAGCGTCCCCTCGGCGACGCCGAAATAAGCGCCGTGCAGCTGCATCTGGCCGCTCTCGACCGCCTTGCGCACGAACGGGAACGTCATCAGGTTCTCCAGGCTGCGGAACACGGCGGCCTTCTCGATGCGCTCGACGAACTGCGCCATGGTCTCGTGGTCGCGCTGCTCGACCACCTCGCCGGGCTTGATGAACATCTGCATCCACTTGCCGATGAAGTCGCCGGGCGTCAGCGGCTCGATCTTGTCGACGAAGGCGCGGATGCCGCCGCATTGCGCGTGGCCGAGGATGACGATGTGCTTTACCTTCAGCACCGTCACCGCATATTCCAGCGCAGCCGAGACGCCATGGGCGTTGGCGTCGGGCTGATAGGTCGGCACCAGATTGGCGATATTGCGGACGACGAACAATTCGCCCGGACCGACATCGAAGATCGCCTCGGGCGAGACGCGGCTGTCGCAGCAGCCGATCACCATCACTTCCGGCGATTGCCCCTTCACCGACAGTTCGCGGTAGCGGCTCTGCTCGGCCGGCAGCCGGTTGGTGGCGAAGGCGTTGTAGCCTTCCAGCAAGGACTTCGGGAATGTGATCATGGCCTATGCCTAACCATATGCCGCAGGGGCGAACAAGCCTTTCGAATAGGCAGGCCAGGTGCTATCGCCTCCAGTGAATAGCCAACCGGAAGGAACGCTTGCATGACCCGCCCGCGCCGCAGCCATCTGTTCATGCCCGGCTCCAACCCCCGCGCGTTGGAAAAGGCGCGCAATCTCGCCGCCGACGGCCTGATCCTCGATCTCGAGGATTCCGTCGCCCCTGACGCCAAGGCGGTGGCGCGCGACGGCATCGCTGCTGCGATCGCGGCCAAGGGCTTTGGCAAGCGCGAGATTTTGATCCGGACCAACGGTCTCGACACGGCCTGGTGGGCCGATGACGTCGCGATGGCCGCCAAGGCCTCGCCTGATGGCATCCTGGTTCCAAAAGTTTCAAGTGTCGAAGATCTCGACGCGATCGGCCGAAAGCTCGCCGAGCTCGGCGCCGCGCCGACCGTGAAGGTCTGGGCCATGATCGAGACCGCGCGCGCCGTGCTGGACGCCGAGGAATTGGCGGCCGCCGGCCGCGATCCATCGAGGCGGCTGTCAGGCTTTGTGTTCGGCCCGAACGACATCTCGCGCGAGACGCGCATCAAGATGCTGCCGGGCCGTGCCGCGATGATCCCGATGATCACCCATTGCATCCTGGCGACGCGCGCCCACGGTCTCGAAATCCTCGACGGCCCCTACAGCGACATCGCCAATTCCGATGGCTTTGCTACCGAATGCGCGCAAGGCCGCGATCTCGGCTTCGACGGCAAGACGTTGATCCACCCCTCGCAGATCGACGCCTGCAACGCGATCTTCACACCCCCCGAGGAGGAAGTCGCGCGCGCGCGAAAGATCATCGCGGCGTTCGAGCTGCCGGAGAACGTCTCGCGCGGCGCAATCCGCCTAGACGGCGCCATGGTAGAGCGCCTGCACGCCGACATGGCTCGCCGCACCATCGAGATCGCGGACGCGATTGCGGCGATGGCGAAGGGCTGAGGGTGGGCTCAGCGCGTTGCGTTCTCCTCGATCTCGACGGAACATTGGTCGATTCCCAGCCGGGCATTGCCGCGAGCTGTCTGGCCGCGTTGCGTGCGCTCGGTCATGAGCCCGGCGACGCACTCGATATCAAGCGCTTTATCGGGCCGCCGCTCGAAGACGTCTTGCGGGCGTTGCTTGCGACATATGGCGACGACCGGATCGATGAGGCCGTCGTGGCGTATCGCCAGCACTATGGCAAAAGCGGCCTGCTCGGAAGCGAGCCTTATCCCGGAATTGGTGATGCGCTCCGAGCGATGCGGCACGCGGAATTGCAAGTCTACCTGGCGACATCGAAGCGCGAAGTCTTCGCGCGGCGAATACTAGAGAACTTGAAGCTCGCGACGTACTTTGACGGCATCCACGGCTCGGTGCCGGGCGGAGAACTGGATCACAAGCCGGAGCTGCTCGCCCATATCCTGTCCGCGTATGATATCTCCGCCTCACACAGCCTTATGGTCGGCGATCGCAGTCACGACATCAACGGTGCTCATGCGGTCAAGATGCGCGGCCTCGGCGTGCTCTGGGGATATCGCAGCCGCGACGAACTCGAAATGGCCGGGGCTGATCAGCTGGTGGAAGACGCTGCCGATCTTGCGCGCGTGGTTGTCGCGATGCTGAACGGATAGTTCCCGTCGCCAGCCATGCCGCGTCGGCGTGGCTCGACACTGGAGCGCCTGCACGAATGAGCAAAAGCTAGAGCGGAATGGCTTTAGGTTGAATCGATTAGCGCGGCCGCTCGTTCACCTCTCCCGCTTGCGGGAGAGGTCGGCGCGTCCGGGCGATGCGAAGCATCGTCCCGCGCGCCGGGTGAGGGCTTTCTCCTCTTGGGGGGTGTCCCATTGCGGAAACACCCTCTCCCCGACCCTCTCCCGCAAGCGGGAGAGGGAGTCTGTAGTCGCAATCAGGCCTGATCCCATCGCGCTTTAGAGCGTGATCCGGAAAAGTGTGCAGCGGTTTTCCCTCGCGACAAACGCGGAACGCGTTTGCGCGGAGATCATGCTCAAACAACAGCCTAAAGCGCGATGACGATTGATCCAAATCCCCTCGCGCCTTAGGGCGTCGTTTCGGCTTGGCGCGCGATGCCGTGCCATATGGCATCCTTGAGAGCGATGAGTGAGGGCGGTGGAATGATCGGTGGATCGGCAGGTCCGTTCGCTGCTCCCGGCACCAGGACGGCGACGTGGATCTCGCCATCGGTATAGTAGGGGTCGCCGCCACCGTTTCGGCCGAACAGGGTCGGGCCTATGCCGGAGATCTGAAAGACATTGCTGACGACGCGGGCCGCCCGCAAGTCGGCCATCAAGAGATCCCGCTCGGCATCGATATTGGCCGCGATGTGATGGGTGACCTGTCCGGTATCGTGGCTCAGCCCGACGCCTCGGTCGAAAGTCGCCGAACCGAGCCAGACTGGTCGACCGTCATCACCCTTTTCGAGGGCCTTCCAGAACCGAACGTGATTCCGCCGATCTGCACTTTTCCCTGCAGGCTTCTCGAACGCGTATTGCTCCTTCTTTCCGAGATAATAGAGCGGGCTGACAGGTGCGTCGCGATACGGTCGATCCAGGACCACGCTCCCGACGATCTCGATGCTCGATCGCAGCGTCACGGCGTCGGCCGCAAACCATCCGGCCGCATTCATGGCGCGGACGACATCTTCGCCGTCGCCGACAAGTCCAACATTCAGGGGATCACCAGGGATATCGTCCGATGTTCTGGTGAGCATCGGCAACGAAGCGAGCCCTGCTTCGTGTTCGTGGTGAATCCACAGGGTGGGCACCAGAACATATGCGAGGGCTAGATAGACGAGCACAACAAGGGCCAGCACGAAAGGCCACTGTCGCTTCCTCGTCCCGGTCTTGGCGGAATTGGTCATGCGGTATCGTTCGAGCCAGTCTACGCGACACAATACTTATCCAGCATAGTCAGTTACAACGTCTAATGAGCGTACCCTGATCAGGGCGTCGACGTTCGCGATCCCTGCGGGCTCCAGGCCGACGGCCCCGTTCCGGCCGAGAAATTCATTCGTCAGTACCGCCGGCGACTCAGTACGGCACGATCTCTGCGCGGTCGAGTGACTCCAGTGTCGCGGCATTGCCGCAGTAGCCGTGAAAATTCTCCGCGGCGCTGCCGGCGGCGAGCTCGCGGTCGCATTGTCCCTTGTTGTTGCAGAGCGAGCAGACCCGCTCCATGTCGCGCAGCAGCAGCGGTTGCGCGCGGCCGAGCCCTTCGGCGTTGATGCCGAGCTGCTCCAGCATCTTCGGCAGTTCGTCGGCGACATGCTTGCCGTGGCGAACGAGCGCGTCCAGATCATCGGGCGCGATCCTGAGATCGCTGGCGATCCGGTCGAAATCGGCGCGATCGAGCTGCCGCATTTCGTTCATGTCGCGGCGATGCTTCAGCCAGCCGACAAAGGACTCGATGAGGTCCTGAACGATGGGATACGGCCTGCTTGCGGTGCTCATGCGAAGCTCCATTCGAATAGCGGTGTTGGAGCAAGATTAGGCACGATGGTGCAGGCGCGCGTTGCGCTGGATCAAACTGAGAATCGTTGGAGTTTGGCGTCTCTACAGTCGGTCTCGTGTCCCGGACGCGGTGCGGCGCGAAGTGCCGCTCCGCAGAGCCGGGACCCATCTCGCCACATTGCTGGGCCCCGGCTCAGCAGCACGAGAGTTAAGCGAACCGCTCCGCCGCCCACGCATATAGGCTGCCCGGAATCGGCTTCTCGCCGCCGCGTCCCTTGGGCGAGATGTGCAGGCCGATGATGTCGGGGGCGGTGACGAGGCCGAGATAGCTCGAGGGATCGAAGAACAGTTTTGGCTCGGCATGCACGGCGTAGAACGACTGCTTCGGCAGGGCGTTCTGTAATTCACCAGTACGGCGCGCGAGCGCGGTCAGTGCCGCGGGGCCATAGATCGCGACGCGGATGTCGGAGAGGCGGTTCGAGCCGCCGCGCAGGCGGCGGATCATGAAGGTGATGCGATGGCGCACGGACAGCCAGTTCGGCGTCAGCTCCTCCTGCTCCATCAGCTCCTCGAAGGCGGTGACGATGCCGTGCTCGGGCGGAAGGTAGATCACGGAATTGCCGAGCTGGCGCGACCGCTCCCAGGCGAAATAGGGTTTTGCCGGATCGATCTCGACGGGTTTTAGCAGCAGCACGTCGGCATCGAGCCAGAGGCCGAGATTCTTCGCCATCAGCTTCATGCGGAAGAAGTCGCTGAACTGCAGCGTGGTCCAGTCGCGCCAGCTGCCGTCGGGCTGCGGCGGCCGCAGTCTTTCCGAGAACGCGTGCGGCAGGATCGCCTCGGCATCCGCGTTCGCAATGCCCACGGGCAGGCCGGGAATGGTGTCGAAGCTGTAGACGGTGACCGTGTGGCCGGCAGCCAGCTGCGAGCGCAGACAGGTCTGGCGCAGCGCGTCCATCGGGCCATGCCAGAAGGTGACGATCTCGGGCAGCATGCGCAAAGCTATACGGGATGATGAGGGCAAAGAAAAAGCCCCGGCGCTTTGGACGCCGGGGCTCGAACGAAAATCAGAGCATGATCCGGAAACGTGTGCGGCGGTTTTCCGAAAAGATCATGCTCAAAAAAATGAGCTCAGGCCCAGGCGCGTTCGCGCTTGAGCTTGTCCTCATAGGTGTCGATCGACGACTTCTTCTCCATGGTGAGGCCGATGTCGTCGAGGCCGTTGATCAGGCAGTGCTTGCGGAACGGGTCGATCTCGAACTTGACCTTGCCGCCGTCAGGACCACGGATCTCCTGGTTCGGCAGGTCGATCGTCAGCGTCGCGTTGGCGCCGCGCTCGGCGTCATCGAACAGCTTGTCGAGGTCTTCTTGGGCAACGCGGATCGGCAGAATGCCGTTCTTGAAGCAGTTGTTGTAGAAGATGTCGCCGAACGAGGTCGAGATCACGCAGCGGATGCCGAAGTCGAGCAGCGCCCAGGGCGCATGCTCGCGGCTCGAGCCGCAGCCGAAATTGTCGCCGGCGACCAGCACCTTCGAATTGCGATAGGCGGGCTGGTTGAGGACGAAATCCGGGTTCTCGCTGCCGTCGTCCTTGTAGCGCTGCTCGGAGAAGAGCCCCTTGCCAAGGCCGGTGCGCTTGATGGTCTTGAGGTACTGCTTCGGAATGATCATGTCGGTGTCGACATTGATGATCTTCAGCGGCGCCGCAACGCCTTCCAGCGTGGTGAACTTGTCCATTTCAGGCTTCCCGGTTCGAAGTCAGGGGAGGGCTGTTTAGCCCGGTTGGCGCACAAATCCTAGGCCGGATTCGGCAATCTTGGCCTGTCAGCCTCGCGGAGCCATGCTGTCAGGGGCAAAGCCGGTCGGCAGGCCGTCGATGCTCTTCATGTTCTTCAGGCCCCAGTATTTTCGCAAATTGTTGACGCCCTGCGCGGTCCAGTAGCGCACGAGGCTGCCTCGCTCTTGCTTGTAGTCGAACAGTGGCACGCCCATACCGCACGACGTCTGCACGAGGTCGACCGAGAGGCGTACGATCTGGCGTGCTCCGGCCACGTCCTCGAAGTCAGAAACGAGATTGGCGTATTCCGGCGTGCCGCGCATGAGCGATCGACCCTGGCCATAGAGCCGCAGGATCATCGGGGCGCCATCGAAGGCGCAAAACATGATGGTCAACCGTTTGTCGTCAGAGGCGATCAGGTGCGCGCGGGTCTCGCTGCCGCTGCCAGTGCAATCGAGGTAGGCGGCATCAGTGTCTCCGAGGACCCGGAATGAGGAGAGGCCTTTGGGGGACACGTTGATGCGTCCCTTTGGCGGGGCGCTCGCGACGAAGAAGATCTTCTGCTGCTCGATGAAAGCCCTGTGCTCGGGTTCGATCCTTGCGAATTGCTTGCCCATGTCTGTGCGTCCTTTGCGCAGCGAGTCGGGACAAGAGCTAGCATTGCAGATATACCGGTTTAAGTACCTATGTTATACTGGTATAAATACTACCATGAAAGGACAAGACCCAATCGCTCCGGCGCTCTCGCTCAGCGCCTTCTTGCGGGCGCTCCGGGAGCGCCAGTCACCGGCCGAATTCGGCCTCGCCGCTGGACCACGACGGCGCACGCCCGGCCTCCGGCGCGAGGAGGTCGCTCAGCTCTGCGGATTGAGCGTCACCTGGTACACATGGATCGAGCAGGGGCGCGATGTGTCCGTCTCGGCTTCGGCACTTGCGCGCCTCGCACACGGATTGCGCCTGTCACGGGCCGAGCGCAGCTACCTGTTCGAAGTTGCGGGCAGGCGCGATCCCGAACGTCCGGGCAACAGGGATGATCCGCCCGAAGAGATACTGGCCTGCGTCGATGCGATCGATGGACCCGCCTACATCCTCGATCGCACATGGCGCGCGCGGCGCTGGAATGCGAAAGCGTCCCTTCTGTTTGCAGGATGGCTCGATGCAGACGGCGAAAAAAATCTCCTGCGCTACATCTTCCTCAGGCCGGAGGCTCGAACCCTGATCCTTGACTGGCCCTCCCGAGCACGCCGCGTCGTTGCCGAGTTCCGCGCCGCGGTGACAGTCTACTCCGACGATCCGGATATTCGCCGACTGGTGGAGGAACTGAGAATTGGAAGCCCCGACTTCGAACGCTGCTGGGACACGCAGGGCGTTCTGGCTCGCGAAGGAGGCGAACGTGCGTTCAATCATCCGACCATGGGGCCACTGCACTATCAGCAGGTGTCGCTGTCTCTCGCGGGGTGGCCCGACTATCGACTGACGATGCTTCTCTCCGGCACCGCGGCTTGATAAGTCCGCGCCCTAATCCGCCTGCGCCTCAATCGCGGCCATATCGTCGTCCGACAGACCGAAATGGTGGCCGATCTCGTGGATCAGGACATGGCGGACGATGTGCCCAAGGGTCTCGTCGTGCTCGGCCCAGTAGTCCAGGATCGGCCGGCGATAGAGCCAGACCAGGTTGGGCAGCCGCGCCACGTCGCCAAGGCTCTGCTGCGTCAGCCCGACGCCCTGGAACAGGCCGAGCAGGTCGAACTCGCTCTCGCATTGCATCTCGTCCAGGACTTCCTCGGTCGGGAAGTCGTCGACGCGGATGATCACGCCCTCGCAGAGCTTGCGAAACTCCGCCGGCAGCCGCTCGAAGATGTCGTGCGCCGTCGCTTCCATCTCGGCCAGCAAGGGCGCTTTCAATTCGGTCCACATGGGTGTGTTCTAAAGCGTTTTCGAGCGAAGTGGATACCGGTTCGCGTGAAGAAAACGCGTCAAAAACAAAATCTAGAGCCCGTTCCAATTCCATTGGAGCGGGCTCTAGCGCGGGTTCCGTGACGATGCATCTGGCTTTATAAGCGCGGCGAGGTTGACGGGCGCCACCAAAACGGGGAGCGTGGGGCCTCGAGCGGGGACGTTTCAGGTGGGCGGGAAAATGCGAGCGAAAACAGCGCTGACTCTACTGTGCATGGGGTTGTTTTCGCAGTTTTGCGTTGGTGCCGAGGCGCAGACCGCCGGCCCCGAGATTCGTCTCGCGCAGGCGGCCCCGCCGGATGCCCCGTCGCCGCGCAAACGGCCCCCGGCGCGCCTGCGCGTCACGCCCTATTACAGCCCGGACGGCGTCTATCCCCGCTACAATCCCGGCCCCAATGCGGTCCGCGAGTGCAATGCCCATTATGTGCAGGAATTTCGGCCGAGCGGCACGGTGATCGTTCCGCGAATGAACTGCTACTGGCGCCCCGGTTGATGCGCGGGTCAATGCCGTCGCCAACGAAACAGCGCGGTCGCCTCGCGGGGCTCATCGTGATGAGATGGGTTCCATTCGCCGTCGCCGTCGCGCTTGCCGCCGGTCTGCCCCGCGCTTTCGCTGCGCAAAGGGTGCCGTTGCCGGAGGCCTCGGCGGGGATTGCGGTTTTCGATGCGCGACGACACGCGCGAACCCATGACATTGCGCGGCCTGCTGTACGCCGTGATCCACGCTACTACGCGCGGCCGGTGTACTACCGTCCCTATCCCTATGGCGTGCCCGCTTCGTTCGTGTTCGGCTACGGACCCTTCTGGTGACGCCGCCGCGTTAGCCCGCTGGCGCAAATCCCTTGACCAGCAGCACGGTCGCCTGCGCGCCTGCCTTGCGATCGCGCGAGATGTCGATGTAGTCGGGCGCATGCGAGAAGGCGAAGAACGCGGCCTCGTCGGGGAACGACATCATGACGAGCTTGTCATGCGGCCATGCGCCTTCGAGCACGCGCGGATGCTCGTCGGCGGCAAGCAGCCTTCCGCCATACTTCTTGAACACGTCGAAGAACCGCGCCTGGTAGCGGTCATAGGCGGCGCGGTCCGTCATCTTCAATTGTGCAATCGCGTAGACAGTCATCTCCAAAAGTCCTTCCGTCGCGGCACGGCGTCGCATCGCGGAGCCCGACGTCGTTCATTCATGGCGCGTTCACGTCGCTTTCCGCAGTTTAATCCCGGGAGCGACCGTCATTGAACAGCGATGACGCGGCCGAGACCTCGCGTCGCAACTCCGCTGTGCAGATTCAGGGAGGATTCCATGCTGAGGATATTGGGTCTCAGGGCAAGCCCGATGCGCTTGCTCGGGCTCGCGGCCGCCGCGACGCTGATGCTATCGGCCGGCACGGCGCGTCGCGCTGAAGCACTCACCCTCATCAATCCGGCGACGTCGCCAGCGACGAAGGCTGCGGCCGACGACCTCGTCACGCAGGTTCGCCACGGCGGCGGCGGACATGGCGGCGGCTTTCACGGCGGAGGTTTCCGCGGTGGCGGCTTCCATGGCGGCGGATTTCGCGGCGGCCATATCGGCGGTTTCCGCGGTGGTGGATTTCGTGGCGGCCATATTGGCGGCTTCCGCGCCGCGCCGGCGTTTCGCAGCCATGTCGGCGGCTATCGCTATGGCGGCGCTCGCTTCGGCGGATATGGCGGCTACCATCGTCACTGGGGCTATCGTCGCCCCTATTACGGCTATCGTCACTTCCACCGGCGCTATTATTACGGCGGCTATTATCCCTACTACCACTATCCGCGCCGCTGCCGGATCATCTGGACCTATTACGGCCCGCGCCGCGTCTGCCGCTGGCCCCGCTGGCACTATCCGTACCGCTATTGGTGAAGTGAGTTAGCACCGTCATTCCGGGTCCGGCGCTTACGCGCCATCCCGGAATGAGTTTGGTGTTGGATGGCCTACAGCCAATCCTTCAGTTTCCACGACGCGGACTTCCACCGCATCAGGTTATCGAGCTTCCATTGTTTGAACATCGCCGGCGGCCAGCGGCTGAGCTTTGAGGTCTCCTCGACCTCGGGCTTGGCGACGATGCGCAGCGGCGTTGCGCGCCGCCGATGCTGGCGCGTGGCCTCGCTGATCAGATCGACATATTCAGGCTTGTTGGCCATGTGCAGCGTCCTCGCGAAACCGTCGCGAGGACGCAATCTGGGCGATGCGAATTAACGGCGCTTTGCCGCGATCGCTACAATTGCAGGAACTGGCTTACCGCCAGTCCCTGACGTCGACGAAGTGACCCGCGATCGCCGCGGCGGCGGCCATTGCCGGCGACACCAGATGCGTGCGGCCCTTGAAGCCCTGGCGGCCTTCGAAATTGCGGTTCGAGGTCGAGGCGCAGCGCTCTTCCGGCTTCAGCTTGTCCGGGTTCATGGCGAGACACATCGAGCAGCCCGGCTCGCGCCATTCGAAGCCGGCCTTGATGAAGATCTTGTCGAGACCCTCAGCTTCCGCCTGCTCCTTCACGATGCCGGAGCCCGGCACGACCATGGCGTTGACATGCGCCGAGACATGGTTGCCTTCCGCGATCTTGGCGGCAGCGCGCAAATCTTCGATGCGGCCGTTGGTGCAGGAACCGATGAAGATGCGATCGACTTTGATGTCGGTGATCTTTGTGCCCGCGGTCAGGCCCATGTACTTCAGCGCACGATGCTTGGAGAGTCGCTTGGCCTCGTCCGCGATCTTATCAGGATCGGGCACGATGCCCGTCACCGAGATGACGTCCTCGGGGCTTGTGCCCCAGGTCACGATCGGCGGCAGCTTTGCTGCGTCCAGCCGCAGCTCGTTGTCGAAATGCGCGCCCTCGTCCGAGCGCAGCTTCTCCCAGTAGCGCATGGCCGCGTCCCAGGCCGCACCCTTCGGCGATTTCGGGCGGTCGCGCAGGAAGTCATAGGCCTTCTGGTCGGGCGCAACGAGGCCGGCGCGGGCGCCACCTTCGATCGACATGTTGCAGACCGTCATGCGGCCTTCCATGCTGAGCGCGCGGATCGCATCGCCGGCGTATTCCAGCACGTAGCCGGTGCCGCCGGCGGTGCCGATCTCGCCGATGATGGCCAGGATGATATCCTTGCCCGTCACGCCGTCCGGCAATGTGCCGTCGACGGTGACGCGCATGTTCTTGGCCTTCTTCTGGATCAGCGTCTGCGTCGCCAGCACATGCTCGACCTCGGAGGTGCCGATGCCGTGCGCGAGCGCGCCGAACGCGCCATGCGTCGAGGTGTGGCTGTCGCCGCAGACGATGGTGGTGCCGGGCAGGGTAAAGCCCTGCTCGGGGCCGATGACGTGGACGACGCCCTGGCGCTTGTCGAACTCGTCGTAATATTCGATGCCGAATTCCTTGGCGTTCTCGGCCAGCGCCTTGATCTGCTCGATGCTTTCAGGGTCGGGATTCGGCTGGGTGCGGTCGGTGGTCGGTACGTTGTGGTCGACGACGGCCAGCGTCTTCTCGGGCGCGTGGACCTTGCGGCCCGTGGCGCGCAGGCCTTCGAACGCCTGCGGGGAGGTCACCTCGTGCACCAGGTGACGGTCGATATAGAGCAGGCAGGTGCCGTCCTCGGCTTCGTGCACCAGATGGTCGTTCCAGATCTTGTCGTACAATGTGGTCGGTTTGGACATGAGCGTCAGCTCCGAAGAATGTTGTGTAAGCGGATGTGCGCAAGCGGCGCGCAGGCAACAAAATCGTCAGCGCAGCTTTTAGGCTGCGCTCGTAAGCTCTGACGTTGCCGAGGTCGCGAAGCGTCCGAAGAACCGGCCAGGCAGCCGCGAGCGATCGTCGATGACGATGCGCTTGACGGGGGCGAGGCTGGTCAGATCTGGAAACATTCTAGAAGCTATATAGCACGCAGAAGTCAAAGCGCGAGAGTTTAGCGGCGCCGTCATTGCGAGCAGCCCTTGCGACGAAGCCCAGAGTGCTTCTGCGGGAAGACTCTGGATTGCTTCGCTGCGCTCGCAATGACAGCGGGACCAAACAAAAAAGCGCGGAGCCGAGCCCCGCGCTTCGAAAGACGTGCCAAGTGGGCGAAAGACTTACTCGCCGACGGCAGTCGCGCGGTCCTGCTTCTCGACGATGCGGGCCGACTTGCCGCGGAGGTTGCGGAGGTAATAGAGCTTGGCGCGGCGCACCTTGCCGCGACGCACCACCTTGATCGAGTCGATCATCGGCGACATCAGCGGGAACACGCGCTCGACACCCTCGCCATAGGAGATCTTGCGGACGGTGAAGCTCTCGTTGAGGCCACCACCGGAACGGCCGATGCAAACGCCTTCATAGGCCTGCACGCGGGTACGGTCGCCTTCGACGACCTTGACGTTGACGATCACGGTGTCGCCGGGGGCGAATTCCGGGATGTCCTTGCCGGCGGAGAGCTTGTCGAATTGCTCTTGTTCGAGCTGCTTGATCAGGTTCATGGGTAAATCTCCATCGGCGCGCCCAGCCTTCGAAACGGGGGCTGCGCGAAATTCGTCTATCCAGCTATTGCGGATTTGGCCGCTGCTATAAGGCAAGCCGGAGCGTTTGTCACCCGTCTGTCTTGTTTTTTGGCGTTTTTTGGCGCCCGGCCCGATGCGGGGGCTTGGCCGGGATTTGGGCCCACAAATCCGGCCGCCGGGCCGCCGTCAGGGCCTCCGATTGTGCCCGCCGCCACGCCGCAACCTTGGCGTGGTCGCCGGAGGTCAGGATATCAGGGATCGGAGCCCCCTCGAACAGCTGCGGGCGGGTGTATTGGGGGTATTCGAGCAGGCCGTCCGAGAAGCTTTCCTCGGTTCCCGAGGCCTCCTTGCCCATCACCCCCGGCAGCAGCCGGACGCAGGCGTCAATCAGGGCCATTGCGGCGATTTCGCCCCCCGACAGCACGTAATCGCCGATCGAGACCTCCTCCAGGCGCCGCCCGTCGATCACCCGTTGGTCCACCCCCTCGAACCGCCCGCAGACGACCAGGGGGCCGGGGCCTTGGGCGAGCTCCATGACGCGGGCCTGTGTCAATGGCCGGCCCCTGGGGCTCATCAGCAGGCGGGGCCGCTCAGGCCCGATCTCCGCGGCATCGATGGCGGCGGCCAGCACATCCGCCCGCAGCACCATGCCCGGCCCGCCGCCGGCCGGGGTGTCGTCGACGCTGCGATGGCGGTCGGTCGCGGAAGCCCGGATGTCCCGCGCCTCGATCTCCCACAGTCCCGAGGCCAGCGCCCGGCCGGCGAGGCTCACGCCGAGCGGCCCCGGAAACATCTCCGGAAACAGCGTCAGTACCGTCGCGCGCCAGGGTGAGGGGTCTGTCATCCGATCTCAATTGCTGTCGTCCCGGCGAAGGCCGGGACCCATAGCCACCGCAGGTAATTATGCGATGGCTGGAGCTGTCAGCTTAGCCAAAACCACGGCTTGTGGTTATGGGTCCCGGCCTTCGCCGGGACGACCCGAAGAGGGCTCCTCACCCTCGATCTCCTGCGGCAGCGCGATCACCACGCGGCCGCCGGCGAGATCGACCTCCGGCACCACCGCGTTGGAGAACGGCAGCAGCAGCGTCGTGCCTTTGGGCGGCGCGATCTCGATGATGTCGCCGGCGCCGAAATTATGGATCGCGAGCACGCGACCGAGCGCGTCGCCGTCGGTGGTGACGGCGGCGAGCCCGATCAGGTCGGTGTGGTAATATTCGTCCGCGTCGGTCGCGGGCAGCTTTTCGCGCGGGACGTAGAGCTCGATGCCGTTGAGCCGTTCGGCCTCATCGCGGGTCGCGACGCCCTTGAACGTCGCGACCAGATGATCCCTGGCCTCGCGCGCCGTTGCGACCTCGAACTGGCGCTTGCCGTCCTTGGACAGCAGCGGACCGTAGCGGCGGATGGCAAAGGGATCTTCGGTGAAGGTCCATAGTTTGACCGCACCGCGCACCCCATGCGCGGCGCCGATCCGCGCGACGCAGACCAGCGCCGACATGGTCTGACCTTAGCCCTTGGCTGCGGCTTCGGCCTGCGCCTTGCGCTCCTTGCGCGGCACAGCCTTCTGCGGGTTGTTGCGCGCTTCGCGCTTCTTGACACCGGCGGCGTCGAGGAAGCGAGACACGCGGTCCGAGGGCTGCGCGCCCTTGGCGACCCAGGCCTTCACCTTCTCCATGTCGAGCTTGAGGCGGGCCTCGTTGTCCTTCGGCAGCAGCGGGTTGAAATAGCCGAGACGCTCGATGAAGCGACCATCACGGGGAAAGCGCGAATCGGCGACGACGACGTGATAGACGGGACGCTTCTTGGTGCCTGCGCGGGCGAGGCGGATAACGACGGACATCTAGTTCTCCTTCAAAGTACGTTTTGTTCGGTTGATTGGTATTTTCGCGTTGCGCGGGACACTTGCGACCCTTGCGACGAATTCCTCATTTCTTCTTGCCGGGAAAACCGCCGAGCCCCGGAAGGGTCGGCTTGCCGCTGAGGCCCGTAAGCCCCGGCAAATTTGGTAGGCCCGAGCGAAGACCGGGCGGCAGATCCTTCGGCAGGCTGGGCAGACCTTGTCCACCGCCGGCCTGCATCTTCTCCTGCATCGCCTTCATCTCCTCGGGCGACGGCATCTTCATGCCGCCGCCGAAGCCCATGGCCTGCGCGATGCCGGCGAGCGGGCCGCGCTTGCCCGAGCCCATGGCCTTCATGACGTCGGCCATGTTCCGGTGCATCTTGAGCAGCTTGTTGACCTGCTCGACGCTCTGGCCGGAACCTGCGGCGATACGCTTCTTGCGGCTGGCCTTGAGCAAGTCGGGATGACGGCGCTCGTCGCGCGTCATGGAATCGATCACGGCGACCTGGCGCTTCAAGATCTTGTCGTCGATGCCGGCCGCGGCGATCTGGTTCTTCATCTTGGAGATGCCGGGCATCATGCCCATCAGGCCGCTGATGCCGCCCATATTGGACATCTGCAACAGCTGCTCGCGCATGTCATTGAGGTCGAACTGACCCTTGCGCATGCGCTCGGCGGTGCGCGCGGCCTTCTCGGCGTCGATGTTGGCGGCGGCGCGCTCGACCAGCGAGACCACGTCGCCCATGCCAAGGATACGGCCGGCGATACGGTCGGGATGGAAGTCCTCCAGCGCGTCGGTCTTTTCACCGGTGCCGATCAGCTTGATCGGCTTGCCGGTGACCGCGCGCATCGACAGCGCGGCGCCGCCGCGGCCGTCGCCGTCCACTCGTGTGAGCACGATGCCGGTGAGGCCGACGCGCTGATCGAACGCGCGCGCGAGGTTCACGGCGTCCTGGCCGGTGAGGCTGTCGGCGACCAGCAGCACTTCATGCGGGTTCGCTGCGGCTTTGATCGCGGCGGCTTCCGCCATCATGTCTTCGTCGAGCGTGGTGCGGCCGGCGGTGTCGAGCAGCACGATGTCGTAGCCGCCGAGCTTGCCGGCTTCGAGCGCACGCTTCGCAATCTGCGGCGGCTGCTGTCCCGCCACGATGGGCAGGGTCGGAATGTCGAGGTCGCGGCCGAGCACGGCCAGCTGCTCCATCGCCGCCGGACGATAGACGTCGAGCGAGGCCATCAGCACCTTGCGCTTGTCGCGCTGGACCAGGCGGCGGGCGAGCTTTGCGGTGGTGGTCGTCTTACCCGAGCCTTGCAGGCCGACCATCATGATCGGCACCGGCGGCACGGAATTGACGTCGATGGTCTGGCCTTCCGCGCCGAGCGTGTTGATCAGCTCGTCATGGACGATCTTGACCACCATCTGGCCGGGCGTGACCGACTTGACGACAGTGGCGCCGATCGCCTGCTCGCGGACGCGCTCGGTGAAGCTGCGCACGACTTCGAGCGCGACGTCGGCCTCCAGCAGCGCGCGGCGCACCTCGCGCATCGCGGCGTCGACGTCCTTCTCGGTCAGCGCACCGCGCCCCGTCAGACGATCGAGAATGCCACCAAGCCGTTCCGACAGATTGTCGAACAATGCCGTTGTCCTTTTTTACCTCTCCCCGCCTGCGGGGAGAGGTCGCCGCTCCCTTGAGCGGCGGGTGAGGGCGTATGGAACTATCCACGCGCGTCATACGCGGAGAGAGCCCCTCACCCGACCCTCTCCCCGCAAGAGCGGGGCGAGGGAGAAGAAAGTCCAAACACCTTTGCGCCCGAGGGCGCACAGCGCTGTCGGGCGTTGACCTCTGGCCTCCAGGGCCAGTCGGCGGGTCGAAAAGAAAGCCTTTCCGAGAAAGTGGCGGGGTTAAACGCCGCTCACGCCCAAAAGTCAAGGAAAGTTAGGATGCCTCGGCGACCCTGCCAGGGCAAAGCCCTGAAACCACGGGATTTTTTGGTAGCTGGTTCCTTTTCCCTGGGTTCCACCCATATTGGAGGTCATGACCTGCCTCCGCTACGATCGCTGAAGACCGCCGTGCCGATCACCCGCCGCCGCGTTTTCGGACTGCTTGCCGGCGCCGGCGCCTTGGTCGGTGTGTCCTCCCTCTGGATGTCCCGCATGAAAACCTATGACGGCCCGGTCTCCGACCATTTCGACGGCCTGCACTTCTTCGATCCGGACGGGGCGCCGCCACGATCGCTTGGCGAGGTGCTGCGTTGGCAATTGGGCGGCCGGGGGCAGCGTGCGGACTGGCCCGACTGGGCGCCCAGCCCCTATGCCGATACTCCGCCGGAGCGCGTCGACGGCGAAAAGGTGCGGCTTTCCTTCGTCGGCCACGCCAGCTGGCTGATCCAGGCCGGCGGGCTCAATATCCTGGTCGATCCCGTCTGGTCGATGCGGGTCTCGCCGGTCGCCTGGGCCGGACCGAAGCGGCACAATGATCCCGGCATCGCCTTCGATCGTTTGCCGAAGATCGACGTCGTGCTGGTTTCGCACGGTCACTACGATCATTTGGACATCGCGACGCTGTCGCGGCTCACAAAAAACTTTGCTCCGCGCGTCGTCACCCCGCTCGGCAACGACGTGACGATGCGCAGTACCGATCCCACGATCAAGGTGGAAGCGTTCGACTGGCACGACCGTGTCGAGCTCGGCGGCGGCATTGCCGTGCATCTGGTCCCGACAAGGCACTGGACGGCGCGCGGCATGTTCGATCGCAACAAGGCGCTGTGGGCGAGCTTTGTGCTGGAGACGCCTGCGGGGAAAATCTACATCGTGTGCGATTCCGGCTATGGCGACGGCAGGCATTTTCGTCGCGTCGCCGAGAAGCACGGGCCGCTCCGCATGGCGATCCTCCCCATCGGCGCCTACGAGCCGCGCTGGTTCATGCGCGACCAGCACATGAATCCGGAAGATGCCGTGAAGGCGCTAGACGATTGCGGCGCGCAGGAAGCGCTCGGGCATCATCACGGCACGTTCCAGCTGACGGACGAGGCGATCGATGCGCCCGCGAAGGCGTTGGTCGAGGCGCTGGATGCGGCGAAGATTCCGCAGGAGCGGTTCGTGGCGATGGTGCCGGGGCAGGTGGTGGAGATTTAGTCTCGCCACGGACACCGCTCGTGCCCCGGACGCAGCGCAGCGTCTCTTCGACGGTGCGCTGCAGAGCCGGGGCCCATACTGCGGCAATGTACCGTGTTGCTCTCTGGGTCCCGGCTCTGCGCAGCAGCGTTTCACGCTGCAGCGCGTCCGGGACACGAGAGTTATTGCTCCTTGGGCTTGATCGCCCAGCTCACATTCACCGTCACCGACAGCGTCTCCTCGCCCGGCGCGACCGCGGCGCCTGCGGCCATTGGAGCGGTGGCCATGCGGCCCTTGAACAGCGGCACCGGGCCGCCGCCCTCGGTGACGCTGAGCGGCGCGCCCAGCGTCACACCGGTGGCCCTGGCGTAGATCTCGGCCTTGCGGCGGGCGTCCGCGACCGCCTGCTCGCGCGCGTCGTCGAGCAGTTTTGACGCCTGCGTCACCTCGAAGGAGATGTTGCCGATGTCGTTCGCACCGGCGCTGACCAGCGTGTCGATGATGCCGGCCGCCTTGGTCACGTCGCGAATCTTCACGGTGACGCGGTTGGAGGCGCGGAAGCCGACCACGGGCGAGGCACCGGTGGATTTGTTCTGGCCGTATTGCGGCTGCAGCGACAGGCGCGAGGTCTGGTAGTCCTTCTCGGCGATGCCGGCGCCCTTCAGCGCCAGCAGCACCTTGCCCATCGCGGCGTTGTTGGCATCGGAAGCTTCCTTCGCCGTCTTGGCGTCATTGGCGACACCGGCATCGAGTTGCGCGAGATCGGGCGCTGCGGATACGGAGGCTTCGCCGCTCACCGAAATCGCGGAGGGGAAGTCGTCGGCGAGCGCAGGCGCTGCCAGCAGGACGGTGGCGAAAGCGGCGGCGAGTACGGCGGGCTTTTTCATCATTGTCACTTCAGTGGCACGAAAACATTGATCACGAGCTTGTCCTCGGCCGTCTTCAGGGGATCGGTGAGGTACTCCTCGATGAAGGTGTCCTTGGCTTCCAGTCTCTTGTCGTCGAGGTGATTGGTGATCGCCTCATAGGTGTTGTCCATGTTGTCGTAGGAGCCGCGATGGACGAATTTCAGCGCCTTGCCCTCCGGCGATTTGCCGACGCTTGTGTCCTTGGGCAGGTTCTTCGGATCCTGCTCGACCGGGATCTCGGCCAGGAAGGTGAAGCCGGTGTCGTCGGTGGAGGTGTAGACGATCATCGAATTGCCGGCGCGCTTGATGCCCTGCTTGTCCAGGAGCGCGTTCAGCGCCTTGAAGGCGTCGATCAGCGTGTCGAAGGCCGAGTCCCAATTGGCAGTGCCCTTGACCATCACGACCTTCTTGGGCTCGAGCGTGGTCTCGAGGCCAAAGGGATCGGCGGTCTGTACCGGGGCGGGGGTGGTGGCCGCCGCGGGCGGGGGCGCTGCCGGACTTGGTGAGGCACTGGCTGCGGGCGAAGGCGTTGCTGCCGGCGCGGGTGAGGCGCTCGCTGCCGGCGAGGGCGTCGCAGCAGGTGCCGGTGAGGCGCTGGCCGCCGGCGAAGGCGTTGCCACCGGCGCAGGCGAAGCGCTCGCGGCCGGCGCCGGCGAAGCCGACGGGGCCGGCGAGGGGGTTGCCGATGCGGCAGGCGCCGGGCTCGGAGTTTGTGCCCGAGCGGCGGACAGACCAAGCGACATGGCCGCCGCCGGGATCAGCGCGGCCAGAGCGAGACGACGAAACCTAATCATTTTATTCTCCCCAGGACCTTGGGCACCAAGACCTTGCCCACCAAGGCCAAACTCCCGCTTTGCGCCCGGCCGCGCCCCCCCGGCTTGCACGAGCGGCGCCGTTCTAACACGCGAGCGCCGAATTCGTCCCATGACAGATACGTCATGGCGGCTTCCCGAGCGCCCTGCCGCAAAGCGCTGGCCAAGCCGGCAAGGATCGCCATATAAGACGGGCGAAATTCGGGAATTTTCATGAGCGCGCTGGCCAACCACGCATTTGCCAAGATGAACGGCATCGGCAACGAGATCGTCGTTGTCGACATGCGCGATTCCACGGCAAAGGTCACGCCGGACGACGCGCGCGCGGTGGCGTCCGCGAACGGCGGCGTGGCTTACGACCAGCTCATGGTGCTGCAGAGGCCGCGGCTCGACGGCACCGAAGCCTTCATCCGCATCTACAACAATGACGGCTCCGAAGCCGGCGCCTGCGGCAACGGCATGCGTTGCGTCGTGCGTCGTATCTTCGAAAAGGGCGGGCAGACCACGGCAACGTTCGAGACGGCCGCAGGCCTGCTCAATTGCTGGCAGGGCCCCGCGCCCGACCTCTACACCGTCGACATGGGCGCGCCGAAGTTCGGCTGGCAGGACATCCCGCTGGCGGAAGAGTTTCGCGACACCCGCTACATCGAATTGCAGATCGGGCCGATCGACAATCCGATCCTGCATTCGCCCTCCGTCGTGAGCATGGGCAATCCGCATGCGGTGTTCTGGGTCGACGACGTCAACGCCTACGATCTCGAGCGCTTCGGTCCGCTGCTCGAAAACCATCCGATCTTTCCCGAGCGCGCCAACGTCACCCTCGCCCAGATCGTCGATCGCGACCACATCACGATCCGCACCTGGGAACGCGGTGCCGGCCTGACCAAGGCGTGCGGCTCGGCCGCTTGTGCCACGGCCGTCGCGGCGGCGCGGCTGAAACGCGCCAATCGCAACGTCGAGATCACGCTGCCCGGCGGCAAGCTCGGCATCGAATGGCGCGAGCGCGACGACCATGTGCTGATGACGGGCACCGCGACCTTCGAATATGAGGGCAGTTTCGATCCGGCGCTGTTCGCGCCGGTCGGCTGATGACTGTCGACATCGTCACCTTCGGCTGCCGCCTCAATGCGTTCGAGGCCGAGGTGATTCGCCGCGAAGCGGAGGGCGCCGGCCTTTCCGACACCATCGTCATCAACAGCTGTGCCGTTACCAACGAGGCGGTGGCGCAGGCGCGCCAGTCGATCCGCAAATTGAAGCGCGAACGTCCCGGAGTGCGCATCGTCGTCACCGGCTGCGCCGCGCAGACGCAAACGGCGATGTTCGCCGACATGGCCGAGGTCGATCGCGTCGTCGGCAATGACGACAAGATGCGCGGCGAAGCCTGGCGCGAGGCCCGCGATGCGTTTGCCATCGGCGCCAGCGAGAAGATCGCCGTCAGTGACATCATGGCGGTCACGGAAATGGCGCCGCATCTGATCGACGGCTTTGCGGCGGGCCTGCCGCGCGTGTTCGTGCAGGTGCAGAACGGCTGCGATCATCGCTGCACCTTCTGCATCATCCCGTTCGGCCGCGGCAATTCACGTTCGGTGCCGATGGGCGTGGTGGTCGAGCAAGTGCGGGCTCTGGCCCAGCGCGGTCACGCCGAGATCGTGCTGACCGGCGTCGACCTCACCAGCTACGGCACTGATCTGCCGGGCACGCCCAAGCTCGGCATGCTGACCAAGCAGATTTTGCGGCACGTGCCGGAGCTGAAGCGCCTGCGCATCTCCTCGATCGACTCGATCGAGGCGGATGCCGATCTCTTGGATGCCATCGCCGACGATTCGCGGCTGATGCCGCATCTGCATCTGTCGCTACAGTCAGGCGACGACATGATCTTGAAGCGCATGAAGCGGCGGCATTCGCGGCGCGACGCCATCGCGTTCTGCGATCAGGTCCGCCGCCTGCGCCCCGACATCGCCTTCGGCGCCGACATCATCGCGGGCTTTCCGACCGAGACGGATGAGATGTTCTCACGCTCGCTCGATCTCGTCGAGGAATGCGGCCTCACCTTCCTGCATGTGTTCCCCTATTCCCCGCGCCCGGGCACGCCGGCCGCGAAAATGCCGCAGGTTGCGGGCGGCGCGATCAGGGAACGTGCGAAGCGGCTGCGTGCGGCTGGCGAGGCGGCGTTGCGACGGCGGCTGCAAGCGGAGATCGATGCAACGCGCGAAGTGCTGATCGAGAGCGAGTGGCAGGGGCGGACAGAGCATTATCTGCCGGTGGCGATCGTGGGCGAGCGTGTGGGCAGCGTCGTGCCGCTGAGGATCACCGGTCATGACGGCGAGCGGCTGACGGTATAACGCGCCGCTTTCTTCCTTCTCCCCTTGCGGGAGAAGGTGGCGCGAAGCGCCGGATGAGGGGTTGCTTCTGCGAATTCAAATGAGAGTCGGAATCGCGGAGAGATACCCCTCACCCGTCTCGCCGCTATCGCGGCGAGACACCCTCTCCCGCAAGGGGAGAGGGGAAGAAAGCTACGACGCCCTTACCTGCCAGAACCTGAGCGTCCGCCGCGCGTTCTCCGGCGTCATTCTCGCAAAATGCCCCTGCGCCCGCGCAAGGTCCGCCGGCTTCATCACGCCTGTCGCAAAACGGCTTTCGAGCACGGCGGCGGTGGTGTCCCAGCTGAGCTGCGCTGCCTTGCACGGCACCAGGAGGCCGTCGTCGCGCAGGCTCTGCATCAGCGGGCGAATCACCTCGACGGTCGATCCGGACAGTGCTGCCAGGGCAGCGGCGGTCTCTTCATAGCGCCGCTGTGTGGCGAAGCCGAGCAGTGTCGCCTCGCTGAGCTGGCCGGCCGCCTTGAGATTTGCAATCGCGCGCTTGGCGCCTTCGAAATCGCGAACGGCAGACATCTCGCGCGCGACGCCGACGGTCACGGCGGCAATCGCGTTCTGGATTTCCTCGAACAGATGCGGCGGCGCGCGCGACAACAGGCGGGTGCGCACGGCATCCGTCGCGGAACGCAGCAATTGACGGCGCAGCTCCGACGGCAGATCGACGCGAACGCCGACGCTGATTGCGAGGTCCGGATCGCTTTCGGCCTGTCCGACGATGACGGCAAATCCGTTGCCTGAAACCCGAGCCCCCGGATTGGCCGCAAGCCGCCGGCTGACGCTGGGATAGCGGCGCGCCAGCAATGCGTCGGTGACGATCTCCTTCAGCCACCAGCGTCCGGCGACCGCGAGCAGATGCGGCTCGCCCTTGGATGATGCGATCTTCACCAATTCGCCATCGTCGAGGCGCGCGGATTCCTGCAGCACGGGACCGGCGATGCGGATCTCGTCATGGTTGGCGAGGCGGCGGATCACGGACGGAGGCGCCTGCGCGATCGGCGCGAGCTGGGCGCTGATCTCGGCGAGTGCAACGCGGGCGCCGATGTCGGCAATGGCACGCAGCTCGATGGTGCCGATCAGCCGCTCGAGCACGTCGTCGAACAGTGCAATCTGCTCGTCGTCGAAGCTGCCGGCGGAAGACAGGAACAGGTCGGTGACGCGCCGGGCCGTCTCCAGCCCCTTTTCCGGCGAGCCCATCCGTATCGCGGATTCGACCTCGTCGATGATCGATAGCTCGGCCTTGGACATCACGCGCTGCTCGTCCTGAGCGGTTACGGAAGCTTGTTCTAAGCAACCGCCATCATTAGAGGCGAGCGCTGAACGTTTCGTAAACCATGGCGCAATGAGACGAGGCGCGGCCGCGGCGGAGCTGGCGCTCCCTCCCCCGCTTGCGGGGGAGGGTTGGGAAGAGGGTGTCTCCGCAATGGGACAACCCCTAGAGGAGAGAACCCTCACCCGGCGCGCAGGACGATGCTTCGCATCGCCCGGGACGCGCCGACCTCTCCCGCAGGCGGGAGAGGTGCACCGACCTTGCGGCAGCTACTCTCCATTCCACCCGCAGGCGCGGAGTTTTTCGTGCATGTGCAGCGGGGCCGGCGCGACGACGCGGATCGGCTCCTTGTTCCGGGAGATCGGCACCACGATCTCGCGGGAATGCAGGTGCAGGCGCGGCTCGCCGAAGCGCGGGCCGTTGCCGTAAATGTTATCGCCGAAGATCGGCCAGCCGGTCGCGGCCGAATGCACCCGCAATTGATGGGTCCGGCCGGTGACGGGTTCCATGGCGAGCCAGGTCAGGCCCTCGCCCCGGCCCATCACCTTCCAATTGGTGATCGCCTTCTGCCCGTCCGGGTCCGGCTTCTGCCACCAGCCGCGCTCGGCATTGAGGCGGCCGAGCGGCATGTCGATGACGCCTTCATCTTCGGTGGGGCCGCCTTCGACCACGGTCCAGTAGGTCTTGCCGATCTTGCCGTGCTTGAAGAGGAGGCCGAGCGAGGCCGTCGCCTTGCGATGGCGGCCGAGCACGAGGCAGCCGGAGGTGTCCTTGTCGAGCCGGTGAGCCAGCACGGGCGGCCGCGGCAGGCCGAAACGGAGCGCCTCGAAGGAGGCCTCGAGGTTGGCGCCGCCCTTGGGGCCGCGATGCACCGGCAGGCCGGCCGGCTTGTCGATGACCAGCATCAAGCCGTCGCGATGGAGCACGCGCGCCAGGATCTCGTCTGCGGTCAATTCGGGAACATCGAGCAATTGCAAGACTTTCGTTTAATCGCCGGAACGGCTAACACACCCCCGCCATGAACGATACCTCCGAGACCCCCAAGCTGAGCTGGTGGCGCCGCCTGTCCAATGGGCTGAAGCGCACGTCGTCCTCGCTCGGGACCGCGGTCGCCGATCTCGTCACCAAGCGCAAGCTCGACCGCGCCATGCTCGACGACATCGAGGACGTGCTGCTGCGCGCCGATCTCGGCACGCAAGTCGCGGTGCGGATCGCGGACGCCGTCGGCACGGGCCGCTACGACAAGGCGATCTCGGCGGACGAGGTCAAGGACGTCGTCGCCACCGAGGTCGAGAAGGTGCTGGCGCCGGTGGCGAAGCCGCTCGATATCGACGCGGGCAAGAAGCCGTTCGTCATCCTCGTGGTCGGCGTCAACGGCTCCGGCAAGACTACGACCATCGGAAAACTCTCGCAAAAGTTCGCATCCGAAGGCCGCAAGGTGATGCTGGCCGCAGGCGACACGTTTCGCGCAGCAGCCATCGAGCAGCTCAAGGTCTGGGGCGAACGCACGAAGACGCCGGTCATATCAGGCGCGCAGGGCTCGGATTCGGCGAGCCTCGCCTTCAACGCGCTGACCGCGGCGAAGGAGCAGGGCATCGACGTGCTCCTGATCGACACCGCCGGCCGCTTGCAGAACAAGGCCGAGCTGATGAACGAGCTCGAGAAGGTCGTGCGCGTGATCCGCAAGGTGGATGACACTGCGCCGCATGCCGTGCTGCTTGTGCTGGATGCCACCGTCGGCCAGAACGCGCTGTCGCAGGTCGAGGCCTTTCATCGCACCGCCGGGGTCACCGGCCTCGTCATGACCAAGCTCGACGGCACCGCCCGCGGCGGCATTCTGGTGGCGCTCGCGGAGAAATTCAAACTGCCGGTGCATTTCATCGGCGTTGGCGAAGGCGTCGACGATCTCGCGCCGTTCACCGCGCGCGATTTCGCCAGGGCGATCGCCGGAATCGAATAGCGTCGTCCTTCGAGACGCGCGCAAGCGCGCTCCTCAGGACGAGGTTGTGCCACACATGAGGTCCTCATCCTGAGGAGACCGCGAAGCGGTCGTCTCGAAGGATGGGAGAGACGGAAGAGAGAATGGACAAGTCCCAGCCGCATCCGCTGTTCAAGCTCGCGACCGAGCTCGGTCCGCTGCTCGTGTTCTTCTTCGTGAACGCGAAGTTCAATCTGTTCGCCGCGACCGGCGCCTTCATGGTGGCGATCGTGGCGGCGTTGGCCGCCTCCTATGTGGTGACGCGCCACATCCCGGTCATGGCGATCGTGACGGGCGTGATCGTGCTGGTGTTCGGCACGCTGACGCTGGTGCTGCACGACGAGACCTTCATCAAGGTCAAGCCGACCATCATCTACGGCCTGTTCGCCGCGATCCTCGGCGGCGGCCTCCTGTTCGGCCGCTCCTTCATCGCGGTCATGTTCGACCAGATGTTCAACCTGACGCCGCAGGGCTGGCGCATCCTCACGCTGCGCTGGGCGCTGTTCTTCGCCGGCATGGCGGTGCTGAACGAGATCATCTGGCGCACCCAGAGCACGGATTTCTGGGTGAACTTCAAGGTCTTCGGCGTCCTTCCGCTGACCGCCATCTTCGGCATGATCCAGATGCCGCTGATCAAGCGCTACCATCTCGAGCCGGCGTCGCTGGAGGCGAGCGAGGCCGAGGCGGGCGATGTGAGCAAGGGGTAGACTCTCTCAGCTCGTCATTGCGAGCGAAGCGAAGCAATCCAGAATGCCTCCGGGGAGGGACTCTGGATTGCTTCGTCGCAAGAGCTCCTCGCAATGACGGACTTGGTTAGCTCCCCGCCTTCAACGCCTTCTCCATCTGCGGCAGCAACACGGTGCGCAGATTGTCCGGCGTGACCGGTCCGACCAGCTTGTAGACGATGGTGCCCTCGCGTCCGACGACGAAGGTCTCCGGCACGCCATAGACGCCCCATTCGATCGAGGCGCGGCCGTTGGCATCTACGCCGACGCGGCCGAACGGGTTGCCGTAGCGCCCGAGGAAGCGCCGCGCGTTGTCGGCCGCGTCCTTGTAGTTGATGCCAACGAGCTGGAAGCGCTTGTCCTTGGCGAGCTCGGTCAGGAGCG